>CAYLPZ010000005.1:0-84962 GCA_964385755.1 uncultured Coprobacillus sp.
ATATCACAAGAATTTTTGACAGATGGCAAAATCACAAAAATTTTTGCTAGAGCTAAAATAAAAAAGTCAGGATTACTGACTCTTTTTTATTCCTTGTGTAATAAATGAAACAAGTTCTTTTGGCACATAATTTGATATATCACTATCAAACTTAACTAACTCTTTAATAGATGAACTAGATAGGAAAAGATTATCTGTCGAAGGGAATAGAATAAAAGTATCAATGTCCCTATCAATTGATCTATTAAATTGAAAAAGAGTTATCTCATTTTCGTAATCTTGCGTATTTCTTAACCCTCTTATGATAACATCAGCATTATGTTTTTTCGCAAAGTTTAGTACTAATCCATCGTCACTAGTTACTTCAATATTTGTTAGATTTTTTGTTGCTTCTTTAATCATCCACACTCTGTCTTCTGGTTTAAAACAATAGTTTTTAACAGGATTGACAGAAACTACTACATATAACTTATCAAATATTTTACTTGCACGATTTATTATATCAATATGTCCATTTGATACAGGATCAAATGAGCCAGGATAAACTGCAATTTTGTTCATGTTTTCACCTCAAAATTATTATAGCACAATAAAAGCTATAACACAATTTTTCTTTACATTTTTGTCATTTTGTTGTATTATAATAGATATAGAAGGGATTTTTTTTGCTTATGAAAAATACAGAAAATTCAAAAAATTGTATTCATATATTTTTGTCCCAAACAAAGGATTTAATATTTTTTGTCCTTTCTAGTTTTGGAATGTCTTTATCAATTATAGCAATTTTAATAGATATCAAAATGTTTGTTGAACAACTAACAAAAGAAAATTATAAAATAAGTCCATATACATTATTTTTCCTATTATTCTGTGCAATAGGAATTGGTTTTTATTTCTTAAAGGAAATTTCAAGGAGCAGTATTAAGTCTAATATAAGAAACAAGCTTTTGAAAGAAGCTTATATAGGAATGATTAATGGAGAAATTACTGCTATTACCGATTATAATACTAAAGAGAGTGTAAATTGTTTAGTTGAAGACTGTGAAAAAATAAGCGATTATTATTTTGGTGATAATATCTTGCAGATAATCTCAAAAGTTATTTATGCTTTTTCTTTCTTAGTATTCGCAATTATTATTCAACCAATTCTCGGATTGATATTATTTCTTTTAGTACCATTCTATGTAATTGCTGATAAAGCCGTCAGCATTGCTTCTAGTGCTTTAAGAAAACCAGTTGATGATAGCATAGAGGTTAATACAAAAAAAGTTAAAACTGATTATAAATTAATAAGTGATATAAAACTTAAAAATGGTACTGAACTTGAAAAAGAAGTATTCATTGGTGACTTACAAGATTATAAGAAAAATAAAACTAATTTTGATGTTATAAATATTGTGAACACAAAAGTCTTACAATGCATTTTTATGGTTTTATACTTAGCTATTACTATTGGGTTAGGTGGTGTATTATACACATCAGCTCGTTATAATATTGGAATAGGAGTTTTCATTGTACTTGGATTTATTTCACCAACAATCTTTATTCTTACAAAAAGTATTATGTCCTATAAATTTAATAAATCAATTATTGAAGAGAATGCTACAAGAATTTATTCATTAATTGATTTACATACAGAAATTAGATCTGAGCCAGTTACATCATTTGAAGATATTAATGGTTTACGATTAAATGAAGTAAGTTATTTCATTGATAAAACGCCAATACTTAATGATATTTCATTTGAGGTTAAAAAATCTGATAGCTTAGGTATATATATTAACGATAAGAAAACAAAAGATGTTTTGTTTAGTTTACTAACAAAGTTTGAACGACCTGATAAGGGTGAAATTCAAATGAACAGTTGCAATTATGCGAAAATACAAATTTCACTTTTGCGTTCTGTGATATCTACAATAACTGATAATAATCAACTTTTTGATATTTCAATTCAAGATAATATTATTTATCCAAAAGAATTTAATGAATATTTATATAATGATGCATTAAATAAAAGCGGATTAAAAAATATTGTTTCACAATTGCCAAACAAAGATCAAACAAAAATGAGTGATGAAGCGTTAATTCATCTTCCAAATTACCAAGAAATAGTTAATCGAATTATCTTTGCAAATTGTTTTTATAAGGACTCAAAAGTATATCTTTTTTGCGATGCAACAGCTGACTTTGATTTTTCAACCGAATTAGAACTATTTAATGAAGTTGCGAAAATGAAGAATAAAATAGTTTTAGTAATTACAGATAAACCATATCTATTAAAATGTTTCCATAATGTATTAATAATCCAAGATGGTAAAATAGTAGAATCAGGTACTTATGATGAACTAGCATCAAATAAAGAATCAATTTTATCAACATTAAATAAAAAATATCCTGTGGAGATAAAAGGAATTAAGAAAACAAAAATGTCACAAAGCGGACAAAAACGTAGAATAGAACTATAAATAATTAAAATATATTAAAAAGAAGGAAAGTGAACAAAATGAATGATAATAAAAAAGTAAGGACTAGATTTGCACCAAGTCCAACAGGTTTCATGCATATAGGAAATCTTCGTACTGCACTATATGCATATTTATATGCAAAACAAAATAATGGTGACTTTATTCTTCGAATTGAGGATACAGACCTAGAAAGATTTGTTCCTGGTGCAATTGATGTTATTTATAATACATTAAAAGAAGCAAAGATGACAATCGATGAAGGACCAAACCAAGGTGGTAATTATGGACCATATGTTCAAACTGAGCGTAAAGAAATATATCAAGAATATGCGAAAAAGTTAGTTGAAACTGGACATGCGTATTACTGTTTTTGTGACAAAGAAAGACTTGATACACTTATAAATAGTCAAGGAATTAAACGCTATGATAAACATTGCTTGCATTTACCAAAAGAAGAAGTTGAAATGCGTTTAGCTCGTGGTGATAGTTATGTTATTCGTCAAAATATGCCAACAGAGGGTGTAAGTGAATTTGATGATTTAGTATTTGGTCATGTTACTATTCCAAATAATGAACTTGAAGATCAAGTATTACTAAAGTCTGATGGCCTTCCAACATATAATTTCGCAAATGTAATAGATGACCATCTAATGGAAATAAGTCATGTAATGCGTGGTAATGAGTATTTAAGTAGTACTCCAAAATATAATTTATTATATGATGCATTTGGTTGGGAACATCCTAAATATATTCACTTAACACCAATTATGAAAGATGCGCAAAGAAAATTAAGTAAACGTTATGGTGATGCAAACTTTGAAGACTTTATGGCGAAAGGTTATTTACCTGAAGCAGTAATTAACTACATTGCTCTTCTTGGTTGGAGTCCAAAAGGTGAACAAGAAAAATTTACAATGGATGAGTTAATTGAAAAATTTAGTGTTGATGGTTTAAGTAAATCTTCAAGTATTTTTGATGAAGACAAGATGAGATGGCTAAATGGTGAGTACATTAAAGAACTACCATTCGATGTATTTATGAAACATGCAACTCCTTTCTTTGAAAAATCAGTTGCCAGAGGAAAATATGACTATGAAAAATTTGGAAAACTATTACAATCACGTATTGAAATTTTTTCTGAAATTCCTGAAAAAGTAGCATTTATCGAAGATTTTAAAGAGATTACTGAAGATCAATATTATAATAAAAAACTTAAAATTGATAGTAATGTTGCTTTAAGAGTTTTGGAAGATGTTATGCCTAAGCTTGAAGAAATTGATTTTACTGAAGAAAACCTTCATGATGTTATTGTAAAAAGTGCTGAACGTTTAGAACTAAAGTCTGGTGTTGTATACACAGTTTTACGTGTTGCATTAACTAGTTACAATGTAACTCCAGGTGGTTCAGTTGAAATGGCTGATATCTTAGGTAAAGAAGAATCTTTAAGAAGACTTAATGAAAGCTTAAAATGGCTTAGAAAATAAAAATAGTAAAAAAAGGATATAAAAGATGAAATTATTAGAAAAAGATATAGCAAAAAAGGTTTTAAATGCGGGGTTATCTACAGGTGCAACTTTTTGTGAAATATTTGTTGAACATACTGTTTCTAATATTCTTGCGATGTCAAATGAAGGATTAGGACAAACACATACAAATATTAATCATGGAGCATCAATTCGTATTTTAAATGGTACAAATGAGGTATTTGGTTACACAAATGATGTTACTGAAAAGTCATTAACAAAGCTTGCATTAAAACTTGCTTCAGGAATAAATAATGAAGAAAAAATCACATGCAAAGAATTTAAAGAAACAGTACCACATCAAATATTATCTCCAAAGGTTAAACCTTGCGAAGTAAATAATCAAAAGAAAATAGAAATAATTACTAAGATTCATAAAGCAATTAAAGAATATAGCCCAGAAATAGTACAAGCTATGGCAAACATTAGCGATACAGATAAAAATGTAACAATCGCTAACTCAAATGGAACATTTGTGGAAGATTATCGTTCTAACATTAGAGCATTTGGTGTTGCGGTGGCAGCACATGAAGGTTGCATGCAAACAATTTCTGATTCAATGGGCTTAAATGGTGGATATGAATTTTTTGACAATCAAGATTTTGAAGATTTTGGTAAAAAAATTGCATCTGCTGCTGTTACAATGGCACACGCTGAAGAAATGACAGGTGGAAAGATGACTGTTGTTGTTCATAATGCATTTGGCGGTGTTTTATTACATGAAGCATGTGTTCATAGTTTAGAAGCAACTGCAATTGCAAAGGGTGCATCAGTTTTCTGTAATAAACTTGGCACGCAAATTGCAAGTTCAATTGTTACCGCAATAGATGATGGTACTAGAGAAAATCAATGGGGATCACTAAACTATGACGATGAAGGAAATCCAACACAAAAGAACATCTTAATTGAAAATGGTATTTTAAAATCATATTTAGTTGACTATCGTAACTCTTTAATTATGAATCATCCAATTACTGGTTCAGGTAGAAGACAAGATTATACATTCTCTCCTACTTCAAGAATGACAAATACATTCTTTGCACCAGGAAAAGATAAATTTGAAGATATTATTAAAGATACAAAATATGGTCTATTTGCAAAGAAGATGGGTGGTGGAAGTGTTAATCCATCTACTGGTGAATTTAACTTTGCGGTTAGTGAAGGTTATCTAATTGAAGATGGTAAGATTACTAAACCAGTACGTGGAGCTACTTTAGTAGGAAGTGGTTCTGAAGTACTTATGAACATAGATCGTATTTCTGATAACTTAGAATTTGGCCATGGTGTATGTGGATCATTAAGTGGATCTGTTCCTACAGATGTTGGTCAACCAACAATACGTGTTCAAAATATTACAGTTGGTGGAAGGAGCAGTAAATAATGTTACAAAAAATTATCGCTAGAGCTAAAGAATTTGGATTTGATGATATTGAAATAATTGTATCTTCTTCCGAAGAAACTAGAATTTCTGTGTTCAAAGGTAATGTGGAATCTAATTTCTCAGGGTCTGAGGAATCTACAACATTAAAAGGATTTATTAATAACAAAGCTGCTACTTTACGTTTTCAAAAGAATTCTGCAGATTTAACTGATGAGGAAATTGATAATCTTTTAGAAAAATTAAAAGAAAATGTTCTTGCAATAACAACAAAAGAAGAGGCAGTATTATTTTCTGGCTCTGATAATTATCCTGTTATTGAAAAGAAAGAATCAAATTTTGATAAAGTAAGTACACAAGAAAAAATTAATTTGCTTCTTGATTTAGAGAAAAAAGGATATGCAGTTTCAGAGAAAGTAGAACTAATCGATTATTTACGTTACAACGAAGAAAAAACAACAATGAAGATTGTAAATTCTAAAGGCTTAAACCTTGCAAAAGAAAACGAAATTGGTGTTGTAGTTTTTGGTTGCGTTTGTGGCGAAAAAGACAATCCTAACAAACAAAATGGTTTTGCTGTAAAAGCAGTAAATAATTATAATGATTTTGACGTTGATAAGATTTATAAAAAAGGTACTACTAATGGATTAAGTATGATTGGTGCTACTCAAATTCCTACTGGAAATTATAAAGTTATCATTGAAAAAGATTGTATGATAGATTTATTATCAGGATTCTTCTCAATGTTTTCTGGTGAATCAGTTTTAAGAAAAATTACTGGTTTAATTGGTAAAGAAAACGAAAAAATTATGAGTGAGAAAATCAGTATTGTTGATAATCCATTAAAAGAAGATGCATTAATTCGTGAGCCATTTGATGCTGAAGGTGTTGCAACTTTCAAAAAAGATGTTGTAAGAAATGGTGTATTTAAAGGCTTCTTACATAATCTTAAAACCGCAAAAGCATTAGGTTCTACAACAACAGGTAATGCTTCAGCTAGTGGTGTTCGTGCAATGAACTTCCATATCGAAAATGGAGATACATCACTTGACGATATGATTAAAGAAATGGATGAAGGTTTATTAATTACTGATTTAGCTGGCTTACATGCTAGTTTAAATGCAATAAGTGGTGACTTCTCCGGCCAAGCATCAGGATATTATATTAAAGATGGCAAAAAAGTTCATCCTGTATGTTTAGTTGTTGTTGCTGGAAACTTCTTAAAGATGATGAGTGATGTTGAAAAAATTGGTAATGATTTAGAAGTATCATATAGTGGATTTGGCTCACCTTCAATTCAATTTGGTAAACTACCAGTTTCAGGTAAGTAACAATGAATTTTACTGACTTAGAATTAATAAAACCAATACTTGATGCTATTAATGAAAAAAAGTTTACAAATATGACTGAAATCCAGGAAAAAGTTCTTCCATATGCCATGACAGGATCTGACCTCATTGGGCAGGCTCCAACAGGTACTGGAAAAACTTTAGCCTTTACAATTCCAATGCTTACAAACATTAAAGAAGAACTTCGTGCTTGTCAAGCTTTGGTTATTGCACCAACGCGTGAACTTGCTTTACAAATAACTGGAGACATTAATGAGATTAGTATGTTTATGGATGTTAAAGCTGTTACGCTTTATGGTGGTGAAGAAATTCAAAAGCAGATTACTGCGCTTAAGAAAAGACCACAAATAGTTGTTGCAACTCCTGGAAGACTTCTTGATCATATTAAAAGAAAAACTGTTCGTTTAGATCATGTTAATATGGTCGTTCTTGATGAAGCTGATGAAATGTTAAATATGGGTTTTAGAGAAGATATAGATGCAATACTTGAGAATGTTCCTGATCATCAAACAATGCTTTTCTCAGCGACTTTCTCACCTGAGATAGAAGAAATTGCTAGAAAGTATATGAAAACTCCAAAGAAAATCAATGTAAATCATGGAAGTTTAACTGTCGAACGTATTACACAAAAATATGTACTTTGCCAAGAACAAGATAAAATTGAAGTCATTGCTCGCATAATTGAACTAAATGAATATAAAATAGTAATGATTTTTTGTAATACTAAACGTGGCGTTGATGATGTTACTAGTTCATTACTTACAAGAGGATTCTTTGCGGAGGCACTTCATGGTGATATGAAACAAATGCAAAGAGATAGAGTTATGCAACGTTTTCGTGAAGGAACTATTAATATATTAGTTGCTAGTGATGTCGCCGCAAGAGGCCTTGATATTGATAATGTTGATGTAGTGTTTAATTATGACTTACCAACTGATGAAGAGTATTATGTTCATCGTATTGGAAGAACTGGCAGAGCTTCAAACGATGGTTTATCAATAAGTTTAGTAACTGTTAAAGAAAAGTATCAATTACGTAATATTATCAAGTATACGAAAGCTAAAATAGAAGAGATTAAAGTACCAAGTTTAGATAAAGTAATTAAGCTTAGAACAAAAAGATTATTAAATAGAGCATTAGAAATAGCTTCAGAAAATAATAATTTCGAAGATACTACTTACGAAAATAATAAATATATGAGTATTGTAGAAAAGCAAATTGAAAAGTACGAAGATGCACCTAAAGATATGCTTATCAAGGGTTTACTTTCAATTATTATAAATGCAGAGAGTAGAAACAAAGAAATAGAAGAAGTAAAAGAAGTAATTGAAAGAAGACAAGCAAAAAACAGTAATGGTGGCGTAAGAATGTTTATAACACTTGGAAAACGTGATGACATCAAAGTGTATACAATAACTGATATGCTTGTTAAAAGTACTAATCTAACAAATGCAAATATTAATAATGTTTCTATTTGTGATAAATTCTCATTCTTTGAAGTTCCTGATGAATATGTTGATGAAGTGTTGTCTTTAAATGGTCATATTCGCCACAAAGGTAAGAAAGTAAGTATCGAAATTACTAAAAATCCTAAAATGGGAAAACAAGAAGAAAAGACTTCATATAACGGAAAAGAAGAACTTAGAAAAAGGAGTAAATCTAAAAAACGAAAATAAAATGTAGGATTTGATTCCTACATTTTTTATATGGATTTATTTATGTTACATCCTTGGGTAATATTATTAGCTTTCATATACTTGTCTAAATCGTTCATTACCACAAGCTTTTTAATGCTCCATTTTGGTTCAATTAATAATTCTAAAGGTGCATCACCATTAATACGGTGGATGACAATTTCTTTACGAAGATGTGATAGTTGTAAAGCAGTTATTTTAACATATTCTTCTTTAGTTAATACATGAAATTTTTCTTTTCGATAAAGCAAAGCAAGTTCAGTATTTTCTAAAATAAAAAGAGAATGAATTTTAACTCCTTGAATATCTAGGTTATTAAGATATTTAACTGTATTTATCATATCATCTTGTGTTTCATAAGGAAGACCATTAATAATATGTACAATCGTTTCAATGTTATATTTTCTAAGTAACATTACTGCTTTTTCAAATACATCAAGCTTATATCCACGATTAATCAACTTTGCGGTATCTTCGTTAGTTGTCTGCAAGCCTAATTCAATCCACACAGGTATTTTTTTATTTAAATCTCCTAGGTAGCTTACAATATCCTCACTTAAACAATCAGGCCTTGTTGCAATTGATAAGGCAACGATTTTATCACTTAAGTTTATAGCTTCATTATAAAGTTTCTTAAGTTCAGAAAGAGGTTTATATGTATTCGTATTTGCTTGAAAATATGCGATATAACCCGCTTCAGGCCACTTATGGTGAATTATCTTTGTAAGTGTAGAAAACTGTTCAGAAAGAGGTTTTCCACGTTTTCCGCCATAATCACCACTTCCTGATGGTGAACAAAAAATACAACCACGTGTACTGACTTTTCCATCACGATTAGGGCAAGTAAAGTTACCATTTAAAGCAACTTTAAAAACTTTTTGGTTAAATCGTTGTTTAAGATAATTATTTAATGTGAAATAATTATGTTGTTTATCTGTATATTCCATGTTTTCACTTCCTTCATCATTTTAGCATATTTATCTATTATTAGCAATTAAATCAGGTATTATTTAAATTAGTAATTACATATATTAAAATGAGTGATTTAAATGTTTGATCAAATTAGCAGTGTTATTATTTTAATATTTTTCTTAGTTGCTATTATGTTTACAATAAAATATCGATTTATTCAATTAAAAGCACCAAAAATTGCGATAAAAGAAATATTTTATAAAAACAAATCAAAAAGTAGTTATAAAACATTTATGGTAATGCTTGCAAGTCATATAGGAACAGGAAATATAGTAGGAATTACAAGTGCTATTTTACTTGGTGGAAAGGGAAGTTTATTTTGGATGTGGATATATGCTATTTTTGGTAGTATATTCTCTTTATTTGAAAATACACTGGCTATCATTTTTCGAAAAAATATAAATGGTGAATATAGAGGTGGGAGCAGTTATTATATTAAAAGTTCATTAGGACTTAAAATCATTCCAATAATAATATCTATTTTTTTATGTCTTTCAAATTCAATTTTCTTTCAACCAATTCAAGTAAAAACAGTTAGTGAAGCACTTATTTATTCATTTAATATTCCAAGAATAATAATATTTATATCTTTATTAATATTTTGTATATTCATTATCTTTAAAGGAACAAATAAGATTGTAAAGTTTTCTGAGATAATAGTACCTATTATGAGTATATTATATGTTTGTATTGGCATATTAATAATAATCTTTAATATTAAAATATTTCCTAAGGTAATAACAGAAATAGTTACAAGTGCCTTTAATGTAAAAAGTATTCTATCTCCAGTAATAATTATTGGCATGAAAAGAAGTTTATTTTCTCATGAAGCTGGGCTTGGCACAACACCAACAATTAGTGCAATGAATAAAGATATATTACCAAAAAATCAAGGATTTATTTCGTGTTTTGGTGTGTTTATCGATACAATTCTTTTATGTTCAATAACTGGATTTATGATTCTAATTTATGATATCGATTTATCAAAGTTTACAGGAATTGATTTAATATATTATGTATTTGAAAGTATTTTTGGAAAATTTGGCAACTATTTATGTTTATTTTTCTTGCTAACTTTTGCTTTAGCAACAGTTGTCAGTCAGTATTATTTGGGTGAAAGTAACATTTTATTCATTAGCAATAATAAAGTAAGTAAAGTTATATTTAAAATATTATTTATAATTGGATTAATAATTGGTATTTATTTAGATAATTCTTTAGTATGGAATTTTGTTGATACTGGTATAATATTGCTTGGAATAGTTAATATTTCTTGTATAACTATCATAATTAAAAAGAATAAATTTAATTATAAATATTATATTGATAATAATGAAAAATTTTCCAATAAATAAAATATTTTCATGCTTGACAAAATATAGAGGAATATTTTATACTATTGTTGCCTGGATTGCTCGTTGTTTTATACATGCGAAGCTAACAATAATTTTTAGGGGTCAAAGTATATCTGGAGTTGAAGGCTTACATTAAGTAACTATTAATATTTAATGAATAAGAATCCCGAAGATATATAAAAATATGACTACCACCGTGGAGCTCTTTGCTTTCACATAAATAAACAGGAAGAAATTAATCTTCCAAAGACGGCTATCTGGGTTATATAAATAAAAAACAAAAGAGGTTTTAAAAATCTCTTTTTTTGTTTTTATTGCAATCTATTTTTTTATGTTGTATAATATAAATAGAATATAGTTTATGACTATTTACTATTACTAAAAGTGAAAGGAAAAAGAAAAATGAAAAAATTAAGAATTCTTAAACATTTAGTGCTTTGTTTTATTTTATCACTGTTTTTAATTATGGTTGGTTCTGTAAGCGCTACCGAGTTTTTAAAGACAGGTGTTTGTTATTATGCTTCAACACAATTTGGTGAAGATGCATCAACAATGGCAACAATTCATTTTACATCTGAATCACAAAATGTTTATGCACTTCTAACTACAGAAGATGATACAAATTTTGCAAATGCAGTTAGAGTTGATCTCGAAGTTGTTCTTGTTGATTATACTGCTCCTTTAGCTAAAAATCCTGATGTTCCACTTCAAGATGGTACAGGTGCAAAGCCTGACGGAAGTGATATGACTGGTAATTATCACTTTATTAATTTTAATAAAGTTGCATATGAATGTACAGGACGTTTAGAAAACTTAACTCCAAGCACAAGATATATGTGGAAAGCAACTGATGGAACTAATACTGGTGAAGTATATCATTTTAAAACTGCTGCTGGTGTAAATGAACGTTTTACATTCAGTTATACAACTGACTCTCAAAACTACACTGATGGTGCTCGTTGGGATAGATATAATAAATGGTCAGATAGTATTTTTGCTACTGCTGAGAAAAATGAGATGGAAGTTGATTTCGTTATTAATGGTGGTGACATTGTTGAATGGGCTGGAAATGGAAAATATTGGTCATTTTTCTATGGAGCTGATTATTTAAAGAAAACTGTATTTATGCCAACTCCTGGTAACCATGACTATACTGCTACAGTAAGTAGTGGTGGAACAGATGGACGTTTCTTTGCATCTCAATTTGGTAACCCATTAAATGGTGCTGAAGGAGTTTATGCTGAGAACAATTATTTCTTTAAGTATAATGATACATTATTTATGATTTTAACTTCATTCCCAGCAAGTGGTTATCAAGAAGCACAAATTAATTGGCTTGATAAAGTAATGAAAGAAAATCCTGCACAATATAAAGTATGTGTTATTCACTATCCAGTAAATACAGATGCTACAGATACTGCAAAGGCATATATTCCTACATTCCAAAAATATAATGTTGATTTAGTTTTATTTGGTCATACTCATACATATGCTTTCCAACAAAACTATTATGATAGAAAGAAGAGCAGCGATGAATTCTTAGGTACAACATATATTTCTGCTTCTTCTCCAGAAGGTGATTATGGTAACCCAATTGTAACTCAAATGTTCTTTACATTTACTGACTCAATGATGCTTTTCAAAGGCTATACACCAGATAGCGTTCAACATATTTCACAACCATTCTCTCCTCGTAGAATTAGTACTGCGGATAGTTTAGTTGATTATAATGAAGAAGAATTTATTAATTCATTCAAGTTTACTTCAGATACTTCTTCATATAAAAAAGGAACATTTTCATTTAGTGATACAGCATATAATGATGTATACCGTATTGCCTTAAAAGATACTAATGGAAAAGTACTTGGTGAAAAATATATTACAGATTCTAAGAATTGTTATATCAATGTAACAGGTTTAACACCTGAAACTACTTATAACGCTAAAGTTGAATTTGAATATTATGATGGAAGCATTAAAGAAGTTGATTACACATTCAACACAAATGTTGTATATGGAGAATTAAAGAATATCACAGAATCAATGAGTGCTTATGGATTCCGTATGCTTTATACACCTTCATTCCGTAGTGAAGTATCTTCATTAGAAGTTTACCTTGATGGTGCAAAAGTAATGGATGCGAAAATAAGTGATAAGAAGATTACAATTGACAAAGAATTATTCTCAGAAGAAAAGAAATACACAATTGAGGTAAAAGGAGTCTTGAATGATGGAAGAATTGTTCCAATTTACGAGACAACTTATGGTGAAGATGCTCAAGTAAATACATACAAAGTTACATTTGTTGGTAAAGATGGCGATTTCATCAAAGAAGAAGAAGTAAAAGAAGGCAAATCTGCTACAGCTCCTAATGCTCCAGCAGTGGAAGGATATACTTTTAAAGAGTGGGATAAAGACTTTACAAATGTAACAAGTGATTTAGAAGTAAAAGCATTATATGAAATTAACAAATATACAGTTAAATTCGTTGGCAATGACGGAAAAGAAATTACTTCTAAAACTGTTGAATACGGTAAAGCTGCTACTGCACCTGATGCACCAGTAGTTGAAGGATATAAGTTTACTGGTTGGGATAAAGAATTTACAAATGTTAAAGAAGATTTAGTTGTTACAGCATTATATGAAAAAGTAAATACTTATACAGTAACATTTGTGGATAAAGATGGTAAAGAAATCTCTAAAGTTGAAGTTGAAGAAGGAAAAGCAGCTAAGGCCCCTGACGCACCAGTTGTAGAAGGATACAAATTTACTGGTTGGGATAAAGAATTTACAAATGTAACAAGTGATTTAGAAGTTAAAGCACTATATGAAGAGTTAGCTAAAAAATACACAGTAACATTTGTAGATAAAGATGGTAAAGAAATTTCTAAAGTTGAAGTTGAAGAAGGAAAAGCTGCTACTGCTCCAAGTGCTCCTAAAGTTGATGGATTTAAGTTTACTGGTTGGGATAAAGAATTTACAAACGTTACATCTGATTTAGTAGTTAAAGCACAATATGAAGAAGCTAAGAAGTCTGGTGGATGTAATAGTGCTTCTATCCTATTTACAAGCATTATGCTTCTAGGATTATGCTTCATTCGTCGCCGTAAATTCTAGTTAAAATAAGTGTGGAAGAAATTCTAAAGTGTAGAAATTATTCTACACTTTTTTAATTCGCATATTAAAATAATTTGCTAGTATAACAATAATAAGTTATAATATAAACGAGGTGATAATGTGATTAAACTTGAAAATATTTCAAAATATTATCATGAAGAAAATACAGTCGTAAAAGGATTATCTAATATTAATCTTAATTTTGAGATTGGTGAATTTGTTGCAATCACAGGTGAAAGTGGTTGTGGGAAAACTACTCTATTAAATGTAATTAGTGGCATTGATACATATGAAGATGGTGAGATGTATGTTAATGGTGATGAGACTAGTTACTTTTCTTTAAAAGACTGGGAAGAATATCGAAAAAAATATATAGCGTTTATTTTTCAAAATTATAATCTTATTGATAGTTATACTGTTATTCAAAATGTAATGGTATCTTTACTAATTAAAGGTGAGAAAAAAAGTGATGCCCAAAAAAGAGCTTTAAAGATACTAGAAAAAGTAGGACTTTTAAATTATAAGAATCATAAAGCAACAAAACTATCAGGTGGTCAAAAACAACGTCTAGCAATTGCAAGAGCACTTGCGAAAGATACAAAGGTGATTGTTGCGGATGAACCTACTGGTAATTTAGATAGTGAAAGTGGAAAAAGTATTATCAAACTTTTAAATCAAATATCTAAAGATAAACTTGTTATTATTGTTACACATAATTATGAAGAAGTTGAAGAGTTTGTTACAAGAAAGATTCGTTTGTTTGATGGAAGAGTGATTGAAGATCGTTATCTTGATAATAAAAAACCTATAGAAGATACTCAAGATGATGATAATATAATAGATAATTTAAATACTAAAAAAACAGGAAATGTAAAAAAAGCATTAAGATTTGCAACTTGGAATTTACTAGGTCAACCAAAAAGAACAATTTTTATGACAATAATTGCTTTTATGATGACATTGTTTACAGCATTTTTCTTAATTCTATATGTAAATATTTATGAAATAAATGAAGGTTTAGAATATACTACTTATTTTACAAATGACTATGAAGAAAGAATAGTAATCTCTAAAAAAGATGAATCAGTTATTACACAAGATGATATAAATAAACTAAAAAATATAAAAGGAATTAATGATATAAATACTTTTGATTATTTACTTGATTATGCATATTACGTGGAAAGATTAGAAGATAATTACTTTTACAACAAATTAAATTTATTAACACAAGATGATATTGTCTTTGGACGTTTTCCAGAAAAAGGCAATGAAGTAGTAATTTCATCTAACATCTCATTAGAAACATTTAAAAATAAAGTATATGAAGAGAAAATATTAATCTTTGATGAAGAATATGTAGTAACAGGAATTACAAAAGCAAATTACGGGAAAAACAACACAATATTTGTTGATGAACAAACATATAAAAAAATATATGGATTAGATAAGTCAAATAGATTATTAAATGATGGGATAATCGCTGAGATTGTTGATGAAGATGAACATGATTATTATAATATTTATTTTGGGGGATATTTATTTCCATTAGAAGGATTAGAAGATGATCAAATAGTTGCATCTAATAATTTTTATAAGGATTATTTAAATTATAATTATCCAATTAATTTAATAATTTCTGAATATTCATTTAAAGTGGCAAATAAAAATGTATTAATTGATGTTTCTAAACTAAAAACAGGATTATATATCAGTCAAAACATGTATAATAAAATAATTTTTGAGACAAAACAAGCATCAATCAGCTTAGAAAATGCATCATTAATCGATGATACAAAAACTGAAATTAATAATTTAGGCTTTTATTATGTTGTTCCATCAGAAGTAAGTGTAAAGATTGATATGGGTTATGTAATCTATAATTTTATTTTCTTTTTTATTTCGTGCTTTATGGCGTTACTATTTATTTTCTTAGTTGGTTATTTTGTTTTAAAAACTATTCTTTTATCTAAAAAGAAAGATTATAGTATTTTACAAAGCTTAGGATTTAATAAAAAGATTATTTTCTTAATTAGTAAGTTTGAACTTATTATTACATTTATTATTTCTTTTTTGATTTTCCTACTAATTTTTATTATTGTAAAAAATACAACTACAATTATAACTTTAACAATGATTCTTGATAATATTTCAATAATACAGTTACTATTTGTATTTATTATAAATATTCTATTATCATTACTGGTTTCAAGAAAATATAATAAGTTATTAATGAAAAAATCATTAGTATCTAATATGAAAGAAAGCTAGGTAACACATATGATTAGAATAAATGATTTAAATAAATATTATTTTAAAGGAAAGGCATCGCAAATTCATGTCATTAATAATACTTCACTATCTTTTGATCATACTGGACTTGTTTGTATGCTTGGTCCAAGTGGCTGTGGTAAGACAACACTTTTAAATGTGATTGGTGGCTTAGATAGTTATGATAGTGGAACTATTTTATATGAAGGGAAAAAGTTAAGTAAGAAAAGTTTAGATACTTATAGAGTATGTAATATAGGTTTTATCAATCAAAACTATATCCTATTTCCTGAAAAAACTGTTAAAGAGAACCTAGAAATAGTTTTAGATATGTTTTCTCTTACAAAGGAAGAAAAGGATGAAAGAATTATTAAAGCATTAAGTGCCGTTCATCTTGAAAAATATCAAAAGAGACAGTGTAAAATGCTTTCTGGTGGTCAAATGCAAAGGGTAGCAATTGCTAGAGCTCTTGTGAAAAGTCCTAAGGTTATAATTGCGGACGAACCTACAGGTAATTTAGATGAAAAAAATACTACTGAAGTAATGAATATCATTAAATCATTATCTGATAATTGCTTAGTTATATTAGTTACTCATGAGGAAAGATTAGCCAACTTTTATGCTGATAGAATAATTAGGTTAAGAGATGGAAAAGTAATTTATGATGAAATAAATGATAATTTAAATCCATTAGTTAGTAAAGATGATGTTAATATTTATTTAGGTGAGTATCAAAAAGAAGAATTCAATTATGATAATATTAACATTAGATATTTTTATCAGCATCAAAAGCCGAAAATTAAACTCGATATTGTATTTCACAACAACACATATTATATTTATCCAAAAGAAAGTGAAGTTAAAGTATCTTTTCTTGATGAACTTTCTGAGCAAATGTTTATAGAAGGTAAAAGGGAAGAAATAAAAAAAGAAAACTATCATAAAATGGATATCAACATTTCTGAGCTGTCACATAAAGAAGTACACAAGTCAATGATTTCTTGGATAAGAGCATGGAAGGAAGCTATAAAGAATTTTAAAAATATTAGAATCAAACAAAAAATAATGCTAATTGTATTTATAATTAGTTCGGTACTGATATGCATAAGCTTAGGTGTTTTACAAAAGAGTAGGTATGTTGATGAAATTGAGTTTTTGACATTTTCGAAAAATGCTAACATTTATTATCAAAAACCTGATTTTGATAATGTTGAGATTTTACCAAACATTCCAATATGCTCATTATCTTTAAGTTTTCATATTTATGAACAAGTAAATAAATCAACTTATGTTAATTTAATTAATGGTACACTTTCAAGTTCTAATAAACTTGATGAACAAAAGATGTTGTGTGGTACTAAACCAAAAAATGATAATGAAATTGTCCTCAGTAAGTGGATAGTTGATATAGCATGTGTTAATAGAAGTGATTATGGTCATTCACTTATAGAGATGGGGTTTATTGACTATAATCAGTTAATTGGAAAAGAGGTATTTTATAATTATTATGGTGAAAAAAAAGTTAAAACCCCATACATAATATCAGGAATTAGTAATGATGAAGATAGCATATATTACGTAACAGAGAATGCTTTATATCTATTTTATTTGAATAATTATTTTCTAAGTGGTAATGTTTATTATCATAGATATTTAATTGATGATAATGATTATTCTTATAGTTTAAAATTATCTGATAAGTTTATGCTTGGGAAGGATAAAATCACTATTTTTAATCTTGAAACAAATAAAATAGAAGAATATGATTTATCTGATTTAAAAGAAAATGAATTAATTGTTAGTTTTGATTTTTATAGTAGAGAATCATCATTGTCAAATAAATGTACATTTACTTATCAAAATTTAACTGAAGTAGAGTGTAAAATTATTGGCTATACAATTGATAACCAAGAAATAATTTATATTAATGAGCAAACTTTAAAAACATTATATCAAACCGGTATTATAGATGATGGGCAATATGTTAAATTAGATGAAACAGTGAAATGTGGAAATATTTATGAAAAGTGTTTACAAAACTATAAAGAAGAAAACGTTGAAATTAATGCATTCTTACTTGGTGTAACAGCAATTTTGCTTCTATGTTCTTTGATTTTCTTATTCTTTACTATGCGTTCAAGTTTGATTTATCGCGTTTATGAAGTAGGAGTATATCGAGCGATTGGTGCAAGAAAAAAAGATATTTATAAAATCTTTACATGTGAGGTATGTTTATTTTTGTTAGTATCAAGTGTTTTAGGTTGGCTTTTATCATCACTTGTTTTAACAAAATATTCAAGTAGTGTATATCAATCATTTGTTCAATATAATTTAACAACTTGGATAACTTCTTTTGTTATAATAGTCGTTACTTATTTGATAATTGGTTTAATTCCAGTGTCATTGTTATTAGCATTAACTCCAGCACAGATTCTATCTAAATATGATATATAAACTAGAGTCGAATGATTCTAGTTTTTCTTGTTAAAATAACAATAAAAATATGATATACTATATAAAAAAGGAGGAATTTACATGAGCAAATATATTCTTTCAATTGATCAAGGTACAACAAGTACAAGAGCAATAATTTTTAATGAACAATCAGAAGTAGTTGGCAAAGCACAAATGGAGTTTAGTCAAATTTGTCCACATAGTGGATGGGTTGAACATAATCCACTTGAGATTTGGGAAACTACTTATGAAATTATTAAAGAAGCATTATTTAAAAGTGGATTACGTTTAAAAGATATTAGTGGAATTGGAATTACTAATCAGCGTGAAACAACAGTGATTTGGGATAAGAGAACTGGAGAACCAATTTATAATGCTATATGTTGGCAAAGCAGACAAAGCCAAGATATCTGCCAAAAGTTGATAGATGAGGGATATGAAAGTTTTGTTCATGAAAGAACAGGTTTAATTATTAATCCATATTTTTCCGCAAGTAAAATCAAATGGATTTTGGACCACGTTGAAGGGTCTTATGAAAGAGCCAAAAAAGGAGAACTCTTATTTGGTACAATTGATACTTTTTTAGTCTGGAAATTAACAAATGGTAAACTTCATATAACGGATTATTCAAATGCTTCAAGAACAATGCTTTTAAACATTAATACACTTACATGGGATGAAGAACTGATAAATTTATTTGGTATACCAAAAGAAATATTACCAAAACTAGTCTCAAATAGTGAAATATATGGGATTGCGGAGAAACTGTGGGAAATTGATGAAAATGCGGATGTACCAATTTGTTCTATTATCGGTGATCAACAAGCATCGCTTTTTGGACAGTGTTGTTTTGATGTTGGTAGTGTGAAAAACACTTATGGTACTGGTTGTTTTATGCTGATGAATACTAAAAGCAAAAGAGTTTTATCCAAAAATGGTTTACTTACAACAGTTGCTTGGAAAATAGATGATGAAGTTGAATATGCTTTAGAAGGATCTGTGTTTGTTGCAGGGTCTGCAATTCAGTGGCTCCGAGATGGTATGCGTATGTTTAAAAATTCAAGTGATTGTGAAGAATATGCGAAAAGAACTGGTTCAAGTGATGGTGTTTATATGGTTCCTGCATTTGTTGGTCTTGGAACACCATACTGGGATAATGATGCTCGCGGAGCTGTATTTGGACTCACAAGGGCTACAAAAAAAGAACATTTTATTACAGCAACTTTAGAATCTATTGCCTATCAATCTAAGGATTTAATGGAAGTAATGAAAAAAGAATCAGGTATAAAAATTAAGTCTTTAGCAGTAGATGGTGGTGCAAGTGCAAATGACTACTTAATGCAATTTCAAGCAAACATATTAAATATTAAAGTTTTAAGACCAAAATGCTTAGAAACTACTGCCTTAGGTGCTGCATACCTTGCTGGTCTTGCTGTAAAGGTATGGAAAGATAAACAAGATATTATGAAAAATCATATGATAGAAAAGATTTTCTTAAATGTAATTAATAATGAACAAAGAGATAAACTTTATTCTGGTTGGCTAAAAGCTGTCGATGCAACTAGAAAATTTAAATAAAGAGTGGATAAGTATGAACAAAGATTATAAAATAATAATAATTGGTGCAGGTGCAGTTGGTACAAGTATTGCACATAGTTTAGCTAGATTTGATATAACTACTTTAGTTATAGAAAAGAATAGTGATGTAGGAGATGAAACATCATGTGCTAATAGCGCAATAGTTCATTCTGGCTATGATCCACACCCAGGAAGTAATAAAGCTAAATATAATGTTTTAGGAAATAAAATGTTTGCAAAACTTTGTAGTGATTTAGATGTTGAATTTAAACAAATTGGTTCACTTACGATTGCTACTAATAAAGAAGAAGACGAAAAACTATTACTTTTACAAAAAAATGGTTTAGAAAATGGTGTTGAGACAAAAATATTAACAAAAGAAGAATTATTAGAAATTGAACCATTTGTAACTGAAAATGCAACAAGTGCACTTTATGCAAAGAGCGCAGGAATAGTAAATCCATTTGAACTATGTGTTGCTTACATGGAAAATGCAATGGATAATGGTGTAGTGCTTCATTTAAATGAAAAATGCATTAATGTAGATATAGAGAATCAAAAATACATAGTAACAACAGATAAAGATAAATACTTATGTGATGTTGTAATCAATGCTTGTGGTGTTTATTCAGATGAAATAAATAACTATCTATGTAAATATGGTGTAAAAGAGGAAAAAATCATTCCTCGTAAGGGTGAATATTATGTCTTAGATCATTTTAATAAGCCATATGTTACACACACATTATTTAGTCTTCCAAGTGATAAAGGAAAGGGAATACTAGTATCACCTACAACGCATAATAATTATCTTTTAGGTCCATCTAGTGAGTTTACTGAAGAGAAAGATGATGTAAGTACGGATAAATTAACACTTGATAATGTAATGAAAAGTGCTAAATCACTTGTAAAATCTATTCCAACTGATCAAATAATTCGTTCATTCAGTGGAGTAAGAGCCTATCATCAGTCTAATGAATTTGTAATTAATTCTCCACTTCCAGGATTTATTAACTTTCTAGGAATTCAATCACCAGGTTTGGTTAGTTCTCCAGCACTTGGTGAAAGGGCAGTAGAAATGGTAAAACAAGTATTAGAACTAAGTGAAAAAGATAATTATAATCCTAAGTGTAAAAAACGTATAAGACTTAATACTTTAAGCTTAGAAGAGAAAATGAAAATTATAAAAGAAGATGCTAACTTTGGAATTATTGTTTGTAGATGTGAAAAAATTAGCTTAGGTGAAATATATGATGTAATTAATCGAAACTGTGGTGCAACTACTATTAAAGGTGTAAAGAAAAGATGTAGACCTGGTTTTGGTAAATGTCAAGGGGGATTTTGTGAACCTCTTGTGCTCAAAGCATTATGTGATAAATTAGGATTAGATCCACTTGATGTAAGATATAGTAATCAAAAATCATTCATTTTAAAAGAAGAAACTAAAAGAAAATAAATGATGTTTGAAAAGGAGTAAGTTATGACTTGTAATATAGAAAATATTGATTTAGTGATAATTGGTGGAGGTTCTGCTGGTTTATCTAGTGCAATTGGTGCTTATGATAATAAAATAACTAATATATTAATACTTGAAAAAGAAAATTATTTAGGTGGTATATTAAATCAATGTATTCATAATGGATTTGGTCTTCATGAATTTAAAGAAGAATTAACTGGACCAGAGTTTGCACAGAGATTAATTGATGAAGTAGAAAAAAGAGAAATTAAATATAAAACTGGTGCAATGGTTTTGGAGATTACGGAAGATAAAAAAGTAATCTATTCATGTGAAGATGGTATTTTTGTTTTAAAAGCAAAAGCAATTATTTGCGCAACAGGTTGCTCAGAACGTACTCGTGGAAATATTAGTATACCAGGTACTAGACCTAGTGGAGTAATTACAGCAGGTTTAGCACAAAGGTATTTAAATATTGATGGATATCTAGTAGGTAAGAAAGTATTTATACTAGGTAGTGGAGATATCGGTTTAATTATGGCTAGAAGAATGACTTTAGAAGGTGCTAAAGTGCTTGGCGTTGCGGAATTAATGCCATATTCTAATGGATTAAATAGAAATATAGTTCAGTGTTTAAATGATTATAATATTCCTTTATATTTACATCATACAGTAAAAGAAATAAGAGGAAAAGAACGAGTAGAAAGCGTAGTTATTTGTGAAGTAGATGATAATCTAAAATTCGTTGAAGGAAAAGAGATGGAATTTTTTGTTGATACATTACTTTTATCAGTTGGATTGATTCCATCAAACCCACTACTTGCTAATCTTAATACTAAAATGCATCCACGAACAAAAGGTCCAATAGTTGATGATAATTTACAAACATCAATTAAGGGAATCTTTTCGTGTGGTAATTCACTGCATGTTCATGATTTAGTTGATTATGTTGCTAAAGAAGGTAGAGCTTGTGGTAATAATGCCGCAAACTTCATCCTAGGTAATTTAAATGATGATAATGATCTACAATTAGAAGCTGGAAATGGGTTAGGCTATATTCTCCCACAGAGTGCTAAAATAAATACAAAAGTAGAAGTAAAATTTAGAGTACTAAAACCATTTGGAAAATCTAAAATCATAATAGAGAATAATGGATTAATTGTAAAGAAAATAGTAAAACAATACATGTTACCTGCAGAGATGGAAATGATAACTCTCGATACAAATGATTATAAGACAGGTACACTAAAGGTATATGTGGAGGAATAATATGAAAAATTTAATATGTATTGTATGTCCACGAGGCTGTCACTTACAAATTGATGAGAACAATAATGTAACTGGAAACTTTTGTAACCGTGGAAAAGTCTATGCTGTTACAGAGGTAACATCTCCAACAAGAATGATTACAAGTACTGTAAGAGTATTAAATGGAAAACTAGATAGGTTACCTGTAAAAACTAGTAAACCTGTTCCCAAAGATAAATTATTTGTTGTTATGGATCTAATTAATAACCTAAACGTTACTGCACCAATTAAAATTGGTGATGTTATTTGTGAGAACATATTAGATCTTGACTGTAATATTATTGCAACTAGAAATATTGCAAAGAGAAATGATTATTAATACAAAATTGTCTTGATTGTTTATTGATATTTTTACTTAAAAAATATATAATAATTGTATCGAAAACGTTTTACCTTATTTAAAGGAGGAAAAATTATGAGAATTGCTATTTCCGCAGAAAGTACAATAGATTTACCAGTAGAATTATTAGATAAATATAACATTCATACATTACCTTTTACAGTTACCTTAGGTGATAGAACTGCATTAGATGGTGTTATTACTAGTGAAGAAATCATCACATATGTTAATGAACATAAGATACTACCTAAAACAAGTGCTGTAAATACATATCAGTATGAGGAACATTTTAAGAAACTGCTTGAAACATACGATGCGGTAATCCATATTTCCTTATCAAGTGAAATGAGTAGTGCATACACTAATGCTTGTATCGTTGCTGAAGAGATGGAAAATGTTTATATAATAGATTCTAGAGTTTTATCAACTGGTATTGCCTTAGAAGCAATTTATGCTAGTAAACTAGTTAAAGAGAATCTAACACCAGAAGAGATAGTTAAGAAAGTTGAAAAACGCATTCCTCATAATCAAACTAGTTTTATTTTGAGTCGTTTAGACTATTTATACAAAGGTGGAAGATGTAATTCACTAAGCTATTTAGCTTCACGCTTACTTAAAATACGACCTCAAATAGTAGTAGAAAATGGTGCAATGCTTGCTAAAAAGAAATATCTTGGTAAATATGAAAAAGGTTTGATTAACTATGTTAATGATACATTAGAAGCAAATAATACACCTGACTTAGAAAATGTTTTTATTACTTTTACAACATGCTTTGATGAATCAGTTGAAGAAGTTAGACAGATTCTAAAAAAGCGAGGATTTAAAAATATTTACGCAACACATGCTGGTGCTACAATTACAAGCCATTGTGGTGAGAATTGTTTAGGTATTTTATACTTAAATGATGGTGATGAAAATGGACAATATAACGATTAATAGCTTAGATTATTATTTATCTGAGCTTTTTTTATCAAGAATTATCATAGACGAAAAAGAGATTAAAAATGAACAAAAACGAAACAAACAAAAAGAAATTAAATATTTTTGCCTTAGTAAGGATGGTTTTATACTTAATATTAATAATAACTTTCATTTTAATTGATCCAGATAAACTAGAGAGTAGAGGTTCTTTTTGTGGTAGCTTCTTAATATTTGGTATTAAGTGTCCTACTTGTGGTGTAACTCGTGGCTTTTGTAACTTTTTACACTTAAATTTTGTAAAAGCATATAGTTATAATAAATTATTTACTATTTGTATTTTCCCTTTAGCTATTTTTATAATGATTGATGATGTAGTTAATACAATATATAGGTCAATTACAAAAAAGGAAAGATATTCTTTGTTTGAATATTTTGTAATTAAGGTGTTTTTATGGAAATAATAATTGCTTTGTTATTTACTGTAATTTGCTTTATGGGTTTTATTTATTTTCTATTTCTTTACAATAGAAAGAAAAATATAAAAAAGAAGGAAAGGCAAATTTTTTCTATTATCTTTATTTTATTATTTTTTTTATTAATATTATTTGGAATCATAAGAAATTAGAATCTTGAAAAAATCATCTCATTAGAATATAATATATAAAAGGATGTGAGAATATGATATATTTTGATTATAGTGCAACAACTCCTACTAGTAAAGAATGCCTTGATTCTTTTATAAAGGCATCAAATATGATAGGTAATGCAAATTCTCCTCATAAATTAGGAAAAAGAGCAAAAGAAGCAATTGATGCTTCTTCTACTTTGATACTTAATTCATTAAGATTATCTGACTTTGAATGTATTTATACAAGTGGATCTACAGAAGCAAATAACCTTGCGATTAAAGGAATTTTTGAAAAACAAAATATTTCATTAATATTAACTACACCTTTTGAACATTCATCAATTATTGCTCCTTGTGCTAGTTTACAAAGAAAAGGAGTAAAAGTTGAATATTTAGATATTAATAGAAAAGGTGAAATTGACTTAGTTTATTTGCAAGATATACTAAATTCAACACAAGAAAATATTTTGATTACTATTGCTAGTGTCAATAGTGAAATTGGAAGTTTACAAAATATTAGAGAAATTATTAACATTACTAGTCAATATGATAATGTATTTTTACATATTGATGCAACTCAAAGCATTGGAAAAGTAAATATTGACTTTAATGGAGCAGACCTAATTAGTTTATCAGCACATAAAATCTATGGGATAAAAGGAATTGGAGCACTTTTAAAAAGCAAAAAAGTAAAGATCGGTGGACAGATACTTGGTGGAAGTAGTACAACTAGATATCGAAGCGGTACACCATGTCATCCTCTAATTGTGAGCTTTGCATCTGCAGTTTTAAATTCAGTAATGTTTTTAAAAGAAAGATATGAACATGTTGAAAAAATAAATAAATACATAGTAAACAAACTTAGAAAGTTTGATTATATTAGAATAAATAGTAGTGAATCTTCAGTACCACATATTCTTAACATCAGTATTTTAGGAATTAAAAGTATTGATACAGTATTAAAGCTATCAGAAAAAGAAATATATATATCTAATCACTCTGCTTGTTCAAGTGAAAAAGAAAGATCTGAAGTTTTATACTATTTAACAAACGATGAAGAAATAAGTAAAACTAGTGTAAGAATTAGCATTTCACACTTATCTACTTTCGAAGAAGCTGATTTGTTGATAAATGCTATAAAGGAGTTGAAAAAATGAAAGAAGGATTATTAATTTCCGCAATCTGGTGTCCAAGTTGTATATTAATGCGCCCAAGATATGAAAAAGTATTAGCAAAAGCTAATATAAAATATACTGAATTAGATTATGACGATGATGAAGATAAATTTAAAGATCTACAAATCGGAAATATATTACCAGTGTTTATTCTCTTCAAAGATGGAAAAGAAGTTAAACGCATAAAAGGAGAAAAGAGTATATCTCTTTTAGAAAAGGAATTAATCAATGAAAACTAATAAATTTTTAAAATTTATTCTTTTGCTATTATGTATAATTACTCCTTTATTACTGACTAGCAAAGTATCTGCTCAAGAAAGTAATGTTGTATATGTATATGAGTTTTACAAAGAAGGTTGTTCGCATTGTAAATCTTTCGAAGAATTCATGAAAAAAAATTACTCGGGAAATAAAAATGTTGTGCTTACAAGGTATGAATATGTTAAGACAACTAAACTATTTGATAAGTTTGCAGAGGCATATAACATATCTGATAAAAGTAGTAGACCATGTGTGTTTATTGGTGGAAAATATTTTATTGGTTTTAGTAATACAATCAAAGCTCAAATGAAATATTTTATCAATAAGTATATGAATAATGATTATATTAATGCTGGGGCGATGATAATTAATGGCCAAGAACTGCCAGATAATTTTATTGATAATGAAGTAATCGCATATGATCTACCATTTTTAGGTGAGGTCACCGCAACAGATGTTTCTTTACTATTGTTATCAGTTACTTTAGGTTTTTCTGATGGTTTAAATCCATGTGGTATGTGGGTACTTTTATTTATTATTACACTACTTATACAAACTAAAAATCGCAAAAAAATGTGGCTTTTTGGTGGAACATTTATCTTATTATCGGGAATATTCTATTTTATAATGATGTTATTTACTTTGGAAATTTCAGTTGCTTTGTTGAGCGTAAATAACATATTTATGAAAATAATTGGTATAGTTGCACTTTTGGTAGGTGCATATAATATCTATAAATTTATCAAAGTATTAGTCAAGAAAGAAGAAGGTTGTGAAGTTACAAGTAACGACACAAAACGAAAACTATCAAAAAAGATCAAAAACACAATAACAAGCGGAAATGTCCTTATTGCCTTAGGAGGTA
The DNA here is from genome assembly GCA_964385755.1 of uncultured Coprobacillus sp. Classification (GTDB taxonomy): domain Bacteria; phylum Bacillota_I; class Bacilli_A; order ML615J-28; family CAG-698; genus CAG-698. The sequence goes on from CAYLPZ010000005.1 coordinate 27,114, forward strand.
TTGCGGTAGTAACTTTAGTTGTCAACCTATTTGAGTATGGTTGTTCACTTGGCTATCCTGTAATATTCACCTCAATTTTAGCAATGAATAACATTAGTAGGTTTTCACAAATAATATATATTTTGATATATGTTTTATTCTTCTTAATTGATGATTTATTCGTCTTTGCTATTGCGGTGTTCTCAATGAAACTTACGGCAGTATCAAATAAGCTTTCAAAATATGGTAGCTTAATTGGAGGAATCATTATGTTAATATTTGGTATCTTAATAGTGTTCTTCCCAGATTTACTGACTAGTTTATTTGCAATATAATAAAAATAAAAAATGTTAGAGTGATTTCTAACATTTTTAATTATCTAAATTTTCTAGTGTTTCTTCATTTTCAGATGGTTCATGAAGATTTACATAATATGGTTTAATTATCTTGTTAAGTTTTGTTAGTATCTTTGAATGTTCATAATCAGTATTAAATACTATTTTCTCATTAAAATTACTATGTAAGTAAAAATACACTTGTTGGTTTAATGAACTTGTTATTTTATTAGCAAAAGAAATTGAGGTCACTAATAAAACAATATGTACAATATACTCAGAATATTTAAGATCAAAGAAGTAGATGTTACAGTTATTTTCAAGGGAAATAATGAAACTAATAATTTTATCTTTTTCTTCAAGTGAAAAAGACGATTCAACTACCTCTGGTGTTCTTATTAGATTAAGTATGTGCTTTTTAGCTTCAATAATCATATTATTGATTGTTTCTAATTCCTCTTTATATCCTTCATGTAAGCAAAACTCATAATATATCTTACATTCTTCTAAATCTAAATCTTTACATAATTCATTTGCTTTAATAAAATACTTTAAAGCTTCTTTATTACTTAGACTTAACAAACATCTAGATTTTTCTAAATAGAAAAATGCTTTATCTGAATATTTATTTAAAAGGATATCACAGATTTCAACTGCTTTATCAATTTCATTCATTTTAAAGTATGCATCTGATAGTTCATATAATTCATAATCAGTTAGTGATTCTTTCTTTGAATATTCTAAAACTAAGTTTTGATAGTATTTATATTCTGTTCTCATATTATAATATTTGTAGTTAGCAAGTTCATAGATGGTTGTTGTAAGCTCATTAGTTAATAATAAAGCTTCTTGTAAATTCGTAGAAAATGAAAGAGTATCAATAAAATTAACATCTTCATCATAATATTTAATATCTTCAAATAGTAGAGTATTAAATGGAATGTCTGAATTTATTCGATTAACAATTTGTGTTTTTATTTTTTCTTTATTTTCGTTATAAAAGATATTTATTTTATCTCTAATAATAAAAATAAAGTTTGGCGGTAATTCTTCATCTTCATATTTTCTAGGATTAATATGTGAAACGATATTACTAAAATATAGATTCAAAATCTCGCATTTACATAGATATGATAAATAATCTTTTTTATAATCTTCAATAGGTAAATTATATTTAGTGCACTTGTTTAAGTGATAATTTATAAGTGTATTACTATCAAAAAAGAATGATTCAAATTGATTATATGAGATATTAGATATATTTCTAAATATACTATTAAACCTATAATTATTTTTAAACTTATTTAATTCTTCATTATACTTAGTAAAGTGAAATATATTATTATTTTTCAAAGCTTCTAAGCTTTCTACGATGGCAGAGAAAAGTTCATCACTACTTAATGTAATTAATAGGAAGATGCCTATAGCGATAATATGTTCATTCTTTTGATTTATTATTTCAATAATATTTGAATATGTATAACAAAGTGAAACATCGTCATCAAATGAAGTATATTCGATTGCTTTGGTAAAGATTTCATAGATTTCTGGACAATCATTTTCTTTTATAGAAATTACATTAGCTATATTCTCAGGATAGCTTGAAAGTTCTTTATATACTATATATATAAAGAAAATATCAATTAAAACTAAGAAATAGTGAAGTTCTTTTATACATATTAAAGAAGAAATGATAAAAATTAAAAATAAGAAAATAGAAAAAAAGTAGTTAAAATTACATAGAAACATTTTTATTTTAAATGATTTATAAAATTTATCAAAAGAGATAGAATATAATTTTTTAGCTTCACTTTTTTCGAATAATAATTTTTCTTGAATTTTTCTAATTTTAATTTTAAATCTTTGGATTAATCCGATTAATGAAAGAATAATTATTAAAGCAAGAGAAATGAAAAAAACATATAGTGATATATCCATAAATGATTCATTTTTATTTGTTAATCCCAAAGATATTGCTTCATAAACAATAAAGCATAAAATGAGAATTAATAATATTTTTTTAATAATATTTGTTTTATTCATTTTACTCACCTCCTAGGCAGTAAATAAAGTATATCATAATAATAAAAAAATGTGTAGTCAATGTTTTATTGATAACATTTTCAGTTTTTATATCTTTATAAATGTGATATAATAAGTAAGCTTTATGAAAGAAGATGAAATAATGAAAGAAGCATTTAAACATATAACTTGGTTTTTTAAGCTTGAGTGGAAAAGATATATTTTATGTGCATTTTTGTTACTACTAGTGTCTATCATCCCCGCAATACCAACAAGAATTTTGGGTATTGCTATTGATGAAATAGCTAATGGAACAATTACAAAAGAAAAACTTGTTATCTTTGTGTTATTATTAGTTATTCTACCATTATTAATATATATTATTAATATATTCTATCATTACACGATGAACTTCTTAGGTCATAATTTAGCATATAAATTACGCGAAAATTATCTTAGTCACTTATTTGATTTAGATACTAAAGCATACGAGAACTATAACAAAGGTGATTTGATTGCAAGAGCTACAAATGATTTAAATAATTTAATGATTTTAGCAACTACTTTTTTACAACAAGTAATTTATTATATTGCTACAATAATCACAGCTTTGGTCATGATGATTTCTATTAATCCATATTTATCTCTTGCTTCCATATTCTTTATGCCTATATGTATTTTCTATTTAAATAAAAAACGTAAGGAAAAAAGAAAATACTATAAAACACATCATGAAATATATGCATTAATGACAGAGAATGTTATCGAGTCTATTGAAGGTTTAAAGACCGTTAGAGCGTATGGGCAAGAGGATAGTGATTTTAAGAAAACAAAAAAAGCAATTGATGATGATGTAAATTCGTGGAAAAAAATTCTTTCATTTGAAGCTTTCTTCCAGCCTCTTTTTGAAATGATATACGTATTAGCTTATCTTATTGCTATAACTCTTGGAGCATATTTTGTAATTAATAATGATATAACACCTGGAGATTTGGTATCATTTTTACTTTATGTGGGCATGCTCTATACTCCACTTGTTGGATTAAGTAATGTTTTAAACAACATTAATAATATTACAATTTCTGATGCAAGAGTAAATGAAATAATGAACATTAAACCTTTAGTTTATGATATTGAAAATCCAAGTCACATTCAAAAGTTTCAAAAAATAATTTTTGATCATGTTAGTTTTAAATATGAATTTGATGATTTTGATGTCATTGATGATATTTCCTTTACCATAAATAGTGGAGAAACAATTGGAATAGTAGGTAAAACAGGTTCTGGCAAATCAACATTAATTAGACAAATAATAAGAGAGTTTAATGTAACAAAAGGAAAAATAATTATTGATGATCAAGAAATTAGTAATTATGCTATTGAAGACATAAGAAATTTAGTTGGTTATGTTCCACAAAATCATATATTATTTCGTAGAACAGTTGATGAAAATATTTTAGTTGGCAATCCCAATGCAAAAGAAACTGAAATAATAAACGCTATTTTAGCTTCTGACTTTCAAAAAGATGTTGATAATCTCCCACTTGGGCGTAAGCAAATGGTTTCTGAGTTAGGAATTAGTTTATCGGGTGGCCAAAAACAAAGATTGTCTATTGCAAGAGCATTAGTTAAGAATCCAGAAATCCTAATTTTAGATGATAGCCTTAGTGCAGTAGATGCAATTACAGAAGAAAATATAATTACTAATTTACGCAATATGCGAAAGGGAAAGACTAATATTATTATTTCTCATCGTTTTGCTAGCATTGCGAAAGCGGATAAAATAATAGTGTTAAATGATGGAAAGATAACTGATATTGGAACTCATGAAGAGTTAATGAAGTATACTAACTGGTATAAAGAGCAGTATATTAGGCAAGTTAAAGGTGATAGAAATGAGAAATGTTAAACGATTATTTCACCTTTTAAAAGGTAATTACCGTTATTTTATAATAACAATTATAATGATTTTATTAATACAAGGGCTAGAACTATTGTCTCCTCTATTAGTTAAAAATGTTTTAGATGAAGGTTTATCTGGAGTAACAATGCCATGGCAAATTGTATTAAATGAAGATGATAAAACTGTTAGGTTTAATAATAAAGTATACAAACAAACAAGGTTTATTGATGAAGATGATATAATTCTTGGCGATGCATCAATAGTAATTATTGATAAAAGTTACTATTTAATTGATGAAAAAATAGAAGAAGGCCAAAATGAGATAATTGATGATTTATTATATGTTAAAACAAAAGATAAAACATATACTTATTCATTTACAAAAATAATTAAAACTGAGGTTAAACTTTTTTATGAGCCAATCCTTAAAATAATAATTATTTTTTTGATATTAATTGCTTTAAAAACGTTTTTAAATATTCTATTTACATATTTATCTAGGATTTCCACAAATCAAGTATATGCATCTTTAGCTAGACAAGGTAGAACTAATGCTTTAAAAAGTGTTGAAAGAATCCCTTATCCATTCTTTGAAACAGAACCATTTGGGAAAACAGCTACGAGAATTACAACTGATGTAGATGGTATTATTCACTTTTATAGTATTATAGTTAATGTTTTATTTAATGCAATACTAAGTTTTATATTTGCTTATGTTGGTATGTTTATGCTTGACAGTACTTTAGCTTTACTTTCATTTACAATTTATCCTATAGCTTATATATGGATTAAATTATATTTAAAATATTTTGATAAGATTGCGAAAAAGGTTAATGAAGCAAGAAGTCATATCACCGCAAAAATTAATGAAATAATTAATGGTATTCAGATATTACAAGTATTTAATTTTAAAAAGCAGACAATAGATGAATTTAATGAAATAAATAGTACGTATAAAAATGAACAATTAAAAGAAGTTAAACTACATATTACATTTGGTTGGAATTTACTAAATGTATTAAAAGGATTAATAACAGCAGTAATTATTCTTTTCTTTGGTGCAAAGAGACTTACTTTTGGATCTGTTACAATAACAGCAGGATTAATCTATGCTTATAATGAATATTTATTAAAAATAGTAAATCCTATTCATATTTTATTAACACAAATTAGTGTATTTAAGCATTCACAGGTACAAATGGATAGAATATATACATTAATTGAAGCAGAGCAAGAAGATGATGCAAAAGAAGAAATTGCTAGATATCATGGTGATGTGAAATTTAATGATATATGGTTTTCATATATACCAGGTGAATTTGTGCTAGAAGGTGTAAGTTTTCATATTAAACCAGGACAAATGGTTGGTCTAGTAGGTCATACAGGTTCTGGTAAGTCATCACTTATGAATTTATTATTAAGATTTTATGATTTAGATAAAGAAACTGGAGGAAAAATCTTAGTAGATGATATTGATATTACAACATATTCTAAGCGTACATATCGTCAAAATATAGGAATAGTAATGCAAGAACCTGTACTATTTAGAGGAACAATAGCATCTAACATTCGTTTTGGAAAAGAGAATATTACTGATAGAGAAATTGAAGATGTACTTATGAAAATGGGAGGAGAAGACCTACTTAATAAGTTTGGAGGAATAAACCAACAAATAACAAGAGCTGGTAATAACATGAGTGCCGGTGAAAAACAAATAATTAGTTTAGCAAGAGCAATCATTCAAGATCCCGCTATTTTAATTATGGATGAAGCAACAAGTCATATAGATATTGAAACTGAACAAATTATTAAAAATGGACTAAAAATAGCATGTAAAAATCGTACTGTTATAGTTATTGCGCATCGATTATCAACAATATTTGATGCTGATAATATAATTGTTTTAGATCATGGAAGAAAGGTAGAAGAAGGAACCCACGAAGAACTAATTAAACGTAGTGGTGTATATGCTAACATTTATAGAGCACAAATAAATGGAATATCTTCTAATGAAAATTAGTTATTTAATTTGATTATAAAGTAACACTTGTAAAAAAAATATAAGTATGTTATGATAGTAATTACATGAATAATAGAAATAAGTGTTATGCAATATGCATAATACTTATTTATTTAATAAGATAGAAAGAATAATGAGAACTATGAAAAAATATTTTGGAAATAAACAATTTTATAAAAGTGTTTTTATGTTAATTATTCCGATAATGATACAACAATTATTTATTTCAATTGCGGGGTACATTGACAATATCATGATAAATAGCTTTGGTGGAAATGCATTAGCTTATAACGGTGTTAATGCGGCAAATAGGTTAATGTTTGTTTGCAATTTCTTATGGCTTGGTGTCGCCGCAACTGTTTCAATATTTATTTCTCAATATTATGGAGCTAATAATAAGAGTAAAGCCTCTGAGTCACTTCGATTAGGCTTAATAATGGCTAGTATTTTTGGTATCTTGTCATTTCTTGTTTGTTATTTCTTTGGTAATACTATCGTTGATATGTATGTTCAAGATCCAACATCTAGACAATATGGGTATGATTATATTCAAACTATCAAACATGCTTGTATTATAACATCAATTAACATGATGATTGCATCAGGCTTTAGAAGTGTAAATAAACCAAAATATGCATTAATTTCTGCAATTATTGGTATTCTTGTGAATATAAGTTTAAATTATATATTAATCTTTGGGCACTTCGGATTTGAAGCAATGGGTGCAAAAGGAGCTGCTCTTGCAACATTACTTTCAAGAATTGTAGAAACAATATTTAATGTCATTTTTATATTTGCCCCTAAACAGTCCTTCTTTAAAGGATTATTTAAAGAATTACATATTGATTCTTATTTAGTTAAAGACGCACTAAGACGTGGAATACCTCTTATTTGTAATGAGATTCTTTGGAGCTTAGGAATGGTATTACTTGCCATGTTCTATACATGGAAAAACGATATTTGGTATAATGCTTACGGATATAGTCAAAATATAAGTGATCTATTCTTTATTGTTTTCTCAGGACTTGGAAATGGAACAGGTGTCTTTATTGGAGCTTGTTTGGGTCGAGGTGATTTTGAAGAAGCTGAAAGAGAAGCAAATTATTTCAAGGGTTTAGCTATAATTATGGGAATTACCGTAGGGATATTAATGGTAATAACTGCTCCAGTGATAACTGATCTTTTTAATCCGACAGATGAAGTTAGAAAAATAACAATAAATTTTTTACGAATAACAGGTTTTTTCACAGGAGTATATTGTTATAACTCAGTATGCTTCTTTACTCTTCGTAGTGGTGGAGATAGTGTAAGAGCATTTATTCTAGACCAATCGCCTACATATTTTATTTGTTTACCTTTAGCAATCGTTTTAGGTGTAAATGCGAAAAAGTGGGGAATCGATGTTATATTAATTTATATAATCACACACGCTGGTGATGTAGTAAAAATGTTTATTGCTAATTTGTTCTTAAAAAAGAAAAAATGGCTTCGTAATCTAACAATTCAAGCAAATTAGAAAGTAATAAATTATATATAGAATTATTATTTAAAATAATGTATAATAAAAATGTAAATTATATTTTATATAAATAAGGAGGCATTACAATGTTTAGAAAAAATGCATGGCAAAGCTATGATGAAGAATCATTAAAAAAAGTAATGGAATTTGCGAAAGACTATGAAAAATTCCTTACATTTGGTAAAACTGAACGTAAATTTGTAAAAGAATCTGTAGAACTTTTAGAAAAAAATGGTTATGTAAATTTAGATACAGTTGAAGAAGTTAAAGCTGGCGATAAAGTTTACAAAGTAAATAGAAACAAAAACGTTTGTGCTTTTGTTGTTGGTAAGAAAAAAGTAAGTGAAGGATTAAGAGTACTTGGTGCTCACATTGACTCTCCACGTTTAGATGTAAAACAATGTCCATTATATGAAAGCAAAGATTTTGCTTTATTAGATACTCATTATTATGGAGGAGTTAAAAAATATCAATGGGTCACTATTCCACTAAGCTTAATCGGTGTTGTTTGTTTAAAAGATGGCACAACAATTGATGTGGAAATTGGTGAAGATCCTAATGACCCTGTTTTAGGTATTAGTGATTTATTGATTCACTTATCACAAGACCAATTACAAAAACCTGCTGGTAAAGTAATTGAAGGGGAAGACTTAGATGTAACAATTGGCTCAATGCCACTTGCTAATGAAGAAAAAGAAGCAGTTAAAGCAAATATGTTAAAAATATTTAAAGATAAATATGGCTTTGAAGAAGAAGACTTCCTAAGTGCAGAAATTGAAGTTGTTCCAGCATTCCCTGCTCGTGATTATGGTATTGATTCAAGTATGGTAGCAGGATATGGTCATGATGATAGATGTTGTGCATACACATCACTTCGTGCTTTACTTGATAGTAGTGATTTTGAATATACTGCATGCACAATTTTAGTTGATAAAGAAGAAGTAGGTTCAATTGGTGCAACAGGTGCGCAATCACGTTTCTTTGAAAACGCAATTTCAGAATTATTACATAAGAGTGGAGAATGTGGATGTAAACTAGCAAAGACATTAGAAAATACTAAGATGCTTTCAAGTGATGTTTCTGCAGCATTTGATCCATTATATGCGGGTGTGAATGAACCTAAAAACTCTGCTTACTTTGGTCAAGGAATTGTATTTAATAAATATACTGGTGCAAGAGGAAAATCAGGATGTAATGATGCTAACCCTGAATATATAGCATGGCTTCGTAAAGTAATGGATGAAAATAATATTCATTTCCAAACAGCTGAACTTGGAAGAGTTGATCAAGGTGGTGGAGGTACAATTGCATATATCCTAGGTAACTTAAACATGGATGTAATTGATGCTGGTATTGCAGTATTAAATATGCACTCACCAATGGAAATAGTGTCTAAAGCAGACCTTTATGAAGCATATAAGGCATATGCAGCATTCTTAACTAAATAAACGAAATAAACCTTCAGTTTATATGACTGGAGGCTTTAATTTTTATAAATTAAACTAGTAGTTTAAAATGCAATATTTTCTTTGAAATATTAAAGTCTTAGTGTATAATATCTTATGTAAAGACATGAACAGCAATTACTCTTGGAAAATGTTTGTAAAAATATTTATGTGAGTTAATTTTAGTGTCTTGTCTATGGAAGATACATACAGCAATTTTTTTGCAAAGACTGATAATCTTTAAGCAACATTTTTGTATCTTGTAGGCCACTTTAGGTGGCCCCATTTTTAATGAAATTTCAAAGGAGGTAATTACTATGCAAAATGATAATAATACAAATTTTGTTAATGAATTGGAAAAAGAATTAGCAACATGTTTTACTGAAAATGGTGATGTTGCATTTGTAACATCAGGTTCATATTGTTTAGATTTATTTGCATTAGTTGGTGGAATGCGATTCAATTACAAAGATTTACTACCACTTTTTGTAAGAGCATTTTCAGAGGATCGCCTTTGTGCAATAAAGATATTATTTTATACTAGAGATATACGCTCTGGTTTAGGCGAAAGAAATACTTTTCGTATACTTTTAAACTATCTTGGAAACTTTTATCCAGATATTGCTAGAAGCATAATACCATTTGTAAAGGATTATGGAAGATTTGATGATTTATCTATTTTACTATATACAAATGTTAAAAATGATGTTGTAAAATACTATAAAGAAATGTTAGAAAACGACATAAAGAATAAAAAAGAAGGTAAACCAATATCATTACTTTCAAAATGGTTACCATCAATTAATACATCATCTAAATCGACTAGAAAAATTGCAAAACTATTATCAAGTGAACTTGGATATACCGATGAACAGTATCGTAAAATGTTATCGTTTCTTCGCAAAGGATTAATTGTAGAAAACAATTTACGTGAAAAGGATTATACATTTGACTATGAAGGTGTTCCAAGTCAAGCAATGTTAAAATATATGAGTGCATTTAAACGAAATGATAAGGAACGCTTTGAGGATTATTTATCACAAGTAACAAAAGGTGAAAAGAAAATTAATGTAGGAACATTATATCCTTATGAAATAATTCGCCCTTTAAATACTTTTTTTGGAGAGTGTGATGAGGATGTTAAAAAATCAGCAAATGTTCTTTGGAATGCAATAGATAGAACTGATGTAAAGAGTAATACTATTGTAGTACGAGATGGTTCTGGGTCAATGTATATGAATTATTTTGGTAATATTACACCAATTAATGTCGCAACAAGTTTAGCACTTCTTTTCTCAGAACAATTAACTGGACCTTTTAAAGATACTTTTATTACTTTTAGTAGCAAACCACAGTTAATCAAAGTTAAGGGTGAAACTTTATTCGATAAACTTGAGTTTATTAAAACATTTGATGATGTTTCTAATACAAATATAAGTAGAGTATATAGTTTAATCCTTAAAATAGCTTTATCACATAAATTGACAAATGATCAAATGATTAAACATGTTGTTATAATCAGTGACATGGAATTTGATGAAGGTGTTCAGGGTGTATCTACTTTTGAATCATTTAAGGAAAAGTTTGAAGAAAGTGGATATGACTTCCCAGAATTAATATTCTGGAATGTTAGTGCACGCGATATTCATTTACCTGTTACAAAGAATGAAGCAAATGTAAAATTATGCTCTGGAGCTTCTGATAAAATCTTTAAGATGGTATTGAGTGAAAAATCATATACTCCTTTTGATTTTATGAATGAAACTTTACAAAAGTATAGCTTCTTAGATGATATAATAAAAAATAATAACTAAATAATATTAAAATAGAAAGGAAGGTAATTTTCATGAAAACAAGTTCTTATCCAGTTATAAATCTTATAAAGACTGGAGAAAATATTAAGAAAATAATGACAGAGAAAAAGCTTAGTGTAAAAGATATCCAATCCTTTCTTAAACTTGAATCTGTTCAAGCAGTATATAAATGGATTTGGGGTTATAGTATTCCAACAATAGATAATTTAGTTGCACTGTCAATTTTATTTAATACTCCAATAGATAAAATAATTGTAATTGATTTTATTTAGGCTATAGATTTATTCTATAGTCCTTTTTTCTATATTAATAATTATTATATTTAATTAATAATTATTATATTGATTCTATTTTTATCATGTTAATAATAATATGATAATAGGTGAAGAAAATGATTAAAAAAATAATGATATTTCTATTGATACTTTTAAGTATATCTTTTCCTGTTTACGCTGTAGAAGAAGAAAAGAATGATGAAAGTAATGATGTTGAAATTGATTCTCCTAGTGCTTTTTTGTTGGAAACATCGACTAATACTATTATTTATCAAAAAAATGCATATGAACATCGTGCTCCTGCAAGTATGACTAAAATAATGACAATGATTTTAGTAATGGAAGAAATTGATAATGGTAATATTAAAGAAAGTGATTTATTTACTGTCAGCAAAAATGCGGAGAGGATGGGAGGAACAACAATTTATCTTGATGTAGGTGAAGAAATGAGTGTTAAAGATCTATTAAAAGGGTTAGCGCTTACTAGTGCAAATGACGCTTCAATTGTCTTAGCAGAAGGAATAAGTGGCACAGTAAATAAGTTTGTTGAACGTATGAATAATAAAGCGAAGGAAATAGGATGTAACGACACAAATTTTGTTAATCCTAATGGTCTTCCACAAAAAAATCATTACTCTTGTGCTCATGATATGGGTTTAATGGGAAGCTATCTAGTTACTAAACATCCGGATATTTTAAAATATACTTCTATTTATGAAGATTATCTACGTAAGGGAACAAAAAAAGAATTCTGGCTTGTTAACACCAATAAACTTGTTAAGTTTTATCCAAGTGTTGATGGATTGAAGACTGGTTGGACAAATGATGCAGGATATTGTCTTACTGCAACCGCAAACGAAAATGGTATTAGATTTGTTGCGGTGGTAATGGGTGCAGAAAGTCCAGAAGAACGTAATAGTGAGGTAATGAAATTAATAAACTATGGAAAAAGTATATATCAAATAAATGTAATATATCCTAAAGGAACAGAACTAGCTAAGGTACATGACATAAGAAAAACTCCTAAAGATTATATTTTATACGCCAAAGAAGATATTTCAGTCTTAAAACAAAAAGGAGAAAAACAAGTAATAACAGAAAAAATTGATTATCAAAATAATACTATTACTATCTACGTTAATGGAAGAGAATATAAAACATTTAATTTATTAACAAAAGAAGAAGTGAATGAAGCTAATATATTTAAAATTACAAATAACTTAATACAAATTGTCTTTTTTGAAAAATAAAAATGAGCTGTATTACACAGCTCAATTTTTTATTATGAAAAAAATCATTTACTAATTTTATTTAAATAATAGTTTTGCATTATCACTAGCAATTAGTAACAAACAATTACCATTAATTAAATTATTCTTTTTAGCTTCTTCATATTTTGATAAGTCTTTTGTTCCATCTTCATTAACGATAGTAAGTAAAGATTTAATATCACCAGCTGTAGGAGCCTTTAAAATTGTTGCATTATTTAGACCTTTTGTTGCAACAATGACATCATACCCCGCAACTGCTTGCTTTTGTTCTTCTGATAAACCAAAAAGCTTAAGTGCATTTTGAACAATACTATCAGATCCTTTAAGAGTACTTATTGAATAACCATTTTCCTCATATTTTTTTTGAATTCCTTCTGATGTATCGCAACCAATAAAAGTAAATAAGCAAATTGACAATATGATAAGAAAACAAACTTTGATTTTATTAGTCATTAATAATCACTTCCTTCTACTACTACTATATCATAATAATTAAATAAAAACAAGAATAAAATTTATTTTTTTGTAAGCACTTTTAAAATTCAAAATAATGTAATATAATTAGATAAATAGAAAGGAAATTGATATAAAAAATGAGAAAAATTTGTAAAATCTTATCTTTTATTTTATTATTATTTTTGTTAACAATCTCTACGAATTTATTTGCTTTACAATTAGATGAATCAGTATTTTCTACTATTACAACTAATCCTGGTGTTGACTGTGCATCACAAATGAATATTGTGTGGCATACAGACGTAAGTAATACATCATCTTATCTAGTTTACACTAAAAAAAGTGATACAAATTGGAATGAGCAAATAAAAGTTATGCCAACTGTTACTTACGATAAAACATTTAAATCTTTAAATGCTAGTGGTGAAGAGTTTAATAAAAATACTATAGAACTATCTGGTCTAGATTCAGACACGCATTATATGTACAAAGTATGTGACGAAGAACATGAAAGTAAGGTTCATTATTTTAAAACAAGTGGTGAAGAATTCTCATTTGCTTGGATCAGTGATTTTCATGCATATTATGATAATGCTGTGAGACTTAATAATGCGCAAGCAGTTATTGATGATTGTATAAAATTAAATGGTGGAGTTGATTTTGTATTTTCAACTGGTGATATCATTGCACATGGTGGAACATATAAATGGTGGAAACAAGTTGCCTCATCTAATTTTATGCGTGAATATATGTTTGCTAGCACACTTGGAAATCATGACTGGATGACTTCTGTAAAAGATGGTACTTATAAAGAAAATGGTGCTTCAAGTTCATTCTTTAGTGCATGTAGTAACTATCCAAAAAATGGATATTCTGGCCAAGAAAATGTATGTTATTATTTTTATTATGGTGATGCATTATTTATTTGTATGAACACTGAAGAATATACTCAAGCACAAAAGACTTGGGTTACCGAAGTGTTAGAGAAAACGAAAGGAACAAGTCAGTATATTTTCTTATTCCAACATTATCAAGCATTTAATGGTTCTGGTGCAAAGAATTCTAGTGGATATACACGTTGGCATGAGCTTTGTGATGAGTATGGTGTTGATGTATTCTTCTCTGGTAATTCTCATATATATATCCGTTCAAATTCTATTTATAAAGATAAAGCATCAACAGATCCACTAAAAGGAACTGTATATTTAGTTGCTCCATCTTCAGATGGAGATAGGGGTATGACTTTTTCAGGTATAACATCTAATGCATCACTTATTGCGAAAGGTTGGGGAGCAGGAAATGCTCAAGTAGCTGCTTCTGTTGTAAATGTAACAAAAGATGGTATTGTTACTAAATTAGTTAATAAAGGTGGAGAGATATTAGATTCAGCATTCATCCCCGCAAAACGCTTCCCTACTAGCAGATCATCTCACACTCTAGAAGGTGTAGATAAAGAAAAAATAGAAAACAATATCAAAATTCAAAAAAATCCATTACAACTAAATAGTCCAAAAATTAGTTTACCAACTGGGTTTGCGGAAGCAATTAGATCAATAACAGTATCTAATAACAAAACTAATAAAATTTACTTTGATACTTTTGTTTCTTCTACAACAAAATACCTAGAGTTATCTGGAGTAGAAAAAGGAGAATTAGAAATAAAACTAACATTAGAATATTATGATAACGAACAAAGGGAATTAATATTAGAATTAAATAATAATTATAGCTGGGGTTCAATAACAAAAGAAAAAATTGTTGAAGATAGTGGTGGTTTCACACTAAATTGGAATGAAACAATTAAAGAAAACTATATATCAAAAATTGAAATATTCATTAATGATGAATTATATCAAGAAGTAGCGTTTGGAACAAAAACGTGCACTTTACCTGATGTAAATAATAAAGTGAACAAAGTTAAAATTGTCGTAACTGATATTGATGGAGATATAGTATATCAAAAAGAATTAGAATATGGTAAATTATTAACACATATTGTAACTTACATTGGATTAGATGGAAAAGTTTTAAAACAAGAAGAAGTAATTGATGGTGGTAGTACAATAGAGTATATACCTGAAGAAAAAGGGTATATATTTATAAGCTGGGATAATGATTTATCAAATGTTACAAGTGATATTACTGTAAAAGCAATTTACAAAAAATTATTTGAAGTAACATTTGTGGGAATGGATGGAGAAGTAATTTTAAAAACAACATGTGTTGAAGGTGAGCAAGTTAAAGCACCAGAAGCACCAACAATTGATGGTTATACGTTTAAAAATTGGGAAGATTATTCAAATATTACTAGTGATATTACAATAAAAGCTATTTATGAAAAGAATGTTCAAAAATATATTGTAACATTTGTAGATGATAAAGGTAATATTATAGATACTCAAACAGTTGAAGAAGGAAAGAATGCAACAGCACCAAAAGTTGATGCACCAGAAGGTTATGAAGCTTCTTGGGACAAACCACTTAAAAATATTACTGAAGATACTATAATTACTTTAGTATTAAAGGAAAAAGTAAGAGTTTATAAAGTAACATTTATCGGTAAAAATGGTGAAGTACTTTTAACTATTGAAGTAGAGGAAGGTAAAGATGCAACTGCTCCTACTATTCCAACTGTAGATGGCTATAAATTTGTTAAATGGGATAAAGAATTAACAAATATTACAAGTGATTGTGAAATACATGCAGTTTATCAAACACAATCTGGTTGTAATGCGGCAGCAACTTATATTTTCTTAACTATTCAGTTTATGTGTATTATAAGTTTATTTACTAGAAAAAGATATTAATTTACAAGTACTATAGATAGTTTTAAAACTATTTATAGTATTTTTTTATTTAAATTTTAATTAATGTATGATATAATTTATTATAAAATTTATTAAAAAGGATATACAATGGATAAAAAAATTAAAAATAAGCTTATTAAATCAATAATTTTTAATAGTATGATTTTATTAATTGGTATACTAGGAATAATAAATTTTCAATCACAGATTATTAGTTTAATTCTTCGTGTGCTACCTATCATTATATCATTGTTTTATGTTATTTCTTGCATAATATCACTTTATAAAAAGAAAATTTTAATAAATAAATCATCTTTTTTAAGATTTACTATCTCATCATTATTTTTGATTTTATTATTTTATTATTTTATAAAGTTAATTACATATGACGAAATGAGAAATGATAATGTTTTTGGTATTGATTATTTATTAATCCACTTGATGTATTCTTTCATTATTGTTTTTTCATTCTTTTTTATCGAAAAAAGGGAAGAAATTAAGCTAAAATATATTTTTATATCTAGTGCGATTCCTTCTTCTGTCTTAACAATCGTTTTAATAATTGAATATATAGTACAGTGTATTAATAACGGTTTTTCAATTAATAATTTATTATATTTCATTTTTGTGATTATTGTATTTTATATTTCTTTATTATTATCTAATTTTTTAGTAAGATTAATTAATAATTATTATTATATATTGGAAAAGAAGTGGGTTAAACCTCGTCATAAAGTTGTTACTTTTTTGATTAGGCCGATTATATCATTACTTGTTAAGATTAAATATAATTGTAAAATAAGAAAAACAAAAGATCACAGACAAATGGTAGTTTTAATGAATCATCAAACTGCTTTTGATCAGTTTTTAGTATCTTTGTCATTTAGAAATCCAGTATATTATATTGCTTCAGAGGATTTATTTTCAATAGGTTTTGTTTCACGTTTACTTGAATACTTAGTTGCACCGATACCAATAAAAAAATCAGTGACAGATATGGTTGCGGTGAAAAATTCTTTAAAAGTTGCTAAAGAGGGTGGCACTATTTGCTTATCACCAGAAGGAAATAGAACATATTCTGGTAAAACAGTAAACATGAAGAAGTCAATTGTTCCGTTTATCAAAAAGCTTGGATTACCTGTTGCAATCTATAAGATAGAAGGTGGATATGGTGTTCATCCACGATGGAGTGATGAAACTAGAAAAGGAGAAATGACATCTGGAATTGTCAAAATAATTGAAAAAAATGAATATGAAAAGATGTCAAATGATGAATTTTTTGATCTTATATATAACGAGCTAATCATTAATGATGTTGAAAATAAAAAGAAATATATTAGTGATGTTAGAGCTGAATATTTAGAGAGAGCATATTATGTTTGTCCTAATTGTGGCTTGTCAACATTCTTTTCACAAGGAAATAAAGTGAGTTGTGTTAAGTGTAAAATTGAAGCAACATACACAGAAGATAGAAAGTTTATAAGCGATAATTTCCCATTTAAAGATACTGTTGAATGGATGGATTATCAAGAAAAATACATTAGAAATCTTGATCTATCTACACTTAATGATGTTATATACTATGATGAAATATCATTTAGTGAAGTAATACCATACAAACATAAAAAAGAAATAAATAAACATTCTAGTTTATCACTTTATAATAATAAAGTATTAATTAAAGACAAAGAAGAAATGTTTATTATTAATTTTGAAGATGTTCATGCAATGGCATGTTTAGGAAGAAATAAATTAAACATTTATTATAAAGACAAAATATATCAAGTAAAAGGTGATAAAAGATTTAATCCTGTTAAGTACATGAATATTTATTATCACTACATTAATAATTTAAAAGAAGAAAAAGGAGAAAACGATGAATTTTTGGGATTATAATGTTTGGGGGCTTATTAACCTATTAGCTATTTTGTTATTAAGTTTACTTATTGCAAACTTGCTGAAAAAATCAATAAAGATTTTACGAGTTTCATTAATACCAACATCTGTACTTGGTGGATTAATTTTATTAATTATTTCTTTAGTTTATAAGTTAATTACCGGTGAAAATATTTTCAATACAAACTTTTTTGGCGGTGATGGTCAAAATATTTTAGAAATGATTACATATCATTGCTTAGGTTTAGGATTTGTTTCGACTTGTTTCAAAGCAGCATCTGGCAAATTAACAAAGAAAAGAAGTGTAGAAATCTTTAATACTGGTGTTACAACAGTATCATCATATTTAATACAAGCAATTTTTGGTTTAGGCATTACATTTATAGCGTCATTAATTGTAACTGATTTCTTTAAAGCATCAGGAATCTTACTTCCATTTGGATATGGTCAAGGAACTGGTCAAGCAATGAATTATGGTAATATTTTTGAAACACAATATGGTTTCTTTGGTGGAAAGAGTTTTGGATTAACGATTGCGGCGATGGGATTTTTGAGTGCAAGTATTGGCGGAGTAATTCATTTGAATATCTTAAGAAAAAAAGGAAAGATACAAATAACTGAAAAAGACGTAACTGACTCTATCAATTCTGAACAAATTCAAAGCAAAGATGAAATACCAATGAATGCTAGTATTGATAAAATGACTATACAAATTGCAATAGTCTTTGTGTCATATTTAATTAGTTATCTAGCGATGTACGCACTAGGAGAAGCACTTCCTGGAATGAAAGCAACAATTTATGGTTTTAACTTTTTCTTTGGTGTTCTTTTCGCATCTTTAGTAAAAGCATCTTTAAGTCTTTTGAAAAAGAAAAAAATAGTTAAGAAAGAATATGTAAATCCATTCTTAATGAATCGTATTGGTGGATTTTGTTTCGATTTAATGATTGTAGCTGGTATTGCCGCAATCCAAATTGAATTATTAAAAGATTATTGGTTAATTCTAATAATCTTAGGTGTTGTTGGTGCTATAGTAACATACTTTTATAATTTATATGTATCAAGAAAACTATTCCCAGAATATTCAGAAGAACAGTTCTTAGCAATGTATGGTATGCTTACTGGAACAGCTAGTACAGGTATTATTTTATTAAGAGAAATAGATAATAATTTTAAAACTTGCGCATCAGATAACTTAGTATTACAAAACTTCCCAGCTATTGTCTTTGGTTTTCCGATGATGCTACTAGCAAACTTAGCACCAGAAAAACCATATCTTACATTTATTATTATTGTATGCTTCTTCATAGTAATGAATATTATCTTATTTAGAAGTAGTATATTTAAGAGAAGAAAAGAGAAAAGTATAAATTAAAATAATCAGGGATTATATCCCTGATTGTTAATTTTTAATATTTAAATTAGTAATTCTAATTTCCTTGTATAATTAATCAATTTTTGGTATAATTATTATGAGGAATTAGATATGAAAAGAGAGACATCACTTTTAATAGAAAAATTTCAAAATGATTTTATTGACAACGCTTATGAACTTTTTGGTTGCTTCTATAAAGAAAGTAAGACGACGTTTCGTGTATATGCTCCTCACGCTAAAAAGGTAAGTGTAATTGGTAGTTTTAATAATTGGAATGAAGTAGCAAATCCAATGAAAAAAATTGCTGATGGAATATGGGAAGTAACGATACCACAAGTTAAATTATTAGATCAATATAAATATTGTATTTATCATGAAAAATATGAAGAAGTACAAAAAGAAGATATATTAACAAAACCAAAAAGAAGAAAAGATAATAAAGAAAAAAAAGAAGTAATAAAGAAAATAGAAAAAATATATAAACAAGATCCTTATGCACAAATGCAAGAGCATAATGGTAATATGAACTCAATTTGTTATCAAAATGATTATAAATTTCAAGATAAAAAATGGATTAAAGAAAGAAAAAATAGAACATATTATGATGAGCCTATTAACATTTATGAAGTTCATGCCCTTTCTTGGAAAAAACCAGAAGATGGCATAGTTACATATTCTTTTCTAGAAGAGAACTTAATCCCCTATGTTAAAAATATGGGATATAACTATATTGAATTATTACCATTACTTGAATATCCTTATTTAGGTAGTTGGGGATATCAATCTACTGGATATTTTGCTCCTACGTCTCGTTTAGGTAAACCTGAAGATTTTATGCATTTTATTGATGTATGTCATCAAAATGACATTGGGGTAATATTAGATTGGGTGCCTGCTCATTTTCCAAAAGATAGTTATGGGCTATGTGAATTTGACGGCGAAGATTTATATGAAAATAGTGAAGATGATCGTAAAGAGTTTCCAACATGGAAAACAAGATTATTTGATTATCGTAAAAGTTGTGTTAAATCACTGTTGATTTCAAGTGCATTAAATCTATTTAGAAATTATCATATTGACGGACTAAGAGTTGATGCTGTTGCGGCGATGCTTTATCTTGATTATGATCGAAAAGAGTATACTGTAAATGCTAATGGTGGAAATGAAAACTTAGAAGCAATACAATTTCTTAAAAAACTTAATGATCAAGTTAAAAAGGAAGATTTAAATGTATTAATGATTGCTGAAGAATCTACTGCTTTCCCTTATGTAACTATTAAAAATAGCACTGAAGGACTTGGATTTAACTATAAATGGAATATGGGTTGGATGAATGATAGCCTATCATATGTAAAAGTAGACCCATACTTTAAAAAATATCATCATACACAAATGACATTTGCGATGACATATGCGTTTTCTGAGCATTATATTTTACCAATTTCTCATGATGAAGTTGTGCACCTAAAGAAGTCTTTATTTGAGAAGATGCCAGGAACTGATGAAGAAAAGTTTGCTAATATGAAAACATTTTTGATGTTTGCCATGACACACCCTGGCAAAAAACTAAACTTTATGGGATATGAGTTTGCGAAAAGAACTGAGTGGAGTGAGGCAAAAGAACTTGAGTGGGATTTACTTTCTTTAGATTTGCATAAGAATATGATGGCATATGTGAAGAAATTAAATGAAATTTATTTAAGCACAAAGGCTTTATATGAACTTGACGATTCATGGGATGGCTTTAAATGGATTAATCCAGATGATGCTGCTCATAACATTTATATCTATAAAAGAATTGATAAAAGAAATAATGAAATTGTAATTCTATTAAATTTTGCTGGCTGTGATTTTATTGACTATGAAATCAATAGTCCAAATATTAGTGGTAAATATGAACTTTTATTATCAACTGAAGATCAAATCTTTGGTGGAACAAATAATTTATATTTAGATAATAAATATAGTTTTTATAAAAATAAAGGAAAAATAAATGTTCCCGCAAGATCAGGAATATTATTAATAAAAAATAGAGAAAGGAAAAAATAAATGCTAAATAAGAAAGAATGTGTTGCAATGTTACTTGCTGGTGGACAAGGTAGTAGACTATATACTTTGACTAGCAAAGTTGCAAAACCTGCTGTTAGTTTTGGTGCAAAATACAAAATTATTGATTTCCCTTTATCAAATTGTGTTAACTCTAATATCGATACTGTTGGAGTACTTACACAATATCAACCTTTAGCTTTAAATGAATACATCGGTAATGGCCAAGCATGGGATCTTGACCGTACATTTGGAGGTGTTCATATTTTACCACCATACCAAGGAAAGAAGAAGACTGATTGGTATAAAGGAACAGCAAATGCCATTTATCAAAACATTAATTTTATTAAGATGTATGACCCTGAATATGTTTTGATATTATCTGGTGACCATATTTATCGTATGGATTATAATGAAATGTTAAAATATCATAAAGAGAAAAAGGCAGATGTGACTATTGCGGTTATTGATGTTGATATAAAAGAAGCAAGTCGTTTTGGAATAATGAATACAAACGAAGACATGTCAGTTTATGAATTCGAAGAAAAACCAAAACACCCAAAGAGCACAAATGCTAGTATGGGTATTTATATTTTTAACGCTAAAGAACTTTACAAATACCTAGAAGAAGATGAACAAGATCAAAAATCTGAAAATGACTTTGGAAAGAACATTATTCCTAATATGTTGAATGATGGCAAAAGATTATTTGCTTATCCTTTTAGAGGATACTGGAAAGATGTTGGAACTATTCAAAGTTTATGGGAATCTAATATGGATTTATTAGGTAAGAATCCTAGATTTGACATTTTTGATAAGTCATGGAAAATATATTCTCATAATGAACCACTTCCACCACATTTTATTAAAGAAGGAGCAATTATTGAAAATAGTTTAATAAATGCAGGTTGTTACATTGAAGGAACAATTCGTAATTCTTTAATAGGTGGTAATGTTCGTATTAAACAAGGAGCAGTTATTGAAAATAGTATTATCTTTGATAATGTAACAATTGAGGAAAATGTTCAAATTAAATATAGTATAATTGCTGAAGACTCAGTAATTGGAAAAAATACTTTAATTGGTTCAAATGAATTTGGAAACAAGAAAATTACAGTAGTGGGAAGTGATCTAACTATTGAAGCTGACCAAGTTATTGAAGCAGGAGAAATGGTAGAACATAGTACAAAGGAGAATAATTAGTTATGGAAGTATTGGGATTAATTTTTTCAAACATACATGATTCAGAAATATTTGAAGTAACTGAATGTCGTACTATCGCTTCATGTCCTATTGGTGGTAGATATCGTTTAATAGATTTTCCACTATCTAACATGACAAATGCTGGAATTCATTCTATAGGAGTTGTTACAAAAAA
Source organism: uncultured Coprobacillus sp. (assembly GCA_964385755.1). Lineage (GTDB taxonomy): Bacteria > Bacillota_I > Bacilli_A > ML615J-28 > CAG-698 > CAG-698. The sequence goes on from CAYLPZ010000005.1 coordinate 49,655, forward strand.
TAATTATCAATCTTTAATGGACCACATTGGATCAGGTAAAGAGTGGGACTTAGCAAGAAAGAAAGGTGGACTTACTATTCTTCCACCATATGGAGTTAGTGATAAAGTTTATTCAACTCGTTTAGAAGCTATTAAGGGAATAACAAGTTATATTACTTTTCAAAAAGTAGATTATGTTGTTCTTACAGACTGCTATAACGTATGTAATATCGATTACAAAAAAGCAATAGATTATCACATTGAGAAAAACGCGGATATAACATGTTTATATCATATGCATACTATTAAAGATGAAAGTGCATATAATAAAGTATTTACACTTAATGATGATGGTAGAATCACAAAAATGGACTTTAGTTGCACTGAAGAAGGTGTTAAAAAAGCAAGTATTGACACTTGGATTATGAAAAAAAGCTTACTTTTAGATTTGATTAAAGAAGCAATTAACACAAATGCTAGAAGCTTCAATCGTGATGTATTAAACCGTAATTTAAATAATTATAAAATATATGGTTACGAATATGATGGTTACTTTGGTTCTATTCATGATTTAAAATCATATTATAAAGTTAATATGGATTTATTAAAAAAAGAAGTTCGTGGAGAATTATTTTTTGAACCAGGACATGCAATATATACTAAAGTTCGTGACTCAGCTCCAACAAAATTTGAAGAGCAAAATTGTATTAAGAATTCATTGATTGCTGATGGTTGCACAATTGAAGGAACTATTGAAAACTCAATAATTTTCCGTGGTGCTAAGATTGGCAAAGGTTGTGTTATCCGTAATTCTATTCTTATGCAAGATACTTCAGTTTCTGAAGGAACTGTACTTGATTATGTCATTACAGATAAGAATGTAAGTATTATGAACAAAAAAGAAATCAAAGGTAGTATTGATGATTTAGTATATATTAAGAAGGATGGTATTTTATAATGAATAAAAAAAGAATTTTATATGTTACATCTGAATGTGCTGGTTTCGCCGCAACAGGTGGTTTAGCTGAAGTTGCTGGAAGTTTACCAAAAGCAATTAAAGCTTCTACAAAAACTATAGATATTAAAGTTGTAATGCCATTATATAAAAAAATAATTGAAAATTATAAAGATAAGCTTAAATTTGTAGGCGAAGGAAAAATGAGCGTTGCATGGCGTGATTTATATGTTGGTGTTTTCACTATTAAAAAAGATGGTGTTGATTATTATTTTGTTGATAATAAATATTATTTTAATCGTGATAATTTGTATGGCCATTATGATGATGGTGAACGCTTTGCATTCTTCTCAAAGAGTATTTTTAAAGTTATGGAAATAATTGATTACTTCCCAGACATTATTCACACAAATGATTGGCAAAGTGCTTTAGTAAATATCTATTTAGATATTTTATACAAAAAACAAGGAATATTTACAGATATAAAATCAATCTTTACAATTCATAATATCGAGTATCAAGGAATATTTGATCAACCATTTTTAGAAGACGTAATTGGTATTGGCAAAAATTATCGTTCAATTCTTGAATACAATGGTCTTATCAACTTAATGAAAGGAGCAATTGTATGTTCTGATTTAGTTACTACAGTTTCTCCACGATATGCTCGTGAGATTGCAACCGCAACTTATGCTCATGGATTAGAGTCAATTATTCGTTTGAATCTTAATAAGATTACTGGAATAATCAATGGAATTGATTACGAAAGCTATAACCCATTAACGGATAAAGATATTTATGACAATTATGATATTAATACTTTTGAACAAAAAGTAAATAATAAAATAGAATTACAAAAAGATTTAGGTTTGGAAGTTAATCCTAACATTCCATTAGTTGCAGTTATTAGCCGTTTAGCATCTCATAAAGGTGTAGATATTCTTTTGGATGTTCTTCCTGGACTTTTAGATTTTAATTGTCAATTCGTTGTTGTTGGTACTGGTGAATACCAATATCAAAGAGCACTGGAATCTTTTGCGAAACAAAGAGCTAATTGCAAAGCAATTATTACATTTAATAGTTCTCTAGCAAGAAAGGTATACGCTGCTAGTGATTTATTCTTGATGCCATCTAAATCAGAGCCATGTGGACTTTCACAAATGATCGCCTCACGCTATGGTGCTGTTCCGCTAGTACGTGAAACAGGTGGATTGTTTGATACAATAATTGACTATACACAAGGTGGAAATGGCTTTACATTTAAAGAATATAATGGAAGTGACTTCTATCAAAAGATTAAAGAAGCAATTACTTTATATCAAAATGATAAAGATGGATATGTTGATTTGCAAAAGAAAGCAATGAGTACTGATTTCAGTTGGGAATTCTCAAGTAAAAAGTATATTGAATTATATAAACAATTATTAAAAAAGGAAACTAAAAAAAATAGTAAAAAATAATAGAATAATAAGTTATATATTAGAAGAAAGTGGTGATTACAATGGGCGAAATGATCTGGGAACAGACATGGACAAAGTTAATAGAAGATAGATGTGCAACATTATTTGGTGTTACTGGAAAAGAAGCAACAGTAGAACAAATATATAAAGCAACAGCAACAGCAGTAAATGATATTTTACGTGCGAAAAGAAAAGTTTATAATTCAAATATTCGAGATAAGAAATTAAAACGTGTTTATTATCTATCAATGGAATTTTTGATGGGTAAGTCACTTCGTAATAATTTAAATAATCTTGGAATGATAGATGAAGTAAATAAGGCACTTAGTGAATATAATTTAACTTTAGAAGATTTATATGAAAAAGAACCTGATGCTGCCTTAGGTAATGGTGGTCTTGGCCGTCTTGGTGCTTGTTATTTAGATTCGTTATCAAGCTTAGAATACCCTGCAATGGGATTCTCATTAAGATATGAGTACGGATTATTTAAACAAAAAATAGTTGATGGCTATCAAACTGAATTACCTGATATTTGGCTTCCTGGTGGTGAAGTTTGGCTTGCAAAACGTCGTGATAAAACTTTTAATGTTCGTTTTGATGGATATTTAGAAGAAGAATATAAAGATGGTATAAAGACACTTGTATATAAGGACTACCAAGAGATTGAAGCTGTTCCATATGATATGATGGTTAGTGGTGGAAATAGTGATGGTATAAGCGTTTTAAGATTGTGGAGAAGTAAAAATATCAAGAAATTCGACTTAAATTCATTTACTCAAGGTGATTATTTAAAAGCTACTCAAGACTATAATGACGCTGAAATAATTACAAAAGTATTATATCCTGGTGATTCACATTACCAAGGAAAAACACTTCGCTTAAAGCAACAATACTTTTTATGTAGTGCATCAGTACAAAATATCGTGTCTGATCATTTAAGATATTATGGAGATATCAAAACTTTACCAAAATATGTTGTTATTCATATTAACGATACTCACCCTACTCTAGCAATTCCAGAGCTAACTCGAATTTTAATGGATAACCATGGAATGTCTTTTGAAGAAGCATGGGACATTGTAAGAAAATGTGTATGTTATACAAACCATACTGTAATGCAAGAAGCATTAGAAAAATGGAGTGAAGAATTGGTAATGAGAAAAATCCCTAAGATTTATCACATTATTACATTAATCAATTCTTGGTTTGTTAAAGAAGCTAAAAAAATGGGATTATCAGATAACGAAATATATGATTTGCAAGTAATTGCAAATGGAGAAATCAGAATGGCAAATCTTTGTGTAATAGCTTCACAAAAAGTTAATGGTGTAAGTCAATTACATACTGATATCTTGATTAACCAATTATTTAAAGGTTACTATAAGATTTATCCTGAAAAGTTTATTAATGTAACTAATGGTATCGCTTATAGACGTTGGTTATGTCAATCTAATCCAGCACTTGCTAATTATTTAGATAAATTAATTGGTCCTGGATATCGAAAAGATGCTTCAAAATTAATTAAATTACTTGATTATATCGAAGATGATGAAGTATTAGAAAACTTAGGTAAGATTAAATACCAAAACAAATGCATTTTAGCTGATTACCTAAAGAAGAAGTTTGATATTGTTGTTGATCCAAATACAAGATTTGATGTACAAGTAAAGAGATTACATGAGTACAAACGTCAATTATTAAATGTATTAAAGATTATAGCATTAATTAATGATATTGAAGAAAACCCAAATCTAGATTATTGCCCACAAACATTCATTTTCGGCGCAAAAGCTGCTTCAACATATTATATAGCAAAAGATATTATTCATTTAATTAACTGCGTTTCTAAATATATTGACTCAAAACCTGAACTTAAGAAACGAATTAATTGTGTCTTTGTAGAAGATTATAATGTTACTACAGCTGAGGTTTTAATCCCTGCTAGTGAAATTAGTGAACAAATCAGCTTAGCTGGTAAAGAAGCCAGTGGTACTGGTAATATGAAGTTTATGATCAATGGGGCCATTACATTTGGTACATTAGATGGTGCTAACGTAGAAATTCATCAACAAGTTGGCGATGATAACATCTTTATTTTTGGTATGAGAAATGATGATGTTAAGAAAGTTTGGGAGCATGGTTATTATGCTAAAGGAATTTATGATTCAAATCCAGTAATTAGAAAGGTCCTTGACCGTCTAGAATATGGATTTAATGGAGTTTCATTTAAGAACATTAAAGACTATTTATTGTATCAATATCCTGTAGCTGACCCATTCTTATGTCTTGCGGACTTTGACAATTATTTAATTTGCCACCACAAGATGGATAATATTTATAAAGACCAAAGAAAATGGAACCAAATGGCACTAGTTAATATTGCTCATGCAGGTGTATTCTCTTCTGATAGAAGTATCAAAGAATATGCACAAAAGATTTGGAATTTAAAACAAGTTAAAAAAAAGTAATATAATAAAATATAAAAACTAAGAAGGATATAAAATATAAAAGATATTATGAAAGATTTTCTATTTAATCCTAGTTTTAAAGAATATAAAGCTCCACTTGGAGCTTTATGTATTAATGAACTAGCCACATTAAATTTATTTATAAATAAAAATTTTAATATATACTCTTTAAAACTTGTTGTTTATAACGATGATGGAGAAGTATTTCGAGAAAACTTTGGTTACATTAAAAGTAATGAGTATTATAATGAGTTTCGCATATCTTTTAGTTTAAGAAGCCCATATATATTTTTTTATTATTTTGAGTTTACAGACTGTTTTGGTGTACATTACTTAGGAACATCACCATCACTTGATGTAACGCTTTATGATAAAGATGTTCAAGGGTTTCAGCTTAATGTATATGAAAATACATACGAAGACTTTTCATGGTATAAAGGTAAAGTAATGTACCAAATATTTCCTGATCGTTTCGCAAAGGGAAATTATGAGTTTGCAAAAAAAGAAAATGCTGTTTATCATGAAAACTGGAATGATGGGCCACTTTACAAACCTGTTAATCATAAAATATTAAATAATGATTTCTTTGGTGGAAATTTTCAAGGGATAATTGATAAAATTGATTATTTAAAGAAGTTAAATGTAAAAGTTATTTACCTTAACCCCATTTTCTTAGCACCAAGTAATCATCGTTATGATACTTCAGATTATCTCACGATTGATCCAACACTAGGAACTGAAGAAGACTTTAAGAAATTGATTGATACACTTTCTGATAATGGAATATCTGTTATTCTTGATGGTGTGTTCAATCATACTGGAGATGATTCAATTTATTTTAATAAATATGGGAATTTCAAATCACTAGGAGCTTATCAATCAAAAAATAGTGAATATTATTCATGGTATCGTTTTAAAGAATATCCAGAAGATTACGATTCATGGTGGGGTATTACAACATTGCCATCAGTTAATCAATACTCAAGTTTTCCAAACTTTATAACAAATGAAGTAATTCCTAAATGGATGAAGTATGGTATTAGAGGATTTAGACTTGATGTAGTTGATGAAATAAATACATCTTTTCTAACTAGAATTACTAAAGCAATAAAAGAAAAAAGCCTTGGCAATATAGTAATTGGCGAAGTTTGGGAAGACGCCACTAATAAAGTAGCATATGATGTTAGACGTACATACTTTAAAGGTGATGAACTTGATAGTGTAATGAATTATCCTCTTAAAGATGCAATTATTGATTATTTAAAAAATAATAGTATTTATCATTTAGTATATCAAATGCGTAAGGAGATAAATAACTATCCAAAGAAAAACCTTGATTTGTTAATGAATATTCTATCAACTCATGATACACCAAGATTAATGACTGAATTTACTACAGTAAACTATCATACTCTTTCAAAAGATGAAATAGCTAAATATACATTATCAAGGTCTGAATATTATGTTTCACGCAGTAAATTAAAAATGGCTTCTCTTTTAAGTTTTACACTTCCAGGTGTACCTTGTATTTATTATGGTGATGAAACTGGACTTACAGGCTATAAAGATCCTTTCTGTCGAAAAACAATGCCATGGGATAACTTAGATGATGAAATAGTGTGTTGGTATCAAAAACTTGGAAAATTAAGAGATAATAAAGTGTATATTGATGGAATATATGAAGAAAGAATAATAGATCAAAATGGAATTTTTGCTTTTAGTCGAATAAAGGATAATGAAGAGATAATGACAATTGTTAATAATTCTTCATATGATTATTATTTACCATTAAAACATGGATATGATATCTTAGATGACGAAGAAATTATCAATTCAACAATTATTTATTCACAAACAGGAAAAGTAATTAAAATTAAATGAGACTACATGCTCTAATAAAAAATAGCTTAAATCTTACTAAAAGTGAAGTAATGGCTCTATATAAAAGTAATAAAATACTAGTTAATGGTAAACATGAAAAACTTTCAATGGATGTAAAGGAAGAAGATGTTGTCATTGTAGATGGAAAAGTTATTTCCACTTTTGTGAAAAAGTATTATTTATACAATAAAGATGTTGGTATAGTTTGTACTAATAATAGAAATGTTAAAGATAATATTTCATCAAAGTTATTACTTACACAAAAAGTATATACAGTTGGTCGTTTAGATAAAGATAGTCACGGATTATTAATATTAACAAATGATGGCATTCTATGTAACTATATCAAGAGTAAAAAAGTTGACAAAGAGTATTTAATAACTTTGAAGGAAAAGATTACTAGCAGTTTTATAGAAAAAGTGACTAGTAATCATATTCTAAGAGGTAAAATAGCTTGTATAAAAACCATAACTATCTTAGATGATTATCATCTCTTTTGTGTATTGAATGAAGGAATGTATAGAGAAATAAGAAGAATTGTAATATTATCAAATAATAGAGTAATAGATTTACAGAGAGTAAGAATTGGTAATATTACATTAGATGATTTAGGTGATAATAAAATCAAAGAAGTGACTTTTGATTTTATCAAAAATAATTTATAAATTAACTTCAACATTTGTTTGTTGAAGTTTTTTATTACATATTTTTCATATTTAATTAATATATGCATAAAATGTAGTGGTGATATGATGATAAAGTATATAATACTAGGAATAATACAAGGAATAACAGAAGTATTACCAATTAGTTCTTCAGCACATTTATTATTTTTTTCAGAACTTTTAAACGAGGATATTTCATTGTCCTTCGAAATAACTTTACATTTTGCAAGTCTTCTTGCAATTATTATATTTGAAAGAAAGAAGATAAAGAAATTAATTTTGCATTTCTTTCTTTATATAAAAACAAAAGATGAAAGATATAAAAAAGGTTGTTTACAAGTTTTTTATTTATCATTAGCAACTATACCTCTTGTTATTGTAACACTATTAATTAAACCATGGATTGAAATAATTAATACAAATTTGTTTTTTGTTTCTATTTTCTTAATCATAAACGCAATTATGTTAACCTTTACAAATCGTTTTGCAGATGAAGCTATAAATCATAAAAATTCTATAATTATTGGTCTTACCCAATCTATAAGTATTTTTTCTGGTATATCAAGAAGTGGAAGCTGTTTGTTTGGTGGGAGTGTTTGTAAATTAGATAAGAAGGAAGCAATAGACTTTGCTTTTTTATTATTTTTACCAGTTTGCTTTGGTGCAATCTGCTATGATTTATTATTTACAAAAGAATTTGTTTTCACAAAAGAAGTAGTTATATCATTTGTTTTTGCTTTCGTATTTACATTTTTATCTCTTAAATGTTTATTTATAATAATCAAAAAAGAAAGGATTAATTATTTTTCGATTTATTCTTTTTTATTTTCAGTGGCAATGTTTTTATTATATCTAAAAAGAGGTAATTAATAATAATGAATAGGGTATTAAAATCACTAAATAAATATATTATTATCTTATTTCTTTTTATAGGTATTATCACACTAATGATTATTCCTAGTAAATATACAATAATATTCACAGGATTTTTTTCACAACTTTGTCGTAAATTGATTGGTCACTTCTTTTTGTGTTTTATATTTACATTCTTAGTGTTTTTTATAACTAGCAAAATTAAGGATATATATTTAAGTGTTATCTTAAAAACTATCAGTGTTATATGTGTAATATTTTTAGAAATCATGCAAAAATATATTCCTACTAGATATTTTACAATAAGAGATTTAGTTATAAACATTTATGGTTTATTAACAGGAATTTTAGTTTATTTTTTATTATGTATTTTAAGAATAGGAAAAGATATAAATGTCTAATATAAATAATTATCCTGATAATCATATTATCAATATACTTAAGAATTATTTTAATGTAAAAAAGATCAAGGGAATTGAACAAATAAAGTCAGGGCATATCAATGATACATATCATATTAGGATGAAAGAAAAAGATTATATTCTTCAAAAAATAAATAGTGAAGTGTTTAAAAGTCCTTATGGTATGATGCATAATGTTACGGAGGTATCAAAATACTTAACAAAGAAAATTTGTTACGAAGGAGGCAATCCCAGTTTTCATGCACTTCAATTCATAGATAATAAGTATGGACAAATAATTACTAATGACAATGAAGAATACTGGCGTGTTAGTATATTTATCCCTTACTCAAGAACTTTTGAAATAATTAAAAATAAAGAAGCATTTTATGAAATGGGTAAAGTAGTAGGTGAGTTTCAAAAAAATTTACAAAACTTTCCAAAAAATGTACTAATTAACACAATTCCTTATTTCCACGATACACAAATTAGATATAATAATTTGTGTAATGCTTATGAACATGCGAAAGATATAATAAAAGAAGAAGTTAAAAAAGAGTATAACTATTTTAAAAATTATAAGGATCTTTATAGATGTATAACAGATAAAATAAATGATAAACAGATTCCGTTAAGAGTAACACATAACGACACTAAACCATCTAATATATTATTTTCCACAAAAACAAAGAAAGCTCTTTGTCTAATTGACTTAGATACAGTAATGATGGGGTCAATAGTATATGATTATGGTGATGCATTAAGAATTGGTGCATCAAGTGCTAAAGAAGATGATGAATGTTATGATAACATCTCAATTAATCTAAATTATATTGCATCATTTACTAAAGGTTTTTTATCAAAGGTAAAAGGAATGATTACACCATGTGAGGTTAGTTTGCTTTCAACAGGATATTTACTAATGGCAATGGAAGTTGGAATGCGATTTTTAACTGACTACATTGAAAATGATAAATACTTTAAAGTTAGCAAAGAAAAACATAATTTAATTAGAGCAAGAAATCAAATTAAAGTAAGTGAGGAAATAATAAAAAACAAAGAAGAAATTGATAAAATTATTAATTCATTATTAAAAAAATTACATTACAAAGAAAACTATAACTTTTAGGTGGAATAGTCCACCATTTTTCATATATTAATATATAGAGGGTGATTAAATGAACAAAATAAGTAAAACTAAATATAGACAAGTTATTGTGCTTGCGGGGGGAAAGGGAACGAGAATGAACATTAGAACTGCAAAATGTGCATATCTAATTAAAGGCGTTCCAATGATAACAAGAATTTGCAATGCAATTGATAAATGTAAATTTAATAAAAAAATTGTTGTCGTTGGTGAAAAAAAAGAAATGATACTTTCGTTAGTGCCTAAAGATTATGATGTAGCATATCAGGAAAAACAAATAGGCACAGCAGATGCAGTAAAATGTGCTATGCCACTACTTCATAATCATGGATGTGTTTTAATTATTCCTGGTGATATGCCATACTTAGATAAAGATATATTATTAGATTTACTTTTGTTTCATGAAAAAAATAAAAATGATATTAGCTTAGCAAGTAATACTCTTGCTAACCCTTATGGTTATGGTAGAATTATTAGAAGAAATAACAAAGTTTTAATTATTGAAGAAAAAGATGCAACAAGTGAAGAAAAGAAAATAAACGAAGTGAATAGTGGAGTAATTTTAGTAAATATTGAGTTATTAAAGGATTCAATAAATAAAATAACGAATAATAATAACCAAAAAGAATTTTACTTAACTGATATAATTAATCTTAATCAAGATAAAAAAATAGGAATACTATGTTATAGTAATGATTTAAGGTTAATAGGAATTAATAAATTAGAAGATATTTTATAATTATGTACATTTGATAATAAATTGATGATTGAATGAAGAAACAGTTTTTAGTATAATTATACTAATATTGATTATTATAGTGAGGTATTAACATGATAAAGATATTTACAGATGCTGCCGCAAATTTATTTAAGAAATATCTTACAAAGCACAACTTAGATATAAAAATATTACCGATGAAAGCATGTGTTGGTGAAAAAGAATATAATTGTTATGATGATGAAATAGATGCGGAAGAGCTTTCAGAAGAAATGTATAAATTGATGGAAGAAGGGAGAATAGTAAAAACTTCTTTGGTCAGCCCAGGAATCATGAAAAAAGAATTTACGAAAGAAGTAGAACAAGGAAATCAAGTGCTTTATATTTCATTAGCTTCTGGCATTTCAGGTAGCTATCAAAGTGCATGCATGATTTCAGAAATGATTAATGAAGAGAAAAATGAAGAAGTAGTAAAAGTAATTGATTCTAAAACGGCAAGTTTCGGTGAAGGAATGATTGCTATTTTTGCTTATAAAAAAGTTTTAGAAGGTAAATCTTTCATTGAGGTTTATGGAGAAACCTTAAAATATGTTGATACTGTTCGTAGTGAATTTACAGTTGGAAATATTAAATATATATCTAATACTGGAAGAGTTTCTGCTGTTGCGAAAGCGTTAGCAAAGATACTTTCTATTAAGATTATGCTTTATGGATCAAATGAAGCTAAAATCGAAGTGTCAGGAAAGATTAGAGGTCGAGTTAATGCCTTAAATCAACTTGCTTTACAAGCAAATGAGTATGCAGTTGATAAGACTAGAAAAGTATATATTTGCCACTGTATATGTGAAGAAGATGCAAATACGCTCAAAAGTAAATTAGAGGAACAAGGATTTACAGATGTTGAAATTCTAATCTATGATTTAATTACTGGTTGCCATGCTGGTCCTGGTACTATTGCGATATTCTATGAAGGTTTAGATCGCAGTTTTGAAAAAAAAGGTCCTGCAAAAGTTATTTCAAACATAATTGATAAAATTAAGAAATAAATTGTGAAAATGATTTCATTATTTAATCATATTGACAAATCATAATACATTTAATATAATTGATGCATAAATCGTATAGAGGTTGCGAATTTAATGATAAGCTATTTTAGGGTTTAATAAATAGTGGTAAAGGTAAATTCGCCGAAATGTAAAAAGTCCCAAACTTTTTATGTTGGGTAACTAGAGAATATCTAGTTAACTGTCACTTAAACAAGTGGAGAGCTATCGACAACTTTACCAAAAAAATGCATTTATATTGTGTTTTATATATGTAATTTTGCGATAACTATTTTAGTTATCGTTTTTTTATTTTCATAAATCAAAGTTGCTAGTTATTATTTACCTAATTTCCAAATGTTATCGATTTAAATATTTCAAAGAAAGGTTAAAATGATGAAAAAAAAGAAAGTTCCAATTATTATTTTTGGATTATTGATTTTAGCAACTTTAATTATTTTATCAGTATTAGATGTTGCTAGTTTAACAATAACTTGTACATTATGTAATGGTACAGGTTTAGTTGAAGGCTTAGAATGTGGTTTATGTGAAGGCGTAGGAGTAGGACATGGATCTATTTGGGCCCTTCTTCCTGCTATTATTGCTATCACTTTATCGTTAATCACAAAAGAAGTTTTTTCGAGTTTATTTATAGGAATACTATCAGGAGCAATAATTGCTACACGATTTTCTTTTGTGAGGACTGTAGATGAAGTTATTAATACTGGTTTAATTCCTGCAGTTGTTGGAAGTGCGGGAATATTTATTTTTCTTGTAGAACTAGGGATTATTGTTGCTTTAATAAATAAATCAGGTGGTTCAGAATCTTTTGGTGTTTGGGCAAAAAAACATGTTAAAACAAAAGTAGGAGCAAGTGTTGCAACATTTTTACTTGGAGTTTTAATATTTATTGATGATTATTTTAATTGTTTAACTGTAGGTTCGGTTATGAAACCAGTAACTGATAAACATAAAATAAGTAGAGAAAAACTTGCATTTCTAATTGACTCAACTGCCGCTCCAATTTGCATGATTGCTCCTATATCATCATGGGCTGCGGCGGTATCAAAGTATGCTAGTGATGGAAATGGTTTTGAATTATTTGTAAAAGCTATTCCAATGAATTTTTATTGTATTTTAACAATTGTTTTTGTGTTAACAATTACTATTTTAAAATTTGATTTTGGTCCAATGAAGAAATTCGAAAATCAAGAAAGTATCAATAGTGCTTTTGATAGTTATGATGACAATAATGCTAATACTAAAGCAAAATTAATCGATTTATTATTACCAATAATTTTCTTGATAATTTTTTCAGTATTCTCACTTATCTATGTTGGTGGATTCTTTACACCAGAAAGTTCTAACTATATGAATTTTATTAGTAGTTTTGCAGACACAGATGCAACTATTGCCTTGCCATGGAGTGGACTTGTTTGTTTAGTATTTACAATGGTATATTTCTTAATAAGAAGAACTATTTCATTTGAAAAAATTGTAGAAGCTATCCCTGAAGGATTTAAAGCAATGGTGCCTGCAATTTTAATTCTTACTTTCGCAACTACATTAAAAAATATTACATCAACATTAGGGGCTGCTTTCTATGTTGGTAATTTAATGAATGGTACTGCTAGTACACTTATGGCATTTTTACCTGCTGTTATCTTCCTTGTTTCTTGTGGACTTTCATTCGCAACTGGAACAAGCTGGGGTACCTTTGGTATACTAATTCCGATTGTCACTGCAATCTTTATTTCAGACCCAACTAATCCGTTATTAATCCTTGGTATTTCAGCATGTCTTGCAGGAGCAGTATGTGGAGATCATTGCTCACCGATTTCTGATACAACGATTATGGCAAGTGCAGGTAGTGATTGTAATCACATAAACCATGTTTCATCACAACTACCATATTCAATATATATTGCATGTGTATCATTTGTATGTTTCCTTATTGCAGGGTTTATTCCAATATGGTATATTATGCTTCCTTTGTCAATTGCCATTATGATTATTTCTCTTATTGTTACTAGAAGAATTATAAATAAAAAGGAAGCACTAGCATAGTACTTCTTAAATTAGAGTATATTTGCTAGCACTCAATAGTAGGGCTATTTCGGAAATTGATAATAACAAACTAGAACCACCATAACTAAATAATGGAAGTGTTATACCAGTAACTGGTAATAGTCCTACTACGACTCCAGTATTAATGAATACTTGAGTAGCTAGAGAAAAAACTATTCCTATTTGTATATATTTAATAAATTTATCTTCAGTATTTATGGCATTTTTGATGCCTCTATAGAAGATTAAAATGAATAGTAAGAGAATAAAAGCTCCACCAATTAATCCTATTTCTTCAAGAATGATTGCAAAAATAAAATCATTTTGTGGCTCTGGTAAGAAGAAGTGCTTTTGAATTGATTTATTAAATCCATGACCAAATAGACCACCTGGAGTAATTGCTAGCATTGATTGAATGCCTTGAAAACCACTTCCAAGAGGATCTTCCCATGGATTAAGAAAAGCTGTAATCCTTTCTAGTCTATATGGACTTAAAAGAATAAGAAATACAAAACCTATTATTCCAAATATCCCAAGGATTACAAAATATTTTAGTTTTCCTCCAGCACAGAAAATTAACAAAAGAGATGATAAAAAGAGGACTAAGCCAGTACCAAAATCTGGTTGTAAAAGGATTATTCCAAAGATAATTATACATACACTTAATAAAAAAACAAATGGTTTGAGTTTTACGATTTCTTTATCGTATTCACTTAGGTATTTCGCAAGCAATAATATGATCGTTATCTTTACAAACTCAGAGGGTTGTATTGAAAAACCAAAGATGCTTATCCAACTTCTTGCTCCACCTCTTACAACTCCAATTCCTGGTATTAGAACAATTATGAGCATGATAATAGAAGCAAAAAATATCAATACTACTTTAGATTTTAAAATATTTAAATTCATTTTTATTATAAAAATTGAAAGTATACAAGAAATAACAAAGAATAATCCTTGTCTTTTGAGATAATAGAATGAATCATTAAAATCATCTAAAGCAACAACATTACTCGCACTATAGACAAAGAGTAGACCTAAAATGCAGAGAATAAATGCTGGGAGTAAAAGTTTAAAATCAATTAATGAAAAATAACTTTTACGTTTTAACTTATTATTTTTATTAGAAAAATTATTAGTGCTATTCACAAATTATCACCTTCCTTTCATTATATGATTAATAATATCTTTTATACAATCATTTACTTATACTTAAGTATTTGTTATAATTATAAAGGTGATAAAATGAAAACAATTTATATAGATTTAGGAAAAACCATTGTTGATAATAAAGGATATGATTTTATAGCTTCATATACTTCTTTATATAATCAGACCGATAAACAAATTCCATTAGATGAGTTTTTACTTATTGATAAAGTGGATTATAAAAAAGAAAAACTAAAAACGTGGGAAGATAATTCAGAAATTAATATTAGTAATTTCCTTGATCGTATGTTTAGGAAATATAATGTTACTTGTAACATTGACAAAGAAGAATATTTATTTGATGAGATTACCAAATACGAAGGTTTGATGGCTGGTGCTAAAGAATTACTAGCATATTTCAAAAAACAAAAATATCAAGTTATTGCGGTGTCGAATTCATGCTTCTCAGGTAAAGTGCTAGAAAAGTGTCTTAAACGTCATAATATTATTCAATACTTTGATAAAGTAATAAGTAGTGCAGATGTTTTGGTAAAGAAGCCAAGAACTGAGATATTTGCTTATGCAAAAAGATTTCAAATATATGAAGATTGTTATTTTATTGGTAATGATTATATTTGTGATGTTGTAGGTCCTTCATTTGTTAATATAAAGCCTATTTGGATAAATTTACATAATGAAGAAGATAAACTAAATTTAGCTTATAAAGTTGTCAAAAATTGTTTTGAAATAATAGACTTAATCTAATATGCTTTTTTAAAAGCATATTTTTTATTTATAAAAAATATAATAACTATAGAAGTGATTAATATGAGAAAAATGAATAATAAAAAGATCATAATTTTTGCTGGTGGTACTCTTGGACATGTTAAACCAGCTATATCAATATATGATGAATTATGTAGAACCTATAGTGTTATATTTGTTACAACAGAAAATCGAGTCGTAAAAGATTATCTTAAGAATAAAAAAATAAAGAATATATTTTATCTAAATTGTCCAGGATTAGATAGAAAAAAATTATTTAAAAATATTATTTTACCTTTTTATTTAATAAAATCTAAAGTGAAAATAAAGAAAATAATAAGAGAAAATAGACCTTCACTGATTATTGGTTTCGGTGGAAGTATTAGTACAATTGGATTAGCAACTTTTAAGAAAATACCAAAAATAATTCATGAACAAAATGCTTATGAAGGATTAGGTAATAAAATAATAAGAAAAATATTTAATGCGAAAGCATTAAGTGCTTTTCCAATTAATTACTATCAAATGATTGGAAATCCATTAATAACTGATTATTATAATTTAAAAACAAGTTTTAAAGCTGTTAAGAATAACGTATTAATTTTTGGTGGTAGTTTAGGAAGCTCATTTTTATGTACTTTTTTTATTAATAACTTTGATAAAATTGAACTTTTCAAAGACAGAAATGTGATTATGATAACAGGATGTAAAGAATATAATCAAATTTTTAGCTTATATAATAGAATAAGACCTATAAATCTTACTTTAATTAAAACAACAAATGAAATCGAAAAATATTATGAAAAGACTTTTTTTACAATATCTAGAGCAGGAGCAGGAACTTTATCTGAGCTCATTGGCTTAAGAATACCTGCTTTGGTAATTCCAAGCCCTAATGTTACAAATAATCATCAGTTATTAAATGCTAAATACTATGCTAAAGATAGTGCAATAAATTATTTAGAAGAAAAAGAAGTAAATGTCAAAAACGTAAATGAAAAGATTAGAGAAATATTAAATAGTAAAAATAAAACAGATGATATGCTTATTAATAGTAAAAGTAATTTTATAAAGATAATAAAAGATGTTTTAGGTGATAAGTATTAGATTTAATAAAAGAAAAAAGAATAGACTATTATTATATATAGAAAGTAATAATATAGGTATATATGATTTAACAAAAAGTTTTAAGAATATTACAACGATAAATGCTGGGGGAAAGATAGATGTAACTATCTATCCTTGGACAATAGAAAAAATGATAGCTTTATTAAAATATTTAGAAGAAAATAAAATAAAGCATATGATAGTTGGTTTTGGTAGTAACATTCTTGCTAGTGATAAGAAATATAAAGGCGTAGTAATTCTTGGAAATAAAATGAAAAAAGAAATTTATATCCAACAAATTAATAAGACAAAGGATTATTTAGTTACTGCATCTTTCAATATTAGCCTTAATTCTCTTGCAAATTATTTAAAGGAACATAGTTTAACAGGTGGTGAAGCGCTTAGAACTATACCTGGAAGTGTTGGAGGACTAATTAAGATGAATGCATCTTGCTTTGATTATCATAACGAAGATCATTTAGTAAAGGCCCTTTGTTATGAAAATGGTAATGTTTATTTTGTAAAAAGAAAAGAGATAGGATTTAATTATCGAAAGACAAGTGGAAATTACATATTTTTATATGGTTATTTCATTTTTGAAAAGAATAATAGGGAATTAATAATACAAAAAGAAGAAGACTACTTAAAACAAAGAAAGGAAAAACAGCCACGAAAAGTATATACTTTTGGCTCAACATTTAAGAATAATATAAAAAGTGCTGGTTATTTGATAGAGAAAGTAGGTTTAAAAGATTATTACTACAAGGGCGCAAAAGTAAGTGGCGTCCATGCAAACTTTATTTTGAATAAAAATAACGCCAAAGCAAAAAATATATATAAGCTTATGAAAAAAATAAGACAAAAGGTTTACAAAAAAGAAAAAATTAAATTAGAAAATGAAGTAGTATTAGTTCAGTTAAATAATTTCAAATAAATATCATTTCATTTTTTATATATAAACTATTTATTTTTTTTATAAACTATGGTATAACCTCTCTTTTACAGCATAATTTGTGTGGCGCAAAAATAAGATAAAATTAAAATTAGCCTTAAACTTAGCTCTAAATCGATTTTTATTGATTTAGAGTCTTTTTTTAGGGGTAAATTATTTTACAGTTAGTTCTAAAAAATATTTAATTTTTTACTTGATTTGTGGGGCGTTGTGTGGTATAATATATTTATAGGTGGGTTTGCATATGATTAAAAAGAAAGTTAATAAATTTAAAGATGGAACAACTAAAACAAATGTGAGAGTTATGATTTCTTATAGACCAGGTCCTGGTCAAAAACCAAAACAAAAAACTATTAAGAATTTTGGATATTTAGAAGATTATCCTAATGTAGATGAATTTTGGGCTATGGTTAACGCTGAAGATGAAAAAGCTAAAAAAGGTCATGGCGATGACATGATATTAATAGTACCAAAGAATCAAAAAAATAATTCTCAAATCAATAAAACTTATAATTATGGATATAAGTTTATTGAATCAATACTTAAAGAATTGAAAATTGATGAATTCTTTGATAATGTAGAGTTTAAAGGAAAATATTCTTTATATGATATTCTTTCGTTTTTAGTGTATGAAAGAATTATTAATCCATCATCTAAAAGAAATAATATACGTCATATAGATTATTACTTTGATAAAAAATTTGATTTTGAATTATATGATGTTTATAGAGCACTAGATAAATTTTCTGAATATTCTGTTAAGTTACAAGCTCATATAAATGAACGAATAAAGAAAATTATTGGTAGAGATTCATCATATGCATTTTATGATGTTACAAACTTCTATTTTGAAAAAGATTTTAATGGTCCATTAGGAAGTCTTACTCAAAAAGGAGTATCAAAAGAACATCAGTTAACTCCTATAGTTCAATTTGGAATGTTTATGGATAGTAATAACATACCTATAGCTATGAAAGCTTATCCAGGGAATACATCTGATAGTGTAACATTACAACCTTCATTGATAGATATCAAGAAAGAATATAATTTAAATAGGCTAATAGTGGTAGCTGATAAAGGTATGAATTCTAGATCTAATATTGATTATATAGTAAATAATAATGATGGATATGTGGTTAGTCAAATCCTTAAAGGTCCTAAAGGTAGCAGATACCATGATATAATGTTTGAAAAGGAAGGATATCAAGGAGATGATGATTTTCAATATAAAATATTTGAAGAAGAATATGAATCAAGTATAAATAAGAAAAAGAAAACAATCAGAAAAAGAAAAGTGTTGATTTATTGGTCAAGAGAAGATGCTGCATATGCAAAAAGAAAAAGAGAAGAAAAGAAAGTAAAAGCAGAGAAAGAGTTACATAATAATGTTTATAGCACAGGACATTCAAATTTTACTGATAATAAAAATTTAGTAACTCAATATTTTGTTTCTTCTACTGGTGAAAAAGCTGATAAAGAAGTAAAATCAATAAATTATGATAAGTTTACTGAAGATGAAAAATTTGATGGATATTTTTGTATAATAACATCTGAATTAGATTATGATTATAAAAAAATATTAGAAACTTATAGACATTTATCATATATAGAAGAGTCGTTTAGAATAACAAAGTCAGATTTACAAACAAGACCAATATATGTTACAACAAATAGTCACATAGATGCTCATTTATTAACATGTTTTATATCATTAATAGTATTAAGAATGATTCAATATAAGATGGGTGATAGTAAATTGTCATCAGCTAGAATAAAAAGATTTTTAGAAAAGTGTACATGCCAAAAGATAAACGAATTATATGTACATTTAGATACTGTAAGTGGTAATTATGAATATGAAAAAGTTATAAATAATAATAAAATATATTTAGCTACAAAACTTGATAAAGACCAAGATATCACAAGAAATGACTATTTATCAATACAAAAATCATATGATGTAGATCTTGATAAATGTTATATAAAAATAAATGAATTTAATAAAGAGTTAAAGAAAATAAAATATCAAGTAAAGAAAAAATAAAAAAATGGGTTTCTGAGTAAGCCCATTTTTTGCGCCACACAACTGTAAAACTCGGGGTGGAAATTACATATTTTTATATGGTTATTTCATTTTTGAAAAGAATAATAGGGAATTAATAATACAAAAAGAAGAAGACTACTTAAAACAAAGAAAGGAAAAACAGCCACGAAAAGTATATACTTTTGGCTCAACATTTAAGAATAATATAAAAAGTGCTGGTTATTTGATAGAGAAAGTAGGTTTAAAAGATTATTACTACAAGGGCGCAAAAGTAAGTGGCGTCCATGCAAACTTTATTTTGAATAAAAATAACGCCAAAGCAAAAAATATATATAAGCTTATGAAAAAAATAAGACAAAAGGTTTACAAAAAAGAAAAAATTAAATTAGAAAATGAAGTAGTATTAGTTCAGTTAAATAATTTCAAATAAATATCATTTCATTTTTTATATATAAACTATTTATTTTTTTTATAAACTATGGTATAATTATAATACTTGAAAGTTTGCATTTTGGAGGTATTTTATGGTAGAAAAAGACACATTTGGTGAAAAACCGATAATTAAGGTTGTTGGTGTAGGAGGCGGTGGCGGTAATGCCATCAATAGAATGATTGAAAATGACGTAAAAGGTGTTGACTTTATTTCTATTAATACTGATTCTCAAGTATTACGACTTTCTAAATCCGAATATAGAATGCAAATTGGAAAGCAACTTACTAGAGGTTTAGGAGCTGGTGCTGATCCATCTGTTGGTGAAAAAGCTGCTCTTGAGAATGAAGAAGAAATTAAAGATCTATTACGTGATAGTGATATGGTATTTGTTACTGCTGGTATGGGTGGTGGAACTGGTACTGGTGCTGCTCCTGTGGTTGCGAAAATAAGTAAAGAACTTGGTTGCTTAACTGTTGGTATTGTTACAAAACCATTTACTTTTGAAGGAAAGAAACGTATGAAACAAGCCTTAGAAGGTATTGAAAAACTTCGTCAATACGTTGATACTTTAATTGTAATTTCAAATGATAAAGTTCGTGATATTATTCCATCAAACACACCAATGCTTGAAGCATTTAAAGAAGTTGATAATGTGCTTCGTCGTGGTGTTCAAGGTATTGCAGAGATTGTAACTGTTCCTGGTTTAGTTAATGTTGACTTTGCTGATGTTCGTAATATAATGAAAGGAAAGAGTACAACCGCATTAATGGGTATTGGTGTTGGTGAAGGCGAAAATAGAGCAGTTGAAGCAGCTAGAAAAGCCATTTCAAGTCCTCTTCTAGAAACTGATATTAATGGTGCAACAAATGCTATCGTATTTGTTACTAGTGATGTTGATATTTCATTAGATGAAGTTATTACAGTTATGGATGAAATTCGTAGTGCATCATCTTCAGAAATTGATATCGTATATGGTGCAGGATTTAACATGGAATTACGTGGCGAACTAATTGTTACTGTTATTGCCACAGGTTATCCTGATGAACCACTTATCACACAAGAAGAAGAACCAAAAGTTAATCCAACTGGAAAAACAGTTGTCCAAAAAGACTCTGGAACAATTACTGGACCAGATTGGTTAATCGATTCAATGAAGAAAAATAAAATGTAATCCTTACTGGCTCTGTAAAAAATTATTGTGATAAATAATTTTTTCAAAATTATTTATGACGATAAATCGTCCCTGTCAAGAATTCTTGTGATGATTTATTGTCAAGAACTCTTGTGATAAAAAGAGCCCTGTCAAGAACTCTTGTGATAAAAAATAACCATAATCTAAGGTGATTTGCCTTTGGATTATGGTTTTTATTTTGTCACAAATTATACTATTTATTCCTTCTATTGGTCCGTTTGATAATTTTCTGGGAACTATATCTTCATCTTTCTTTTTTGGAATAGTTAAAGAGTCTTCAATAGTAATAAATGAATTTATTATTTCATCCTTCCAATTAAATAAAGTTCTTCCTATATCATTGAATTGACTTAATGAAGATGATAAGTAGATGTCGATTAATTCATCCAATTCCTGTTCACAAGAGTCTATTGTAGCAGTTCTATTAAACTCTCTATATTTTGATGTTAATGTGTATGCTTCATTGATTTTATCATCGATATCTAATAAATATTTCAAAATAGCACTTTTAGATAGTTTAGTTTTCAGTTTAGGTACTCTAATAGGATAATTAGTAATATCATCAAATTCTTTAGTAAAAAAGTAATCAAATTTCTTTAATAAGTAGTAGTAGAGATGATTATGTTCAATATTATCAGTTTTTTGGTTAAATTTTGCCATTACAATGCATCTAACTTTATTCACTCCCTATTAATGTTTTCCATAACATGAAAAGAGTCAACAGCTATTTTAGCGTTCCTAAAAAAGTGTTTAGAGACATCTTTATATGTAGGCCACATATCTATAGTAATGTATTTTACTTTATCTCTTTCTTCTTTTGGTATTAAACCAAAATATTTCCATAAAGTATTTTTATCTCTAGATTCTAATATGTCATATATTTTTTTATTTATAATATCAATTTTAGTATATTTTAAAAAAGCATCTGTAAAGAATCCTTGTGATATCACAAGAATTTTTGACAGATGGCAAAATCACAAAAATTTTTGCTAGAGCTTCCTTACTTTATGTAAGGATTTTTTATTTTTAATTTTAAATTATTTAATTCTAAAAATGACAAAATAATTATTTACAATATTATATTATTAATAACACAGAAAGAGAGATGAGATTTTGGTTGTTTATTTAGATGCGTTATTCTTACTTGATAGTTTTGTACATTTTATTTTTACTTTGTTTGTGGAAAAATTATATGGTAAACAAGTTAAAATATTAAGAATAATTATTATTGCCATTGTTTCAGGTTTAATATCCGTACTTGCTTTGTTTTCGTCTTTTGTCTTTATTTTGGTGAAAATATTTGGTGGTTTTTTATTAGGACTAATATCTTTTAAATCAATTACAAAGTCACAGAAAGTAATTAAAATTAGTCTTTATTATGTAATGAATTTTGTATTAGTTGGTATGCTATCATCTTTTAAAATAGATAAATGGTATTTATTGCTTATTAGTTTAGCTTTAGTGTTAATAATAATTTCATTTGAAGTATTCAAAAAATATGACATATTTATCAAACGTTCAACTTATAATATATTGTTATTATTTGATAAATATAAAATTAAAGTAGATGGATTCCTAGATACCGGTAATCAACTTGTCGTTGATGGAATTCCTGTCATTTTTCTTGATTATAAATATTTAAGAGATGATAACCCTACAAAAGTTACGATTGTTAAAACAGTAACTGGGGATAAAGAGTTAATGTTATATTATCCAGAAAAATGTTTTATCTATATTAATAATAAAGTTGTAAGTAAAGATGTATACGTTTGCTATACAAGTATTGATAAAGAATGTTTATTAAATCCATTTTTATTTTTGTGAGGTGTAATGTGTTAGATAAAATTAAACAATTATTATTTAATATGTCATGCAAAGGCTATGTTCATTATATCAATAGTACAAATATCTTACCTCCTCCCCTACCAGAGGAAGAAGAACATAAATTACTTGCTTTGTGTGAAAAGGGTGATTTAGAAGCTAGAAATACGCTTATTATTCATAATTTACGTTTAGTTGTCTTTATTTCAAAAAAGTTTGAAGGAACAAAAATAGCTATGGAAGATTTAATTAGCATTGGTTCATTGGGATTAATTAAAGGAATACAAACTTTTAAAATGGATAAAAACATTAAACTTGCAACATATGCTTCTAGATGTATCGAAAATGAAATATTAATGTTTTTACGAAAGACATATCGTATAAGACAAGAAGTATCACTTGATGAAGTTTTAAGCGTTGATAGTGAGGGTAATGAAATGGTTTTAGGAGATATTTTGACTTGTAATGATGAGTTAGCAATTGATGATCTGGAAAAAAGAGAGGAGTTAAAAGATGTCAATTATGCAATTAATCGATTAAGGCCAAGAGAAAGACAAATCATTATATTAAGATATGGTTTATATGGTGAAGAAGAACTTACACAAAAGGAAGTTGCGGATATGTTAGGCATCTCACAATCTTACATATCTCGATTAGAAAAGAAAATTCTTGACAAAATGCGTAAGGAAATAGAGAATAAAGCAAAGGTCAGTTAAAGAATAATTTATTAAAAATTCATATTTCTGTTTAATTATTGACACAATAATAGTGTACAGGAGTGTGAATGGTTATATGAAAAATAGAGTTGAGATAACAGGAATTAATACTTCCGAACTTGTCGCTTTAACAAATGAAGAGACAATGGATTTACTTGCAAAGGCTAGAGAAAATGATAGGGAAGCAAAAGATCAATTGGTATATGGTAACTTGCTTTTAGTTTTAAGTGTTGTAAAAAGATTTGCAAATCGTTCAGACAATTTGGATGATTTATTTCAGGTTGGTTGTATTGGATTAATGAAAGCAATTGATAATTTTGATATTGAGCATGGAGTGCGTTTTTCTACATATGCAGTACCTATGATAATTGGTGAAATAAGGAGATATTTACGAGATAATAATTTATTGCGTGTTTCAAGATCTTTAAAGGATATAGCTTATAAAGCTTTAAAATTCAAAGAACAATATCAAAAAACATATCACAAAGAACCAACGATTGAAGAAATTTCAAGAGAGATTGGTGTGGATGAAGTGGATATAGTTATTTCGCTTGAGGCAATGCAAGAACCAATTTCCATCTATACACCTATATACAATAATGGAATGGATGAGATATATTTAATCGATCAAATTATGGATGATAGTGAAAATGAAGACAAAAAGATTCTAGAACTTACAATTGAAAAAGGTTTTAAAAGACTATCAAAAAGAGAAAAAAGGATTATCAATGATAGATATTATGAAGGAAAAACTCAAATGGAAATTGCGGAGGAAATAGGTATTAGTCAAGCACAAGTATCTCGCCTAGAAAAGAACGCTATTGCAACAATTTTTAATAAAAAATAAAAATAAATATGACTGGCAAATATATTTTATATTGCTAGTCTTTTTAATTAAATTGACAACTTAATTATAACATTGTATAATTTATTAGAAATGTAAATTATATAGGAGAAAAATAAATGAGAAAGAATAAAAGTATTTATTATATTTGTCTAGTTTCCATTTTTTCCGCAATGGCGATAGTTCTTGAAAAATTTGTTACAATTAGAATTGGTACAAGTATAAAAATTACCTTGTATGCTCTTCCACTTCTTGTCATGGGAATTAATCATGGAAAGTACTTAGGAATGATTACAGGGGTAGTAACAGGCCTAGTTTTACAACTTACAAGTCCTTATGGTATTGGTGTTACTTCTTTTTTCTGGGGATTAGCTCCTGTTGCTTGGGGTTTTTTTAGTGGTTTATTATTCGAACTTTTAGAAAAATTAAATACTAAGAAAAATGGAAAAATAATTAGATATATTCTGACAATATTTATAGCATCGCTTTGCGCAACTATTTTAAATACTCTAGCAATGGTCTTAGACACATTATTAATTAAAGATACTACTTATACATTTGCAAAAATTCTTACAGATCTACCTATAAGATTATTAACAATGGTTATTGCTTTAATACCATATGTATTTATTACATATATTGTATGTGATAGATTAAATAATTATAAATAAAACTTGGATAACTTTGTTGTATTCAAGTTTTTTATGTATATTTGAAAATGCTTTCCCTTATTGAAAAATTTTCAAAAAAATATTATAATTAATAGATAATGTATAAAAATACATGTTGGAGGAATAATATGAATCGTAAAACATACATGCTAGCTATTCTTGATGGTTATGGCATAACAAAAGAAACAAATGGCAATGCAATTTACATGGCAAAGAAACCTAATTTAGACTATTTATGTTCTCGTTTTCCAAATACAACAATTGGTGCAAGTGGTGAAGATGTTGGACTTCCTGATGGACAAATGGGAAATAGTGAAGTTGGGCATATGAATATTGGTGCTGGAAGAGTTGTATATCAATCACTAACTAGAGTTAATATTGCTGTGAGAAACAATGAACTAATTGAAAAACCAGCTATCCAAAAAGCTGTTAACCACTGCTTAAAGAATAATAGTAAGTTACACATCATGGGATTATTAAGTGATGGTGGTGTACATTCACATATTAATCACATTTTATATTTATTAGAAAAAGGCGTTGAAGCTGGAATCAAAGAAGTAGTTGTTCATGCTTTCTTAGATGGACGTGATGTTCCTCCTCAAAGTGCTAAAATATATTTAAAACAATTACAAGATAAAGTAAATGAAGTTGGACATTCAAAAATCGGTGTAGTTAGTGGAAGATACTATGCAATGGATCGTGATAAAAATTGGAATCGTGTGCAACTTGCTTATGATGCATTAGTATATAATGAAGCACCATTAAAAGAAGTATTCGAAGGTATTGATGAATCATATGCTAAATCAATTACTGATGAATTTGTAGTACCATTTATTGCTTCCAAAGATTGTGCAATCGAAGATGGTGATAGCGTAATTTTCGCAAACTTCCGTCCTGACCGTGCTATCCAAATTTCTACTGCTTTAACAAATTTATTTGTAACTGGAATTTCAAATGGTAAAGCTTATCAAGATTTAGTGTTCGTTAGTATGATGTTATATAGTGAAAATGTTCTTGGTGAAGTAGTATTTCCAATTCAAGAATTAACTAATACATTTGGTGAATATCTTGCAAAACTTGGATTACGTCAATTAAGAATTGCGGAAACTGAAAAATATGCGCATGTTACATATTTCTTTGATGGTGGTGTTGATCGTGAATTACCATTTGCTGACCGTGTTTTAGTCAATTCTCCAAAAGTTGCAACATATGATTTGAAACCTGAGATGAGTGCATATGAAGTATGTGATAAGGTATGTGAAGCAATTGACTCAAAAGAATATGATGTTATTATTCTAAACTTTGCTAACTGTGATATGGTTGGTCATACAACTGTTGTTGATGCAACTATCAAAGCGGTTGAAACTGTTGATGAATGCATCGGTAGAATTTATAAAACAATAGAGAAAAATGAAGGTGAGTTAGTAATTATTGCTGATCATGGTAATGCTGATAAGATGATTGATGAAAATGGATTACCATTCTCTGCCCATTCAACTAATCCAGTTCCATGTATCGTTTGTCATGAAGGACTAACATTACGTGAAGGTGGAAACCTTGGAGACGTTATTCCAACAATTCTAGATTTAATGAAACTTGCAAAACCTGTGGAAATGACAGGAAAAACTTTAATCGTTAAAAAATAAAGGAGAAAAAATATGCCTTACATTAGTGAAATTTACGCAAGAGAAGTAATAGATTCTCGTGGTAATCCAACTGTAGAAGTTGAAGTGTATACTGAAAGTGGAGGTTTTGGTCGTGCGATTGTTCCTAGCGGTGCCTCTACTGGTGAATATGAAGCTGTAGAACTTCGTGATGGCGATAAGAAAAGATTTCTTGGTAAAGGTGTTTTAACTGCTGTTGATAATGTGAATAAGATTATTAGCCCAGAATTAATTGGTATGAATGTTTTTGATCAAATTGGCATAGATGATTCAATGATTAAACTTGATGGAACACCAAATAAATCTAAACTTGGCGCAAATGCTATTCTAGGTGTTTCACTTGCCTGTGCAAAAGCAGCTGCAGATTTAAGTGGTTTATCACTTTACAATTACCTTGGTGGATTTAATGCGAAAGTTTTACCAACACCAATGATGAATATTCTAAACGGTGGAGCACATGCGGATTTTTGTATTGATTTCCAAGAATTAATGATTATGCCGGTAGGGGCAAGTTCTTTTAAAGAAGCTATTCGCATGGGGGCTGAAGTATTTCATAATTTAAAACTTGTTTTAAAAGAAAAAGGATATAACACTGCTGTTGGAGATGAAGGTGGATATGCTCCAAAGCTAAAAAATAACGAAGAAGCATTTGCTGTAGTAATTGAAGCAATTACAAAAGCAGGATATGTTCCTGGAAAAGATGTATATTTAGCTTGTGATATCGCCGCAAGTGAATTTTATAACAGTGAAACAAAAATGTATGAACTAAAAAGTGAAGGTGTAAATAAAACTAGTAGTGAAATGGTTGAATTTTACTCTGAACTTTGTAAAAAATATCCAATCATTTCAATTGAAGATGGTTTAGATGAAAATGACTGGGATGGTTGGAAAGAATTAACAAATGCTCTTGGCAAAGATGTACAATTAGTTGGTGATGACTTATTTGTTACTAATACTAAGCGTCTTAAAAAGGGAATAGAATTAGGAGTTGCTAATTCTATTCTAATTAAAGTAAATCAAATTGGTACACTTACAGAAACATTTGATGCTATTCAAATGGCTCAAAAAGCAGGTTATACAGCAGTAATATCTCACCGTTCAGGTGAAACAGAAGATACAACAATTGCTGATATTGCTGTAAGTTTGAACGCTGGACAAATCAAAACTGGTTCAATGAGTCGTACAGATCGTATCGCTAAGTACAATCAATTATTAAGAATTGAAGATGAACTTGCTGATATGGCACGTTATGATGGTATTAATAGTTTTTATAATCTTAAAAAATAGGCCAAATGGCCTTTTTTTAATACTTTAAAATCTCTTATATGTGTTCTTTTCTTTTTTTATTTTTTTTGGTATAATAAAGAGAATATCTTTTTAAATATTATAAAATAAATAATATAAGAGTAAAGGAAAGTAATATGAAGAATACAAAAAATCAAGAACATGAAACTATTACTTTAAAAGAAATTAGCTATCCTCAAGTTGCTAATAAAGAACTATATAATTTAAATCATGATTTCTATTTTGTGAAACCTGATCGAAGTGATATACCTATTAAATTTAACAAAGATGCAAAAGATAAAGACAAGATAAAAGAAATACATAACTACATTAAAGCAAAAAAAGTAAAACTAAATGCAGTAATAAAAGATTTTTTGATCTTAAAGCTTTATAGAAAATGTGCAAACAAAAAAGGTTTGAGTGGGAAAGATGATTTTAACTTAGATTACATAAAAATGGAAAAGTATATTAATAGACTAAAACTAGATTTTAGTGCTACTGAAAAATATATTTTAAGTGCCATAAAGAAAAATTTAGAAGAGTATGAAGATATTTATCATATGATTGATATGGTTTTATATGTTGTTGATTTTATTTCTGGTATTGAAAAGGATTTAAAAGCATTTAAGAAAAACTATTATCATGATTTTAAGGTTCCTTCAATTATTTTATTTACAAATAAACAAGTAAGAGAAGTAGAAGTAATCGAAAGAGAAGTTGATGAAGAATTAGCAAAATATAAATCAATTGAACAGGCATATGATTATTTTATTTATAATAGCGGTGAACTTATTTTAGATACTTTAAATGAGTTAATTCGCATTAAAGATAGTGGAATAAGTATTGATATTCATTATTTCTTACAAAGTGATGCAATAATTAAGTTTGAATACAATGAATGGGTAGATTTGATTACTAAAATTTTATTTGTTCAAAGCAAAATAAAAGGTAAAGCGGAAACGTCAGCTGAATTTGAGCGTTTATTTGTTTCTTTAGAAGTACGATATATTATATTATCGATGAAAAAGGAGATGGAATAAAAATGAGAGGAGAATTTCATATTCACTCAAACTACTCTGATGGTTCATTAGAAATTGAAGAAATTTTAGAAATCTTAAAAGGAAATTTAGATTTTTTTTGTATTACAGATCATGAT
Source organism: uncultured Coprobacillus sp. (assembly GCA_964385755.1). GTDB lineage: Bacteria > Bacillota_I > Bacilli_A > ML615J-28 > CAG-698 > CAG-698. The sequence goes on from CAYLPZ010000005.1 coordinate 79,110, forward strand.
GAATTAGAAGGTAGCATTAAGGCATCTCAAATATGTAAAAACTATGGTCTTAAAAGTTTAATTGGTTTAGAACTATCAACTTATAATAATGGTGAAACAATTCATATCTTAGGATATTTTCCTGATAATATTGATATAAAAAGAATAGAAAAACTCATTAATATCACTAAAGATATAAGAATAAAACGAATAAACAGACTACAAAAAATGAAAAAACTTTTATTTGATTTTTTTGATATTGATCTTGATATAACTGATTTACTTAAAAAAAGCTCAATTACTAGAGGAAGTATTTCTCGTGAGATAATAAAACAAGGATATCCATATACTTTAGAAGAAATATTTGAGAAGTTTATCGGTGAGGGAAAACCAGCATATATTCCATCTAATAATCTTTCTACTAAAGATGGAATAAATATTATTAAAAGCTGTGGAGGTCTAGCTGTTTTAGCTCATCCAACACTTTTAAAACATAATGATGTTGAAGAAATAATAAAGTTTGGTGTAGATGGTATTGAAGCTGTATACCCACTTAATAAAGAAGGAGAGGAAACTTTCTTTCGAAAACTTGCTTTAAAATATGATTTAGTTGTAACAGCAGGAAATGACTTTCATTTTTTAGGTGATACGAGACATGGTACTCTTTTACAACTAGGTTTATATGATGATGATTTAATTAAATTTATTAATAAAGTTTACGAAAATAAGGAAAATAAAAATGAATGTTAGAAAATTAGCTGTTGAAGCAATTGATAAAATATTTGAAAAAAGTGCATTTTCAAACATTGTTGTTAAGGAATGTTTAGATAAGTTTGAATTATCAAATGAAGATAAGGCACTTTTTACTAATTTAGTTTATGGTACTGTTCAAAAGTACATTACGCTTAATTACTTTCTAGAACCTTTTATTGAAAAGAAAAAGCCGAAACATTTCATCTATAATTTATTATTAATGAGTGTTTATCAACTAGTTTATCTTGATATTCCTGAATACGCGGTACTTGATGAAAGTGTAAAGATTGCGAAAATAAAAGACTTAAAGCTTGGAACATTTGTAAATGGAGTCTTGAGAAATTTCTTAAGAACTCCTCTACGTGATATTGAAAATATAAAGGATAGTGGTGATTTAATTACATACTATAGTGTAAAATATTCACATCCTATTTGGCTTGTTACTTTTCTTTTAAAAGATTATAACTATGAAGAACTTGAAAAAATCTTAACTGAAAATAATTCAATTAAAAAAGATGCTATTAGAGTAAATACTCTAAAAGCAACTAAAGAAGAAGTAATTAATGAGCTCAGAAAATTAGAAATAGAATTTGAAGATACTGGATTAGTATCTAATGGTCTAATAGTATCTAAAAATGTTAGTGATACTATTTTATTTAAAAAAGGTCTTATTACTATTCAAGACCTTTCAAGTCAAAAAGTATCAGAAGTTGCAAATCCAAAAAAAGGAGATCTTGTTATAGACATGTGTGCTGCTCCTGGCGGTAAATCAGCTCACCTGGCTTCAATTATGGAAAACGAAGGAAGAATATATAGCTGCGATATTTATCCACAAAAGATTAAACTTATGAATAGTTTATTTACAAGATTAGGTACTACTATTTGTAAAAGTCAACAAATAGATGCTCGTATTGTAAAAGATCATGTTAGAAATGAATCATTTGATTTAGTTGTTTGTGATGTTCCTTGTTCTGGCCTTGGGGTAATGAGTCACAAAGTAGATTTAAAATATAAAATTAACTTAGATTCAATAAATGAAATTATTGCTCTACAAAAAGAAATTATTGAAGCAAGTTATCCTTTAGTAAAAAAAGGTGGAGCTCTTTGTTACTCAACATGTACAATAAACAAAGATGAGAATGAAAGAATAATTAAATGGTTTATAAAGAATCATAATGATATGATTATTGAATATGAAAAGCAAATATTGCCTTATGAATATAAAAGTGATGGCTTTTATATTTGTAAACTTAGGAGGAAATAATGAACTCAATCTATGATTATTCTAGAGAAAAGTTAGAAACTTTTTTTGTAGAAAATAATCTTCAAAAGTTTCGTGCTACCCAAGTAATGGAAGCATTATATCGACATAAACATCAAAGTTTTGATGAAATAACAAATATTAATAAAGATACGAAAGCATTACTTGCAAATTCCTTTTCTTTTAATAATTTAGAATTAGCGTTAAAACAAGAAAGTAGTGATGGGACTACTAAATATTTATTTAAATTAAGTGATGGTAATTATATAGAAACTGTATTAATGATCCAATCGTATGGTTATAGTGTTTGCGTAACTAGTGAGGTTGGATGTAACATGGGATGTGCTTTTTGTGCTAGTGGTCAAGTGAAAAAGATTAGGAATTTAACACCTTCTGAGATGGTTTTACAGGTTTTATCAGTTGACAATGATCTTCAAAAACAGAATAAAAGGGTATCTCATGTTGTTGTAATGGGTATTGGTGAACCATTTGACAATTATGATAATGTTTTAGAATTTATTAAAATTATTAACGATCCTAAAGGATTAGAAATTGGTTCACGTCATATTACGATATCTACTTGTGGGCTAGTACCAAAAATAAAAGAATTTGCTTTGTTTCCTTTACAAGTTAACTTAGCAATATCACTTCATTTTCCTAATAATGAACTACGAAGCAAATATATGCCAATAAATAGAAAGTATCCGTTAGAAAAATTAATTGATGCAGTTAAAGAATACTATGATATTACTGGTAGAAGAGTAACTTTTGAATATATTTTACTAGATGGGATAAATGATACAATTCCTTGCGCAAAAGAACTAGTAAAATTGCTTTCAAAGATGAATGCATATATTAATCTAATTCCTTACAATGAAACAGGAAAAGTGTTTAAACGCTCTAAGGAAGAAAATAGAGATGCTTTCTTTGATTACTTAAATAAAAACAAAATGAATGCGATAGTACGTAAGGAGCATGGAAGTGACATTGATGCTGCTTGTGGGCAACTTCGTGTAAAACAAATGAAAAATGATACAAAATAATATAAATATAACGGAAGGTATTAATGATTAAATCAGGTCTTATAGTAAAATCAATAAGTGGCGAATACACTATTTTTGATGATAATAAATATATAGTTTGCAAACCACGAGGAATTTTTAGATTAAATGAGGATTCAGTAAAAGTAGGTGATTACGTTACATATGATGATGTAACTAAGATTATCACAAAAACGGAAAAACGAAAAAATAATTTAATTAGACCAGTTATTTGTAATGTTGATAAAGCTTTCGTAGTTACTAGTGTCATTGAACCTGACTTAAATTTAAATCTTCTTGATAAAATAGTAGCAAATCTTGAATATAATAATATTAGACCAATATTAGTATTTACAAAAATTGATTTATTAGATAATAAAGACAAATATAGTGATATACTAAATTATTATCAAAAAATAGGTTATCAAGTATATTTATCTACTAATGATGATATTGCAAATAAGATAAAAAATGAAATTAATGATAATATTTGTGTCTTAATTGGCCAAAGTGGTGTTGGAAAAAGCACACTAGTAAATAAATTAGATTCAAATCTAAAATTACGTACTGACAATATTTCTAAAGCGTTAGGACGTGGAAAACATACAACAAGACACATTGAACTATTTCGCATAGGAACAGGATTCTTAGCTGATAGCCCTGGTTTTGGTAATATAGAGTTTAATGAAATAGATAATATTACATTAGCCCAATCATTTGTTGAATTCTTTGATGCAAGCAATAACTGCAAGTACAAAGGTTGTTTGCATATTAATGAACCAAATTGTGAAGTGAAAAAACTAGTTAATGAAAATATAATATTGCAAAGTAGGTATCAAAATTATTTACAATTTTCGATAGAACTTAAGAAAAATAAAAAGTACTAATTACTGGAGGTTAAGTTATGATTGTTGCCCCATCAATGCTTGCGGCGGATTTTAATCATCTATTAGATGATGTAAAAAGAGTAGAAGAAGCAGAATATTTACATGTTGATGTAATGGATGGACATTTTGTTCCAAACATTAGTTTTGGTTCATCAGTGTTTGGCAAGTTATATGATAATGTTGATATGATATTTGATGTCCATCTGATGATTGAACATCCATTAAAGTATATTGATACTTTTAGTGACTATGCTGATATAATTACATTCCACTATGAGTGTTGTGATGATACTCTTGAAGTTATCAATAAGATTAAAGATTGTAATAAAAAAGTAGGAATATCACTAAAACCAAATACCAAAATAGAATTAATAACAAAATATTTAGATGAAGTAGATATGGTTTTAGTAATGAGTGTTGAACCAGGGTTTGGCGGACAAAAGTTTTTAGATAGTGCTCTTGATAAAATTAAGTATTTAGATGATTATCGCAAAACAAATAATCTATCATATAAAATAGAAGTAGATGGTGGTGTCAACTATGAAAATGCGAAAAAATGCAAAGAAAATGGTTGTGATATTGTTGTTTGTGGGACATATCTTTTTAAAAGTGAAAACCCTAGTAAGTTAATAAAGGAGCTTAAAGAACTATAATGCGTTATTTATTATTTGCCTCTGGTGAGAACACTTTTGAGAAAATAAACTATAAATTAAATGATGATGATATCTTTATAGCAATAGATGGTGGCTTAAAAACATTAAAAGAAAACAAATTGCCGGTTGATATATTTTTTGGTGATAACGATTCCTATTTATCATCAGTTGATGATAGTATTAAAGAAAAATACTTTTACAAAATGGAAAAGGACTATAGTGACTTAGAACTTGCTCTTATGTATTTACAAAACATAAAAGCAAAAGAAGAAATTATTATCTTTAATGCAACTGGAAAAAGATTAGATCATTTTTTTGCTACACTCGAATTGTTACTAAATTATCAAGAATTGAATATAAAAATTATAGATGATTTAAATGAGATATATTTACTTAAAGAAAGTAAAGAAATTAAAAAAACATGCTATCAGTATATCTCAATATTTAATCCTTATAAAGATACAGTTATTTCGTTAAAAGGATTTAAGTATGAATTAAATAATTACAAATTAAAAGAATTTTGTAATTTGGGTTTGTCAAATGAAATAAAAAGTGATAATGCATTTATAAAAACAACTAAGCCACTATTAATTATTGAATCAAAAGATAAATAGTTGTCATAAATGATAAATAAAAAACATACACTTTAGTGTATGGAGGCTTCATATGAAGTGTTATGTAATTAAATTACCAAAGTTTTTATCGAAATTAATTTCTTTTATTAAAAGGTTATTCAAAAAAGAGGAATAGCATTTTAATAAAAACTAGAAACTAAAAAAGAAAAAAAGGCTTAATCAGCCTTTTTCTTTTGGCTCCTCACGGCCCATTCATTATAAATCAATTATAGAGTTTGATTATATTTGTTGAATGTTCTTAAAGCACGAGTAGAAATATAAACATGTTTGATTTTTCCATGTTCATCAGTAATTCTAACTTTTTGAAGATTAGCTTTCCATTTTCTTCTTGTAGCTTGAAGTGAGTGAGGACGATTGTTTCCACTTACAGTACCTAAGCCTGTAATATAACATTTACGTGGCATAACGCTCACCTCCGAAAGAATGTATTATTTATATCCCATAAATAACCTTATATATTATATCATAGTATTGAAAAAAAGTAAAGAAGAAAATAAGGTTTATTAATTTTTTATGATTATTTGTATTATAACAAATAAGTATACTGTTTTTCCAATGAAAAAAATTTTTCTTGAAAAGAACTTTATGATATGATATAACCGAAGTTTGCCTGCACTATAACTGAAAGTGGGATTGAAAAACCCC
>CAYLPZ010000006.1:0-77350 GCA_964385755.1 uncultured Coprobacillus sp.
TAATCATATTTGTTAGTACATATTTTTCAAAAAAATAAGGTGGCAAAGTCGGGTGCTTTACTTGCCTTTATATTTTTAATAGAAGGAACTAATAGAACTGATTACACTAGTATTATTATTGCCTTTCTATGCATAACTATTTGTGTTGCGAATATTATTATTTGCTTCTTAGGTAATATAAAAAATAAAAACGATGTTAATGTTGAAACAATTTAATTATTTTATAATTAGTATAATAATATATTTAAATTATGATATATTAATACATATTAAAAAAGTCTTAGATTACTCTAGGACTTTTTTTTACAGAAAATTTATATAAAACTTCTATTTGATATGTTGTTTCTTAAGCCAAATTTTCATAACAAGCTTATGAGGTAATAGTTTAACTAATCGATATTGCGTTCTTGCAAAAGCTCCTGGAGTACAGACATCTTTAGGATTCTTTTTTATTGATTTTTTATATGCAGTTTCTACGATATACTTTGCTTCATATTCATGATCAAAATAGTTAATAACTGATTTTTTATTTGCTACATCGAAGAATTCAGTTTTAACCCAGTAAGGAGTAATTGCGATTACTCTAATCTTTTGTTTCCTTAGTTCAACATTAAGGGCACGTGAAAAACTTAACACAAATGCTTTAGTTGCACCATAAAGATTAATATATGGAACTGGTTGAATACTACTCATTGAAGCAAGATTAATAATACGTGCTTCTTCTTTCATATATGGAATAGTAAGATAAGACATTGCTTGCAGAGCTTTACAGTTTAAATCTACCATATTCATATTAACCTGATAATCACTTTTAATAAATTCATCAAAAATACCAAACCCTGCACAATTTACTAGTAATACTACGTTAGGTTTATCTTTAGCTAATATATTTTTATATTCATCTAAACTATTTTCCTTTGATAAATCTAAAGCAAGTGGAATTATTTTTACATTTACTTCTTTTTGTAACTCTTCTAGACGTTCTTTTCTTCTTGCTATCGCATAAATCACATCAACTTTATAATACTTTTCAAGCATTGTTACAAATAATTTTCCCATGCCACTTGATGCACCTGTAATCACTGCAGCTCTTGTTTGATTATTATTTAAATTTTCCATACTTTTTTATATTCTCCTTTTTTATTTATTATACTTTTATTTATAATTAATGTCAAATTGATATTATTAAATAAAAAATGTAGATGCAATTATCTACATTTTCTATTTTTTTGTTTATCATCTCTAAATGGACAAGACTCTTTAGAGCATCCTAAGCAACCTTTTTTTCTTCTTTTTATTAAATATATAATTATTAAAGAAACAATTATAATAAGAATTATTAGAATAATAATTGTAGGAACATTAATTATCGTAATCATTACATTACTCCTATTATTCTAAATAATAATGCAAAAATTAAGCTACCAAAATATGCAATAAATAATTGGAAGAAAGCTACAAAGATCATCCATTTTCTACCTAATTCTCTTTTTACGCTTGCTAGTGCCGCAACACATGGAGTATATAATAAGCAGAAGATTAATAGGACAAAACAAGAATAAGGATTTATTAATGCTAAAATAGCTTCAGTAGAACCAAATAGAATCATTAGTGTTGATACTACTCCCTCTTTAGCAAGTACTCCAGAGATTAATGCGGTAACAACACGATAATCACCAAGTCCTAATGGTTTAAATAAAACACTTATTCCCCCAGCAAGTACTCCTAACATACTATTTTTAGATTCAGATACTAAGTTTAATCGAAAATCAAAGTTTTGTAAAAACCAAATAATGATAGTAGAAAGAAGAATAATTGTAAATGCTCTTTTTAGAAAATCTTCTACTTTTTCCCAAAGCAATTGTCCAACATTTTTTACACCAGGCATACGATAGTTTGGTAGTTCCATTACAAAAGGTACTGCCTCACCTTTAAAGAATACTTTTTTAGAGATAAAAGCAACTAAAATAGCTACTATAATGCCAATTACATATAATGAAATCATTACAAGCCAGGCCCATTTATCAAAAAATAAAGCACATAAAAACGAATAAATCGGAAGTTTTGCGGAGCAGGACATAAATGGAGTTAAAAGAATTGTCATTTTTCTATCTCTATTAGATGATAATGTTCTTGTTGCCATAACCCCAGGAACAGTACAACCAAAGCCAATAAGCATTGGAACAATTGACTTTCCTGACAATCCAATTTTTCTTAAAAGCCTATCCATTACAAAAGCAACACGAGCCATATAACCACTATCTTCTAAAATTGATAAGAAGAAAAACAAAACAACAATAATTGGTAAAAATGAAATAACACTACCAATACCTGAGAAAATACCATCAATTACTAAACTATGTAATACAGGATGAACTTCCCATTTAGTAAACAAACTATCAACCAAACTTGTTAAAATATCAACAAGATATTCAATACCATTTTGTAATAATGCACCAAACACATTAAATGTTAAGAAAAAGCATAATCCCATAATTAAAATAAACATTGGAATTGCGGTGTATTTTCCAGTTAATATTTTATCAATTTTTACGCTTCTAGCATGTTCTTTTGATTCATGCGGTTTTACAACACATTCATCGCATACTTTTTTAATAAAACTATAGCGCATAGAAGCAATTGCACTACTACGGTCAAGACCACATTCTTCTTCCATTTGTAAAACGATATGTTCAATCATTTCTTTTTCATTTTGGGAAAGATTTAATGCTTCAATTACAAGATTGTCATTTTCAATAACTTTTGTTGAAGCAAATCTTATTGGAATATTAGCTTTTATACAGTGATCTTCAATTAAACACATAATCCCATGAATTGCACGATGTACTGCACCATTATGATCATTTTCCGAACAAAAGTCGATTACAGCAGGCTTTTCTTGATAAAATGCAACATGCATAGCATGGCTAACAAGTTCATCTACGCCTTCATTCTTTTTTGCGGAAATTGGAACTACTGGTATTCCAAGCATTTCTTCCATACGATTTATATTAATAGAACCACCATTGTTATCAACTTCATCCATCATATTTAATGCTAAAGTCATTGGAATACCTAATTCCATTAGTTGCAAAGTTAAATATAAATTTCTTTCAATATTTGTAGCATCAACTATGTTAATAATTCCTTCAGGATTTTCTTTCAAAATAAATTGTCTAGAAACTATTTCTTCATCACTATATGGAGATAAAGAGTAAATCCCAGGTAAATCAGTCACTTTTGTATTTTCTTTGCCACGGATTTTTCCTTCTTTTTGATCAACTGTTACTCCAGGAAAATTACCAACATGTTGATTCATTCCAGTAAGCTGGTTAAATAATGTTGTTTTACCACAGTTTTGATTTCCAGCTAAAGCAAAAGATAACACTTTATTTTTTGGTAGAGGATTTTCATTAGTGTGATTATGATACTTTCCTCCTTCACCTAAACCTGGATGGTCATTTTTTGTTTTGATTTGTTTCTTTCTTTGTTTTGATAATTCACTTATCTTTTCTATTTCAATGTTATCACTATCTGATAAACGAATTGTTAATTCATATCCATGTATCTCAATCTCCATCGGGTCACCCATTGGCGCAAGTTTAGACACTTTAACTTCTGTTCCAGGAATTAAACCCATATCTAAGAAGTGTTGTCTTAAAGATCCTGTTATTCCTATGGATAATATTTTCCCACATTCACCTTTTTTTAATTCACTAAGTTTCATATATAACACCTTTTTTATCGATTTATTTTACTTTTAAATTTTGCTTTTGTCAATTATTTGATAAATTATTTCTTTTATTAATTGTTCTACTTTTATTATTTTTATAAAAAAATGTGATTTTTCTACAAAATCACATTATTCATTCAACATATTGTACAGATACCATCTACATAAACATGTGTATGATATTCATTTCCATTTTTCAAGTCATCAAAAGTTGCACCAGCACTTAATAAAACTTTGTTTGCAAAATGCTCTTGTTCTTTCTCGTTACAACCAGTAAAAACAAATAATGAAAAAGCAAAAACTAAAAATAATTTTAAATACTTCATGTATTCTTTTCTCCTTATTAAATAATATTATGTTATACTTTTTTTACAATATATTCAATTATTATAAAGTTCTATGACAAACTATTAAAGATTGTTTCACACGTAGTTAAATATTTATTTGATTTAGGCTTTAATAAATATACTTCTTTAGAATTAACAAGCGGATCAAGATAAACTGGATATTTTTCTAAAAAATCTTTTAGCGTTAGTGATATTTCACTATTTTCATCACCGTAATAATATTCATTATTTTCTGCTTCTATTAGGAAGATATTACACACATCTTTTAGTGTTGGAGAATATCCAATTGCTCTAGCGTTCTCATAGGCATTCTCTGGGTCAAGCATAAAATTAATAAAGCTATTTGCTAAAGTTACATTTTGTGAAGTGACTGGTATTACCATTGAATCAAAAAAAGCAGCTGTATTATTAGGAACAAAGACATTAAAGTTTATATTTACATCTTTTGTACTTTCTTCATATACCAAATATAATGCATCAAAATAATCACCAAGTTGCGTATAACATAAATCCAAAAAACCATTTGCCACATTTCTTTTAAGTTGATCATTATTGAATTCATCAAATTTTATTTGCTTAAGCGAATTTATTATCTCATTTTGCAAACTTACTGAAATATCATTTTCAATCTGATTGCTTTCTTTACTAGTAATGTTAGGATCTAAGTTTTGAGATAATAGATAACTAGTAACTATCCATCTTGCTGTGTCATACATACCAATTTTGACTTCTTCTTTAAATAAAGAACGATCATACAAACATTCAAATCCTTTTGAAGCAACTACTTCTGGTACATCACTTTTATTATCATTATAGATGATTGAATATGCTCCCCAAAAGTAAGGCATAAAATAATCATTAAATACTTTACCTGTTTCTTCATCAATCATATTTTCATTTATTAATTTTGAAAGTGAATCTGTAAACATATCATTATAATTATGAAGATTTTCATATTCACTATTTTCACAATCTATTCTATATAAATATCCTTCTCGATATAATTGATATACTGTATAATCACCAGGAATAGCCACATCATATGATGTTGTGTTTGATGTAATCTTTTGATACATTGCTTCACTTGATACTACATTTTCCTCAATTACTTTGCAATTATACTTTTCTTCAAATTTTTCTACTAGATCATGATTTATGTATTCACCCCAATTTAATAGATATAAACATTCGCTTGTATTATTTAATACAATCAAAGCAAAAACAGTAAATCCTATTAAAAAAATAGAAACACCTATTACTTTTTTCATTATCTTTTTTCTTCTTTCATTTTATTTTTTTCTCTCTTTGTTATAAAACTAATAATAAATACTAATGCTAAAGTAACAAAAGTAAGTAAAGCATTAAATGCATAGGAGCCTTGAGAGAAATTCTTTTTTGTATAAGATGAATAAACGTAATTAGAGAAATTAGAAAAACCATTTCCTTGTGTATAAAATGATATTACAAAATCATCAATTGAAAGTGTAAAAGCAACTAATGCTCCTGTTAAGATTGATGTTGTTAATGAAGGAATAATCACTTTAAATAATGCTTTCCAAGGTGGACATCCTAAATCAATTGCGGCTTCAAAAAGTGATTCATCAGTTTGTTCTAACTTTGGTAAAACCATTAAAATAACATATGGAATTGTAAAGAATATATGCGCAACAAGCATTGTGGTAAAACCAAATATAGTTGGAAATAATGGCTTTAATAATGAAAAAATAATCATTATAGAAATACCTGTTACGATTTCTGAATTTAACATTGGAATTTGATTCAAAAAATCCATTGTTTTTCTCGCCTTTTTAGATAATGCATGAATACCTATCGAAGCAAATAGGCCAAAGACAGTTGCAATTGCTGTTGTCCATAAACTTACTAAAAGAGAATCAATAATTGATGTATATAACTGTTTATTTGTGAAAATCAATCTATAGTTATCTAGTGTAAAACCACCAAAAGAAAGTGGAGTAATAGAGTTTGCAGTCTTATTAAATGATTGATAAATTATTATTACTATAGGAATATACATAATTGAAACAGTAAAGAAAATAAATAAACCTTTTAAGAACATAAATAAAACATCTTTAAATTTCTTTTTTTCTAACATTTTTTTACCTCTCTCTTTACTTGTATTTGATTAAAAATTACTATTATCACAATTATTACTATCGAAACAAATAAAGATAATAATGAACCAAAGTTATAGTTATTTTTTTCAAATACACCTTGTATCAAATTTCCAATTAAACGGACCTTACCTTGACCAATAGTTTGAGAAATAGCAAATCCCGTTGCGGCTGGCAAAAAAACCATTATAACTCCTGACGAAACACCGGATAATGATAAAGGTAAGACTACTTTCAAAAATGTTTTTGCTGATGAAACTCCCAAGTCTTTTGAAGCTTCAATTAGTCCTCTATCCATTTTCTCTAAAACAATGTAAATAGGAAAAATCATAAATGGTAAATAAGTAGTCACAGTAACAAAGATAACTGCTTTTGTTGTTCCCACAAGATTTAGAGCTTGAAATAAATCTGTTTGAAATAATCTAAGCCAAGAAACAATTCGTAGCATCGAATTTGACCACATAGGTAAAATCATTAGAAGTAGAAATAACATTTTGTTTTTCATTTTAGAAAATGAAATAAAATAAGCGGTAGGATAGCCTAAAAGGATACAAATAATTACTGTAATTATTGCAACTTCTAATGAATTCCATATTGCTTTTAGAATTGATGGATCATTTAATCTAGCATAAGCATCAAGTGAAAATGTCATGTTTGTAAAATCCATACCATTTGTATTTACAAATGTGAGCATGAACATCATCAGAAGTGGAATAACCACTAATATTATAAGCCAAATATAATAAGGTATTGCGAAAAACTTAAAGCGTTTCATTTTTTTCTTCCTCGAGCTTTGCAAGTTTTTTTCCTTCTTCACGAAGTTTAACAATATGTTCAGGTTGATATTTATCTTCAACTTTCATTAAATGGATTTCGTAATAATCTATCTTAAGACCTATTCTTTCACCGATTTCAACGTTTTGATAATCTTCAACCATTAATATTGTGTCTGTGTTTTCAACCCTAACCCATATATTAAAATTAACGCCAGTAAAAGCTGTTTTTATTACTACTCCTTGAACAATTGCATTATCAACATCATCAAGCACTAAATCAAAGTCTTCAGGTCTTATAACTGCATCAACTACTTCTCCTGGTACAAAAGTAGTAATATATGTCTTAAAGATTTGATTTAAGAAAAGTACTTTTTGATTGCCTAGATATGTTCCTTCAAAGATATTACAATTATCATAATTTGCAATTATAAAACTTTTAGTTTGATTAATATCTTCACAATAAATATTATTAGGTGCAATTGTAAAGCCAATTTCTTCTCCAACTTTAAATTTATCTTCACTAATTAACTTTATGTTTTTACCATCAACTAATACTTCAACATCATATTTTCCACTATTAAATACACATGAATTGATTGTTCCAATAAATTTCGCATTATCAATAGAGCATACATCGAAGTCGCTCTTATCTACAATAACTTGGATTGGATCATTAGGCATAAAATTATGAGTTAATACTTTAAAAGTTTTATTAAGCATATTAACTCTACGAGACTCAGGAAGAACACCTCTAATGATATTTGCGTCACCAATAAAAGAAGCTACAAATTTATTTGCTGGTTTGTTATAGATTTCTTCTGGGTGTCCCATTTGTTGGATTTCTCCCTTATCCATAACTACAACAGTGTCACTCATTACCATTGCTTCTTCTTGGTCGTGTGTTACATAGATAAATGTTATACCTAATTTTCTTTGCATGTCACGAAGCTCAAGGCGCATACTTTTCTTCAAAAGTAAATCAAGAGCAGATAATGGTTCATCTAAAAGAAGAATTCTTGGTTTATTAACAATAGCCCTCGCAATAGCTACCCTTTGCATTTGTCCTCCAGATAATGAGGAAATGTTTCTATTTTCATACCCTTCTAGATTAACAAATTTTAATGATTTTAAAACTTCATTATGAATAACATCTTCTTTAAATGACTTTTTATTTAATTTTTGTAACATTTGATAGTAAACATCATTTATTGATAATCTATCTAATAATGCTTTTTTCCATTCTTTATAGTTTTTTGCTTTTATATTTGAATTTAAAACAAGCTTATTAGATACTAATAATTCTTCAATCTCTTCGATTTTTGAATCTATTTCTTTTTTACTATAGTTCTTTTCTATTTCTTTTAATGAATTTTTTACATTAAAATAGACTGATCTTATTGTTAAATATTCTGTTATATATTTCTTAACATCTTTTGGTTTTTCAATTAAAGATAAGGTCTTATTTAATGTATCTATTTCCTCTTCATCAAAGCCATTTTCTTCCATCATATTCATAATACCAATGTCATAAACATTTGAATAAATATTATTTCGCAGTCCAAAGGCAATATTATCATAAACATTTAAATGTGGAAAGAGTTCATGTTTTTGAAACACTGTGTTAATTGGTCTTTTATGGGCTTGCAAGTTTTGTATTTCTACACCATCGAGGAGTAGTTGTCCTTCTTGCATTGTCTCAAAGCCACCAATAATACGAAGGGTAGTAGTTTTTCCACAACCAGATGGTCCTAGCAAAGTAACAAACTCATCTTCATTGATTGATAAATTAAAGTCTTTTAGTATTACTTGATCACCAAATTTTTTGTTTATTCCTTTTAATTCTAATATTTTACGAACCATTTTTTTACTCCCTTTTATTTAAAAATAAATAAGTATAAGATATTATAGCAAACACTTATAATAATGTCTAAATATTTCGAAAAATAATTGATTTGCGTAACGTTTTCAAAAAAACCACAGGTTGTTAATCTGTGGTTAATTTAAATTATTTATTAATTTTGATAGTTGATATGTTCATTAACTAGGAGTTTATATCTTATTAAATTACTACTATCTAAGTTTTCCTTGTGCATATCAACGCAAGTTATTTGATGGTTATTATATGTTGTGTAGTAGTATAATCCTTTAGTTGCATTACAACATGATGTATAAATTGTTATTTCATATTTTCCATTATCAACCTCACAACAACCCCTTTGTTGATCAACAGAGTTTAGAATGTGAAAAAATTGACTTACACTATCTTCTTCTATTTCTTGTGATAGAGAATTCATCTTCACAAAAGCAACACGGACAAATCTTGATTGTGATGATAAATCACCTGGAAGCCCTATTCCGCCCATTCCTCTACTATACGCATCAAGCTCTATTTCTCTTGAAAACTTATTATCAGGATTCTTTGAACTTAAATTTCGATAATTATTTAAATTAAATAACTGTTTATCAAATGGTGGATTATTAGTTAGCACACCAACTGGATTTTCATAAATTTTAATTCCATCTTTTGTTGATTCTAATGTGACTTTTCTATTCTCGTCCGCAATTATCCAATGAAGCTGTGCTGTTTTTAAATATTCATTATAATCCTTACTTAAAATATTAATCCTATCAAATAGTTTTACTGCTTCATCTACATTCTTAGCTTGTGATAAAACCCATAAGATAAGCTCATATTGCGCAACGTTATCTTTTCCTAAAGCAGTTTTTTCACTATATTTTGCATTTCCAACAAAGTTTAATCCTGCCATCCCTAGTCCCTTTTCGTTGATTGCATCATAGTAAAGAGGAAAATCATCAACTACATATGCCATACCGATAATTGCATAATGATTTTTCATCTTTCCCATATTTGAATAATTAATTTCATAATTACGAGGAGTAACTGTTACCTCTTCGTTATATGAATATTCATAATCTAATGTTCTACCAAAATAAAAATCTTTTGTTTTGTAAGTTGCAGCTGTACACATATTTCACCACTATTTCTTGTTATTATTACTACCAAAAATTACATCATAGTTTTTATACAAAAAGCCAAAAATCTCTTTTGAAGAAGGAGTAGTACGATTATCATTATAAAACTGTTCAAACATTGCTTTAGATAATTTTTCTACTTTTATGTCTCCCTCATAACTACTATAATTTGCATTTTCTTTTTGTTTGCTTAATACTCTCGCAATCAAATCTAAATTGACTTTGCTGTCAATTGTTTTACTCATTTCTTTTTTGTCACCATCTGTTAAAACAGTCTTATTTTTTTTCTTATCTTTTTGTTCATTTGATAATATTTCAATTTTATGTTCATCTAAGAAAACCTGAACAATATCTTCATCTTGTGCTTCAATAATATCGTCAAAATCAATTATTCCTAAAGCTAAAACTTCCATCTTAGTATTATATGGTTCTAAACCAGCACCTAAATAATAAACTTTATAAAATCTTTCACAAAACTTATAATCATTAGATTCAGATAATAGTTTATAACTATTAATTTCATTCATATGATTTGTGTTTAATATTTCTTCACAAAACTCACGGTATACAGTATTAATCATCTTGCTATTAAACTCATCGATTTCATTATTAAAACTACCTAATGTTGAAATAGGCTGGTAAGAGCCTGCAGGGACAACATGGATTTTATTAGGAGATTCCATTATTTTATCGTTTCTTGCGTGAAGAATAAGATAATTTCTTTTTTGAGATGAATCTGTACGTTTTCTAACATTTTTAATAATTGTTAAACAGTTTATACCAATACCCGCGTGTCTATTTGTTAAATCTAAAATATCAATTTCAAGCTTTTTGTTTTTTTCTTTTGATTCATATAATAATTCTAAAGATTTACATGTATTAAGAAAATTATAATAGTTTGTTTTGTATACATCAAAAATAGGAACTTGTTTATTTTCTTCATTTATTTCTATTTTAATGTCTTTTGCGGCGTATAAATCACCATTAAATAAATAAACAGATTTCTCATTGTGTTTTAGAAAGTTATATACATATGTTTGTTCAGATTTATTTTTGGTAAAAATATTATGATTTGGATATACTTTTAGTGAAGGTATTTTAGCATTGGTAACATATCCTTTAGATATATCATTTACTTTTACTTCTTTTAATTCTATTAATTCACTGATATTATTTATCTTAGAATCTTTATATAATTCCCATTTTTTATCAATGATTAAACCAAAAGAATCGGTAATTTTATCTTTATATTTTTCCTCATAAAACACTTTATTTTCAATAGTGCTAAGAGAACGCATTTTGTCAACTTTTAAAAGACGACTTTTAAAACCATCTATTTTACGATCTTTACGATTGTGTATTCCTGAAATAACAAGTGAAATTACTCCCACTAAAGCAGTCGGTAAACCAACTAATTTTAGTATTATTTCTATTGTGTTACTAAATTCTGAACAATCTAAAAAAGATAAAAACTCAAACATTGTATTCTCCTATTTATTAAATATTTTTTTATATCTTTCTTCTATTTCTTTGTATGTTGAAACGTAACATTTGAAAAATCCTTGTGTGTCTTCTTTAATTATTTTTTCTTTATTCTCTAGTTTTGCTATTTTTTCAAAATCGTATGGCCCATTTACTTTCCATCCTTGTAAAAAACCTATGTTAATTGCATCTTTTGGGCAGTAAAAAGAGCATCTCATACACATTAAACAGTTATGATGAAATTTTATTTTTCCTTTTTTATTTCGATAAATATTTTGGGTAGGACAATTTTGAATGCATTTATCACAGTTAACACATTTATCCTTATCTACTTTATATAGAAAGGAATTTACATTTCCACCAATGTATTGTATTTTAACAACAAATGTTATAAGACGATTGATAAGTTTATACTTCTTAATATTAGTTACATTAGAAAGAACCTCTTTAACTAATATATCTAGTAACATATCATCATATCCAAGCATTTCTTTGATTAATGGCTCTTCAAAGCGAAAATGAATATTATATGGCATAATGAAATGATATTCATTTTCAATTATTGCTTTATCTTTTCTAACCTTCTTTACAATACTAATACTTGATGCCTCATTAGCGTCATAAGTTTCTCCTGAATTTTTGTAAATAAATACTTTTTGATTAGCTAAAAACTTTTGCTTTTTAATAAACTTAACAAATGGACAAGGAGCGTTGAAACCATAGATTGGATAACCTAAGCCTATCAAATCATAATCTTGCAAATTTAATTTTTCATAGTTAAGTGGATTGATTTCATATATATCTACCTGAACATTTTCTTTTTCTAGTTTTTGTTTTAATAATTTTGTTAAATATCTAGTATTAAATGTACCTGTGTAATATATTAACAAACATTTCATTATTAATTTTTCCTTTTTTTCTCTATTTCATATTCATAAAAGTATTTACCATACTCACCAAGGTCTTCTTTTGCTTCTTTCTTTCTTTGGTCAAGAAATGTCGTTTTCTTTAAAGTACATAAGTTAATTAATCCTCTTGCTTCCATATATTCAAATCCTCTTTTATAACCAATTGATGAAATAAGCCATTTACCATTCTCTTTACGATATTTTACCTGGTAAATTGCGGTTCCATGTAGTTTCATCTTATATGTTTTGTGTAGCAAAAAATCCTCCAAATACCACTTTGCTTCCGCATTTTCTTCATCTAGTATATCTATCTCTCCTCCATGAATTAAATGACATGAGGGCATTTTCAAGGTCATAACGGAGCATAGAAACTTAATTATCGCATCTTTACCTTGATAGTTCATTGTATCATTTCCATAAGATGATACCGCATCTATTGTGAAGCATGATGCTAATTCATCAAAGCATCTTTCATCTAAACATCTTTGATATTTTGCTTGCAAGTATCTTATGGCTTCAATACTTTCCAAACGATCTATTCTTTTTTCCAAGTCTTCAAGTTTTTTTATTTCTTCTACTTTATTCATAGTTTTACTTTATAACCTTATTTTTATTTTTAATTTGCTTGTATAAATACAAAAAGATAATTAATAATATAATGCTAACAGTTCCAACGAAATACCAACTAGAAATTACTGGAATACTTTTTAAAAGTGGATCATCAATCATCATTGATTTAGGAAAATGTAGTGCATCTTTTAAGAACAAACCGTAAAGCATTAAAAATGATAAGCCAATGGGATAGTTTATAAATTTACTAAATCTTGGTTTTAAATAACCAGTTGCTATACATACTATTGTTGCGTAAACCATTATTGTATGATGAAGTAGTCCAGTAAATGATCTTATATCAAAAAATGTTTGTGACTCCAAAAAGTCTGGATAACAAATTGTTAAAATTCCACCAAAAAAGCCTAAGTAAGAAATAAAATGCAAAACATTATTATCCTTTTTGCCAAAAATTAATGCAAAAGAATAAATAAAAGATGAAGTTCCACAAACGGTGTATGGTAGTAGATTAAGCCATGAATATCCTTCTCTTTTATTTACAACTACATCATAATATGTTACTGATATTCTATTTGTTAAAATAACACCTAGCAATATTATTCCAGTAATTCTCATAATTACTGTCATTTTATTCTCATCATTCTGAACTCTTTTTGTATTAATAACGCCTATTACCATTAAAATAATACAAATAGCTAAATATAAAATATGTTCAATTCCATAAACACCTGGATAATTTACTAAAAACATTTTTTCCTCCATTAATATATTATTATTTTATCATATTTTTTATCTTAATTAAAGAAAAAAAGGCATTAAATGCCTTATAAATATTTCTTAAAGCTATCAACCAAAACATCTTTTGGAATAAATCCTACTATTCTTTCTTGCACTTTACCATCTTTTACAATTATTAAAGCAGGGATATTTGTAATCTTATACTCCATAGCTAGTTTTGTGTTTTCATCAACATCAGCACTAATAAATTCTATTTCTGTTAGTTCTTCACTAATTTCATCAATCACTGGCTTTAACATTTTACATGGCATACACCAAGTAGCATTAAAATCAATTACTGATACTTTTTTTTCAAAAGTTAAATTGTTTTCTTTAATTTCTCTTAACATTTATTTCT
Source organism: uncultured Coprobacillus sp. (assembly GCA_964385755.1). Classification (GTDB taxonomy): domain Bacteria; phylum Bacillota_I; class Bacilli_A; order ML615J-28; family CAG-698; genus CAG-698. The sequence continues at coordinate 14,078 of CAYLPZ010000006.1, forward strand.
ATCCTTTCTTTGATAAATATTGTAAACATGAAATTGCGGCAACATTTCCTTCTCCTGCTGCTTTTATGTACTGGTAAGGAGCACCCGTTATATCTCCACAAGCAAATAAGCCTTTGATATTAGTTTCCATTTTTTTATTTGTTAACACATGTTTATCATCCATTTCTAACCCTGGAACAAGATGTGATGTTGCAACAGCACTTCGTAAAATAAATAAACCATCAAAAGTAATTTCTTCACCATTATCAACTACTAGTTTATTTGCTAGAGTAGAATTCTTATCTCCTTTTATTTCTTTTGGTGTTACTCTTAACACTTTCACATTATCTATTTTAACATCATCAGGATATAGTGGGATATAGATCACACTTCCACATACTCCTGCAAGATATCTTACTTCATCTTCCTCTTCCTTGTTTGCACCAATAACAACTACTTTTTTATTTCTATATAAAAGTCCATCACATGTTGCGCAATAACTTACTCCTAAACCTAAATATTCTTCTTCGCCAGGGTATGTTTTCACCTGAGAAACCCCCGTTGCTAAAACGACAGTTTTTGCTTCTATAAATTCATTACTTTTTGTAATAATTGTAAAATGAGTAGAAAGATTATATATTGATATTACTTGTGAATCTTTTATTTCAATATTTAATCTCTTGACATGTTCAAACATTTTACTTGCCAACTCTTCACCACTAATTTTTGGGAATCCTAAATAATTATTGATTTCTTGGGCTTTTATCACTTTTGATGAAACATTTGTATTTCCAATTAATAAAATATCTTTATTTCTAATTTTTAAAGTGATAGCACATTCAAGACCAGCTGGTCCTGTACCAATTATAATTGTATCTAACATAAACACTCCATTGATTAATATATATTTATTATATCACACAATATGAAAATAATTTATCTAATTTTTAAAATAATAAAAAATGCTGTAAAAATATTTTTTACAGCCCTTTTAAATCCCTAAATAATAAATTGATTTATTATTAATTATACAAGAGTCTACAAATTTAAGTAGTATTTCATAGTCAATTGGTTTTGATAGAAGCAATTGTTTTTTAATCTCTTTCAAATCTTCAACATTAAAATAATCAAAATCAAAGATGGATATTATATTTTTATTTACCTTTGTGAATATTTTTAGATATTGATTTACAAAAAGGCTATTTGAATCTCCCTCAATATATAATGATGTTTTATTAAAGTGTCTTATTTTTTTCTTAAGTGCATCATCACGTGATATATTGTCCGCAATTTGTAGCTCTATAAATCCAGTTCCTTTTCTTTTTTGGTCATAGGTAAGAAAGATATTACTATATCTTTTTGCTTTATCTTCATCAAATTCTTCATTAAGAATACTAGGAATATTTTTATATAAAATATCATATGTTTCACTATAATCTTTATTTATTATATTTGCAAGAAATGAATTATGATTATATATAAAATCATATCCTTTAAAGTTTTCTATCTGATGTATTGAAATATATGGTGATTCACAGTTATATTCACTTTCGAATTTATCAATTGAAATCCATTTTAGATCTTTATTATATTCTTTAGATATTACATCTTTTTTATTTACAAGTACTAATTCTTTTAATAGATGTTTCCAAGGTATATATACTAAAATCCAATCATTAATTGTTACTTTTGAAACAACCTTATTAAAATTAAAGAACAATACCTTTTTCTTTTTTACCAAAGGCCAGTTTTCAGTTAATGTAAATTCTGCTAAAGCAATTCCTCTTACGATTATACCACCATAATTAAATGTAATATAATTATACATTTCTAGTCTTCTTTCTTGACATTTAATGTCATTTTTACCTTTTTGATTCTATTACCTTCTACTTCCACAATTGTAAAATTAATATTATCTTCTAAAGAAAAATATTCTTCATTTACACTTGGAATATATTCAAGTTTGTTTTGAATATATCCAGCTAATGAACTATAATCTGAATCAATTTTTATATCAATATCTAATTCTTTGTTTAAATCTTGAATATTAATTGTTGCATTTACAAGATAATTATCTTCATCTATTCTTTCAATTAATTGTTCCTCTTCATCATATTCATCTAAGATATCTCCAGTTATTTCTTCAATTAAATCCTCTAAAGTAACAAAACCTGAAACAGATCCATCTTCATCTAATACAACAGCAGAATGTTCATGCATCTTACGAAGATTATTAAATAATGTACCAGCTTTCATACTCTCAAAAACAAAATACGGTTTTCTTAATAATTCTCTTAAGTCTTCAATAGTAAAATCCACTTTTGCTTCAAAGAATAAATCTTTAATATTTATAATACCAATAATTTTATCTACATCACCATCATATACTGGAACACGAGTATATTTTTCCTCTTTTAGTTTTTGATGTATTACATCTATGTCATCATTGATATTTACCATAAAAACATCCATGCGAGGTTTCATTACATTTTTTGCAAGTAAGTCACCAAAAGTAATTACATTCTCGATTAGCTCTTTTTCAGACTTTTGCATAACTCCATCATCTACAGCTTCATCTACTAATGCTATTACTTCTTCTTCTGTAACAACTTCTTCCTTTTCTTTATTAATTCTAAAAAGCTTAGCAAGTAATGTACATGATCCAGATAAAATAAATACTATAGGCTTAAAGATAATTTTTATTACATATATAGGTTTTGCGACAAACATTGCCACCCTTTCAGGGCTTCTTAAAGCTATCCTTTTTGGAAATAACTCACCAAACACTAAAGTAAAATATGATAAAATTAAAGTGACAATTACCAAAGCTATTTCTCCAGCAAATGGAATACCAATACTTCCAAGCATATTAGCCATTCCTTCTGACAAAGAAACAGCTGCTGTTGCGGAAGAAAAGAAACCTGCTAATGTAATACCAACTTGGATAGTAGATAAAAGCTTTGTTTCATCTTCTTGTAGTTTCAATACTAAATTAGCTGATTTGTTCTTTTTTCCTTTTTTCTTATCACATAATATTTTTAACTTGTTAGGGTTTGCTGATAAAATAGCAAGCTCTGATGATGCAAAAAATGCATTAATAATAATTAATACAATAATAATAATTAATTGTGTTGACACATTACCCGGCTCGGGAACATCTGCAAGTGATAACATCTTCATTCTCCTATAAATAAATTTTAAAATAAAAGCAATAAAAAATAAATATAGCAAGATTTTTTCAAAATAAATAATTCCAACTATAAATATATTTTCTATCTTTTTTGTTTTTTATGTATATACATTTTACTATAAATAGTTTAATATTTCAATATACATATTATGCCATTATTGTAATAATTAGAATAAATAAAAACTAGGAGCAAAACTCCTAGTCTAGTTTTTTTTATAATTCTTATGGTTCAACAATTACTGTGCCACCAGCAACAGTTACTAAGCTTATATAGTCACTATATGCTGCGTTACCAGCACCGCCTTCGTTATTACCTTGATCATCTTGGCTTCCATTATCAACCCATACTGCATTAACAGAATCAGTCAAAACAGCACTAATGTCAACATTTTCTAATGTAATTTGAGCTCCTGCTGTTGATCCAACTAGAATTGCAGCCTTTTTAGCTGAGTCAAATGTTGAATTCTTAACTGTTAATTTTGTTAATTGACGATCTGCTTTTGTTACATATTGGTCAGAAATCTTAATTGCTCTACCAACACTTTCTTCAGTTGTAATAGCACAACCATTCATTTCAACATTAACACCAGCACATAACCATAATGCATAAAGATCTCCTTCAATGTTAATATTAACATTTGTCATAGTAACTTCTTTTCCAGCATTATTTACAGCTACTGGACTATTAAAAGTAACATTTTCTAATACCCAGTCACAATCAGCAAGTTGAATATCTGCGATATTCCAAGTATCAGAAAAAGTAGTAGTTCCCTTAACTGTACCATTTTTAATTGTAACAGTAGCAGCACTATTTTTAGCACCTAGACCTAGCATATAACTAGATTCAATCTTTAAAGATTTACCATTTAAGTCAATAACTACTTCTTGAGTTTCATTACCACCCATGCGGTTAATTCCACCAACTCCACTTGTTCCAAGATTAGCTATTGAAACTACAAGATCTTGACCTAATGTTACTTTAATTATTTTTTCATTAACTGTTAATGATTTTTCTAATTCAGAAGCACTATAAACTGTTGTTTCTAAAGCAATAGTTACATTTGAAGCATTATTAGTTGCATCTGGAACAAATCCAGTTCTTCCAGAAACAATTGCACCTGCAGAAGCATAAGTTTTAACAGTTGCATATTTTACAATTGAATCTGAAATAACGTTTCCAGTAACTGTACAACCAGTTAAAACAATAGTTCCTACAACACCACCGATGTCACGATTACCTTTAACAGTAGTATTAGAAACAGTGTTTAAAGAAAGTTCACCCGCATTTATAAATCCTACGATTCCACCAATCTTATCACCATTAGCATCATCATTCATATTAATACCAACAACTGTAGAATTATTTACGCTACAACCTTTTACTGTTCCAGAAAGATAACCAGCTACAACACCAACATAGTGACTGCCTGTAACATTTGCATTTTCAAAGTTAACATTTTTAACTACTACGCCAGTAGTGTTTTCAAGCCATCCAAAGAAACCAGAAACAACATATTCAGAATTTGATGGATTGTTAACTGTCATATTTTTAATTGTATTGTCTTGTCCATCAAAAGTGCCTTGGAATTGTGTAGCACCAGTTTGTCCAATTGGATTCCATTCGATACCAGCTAAATCAACATCATTCATAAGTTTTACAGTTTTACCTGCATAATTATTACCACGTTCATTTAAACTCTTTTCAAATAATACTAAGTCAGTAGCATTATAAAGTAATACTTCATTTGCAGCAGCATTTTCAACAACTGTATTACCTTGAACAGCTTTAACTGAGAATGCAACTTTACAAGTTTTACCTTGATATTGATTTCCAGCAGTAGTTGGTAATTCAACAGTAACAGTTGTTCTTTCAACTTCACCTTGTTGTGTTAAAACAGCCCAATTACTAACTGCAGTCATACCATCAAAAGTTTGAGCTGCTTCGCTACCTCTTTGTAAAGTAATTACTAATCCAGTAAATAAGTCAAAGCCTTCTAACATTTCTAATTTTGTTTGATATTGAACTGTAACATTACTTAAATTTTCAACAACTAAATCAAAAGATACTTTATCACCAGGAGTCATTTGATTGAAAGCTAGTTCATTATTAACAACAGAAACGGTGCCACCATTTTTGAAATTTGTTTCATTTGCAGCATTTGTTGCATCACTAACTGTTCCATTTACATTAATTAGAGTTGGAGAATATAATTCTACGCTTTCTACAAATGCGTTTACGTCTACTTTACCAGAGCTAATTGATACATCTACTCTACTTTCATCAGTGAATAATGCAAATGTTCCACCAATTAGAAGCATTAAGCTAAGTACTAATGTTAGTACAGAAGTTAAAATAATTCTTGTTTTGTTTTTCATTTTTTTCCCTTTCATTTTTAAATTAATTTTTATAATTAATTATACATCAAATGTTAGATTCTCAATTCGCTATAAATCTTTCAATAAGACTGACAGTATAATTAATTATTAACAGTATGATATATAAGTAATTTTAATGTGATTATTCTTGAGTAATTTGAATCGCGTTAACTAATAAGTCAAACATAACTTCTTGATTTTGTGCTTCGTTATTTGTTGCAAGATGTTCGAATACAATTTTCACAACAAATACTTTCGCATTATCATTTTTAGCCATTGTTTGAGAATCAATAACTACTTGTCCATCATTTTCATATTCTGATAAAAATCCTTTATCAACACCATCAACATAAACTTTTAATTGCTCTGCTAATGCATTATTAACACTCGTAAGCTTGATAATTACATCATACTCAAATGCGACATCGCCATTATTTGAAATTTTCATAGTAGCTTCATAGCTTGTTCCAGGAACAACTTTTTCACCTTCAGAAACATCAAATACATTATCATCTTGAGTATTTGAATCTGTAAAATCGACAACTGTATCTGAAGAGTTTGTAATTAAATAACCAGTTTGACTGTCCAAAATAGTTTTGTTTAGATTAATACGCTCTAACTTAACATCTAATGAACCAGCAGTAAGATGATTATCTACTGATACGCTATCGCTCCATAATGCATATGTACCAGCTATAAGCATTGTTACGCATAATAAAATAATTACGCTTGATGCTAAAAGTACTGACATTTTGCTTTTCTTCATTAATATATCCTCCTTCCCAATTTATTCAGTTAAGTAAATTTCTTAATCATTTTAATTAATTATTTATCATTAATTTCACTATTAATTTTTCTTTTTCTTCTTTCTTTTATTTTATCTATTAAATCTAATGATAGAACAAACATACTGAAAGCTGCCATAATAAATGCGATTATGATAAATATAATAATAACTGTTTTCATAATTTCTCCTTAATTATTGTTTTTTTCTTCAGTATCTTTTCTAGACTCTTCTTCATAATTACTAATATTTTTAGCTTGTAACTCCGCAAGTTGTTTTTTTAGTTCTTCAATTTCATTTGCTTGTTTTTGTTCTCTTTCAAATGCAAGTTGTTTTTTGTCTTTTGATAATAACTTAACAATTTTTATAATTTCATAAATCATAATGGCTAGACATGGTACTATTATCAAAGAAATAATACCAATAGTTGATTTTAACGCATGAACTAACAAACCTAAAAAATAACTTTGGCCAACTACTTTTCCAATAACATAGTTAGGACTTTCTTCAATTGATGTATCAATAATTTGTGTTAATAGATTAGTGTCATAATCTTTATTATCGCCTTCTAAAGTAATAATAAATCCTCCTGATTCTTTTTCTTTAATATCTGTAATTCTATGAGTAATTGTTTCTTGTTTTGTATAGACATATTTAAATGTGAGTACATCTCCAATAGAAAGTGCTTTATACCAATTTTCTTTTTCTTGATCATCTTCAGGAGCAACTTCAATAAATACGCACGATTTAATTGGAATACTTTTTATGTCAAATTCACTTACATCAGTAAACTCACACTCATTCATTGAATCAGATCTAACAAATCGTAATTGATATCCAAAGACTGTAGCAGTACCATCATCATCTTTCTTAGAAGTTATAGTAATGATTAAAGTAAATAAAGCTAAAATCACTATTATAAAAAAAACTACATTTCCTATAATACTAAATATCTTAGATAATTTTGATTTTTCTAAAGGTTCTTTCATTTTTATTTTCCTTTCAATTATCTATATTCAGCTAATAAATCAATATAAAATGAAACACTTGTTTTCTGAGATTCATTTCCAACATCCTTAGGCATTGTGTAAGAAATATTAATAGTAGTAATATTTTCTCCAATAATTAAAGCATCACCATTAAATAATTCACTCAATTTTTTTTGTATTGAAACATTATTTGCTTTAATATCTACGATAATAAAATCTTTTAATAATCCACCATCATCTTTATGAAATTTTAATTTTATTTCATAATCACTTGCTTTTTTGTCATTTATATTTATTTTGTAATCTAATGTTTTCCCTGGATATAAGCCACTAATATTTGCTTTGAATGTCTCTGCTGAATTTCCATCAATTACAACTTCCACATTTTCTCTTAAATCTGAATGGGCATTTATTTTCAGATAATATGCACAAAGGATAATTGTCATTACATTAATGATTACAATTAAAATAAGTTTCTTAAAATTACTCATATATTATTCCTTATCCTATTCTTTATAAAAAAGCGAAAAAAAAAAAAAAGAAATAATTTTTCGTTTTTCTTTCCAACCTTTCCCCATTATAATATACACTCTCCACCCGAAAAAAGTCAAGAATTATTTTCTCTTTTTTTGTAAAATCTTGTAAGAAAATGGTATTATTTATTGTTTTTTTCACTAGATTAAATTATAATAAATTTATACCTATTTATGGAGGATCTATGGCAAATAATTATATAATCAATTATTTTCTCAAAGATTTAGATAAAAACGAACAAAATTATTTAATTGATATGCTTAAAGATATGCCTCAAGAGTATATTATGATTATGAGGGAATATGATGGTTCTTATCAGGATTTAATTAATTATGGATATGTTAAAGATAAAGAACATTTTGATACTATATTATGTACTATACGTACAAAACTAAAACACTACAACGAAGAGTTGGATAAATATAATATTAATAAATCATTACGTTTTAAAATTGATGACTTATCAGCTTCTATTGCATTATTAGTGTTAGTGTTTATTTTACTTCCTGAAAGCAAATGTGAAGAATATTATCATACTATAATAAATCATCCTAATTTTAATCCAAATAATTATTAACATTTAATTAATAATCTAATCTTAATTGCCCTTTTAATAGAATACTTTTTTCACAAAAAATGTTTTACTCATTTACAAAATCATGATACAATAAACATACTTTATAATAATTCTTAGGAGAATAACTAAGAAAACAATTATTTCAATAGTAATTATGCTTATTGTGGCGATTGTGGTATCTTGGAACTACGATATTGCCTTCTGAAACAACAGTTATCTTGTTTACAATGATTGCGGGTGTTTCGTGTACTATTTACGTTATTGATAGCAATAATAAACATAACAAATAAGATTAGGACAGCTTTTAGGTGTATAATTTTACAATTGTAGGAAAAATTTAAAAGGATAACTCACTATATTTTGCAAGTAAAGTAGATTTATTTTTGTATAACAAAAAAATAAAGAGTAGCGAAAATTATGCTACTCTTTTTTAATTTCCTTAAAATTTCTATAAGAGATAATCATCATGATAAGTTCTAATTTAACTATTAATCTATCTTTCTTCCTGAACCAATTTCAAAATGGTACTTTACTATACCCAAATCAAGTTTTGTATAAAATCCTCTTTTTGCTATAAACGATACTTTATCACCATCTAATGTTATTGCAAACTTTTGTTGATTCATAGCAGTTGGTGCAAGAAGTGCTGCATTAACTCCTTTTTCAAACCATTGTGGTGCGTTTTTCACACTAGTAACTTCATCATATTTCTTAGACTTATGTGCTAAACCTTGCGTTGAACCATATCCTAATGCTATAACAACATATAATTTTTCATTATTAGCTATGATAAATGCGTCTTTTACTTTTTTATATGATAACGCAACCCAACATGTGTTAAGTCCAAGCATTTGTGCTTTTAATACTATTTTTTCACCATAATATCCGATTTTTTCATCTTCATCTTTTTTTCCAATTAATGCTATATAATTTGTAACATTATTAAATTTACCATAATGTGCTAAAAAACAGTCAAAAGCTTTAGGTTCATTAGTTACTAATTGAAAATGAAATCCACTTTCTTCGTTGCAATTATCAATATACTTTAACAAATTATCACATAATTCTTTTTCAATGGGTTTATCAATGTAACTTCTAACCGAATGTCTACTTGTAATAGCATCTAATATATCCATTTCCTGACCTCCTTATACATAACGATTATCGTTTTTATTATATATAAAAATATTCCTAATAAACAAACAATGCTTAAATAAATTTTATAGAATTATTTTGTTAAATTTTCAATCTTAATTATTAATATATTTAATGTGAATTATGTTATTTTCTTATTTATTCCTTTTTGCGCAGGACCATCGAGTAGATTTCCATCACTATCATATCTTGAGCCATGGCATGGGCATTCCCATGTTTTATCTATCTTATTATAGTTAAGTGCACACCCTAAATGGGCACATCTAGGTTTTTTAAATGTTAATAGATTTTGTATAGCATTTATCATATTATCAGCTAACTGTTTATTGATAACAAACCTTCTAGGATTAACAAGTTTATTTTGCTTCTTACCTTCCATTAGTTCGATTATAATTTTCGAGCTAAGATAAGCCCAAGTAAATCCCCATAAGCCAAAGCCTGTTGCAATAAAATAGTTTTGATGAAATAAATCATATCTACCAATGTATGGAACTTTATCTAATGAAAAACAATCTTGTCCACTCCAATAATAGATTATCTCTTTACCTTTTACTATTTTATTAACTTTGTCTTTAAAATTGTAATTTTCATAATCTTTAGTAAAGCGATCATTTCCACCTATTATAATATTATTTTTGTAACCTCGAAAGTAAATTCCATCATCTTCAATGTCACAATACGTACCATCAATATTGATATCTTTAACATATGCGACATATGATCTTTTTTGGTTTATTTTCATAAATGAAAAAGTAGATTTATTTAATATTGGATAATTAGTTGCAATAATCAAATATTTAAATTTAATTTTATATTTTTTATCTGTTATTGCAATATTGTTGTTTATCTTAATTATTTTTGTATTTTCATAAATATTTAAATTTTCAGACAAACATTTCACAAGCTTTAATGGATTTATTTCAGCCTGCCTTTCATATGTCAATCCTAAAGTAATTGGAACATCAAGAGGAACATTTTTTACCTCTTTAGCTTTATAGCCTAATTGTTCTAATGCCTTTTTTTCATTTTTTATTATATCTTCATTCTTATGTGAATATAAAGTTGCATCACATAATTTAAAATCAAAATCAAATTTCTTTGCTAATTTTTCATAATACTCAATTGCTTCTAAGTTTAAATCAAGATACTCTTTTGCTTTATTAATGCCTTTTTCTTTAATTAAATCTTGATATAATGTTTCTTGAAAAGCAGTAATAAACGCAGTCGTATTTCCAGTTGTTTTTGAAGCAATTTTGTCTCTTTCAACTAATATATAATTTTTATTTCTTTTTGAAAGTTCATAAGCACATAAAATACCTGTTATTCCACCACCAATAATTAGGACATCCGTTTCTTCATCGTTTGTTAAAGTTTCAAAAGATGGAAGTGAAACTGTATTTTTCCATAAAGAATTATTCTCCAAAAATATCACCACTTTTATTATTTACAAGTAAAAGTGATTTTATAAATTTAATACTAATTTTTATAGATTAATGTTTCAGGATGAGAAAAATTAAGTATTATTTTCTTCTTAGGGTTTATTAATAAATTCATAGTTCCTTGTTCTTTTGTGTTCATTAATGTATCCATTGTTAGAGATCTATATGGTTTAAAACCACATTTTTCTTGTACTCTTTTTGATTGATTATTGAAATTAAAATAACCACAAGTAAGAAAATCATAATTTAAATCATTAAATAAATAATCAATTACCGCTTTGACTGCTTCAGCCATTAACCCATGTCCCCAATAATCTTTACTTAATACAAAACCGATTTCTCTGCCTTGATAACCATTAAATTCAGTTAATGTATCTTCCATTCCATATTTTTCAATGCCGAGGGAACCAATTACTTTATTTTTTGATTTGATTATGATTGCGAAAACCTTATCTTCTTTTATGAATATTTCAAGTATTTCTCTTGATTTTTCAATATTCTCATGATGGTTCCAACCAGCCATCTCTCCTACTCCAGCTTCTTTAGCGTATTCATAAAAATCATCTAAATCATCATAATTAAAACTTCTTAAAATAAGTCTTTCTGTTTCTATTACTTTTCCATTTATATTAAATTTTGCATTCATTTTATAATCCTTTTTTATATCTATATTAAATAAAAACTTCCTATTTATAAAGGAAGTCTTATTTCAAAGAAATGGTAAAAGTAGCTGGGAAAGATGTTGCTTTAGAAACTAGTACTAAGAAATAATATGTTTTTCCAGCTTCTACAGTAAACTTATAAGTGAAATTGATATTACTTTCTATATTACCAGAAACATCAGCCAAGCCAAGATTATAGTTTTCTAAGTCATTTGTTGTTCCGATAAATCCAAGGTATGGATCTATTTCATTTACCGCAAGCACCTCAGTTGCTAAAGAAGCGATAGTTACTTCTCCACTCTTTTCTGCTTTATAACTAAAGTATTTAGAATTAACAACTCCTGCACCTTCAAAGGTAACTTCGTACATACCAAGTGCTATTTCATATGGGTTTTGTTTAGTCCCACTTCCAGTTAAGACACATATTGGTTCTATATAAATTGTTAAATGCTTATTTTCTTTTGTGGCAACATATGCATTTGGATCATATGTATACCCTTCTGGTAATCCTTCTAAATGTACAAAATAATTACCATCTTCTAAATCTTTTTCAGCATATCCTTTATCATTAACAACAACAGGTAAAAAACAATTAGTAGCAGAGCACCACTGCACAGCAACACCAGTTACAACACTTCCATTTGTATATTTTACTTCCACGCTGTAATTATTATTTTTAACTTCAATATTTACACTAGTAGTAAAGTTTAAATAAGTAATTTTTACTTGATGTGTCCCACTAGTTTTTAAGGCTTCATAATCAGCAGAATCTATCATTTCTTTTGTTACATTTACTTTTTCTTCTTCTTTATTATTGTAAACAACTAATAATTGTAGCTTTAGTATTTCAGTTTCAACATTTTCTACTGTAAAAGAATCTGCTATTGATTCATTTACAACGGAAATTGATTCAACTTTTTTATCATTACATGAAATCATGCAAAATGTGCAAAGTAGCATAAATATTATACCAATAATTTTTTTTGCCATAATTACTCCCCTTTTTCTATATTATATAATAAAAATCTATATAATATTTTACTATTTTTATGATATTATTTCAAGTAATATATTTATATAAAATAAAAGACTTAACTTCAAAATAATAATGAAATTAAGTCTATTTTTTTTAATTAATTTGTTTTTGCCTTATTAACTTTTTAGTTTTTCAAGGTATACAATTGTTTAATTATTTTGTGAAAACATTTGTTTCTTCACCATATGTAAGTGTAATAGCACCATCAGCTAATGTACCTGAAAGTTCGATAGCTTCAGTATCATAAAGTGGAGTAACATTACTAAATGTTAATACACCATCAGCTAATTCCCAAGTGAATTCTCCTTGATACATACCAGCAGCAGAAGTAATGCTATATGAACCTGTTCCATCACTATTTAATGTTACAGAACTTTCAATTTCCATACCAAATTTATTAGTAGTAACATAAATGTAATCACCAGAAACATCATCACTTTCAACTTTTGTTAAGAAACCAATTTCCCAACCATCACCATAAGCAGCAAATAATTGTGTACCACCAACTAATGTAAATACATAATCATTCATTCCATCTAATACTGTACCATCTGTTGAAGTACAAGTAACTGTTGTACCATCAATAGTATATAAATAATTATAATTAGTTACATTTCCCCAGTCATCTACAGAAACACTATATGTTCCATCAGCATTGATAACATAAGTGAAAATTTGAGAGTAAGCATCATATACCCATGTACCAACAACTAAATCAGTAACTTTAGGAGCTTCTGTAACAGTAATTACAATTGTAGAAGTTAAATCAGGATTAACTTTAGAAGTTAATTTAACCTCATATGTACCTTCAACAGTTGCAGTGAATGTACAAGTTGTAAATGAAGAATCAGAAACCAATGTAGCAGAAGAATCACCAGAAACTAATGTAGCTTCGAATGATGCATCAGCAAATTGGTTAACAGCAGCACCTAAAACTAAACCAGATCCAATATATGCTGTTGCTTGGCTAGAAGCAGTTACTTCACCATTGATATTAACTCCAGCTTCAAATGATGATAATGTTGGAGCAGTAACATTTAATGTAAATGTCTTAGAAACTTTTGCAGATGAAATCGTAACCTTATAAGTACCTAAAACATACGCACCAATATTAACAACACCATCATAATAACTTCCATAAGCGTTCCAAGTTGAATTACCATCAGCATCAGTAATTTCAACTTTAATTTGATCAACATCTGTACTAGCTGTTTCAGGGGTAAAATTAGAAATAACTATATTTAATGCTCCACCTTTTTCCATTGCTAAAGTAGCACCATTAACATCGCTACCATCAACTGTAGCATCAAATCCTTGTAATAAATACTTAGAAGCAGTATGCTCATTTACAAATGTTCTTTCACCATCTTCTTGATATACTCCAACAGAATAAGTATAATCAGCTTCAGCAAATAGTGATGATAAACCGATAATATTACCTTCTTCATCTTTTTCTAAAGATTCTTCACTGTAATAAACATCAATAATTACATAAGAATCAGTAACGCTTCCTTTTTCACTTAAAGAAAATTCAACTGAAACAGCTTTTACTTGACCATTTTCTATTACTAAGTAAGAGAATGAATATCTACTTGGGTTACCACAAGAAACACAATAGTCAATTGTTTCAAAATATAGTTTTGCTTCTTCGCTTTGAGATTGTTCAAATAAATAATCTATTAATGATTCAATACCATTAATTTGTGCAGCATAGTTAATTACACTACTAAAACTAACACCTTTTAATGATTCTTCAGTTGTTTCAAGAACTAATGATGCATTTCCTTGTTCGTCAACTGTAACACCAAATACTGAACCATCTTCTTCTAATTGATAATATGCATTTTCAGTATAATATTCAGAAGTAAAAATTACATTTAAACAATTTTGTCCAAATTCATAAGCATAAGCATTTTCATTACCAGATAAACCAATTACAGCACTACCATATTTAACGTTATTTGCGTTAGCAACAGCAGAATCAATAGCTTCTTCAATAGTCTCATAACCTTTTGCTCCAACTTTTACATTATAAGATACAGTTTGATCATTGTATGAAACTTTAACTTCATATGAACCAATTGTTGTAAATGATTCAACTTTTTCGCCTTTATCATTTAGTACTTCAAAAGTACAAGCACTTAATTCAACTTTTTCAAGTTTTTCACCTTTGATTTCATAAACTACTAAACCAGTTGTGTCTAAAGATTCACCAACAACATATGTTAATTTAGTACCAACAATGTTTAATGCAAGTTCAGGATCAACAGGATTTTCAGCTGGTAATACAACATTTACTTGATAAGCAGCTGATTGTCCACCAAATGAAACAATAACAGCATATGTTCCAGCGGCACTTAATGATTTAGGAGCATCTACATTTGCTTCAGCTGTTACATCCTTTTCAGATTCATCTGAATATTTTGCAACAACTTTTAAATCACCTTTAGAGAATGCATCTCCAACAACGAATTCTGTTTTTTGACCAGATAATTCAAGTTCTGTAACAGTAGGAAAAGTATCACCACATGAAACAAAACATAACATACCTAGTAAAAAAACTAATGATAATATTATTTTTTTCATACTTTTCATATATTCCTCTTTCCTTCCTTTTAAGATATATTATTTTATCATTTTTTTACATTTTTTTCAATAAAAACGTTCCATTTGCTGAAAATGAAACGTTTTCTTTTTTTATACATATTTTATTTTTCTACGTAATAACCACAAGCGAATAACCACTGATCTTCCTCTTTGGCATATACATCAGCCATTTCTACGAAACCATATCCATCGAAGAATAACCTTTGTGATAAACTAAACTTTTGTAAAAATTCTTTAAGTTCCATTGTAACATAACATACACCATCGGAATTACATACTGCTGCATATTCATTTTCAATGAATAATTTATAATTTTCTGTGCCATCTGATACTGTTAAGTCATTATTCCCATTATACTCAATAATATTTAATCCTTGGTCATAATAAGCACATGGAGCAGTAATTTTAGCACATAATGCAGGGCCAAAAGTATTAGTTACGCTGTCATATACATGCCAAAGTTTTGTTTCTTCGTTATACTTAAAATTATTACCATTTAATAGACCTGTTCCATTAGTTAATCCACTATAATAACTTCCTGTTCCACCATCTGAGTTAATATATTTATGAGTAGATGTAGAATATTTATCTGGTACTCTAGCAAGTTCACATTCCTTTGCAACCATCAATTTAACATCTGGATGATCAAGTTCATATTTATCATAATATTCAATTGTAAAATCAATAGTAAGTGGGTATAAATCAATTTTTGATTCCGCAAATACAACAAATGTAAATACACTACCAATTTGTTCATCAGCTAAGCTTAACTTCCATTTGAAGTTTTTTGTGTAGCCTCCACTTTTACTAGCTCCGCCGTCATTATATGTTTTATCAAAGAATTTCGCCGCAAATGATCCATTCCAAACATCAAGCTTTGGATTAATGATATCTTCATTGATATTTACATGTGATTCTACTATATATGTTCCAGATTTCTTTGGAGCATATTCGTAATATACTTTATGCGATTTAGAAGTTAAAATAGTTCTATATGTTCCAGTTGTAGTGATTTCATACTCTTTGTATAATGCTGTTCCACTACCTTTACTTATTTTTCCAACCTTTACTAGTTCAATCTCTACAGTACTGTTTTCATTATCTGCATTATAAATATTAGGATTATATGAGTAATTTTCAGGAGCACTCTCTAGATACACGTTATATGAACCATCTAATTTTATTTTCGCATAACCATTACTATCAATTACTGCTGAATATTGTGAATAATCATCAGCCCAAATGACAGTAATCTTCTCACCATTTGTTGGAATATATATTTTCTTATTATATATTAATGATACACAAAACTCTGTTTTTTCATCGACTGGTTCATCTTGTTTTTTATCGTCTTCATCTTCATTAGGATCTTTATTTTCATCATCTGAGATATCAATATCAGGAGGATTATCATCTATCACTTGTCCACATGAAATAAACATAAATAATAGAATAAAAATTAATGATATACTAAATAATTTATTTTTCATTTTCTTCCTCCTCCTTTTCTATCTATTTTTCTTAACTTTCTTAAATAATGCTTTGATATCTTGTAATCTTAATTTTCTCACCATAATATCTACAACAAAAAGACCTGCAGCCAATGCTAAAAACAATGCGGTAAAATCAAAAACATACTTTTGTACATTTGAAAGGTTATTTACCAAAACAAGGTTACCATCTTCAGACACCTTACCATTCACACTTACCATATAATAAAGGTTAGATGCTTCATATATTGTAAATGCGTCATATTCTGGAAGGTATGATACATTATATTTATACTCTGCTTTATAATTTAGTTCTCCAAGAGAGTATGATAACTCAAGAACATAACTACCGACTTGGGAAGTAGAAATTTCCGTCATATATTTTTGAACATTTGCATCAATAATACTTGCTAGTATTTTTTCTTCAGATGTTCCATCGGGATATGTCACTTTAATTTTAATTAATGAATCTTTGTTTAAAGTTGGTGCAGTAACAACCACTTCTGCTATTGTTCCTTTATTGTTACATTCTAATATGAATGCAGTAT
The DNA here is from genome assembly GCA_964385755.1 of uncultured Coprobacillus sp. GTDB lineage: Bacteria > Bacillota_I > Bacilli_A > ML615J-28 > CAG-698 > CAG-698. The sequence goes on from CAYLPZ010000006.1 coordinate 31,444, forward strand.
CTATTCTTTCACTAGGAATATTTGTAGTTACTATGTTGCTTAATACTTGTTTTTCCTGAACACTTTCCCATAAAGATATCCAATCACCAGAGATAGTTGAAGCAAAAGAAGAAACTTTTCCATTACCATAATCCCAATAACTATACAATGGAATATTATACTCTACATCATCAATATCTGTATATGTAGCTTGTAAAACAACCTTAGCACTTAATTTTGCACTATTATTATAAATACCTTTTACATTATTTAAAGTAGTTATGTTATTTACAAAACTATCTTTTTCTTTAACTATTGTTACAGGCATATCCTGATTTTCAAGAACAACTTCATTTAATGAATTAAATACTTCATTATAGATTGTATCTTTAACATCATCAACTTCATGAATATAATGATAATATCCTTTACCAATTGAAGCTAAATCTTTCATTAGCTGAATAGCATCAAGGTCATTTGTACAAGTTTGAATAGTTGATAAAATAATATTAGCTTCTCTCATAAGCGTAGCATAACGTCGTGATACTGATGTTTGTTCTTTATAAGGAAGTCCATCAGATATTAAGATTACTTCATTTTTGAAGTTTTCTTGTTCTAATAACGTTTTATAAGTATATCCTAAAGCTTCGCCTAAAAATGTTCCCTGATATGCTTCATGTTTATTAATCATTTCTTTAAGTTCATTACGATTAGAAGCATCTTTTAAGGTGAAAAGAGTTTCTACCTCACCATAAAAAACTATGCAAGATACTTTAACATCATCTTCAAGTTTATCTAAGATCTCACAAGCAGCTTTTTTCGCAATTATCAATCGCCCAACTTGTTCCATACTTCTTGAAACATCTAAAAGAATAGTAACTGTTTTATTATTATCATCATTACCAAATTTTGTTGGTAAAAGATCACTTAATGCTTGTAATACTTCATCATCTTCATTATTTTGAATATATGTATTACCTATAGTAACTAAACTCTTACAAAATTCAGAAACTAATGTATTTAAACTGCTAACTAGTTTTGTATGATTATAGAACTTTCTTATATCAACATTGGAAATTACAAATTCATCATAAATGCACAGTTCTTCAACTGTAAAAGGTACTTCATAGTTTCCAATATAAAATGTTATATCAGCATCAGGATATAAAGCAAGTGCTGCTTCCTTATCAGATAAGTTATCTCCTAGAAATAATACTTTTACTTTTTCTGCCACATTTTGTGCGAATGTATAATTGTTATTTATTTCTAATTCATCATCATCAGATGTTACTGTTACTCTATAACGATGTTCCCCTGCTGTAAGTGTGTTAAGCTTAAACGCTACACTATTATAACCCTTTTGTAATGTTTGAGCAGTTGAGTCATATTCTTCACCATCACAAAATAGTTTGACAATTACTCTTGATTCGCTATTTGCTTGTAAATATACACTAACACTTTCATCATAATTAATGTATGTTGAAACAGTGTAAGATACTGAATTAATTTGTACTTCTTTAGTATCTTCCTTTATATTATTATCTAAATAAATTGCATCAACATATATATCATCATTTGCAAGTGCTTCAACTATTCCAACTAAGTCACTTTCATTTGTCTCTTCGCCATCAGATATTAAAACTATCCTTTTAATCACATTATCTGTAAATAAGTTGGAAGCAAAGGAAAGAGCAGATGCAATGTCTGTTTGACTATCATCAACTGTAGATTCTTTTACACTTTTAAGTTTTTCTCCAATGTTTACTAAAACCTGTTGATCTTTTCCAAAACAAATAACTCCTATTTTTGAATTTCTAGGACTGTTATCTTTTAGATTTTCAATGTATTCATCAATTAAATCTAAATTTTTATTTGAAGAATAAGATACATCAGCTAAAACATAAATATTTGTTTCAGTTATTACTTTTTCATATGTTGTTTTCACTAATGCTAAACTAACTAAAATAACGATAACTATATGTAATATGAATGAAACAATATTATTTTTAGATTTATTATCCTTATTAACAGAAATTACAAAAGAAACAACAACAATTATCAAAAGAGCTAATAATACAAATAATAAATATGGTCTATCGAAGCTGACGTTGCTCATAGCAATACACCATCCAATCCGCAATAAATACAATAATTAAAATAATGAAGAATACTAATAAATCATCATATATACCATTAATATATATATCTTTGTTGTCTCCAATTAAACTTAGACTTTCAACTTCAGGGAAAGTATTACTTTCCTCTTCTGGCATATTAACATATAGTAAGAATTCTTTTGTCTCATCGCCTATTTTAATTAATACTTTATATGTACCTACTTCATTTAATTTTAATTCTGCTCTTGCAACTTTAGTACTTAAATAAGAAATATCTCCGCTTGGGCTTTCTACTCTAATACTATCAAAATTAGAAGCTACATTAATTGTGGCTATATCACCACAAACAAACATTGACTTTTCCATTATATTTGGAAATGAATAATTAAGTAAATTTCTTGATAATACAATGTAATCCATAAGTAGTGGTAAATTTGAATCATGTAGATCAAATGCGAAAACTACCTCAATATTACCAGCATCAGTTGAACCGGTAAAAATAACAGGATTACCATCGTGAGTTAATAATGTGGTAAATTTACGATATAATCCATACTTAGCATATTTTGCTACATATATTTCATCATCATTTTTCCCTTTAACTAAGTTTTTAAATTCTGCAGTTGAATTTTTTGGATAAGTAAGAAGCATTCCACCATTTACTGTATTTTCTTCTTGGTTTTCTTCTTCATAACCTTCTATCATCACAACATCCTGAACGCTAAAACCAGAGCCTTCAATGTTATTCATTATACCAAATAGCCAAACTGTACCATCAGTTGGCAATTTGCTAGGTGCAAAAGAATCAAAAACATAAAGACTATATCCTGTATATTCTGTAGTATAGTTTTCTCTAGAAATAACTTCAACTGAAATATTTCCTAAAGTTTTTATTACTGATTCAATATAAAATGGACGATCACTAATTATTAAAGCATTATATGAATGTTCTTTTTCAACATTATAAACAATGTTGATATTATCTATCATTAAATTATCTTCATTCTTAATTTCAGTTTTAATTTGCGTAAAATCTGTTTTAGTACAGATAAAGTTAAATGGAGTTTTTACACCTTTTAACGCATTTACTTCTAAAGTACTTGCTAATGTTTCATCTACATATACACAAACATTCAAAACTTCATCCTTAGAATATGAGATAACATTACCAGTAATTTTTACTGCACCTGCAATTTCTTCATACTGTGTATCAAAAATTGCATAGTTTACTAAATCATTAGTTACATTAATTACTGTAATATTTGTTGTTTCATATTCTCTATCAGTTAATAAATAAGTATCAAGTGAAGGATTGTTATTATATAAGTTTTGAACGTAATTTATAACATTATTATAATCAACACTTGCACCGGTAGGCTCTGTTTTATTTAATAATTCAATTGCGTTTTCTTTATCAACAGATTTTTCATACACCACTTTTGCTTTATCACCAACAAAAACTAATGTATATGTACTACCTTTTCTTGAGTCTAATATTATTTTTTCAATTTCCTTTTTCGCAAGTTCATATTTTGATATTCCTGATTCTAAAGCATTCATACTGCCTGAACCATCTAAAATAAAACAATAATCCTTAGCTACATTAGGTATTGTAAATACTGGTTGTGATAAAACTAAGGAAAGCAAAATAATGGCAATTATTTGTAATATTAAACTTATGATTCCACTTATTAAACTAACTTGTTTCTTACGTTTTAAAAACTTTTCACTTAATGTCCATAAATAAGTTGATGCAACAATTTGTTCAGTATATTTATTTTTGATAATATAAATAATAATAACAATTGGCACCCCAATTAAAGCAAGTAAACCTAAAGGATATGTAAAACTCATTTCATTACCTCCATTTCAGGTAATTCTTTTAAGAATATTTCACTTATCGATTTTTCACTTGGTACAAGCATATAATTTGCACCTCTTACACGACAATAGTTTGTGATTCTATTAATTGTATAATTTAATGCTTCATTATAAGCTTTAATAATCTCTCTATTAATATTCTTTCGATACTCTAAGTTAATGTTTTCCGAATCATAGAAGTGAACTTTTCCACGAATTGTTGGTTTTAGTTCTTCTTTTGATAATATTTGAAAACATATTAAATCTCTTTTCTTACTAACTAAATGATCAATAGCTGTTTCGTAATCATTGTCAGTTAAAAAATCTGAAATAATAATTGACATACCATCTCCATAACCAACATTAGTTGGTAGTAAACTTTCAGTGATAAATACATCATCGCCAAATTCAATATTATTCAGTTTACCAATTTCATTATAAAAAGCTTCTTTTCCTATAATTTGTGATACAACTTCGTTTATCCTATTATTTCTAATTGAATAAATAGATACTCTATCCATTTCACAAATTGAGAGGTATGCCAAAGTAGCAGCAATCTTTAAAGCCATTTCTGCCTTGTTACTTTGACCATAATCCATTGAATGACTTGCATCAATATAAATTCGTGTATGAACTTGTCTTTCATCTAAATATAGTTTAAGGTACAATTTCTCAAGTCTACCATAACAGTTCCAATCTATCTTTGTAATATCATCTCCTGGAATATATTCACGATGATCAACAAATTCACATGATGAACCATGTATCTTACTTTGGTGATTGCCACCAAACAAGCCTTTCAAATTATTTTTAAGTATTATTTGTAAAGATTCAACCTGCTGTAAAAATTCTTCGTTGATTACATATTTACTCATAATGCTTATTTAGATAATTTTTTATTCTCCTTAATTAATAATTCAATAACTTTTTCAACATTTAAATGTTCATTTACAGCACTAAAATTAATTTTTATTCTATGTCTTAAAATAGGAAATGCCAATGCATCAATATCATCAATTGAAACATTATAATTACCATTAATTAATGCACGAATTTTACTTGCGGTAATTAAAGCTTGACAAGCACGAGGTGATGCACCATATTTGATATATTTCTTAGCTGTTTCGCTTGTTTTTTCAATTTCAGGATGAGTGTTAGCAACTAAATTCATTGCGTAATCTAAAACATCTTTCGCAATTGGTACTTCTTTCGCAATTTTTCTCATCTCTAGTATTGTTTTTCCATCAACAACTGCTTCTGCTGTTTCATCGAGTGTAATTTGTGTCATATTTACTATATTTGCTAGTTCCTCAGGTTTTGGAAATTCCATAATAACTTTAAACATAAAACGGTCCATTTGTGCCTCAGGAAGTGGGTAAGTTCCATCTTGTTCAATTGGATTTTCAGTTGCAAGGACAAAGAATGGCTCACTCATCAAGTGAGTTTGTTTACCAACAGTAACTTTATGTTCTTGCATAACCTCTAAAAGTGATGATTGTGTCTTAGGTGTTGCACGGTTTATTTCATCGCCCAAAATAAGGTTGGCAAAGATTGGACCTTTTTGGAAAACTGTATTCATTTTTCCATTTTCATCTTTTTCGATTATATTTGTTCCAGTTACATCAGAAGGCATTAAGTCTGGTGTAAATTGAATTCTTGAAAATGGTAAAGATAATACTCTACTTAAACTTCTTACAAGACGAGTTTTTCCTACTCCAGGAACACCTTCTAGTAAAACATTCCCTCCAGCAATTATTGCAATGATCACGCTATCAATAACATCATCTTGTCCAACTATATCTTTATGAATCTCATTTTTTATTTTTTTTACTGTACTGCTAAAAACTTCAATTTCCATTTTTTACTCCTCGTCTTCTTTTATTCCAAATAATATATCATAGTAATATTCAAAATATTCTTTTAATTCTTCAGGTATTTTTCCTTCTTCTAATCTTCCTAAAATATCATTTTGATATTTAGAAATAACATCGCTAAACTCAACCTTTCCTTTTTCAGGATCAAAAAATGAATCATCACTACCAAAGATTATTTCACCAGTACCATAACCACCAGAGAAGTCACCATCTTGTGGTGGAGTATTATTTTCTGGCTTTTCTGGTTTTTCATGAGTAACATCTTGACTACCTTCACCCGTATTATTATTAGGATCATCTTCATACAAGCTAAATATATATCTTAATTGACTAATAATGTAGTTTGTAATAGATTCATTCATCTTTTGATTTACTGCTGAATTTAGTATTTTCTCTTTTTCTAAAGAAACGACATTACATACTTCTGTGAATATATCACTAGAATTCTTAGTTACTAATAACTTATCATTAAAGTCAACTAATACTCTATATAATTCATCTTCTTTATTGATATTTGATGCTTTTAGAAGCTGTCCAAACTCTATATCTAAGAAAGTAATAGCTTCACTACTTCCACCAATTGTTGTAATAAATCCATCAATCGCATTATTAATTGCATCAATATCTAAATCATTAATCTTAAATGCTAGAGTAGTGACTAAAGCGTAATTAGATACTTTTAAAACTTCAAATATCTCATTATTTGTATTAATAATATCAAGTTTTAAAGTAATATCCTCAATCACAGTTAATACTGCTGTTTTCATTTCGCTTTCTTTATCAGATTGTTTTATTTGTTCTACTAATGTATTAAGTTTTTCTATATCATAAGTTTTTAAATCTTCTTGTAAAGAAGATTCTTCAACATATTTAATTAAATCTTTAAGCGCAATTAGTGTCCAATCATCAACATTGTAATCTGGATCAATTATCACAATTTCTTCTTCTTTAGGAATAGAAATCGCGGTAATGCAAACAGTTATAGATAATCCAAAAATAACAAACAAAATAGCACTAAAACGCATTGTTAGGCGTTTTAATGAAATACTTTTAAGTATGTTGTTAGTGTTTTCTCTTTGTTTATTAATGATTAATCCTTCTTCATCTTTAAATTCGATCATTGTTTGAACTTTTTCTGCTAAACCTAATCTATTATCGATTTTTTTCGCAGCCTTTTTATCATTTGGTTTTAATATCAAAAATAATACTGTAAAGAGTGCGAAAAACACTCCTAGACCAATGATAATTAAGTAAAGTACATTAAACTTTATTTTCGATAACTTAATGATTAAATAAGGTATCGAAAAAGACAAAATTCCGAGTGATGAAGATATTATTAAACATTTAAGAAATACTTCAAGTATAATCTTTCTTTTAAATTTTTCAAATATCTTTTCCATAATATATTCTCTCATTATTTATTTTCTAATAGTTTCAATATTTCATTTTCTAGTTTTTCTTCATCTAATGAACTAACAATTACATTTCTAATTATTCCCTCATCATCAATAATAATTGTATACGGGAATGTATCTTTACCACCAAGAGCATCATAATATGATGCACTATCGCTATCATAACCAAATAAAATTTCAAAATCATTAAATTGTTTATCAATATAATCCTTAACTCCTTGAGGGTCACTAGCATATAATGCTCCTTCGTGGATCGCAATTACTGAAATTTCATCTTTGTATTTTTTGTATACTTTATTAAAGTGTGGTAATTCTTTTACACATGGAGTACATGTAGTAAACCAGAAATTAATTATTGTAATCTTACCACGATTTTCAAATACACTAAATTCTTTATCTGAACCTATAATTGAAATTGATTTATTAATACACAAATCACCTATTTTATTTCCTATTGATATTCCACTAATTGAAGTTACAATTGTTGCAAGGAATTCATTATCTGTGATTAATTTATTTTCTTTTATTTGAATCTTATTATCTAAATCTATGTAAACAGAATATGGATAGAAAGCATCTTTCACAAATGATTTCAATAACTTATTATTTTGATCTTTTGCAACTTTTATATTATCTATTTTTTTACTGATATCATTATTAGTGATAATAATAATATCAAGTTTTTCTTTTACAACCTCATAATTAGCATATGATGATAACTTTTCTGCTTCAACGCTATCAATATCATCATCAAAATAAAGTAGTGAAGCTTTGTTATGATTCTCATAAACAGTTCCATCATTTAATGTAATTGTCACATGACAAATATCTGATATTTCATATATTTTCTTTTGGACATTTGCATAAATCAAAGCAGCAATTAATATTACATTTAGAATAATACCAAATGCTAGTTTAAATCCTCTTTGTTTTTTCTTTTCTTTAATTAAAGAATTTGTATTTATATTTTCAGTATCATTTTTCTCACATTCAACTGAAACTTCTATTCCTTGGTCTTTTAATCTTTCAAGTTCTAATTCATGATGTATTTTCTCTTTGATGTGTTTCCATTTGATGGCATGATTATGACAAACATCAATACACTCACCACACTGAATACACTCTGAATCCCCTACTGTTTTGATGTCCATTTTACAATGAGCTACACAAGCTCCACAGTTGTTACATTTATCCTTTTCTACTTTAACACCAATTATTGCAAGTTTATTAAATATTCCATAAATCGCACCAAGTGGGCAGAAGAAACGACAAAATACTCGGTATACAAACACTGAAGTAACAATAAATAATACTAAAAGTGCAAATTTCCAAGTAAATAATCCTCCAAGCATTGTAAAAAATGGCGTATTATTTGGATTAGATAGTAATGCTATTGCTCCTTCAAATGTACCAGCTGGGCAAATGTATTTACAAAATGCGGGAAGAGGAATGTTAGCAGTTTGTAAAGCGTATATAAGTGGTAATATTATTACAAATACAGCTAATATTACATATTTTAGATACGATAAAGCTTTTGTTATTTTACTTTTCTTAAGTTTTGGAGTTTTAATTTTATACAATAACTCTTGACCAAGGCCAACAGGACATAGCCAACCACAAATCGTTCTACCAAAAATAATCATATAAAGTAGCAAAATACCTAGAAGATAAGTAGGTAGTTTTGTTTTACTTTCTGCTAAAGCATTCTGAAGCGAACCTAAAGGACAGGCCCCTATCGCACCAGGGCATGAGTAGCAGTTTAATCCAGGTACACAAACATTTTTCGTTGCTTTTTTAAATATTTCACCAGAAATAAAACCCTTAATATGTGCATTGTAAAGTAAGGCGGCATAAAGCTGTATCACTTTTCTTTTAGATGGTTTTATCTTAGTGAAGAATTTCTTAATTTTACTTTCTTTTTTATTTTCTAAATTATTTAATTTATTACTTTCCATCATATTTTATCCTAATCCTATACACTCAGTACAAATATTAATAGCTTTATTTAAAACATCAGTAGCTCCACCGTTAATTATTCCTATGATAATTAAAGTAATAGCAAGACAAATAATACATACTCTAATTATTAATAATTTCTTATTATCATTTTTAATATTTTCTTGATTATTTGCTTTTCCATTCTTATTAATAATCACTTTTATTAATTCAATTGATCTTAATGCACTTTTATTTTCATAATAAAAGCAAATAATTAAACTAATAAAAGAAATTACTACCCAAGGCAATAAATGTATAGTCATTTCAACAGCTTGTTTTGCAAGATTTCCTTGAGAATTGAAATGATTAACATTTAATAAATAAAGTAGACCCATACATGAGCATAGTATAATTATTATTATGTTAATAAGCCAAATATTCTTTCTTTTACTTTCTTCTTTATTTAACAAAAATAAATCATTATCATTATCAATTTTTGGACACATACCTTCATATATTTTAAGTTTTGCAACATTTGTAATTTTACTTACGTTTAAATCTTTTGAATTACTTAATTTATGGTAAATATAACTAGCAATAATTAATGCTACCCAAATTAAAATAACTGGAATAATTTGTAAAAGATATTTTCCACATATTTCAGCTGTAAATTCTTTTTTGTTACCATAATATATTCTAAGTATTTGAATAATAAAAACTATACCCATTAAAATTGTTTGAATTGATACAAGAGATTGAAATAATTTATATAATTTCTTATTTTTTTCCATTGTATTCTCCTTTCATATATTAAGAAAAGAAGGGCCTTAAATTTAAGGCCCCTAATTCTTTTTATTTATTAACTGGACCTACATATTTATAATAGTAGCAAAGTTTTAACCATGATTCTTCAATTCCTGCAAATAGATATTTATTAATGATTAACCATAATACATCAGCAAATTTCTTATCTACTTTAACGCAGCCATAAAGCTCACTTGCTTCATCAGTTATTTTGTTATTTTCGATATACTCTAAAACATACTGTGTAAAATCATAATTTATATTTCCTTCAGGGCGTTTTACATAAGTATACCCATTTTCTTCTGTATATTCACCTTCACCAACTTGCTCTACATAGTATTCATTACCTTCTTTATCAACACAAACATAGTAACGATGAATATTATTTTCTTCATCTAAAATTGTCATTCTGAAATAATCTTCTTCATCATAAATCATTTGACCATATGAATCTTTGTTGAAGTTAAATCCATCATATCTTTCTGAAGCAAGCACACTTAGTGATACTCCTAAGAAACCTACCATATATTCAACATCACAGTAAACAAAATCATCTGAAGCATTTGAGTTAATAACATGATAATAACCATCTTCACCTAGCATTACATTGATATGATTTCCTGAAATGATATCAGACATTTCCCCATCAGATGATGTAAAGTATCCAGGAGATGCAAGAGTAAATAATTCTATTCTTTCTCCAACATAAGAAATTGCAACATTTATTGTATCATATAGTGTTGGATCATAGAAACCCGCTCTAAATAAATATGTTTTTCCTTCTTCTAAGTAAACATAACATTCAAAGTTTGGATCTAGGTTTTCACCATTGCTCATTTGAATGAAGTATTTTCTCAATTCAGTTTCTTGTTCATCAACTGCAACACCTTCGTTATCACAAATCCAAGCAGCAGTTTCAATTTCTCCAGTTGAATAGAATTTATACGCTCCTGATTTTGATGCAGTAAATCCAAAGATTAAACCTCTTGGAAGAATTACACGATCAAATACACCAGAAGCTTGAGCAGGAGAATTAATACCATCTCCTTCAAGCATAATTGGTTCAAAGTAACATACACCAATTGTAGGAACACCAAGTTCAACTCCATTTGTACCATACGCATCATAATATACACATAACTCAAGCCATTGATTAATGTTATCTCTTGCATTCTCATGGCCTAAAGCTTTTGCTATTTGTTTTAATGCATTAGCAAGTTCTTCAGTTACTGGAGCATATCCAACAGTAGAATTATGAGCATAAACTGAATATTTTTCAACAATATCAGTGTAATCTATTCCATCAAGACCAATACATAAACCTTCAAGAGATATAGTATATAAATCAGAATTACTCCACTTTGTACCGCTTAACATATCAGCTAAAAGTAATGGTCCATTTTTAGTATTAACATGATAATATCCATCTACTTCATTATAAACAACTTGTGCATATTTTGGATATGCCATTGTAAGTTCATTATGTTGTCCAATTGCACACTCTCTAAAAATATATGTTTCTTTATCAATGTCTTCTTTTTTGATAATACGTAAATTAGTTACATAGATGCTATCATCACCACCATTATAAGATGAGTCTTTCATATAACAAAAACCAACTTCAAATGATCCATCTTCATTTGCAACATATGAATAACATGTATCCCATGCAGAACTTTGTCCAGAAATCTGTGCAACAATAGTTTTATCAAATGTAACATAAAGAAAATCATATTCTTCACTTGATGCATAATAATCAAATGCAAAGCCTTCACCAGCTTTTAATGTCACATTAACATATACTATTGAATATGATGGATGTTTGTCTTGATTAGATGGTTTAATACAGTCTTTTCCTTGATAATTCGTAACAACCCATGGCCAAGAGAAATCTTTATCTTCTTCGTTATATTCAGGGCGATACTCAGTGCTAAATTTTGAGCCATCATAATTTGTTCCGCTTGCTGCTTGTTCTAATTTGCTAGATTCTTCTTGTGTAATATCAGGTTTTTGATATGTTCCACCTTCACTAACTTGACCAGTATATGCAGGAAAATAATCTTCAGCAACATATCTATCAAATGTTTGTGTCCACTTTTCAGTAGCTGTTTGTGCACCTTTTTCAATTTGTGCAATTAATCCATAACTATCAATTATAACTGTTGTAGGATAATTAGTAACACCAAACATTAGTGTTAATCCTGGTTCCATTGTTAAATTTGTTGGATCACAATCATAGTCTGCGGCAACAAAGAATGTAATGCCATTTGCTTCTTTATAATTTGTAATTGAAGCTAAAGTATCGCCATTACCCGCAATCATTGGGTTAACAGCAATAATCGCAACTTCATCTTTATAATTAACAGTTTCATTATTAGTATTAGTATAACTTGACTCATAAGCATTTACCATTGCTGGGAACTCATATTGACAGTATGCACAAGTAGAAAACCAGAAGTTTAAAATTACTACTTTATACTCTTTTAATAATTCATATAATTTCAATTTATTATTATCTGTATCAGTAAGTGTAAAATCATACATTAAATCACCTACTTGATATAAATGACCTTTTTCAGCAATTATTCCTTCTAAAGAGTCAAGTTCGCAAACAACTTCTATTGGAGTTGCAAGTAAATCAGTTTGATACATTTCTTGATTTAAATAATAACCTTCACGACCTTCAACCACAACATCATATTTATTAGGCTTTTGACTAGTTGTAAAAGTACCATCTGTTTTTGTGTAGCCTTCATCAACAATATCATCACCTAAATAGAATGTAACGTAAAAATCAGCTAATGGTTTCCCAGCAATATCCTTAACTTTTATACTATAATCTAAGTTCTGTGGGTCAACAATAGGTTTATCATCTTTCTTTTTTGTTGTTATTTGTAAGATTGTCTCACATTCTTCATAAGTAACTGTAATAGTATATGTTCCTTCATTTTTAAGATTTTCATAATCACTTGAAGAAACCATCTCTTTAGTAATATTAATTTTCTCACTACTATCGTCAGACTTAATTACATTAATTTTAATTGAAGTAATTTTTTGATCTATTTCATCTACATAAATATACTCTGGAACAGAATCTTTTACTACTTCAATGCTCACAACCTTTACATTATCATCTTTACAAGCACTTAAAGAACATAATGAAATTAATGCTAACAATAGTACAAAATATTTAATAAATTTTTTCATTTTTTACTCCTTTTTATAATGCTTAATTTAGCCAAAAATATATTATAACCATTGCTATTAGAAAGCAAAGGAGGATTAATAATACTCTAGGTAAATAAGCTATTAATGCGGACATAATTATTTGCCTTTTTTCTTCTTTAGAAACACTTACATTTGTTTCTTCATTTGTTTTTTTTCCTCTACTCCAATATGCGTCAACATTCATATTAAATATTGTATGACCATCATCTTCGTATTTTCTTTGTTTTTTCTTTTTCATATTAGATTTTGTCTACCATTGATAATTTCTCATTTATTTTTTCTAAAGTGATTTTTATCTTCTCATTATTTTCTTTTTTATCAATGTTTTTATTTTTTTTGTTGTTTTCCAATTCTTTTAACTCATTGTTCAAAGCATCAAGTTCTAAAGAAAGTTTATCATATTCTTCTTTCTTATCAATTACTTCTTTATCAAACAAATGGCAAGCAACAAAATGATTTTGAGTATTTTCAATATATCTAGGTTGCTTTAATGCACATACTTTCATACAACTTGAGCATCTTGTGTGAAACTTACATCCTTTTGGTGGATTAGCTGGAGATGGAATATCTCCTTTTAAAATCACTCTATTCATTTTCACATCAGGATCAGGTACTGGAACAGCACTAAATAATGCCTTAGTATATGGATGAAGAGGGTTTGCAAATAAATCTTCTGTATCACCATATTCCATAACATTTCCTAAATACATAACAACAATTTGATTAGTGATATATTTTACAACAGATAAATCATGAGAAATAAATAAATATGTTAATCCCATTGTATTCTGTAAATCTTTAAGTAAATTGATAATTTGAGCTTGAATAGATACATCTAAGGCACTAACTGGTTCATCACATATTACAAGTTCTGGATTAACTGCTAATGCTCTTGCAATACAAATTCTTTGTCTTTGCCCACCACTAAACTCATGTGGATAACGATCATAATAATTAGGATTAAGACCGCACTTTTTCATAATATCAATAACATAATCAACTACTTTATCTTTAGGTACAATATGATGTACTTTTACTGCTTCGCCAATTATATTCCCAATTGTCATTCTAGGCGATAAACTAGAATATGGGTCTTGAAAAATAAGCTGCATTTTAGTACGATATTTCATCATTTCTTTTTTTGATAGTTTAGTAATATCTTCACCATTAAAAATTATTTGTCCACCATCAGCATCATAGAGTTTAAGAATAGTTCTTCCTAAAGTAGTTTTACCACAACCACTTTCACCTACTATACCAATAGCACTACCCTTCTTCACTTTAAAGCTAATATCATCTACTGCTTTTAAATATTTTAACGGTTTTCCAAATAGATTTTTGTCTATCACAAAGTACTTTTTGACATTATTTACTTCTAAAATATACTCTGGTGTTTGTCTATTTTCCATATCCTACACCTCTTTATCATCATATAAATAACATGAAACATAATGTGTATCAGTTATCTTAACTTCTTTTGGATATTTTCCTTTGCATTTACCTATACACTTAGTACACCTATTCCTAAAATAACATGTATCAAGTAAATTAATTGGGTTTGGCACTTGTCCAGGAATTGAATATAGTGGCTCATTAGTTTTTGAAGTAATAAGTGGTTTGCTTTTCTGTAATCCTATTGTATAAGGATGCAGTGGATTATGGAAAATCTCACTTGCGGTACCTCTTTCAATAACTTTTCCTGCATACATTACCACAACTTCATCAGCCATTTCCGCAATTACTCCTAAGTCATGGGTAATAAACATAATTGAGCATCCAGTATTCTTTTGAATTTCTTTTAGTAATTCTAAAATCTGTGCTTGAATAGTTACATCTAAGGCCGTTGTCGGTTCATCCGCAATTATTAATTTTGGACTCCCTGAAAGTGCCATCGCAATCATGACACGCTGACGCATACCACCAGAAAGTTCATGTGGATACATATCATATACACGCTCACTGTTGGCAATACCAACCTTTACAAGCATTTCAATACTATGTTTTTTAGCTTCTTCTTTAGTCATATTCATATGATGTAATGGTACTTCATCAAGTTGATATCCAATCGTAAAAACAGGGTTTAAACTTGTCATTGGTTCTTGGAAGATCATTGTAATATCTTTACCTCTAATTTTATACATATCTTTCTTCGGCATTTTTGCAATGTTATATCCAAGCTTTTTACCATTTTCATCATAACCTAAATCACTTGTATTAAATCTAATTTCTCCATCAATTATTTGTCCTTGTGGTGCTTGTACAAGTTGCATAATTGATAAACTTGTGACACTTTTCCCACAACCACTTTCACCAACTACACCAATAATCTTATTTTTAGGAATATTAAAAGATACTCCATTAACTGACATTACTGTTCCATTATCGGTAAAGAAAACAGTTTTTAAATTATCTAATTCAATAATATTATTGTCATCTTTCATTATAGATGTATATTCATCGACACTTACTTTTCGATTTTTAAAACTTTCATAGTATTTCATCTGTTTGATGTTATACTTTAATATTTTTCTACTTTCTTTAGAGGAAATATAATTACTATTTTGATTCTTTTTTTTCATATATATCCACCTCTTACTTCTTTGCTTTAGGGTCCATTGCATCACGAAGACCGTCACCAACAAAGTTAAATCCTAGTACCGCAAGTACAATTAGAATACCAGCAGGAAGCCATAAGTTAACATAATTATTTAATATTTCTGGTGTTTTAGATGCAGAGATCATTGTTCCCCACGCCGCATAAGGAATTTGTACACCTAATCCTAAATAACTAAGTGTAGATTCATATAAGATTACACTACCTAAACCTAATGTCATATTAACTATTAATTGTGGTAAAACATTAGGAATCAAGTGAATAAAAATCTTACGCCATGTTGGAAGACCCATTACTTCTGTTGCGGTCATAAATTCTTGCTCACGTAAAGATAAAATTTGTCCACGTACTAGTCTTGCACAACCACTCCAGCCAAATACTGTAATAATAATCATTAAGAAATAAATCCTATTGGCAGGATCAATAACTTCTGATAATGAATCCAATACTGCAGAAGCAATTAATAGTATAGGAAGCATTGGTATACAATTGAATACATCAACTATTCTCATAATTATTTGATCAGTTTTTCCGCCAAAATAACCAGCTAATCCACCAAGAATTATCCCAATAATTGTTTCTAAAATTACTACAATAAAACCAATTGTCAAAGAAATTCTTCCACCATACATTAATCTAACAAAGACATCCATTCCTTTTTCATCAGTTCCAAGTAAATGGTCTTTACTTGGTGGAGCTTTTAGATTATCTGATAGAATATAAGTTTCCTGAATAATTGTAATTTCCTCACCATATTCATCAGTATATGTATATTCTTCTTCATATACACTGATAATAGGTGTTCTATCTACTTCTACTTCTCCCCATTTATTATAAATAACTGGTCCTAAAAATGAGAATAAAAATAGGAATACTATAATAATTAAGCCAACTAAAGATAATCTAGATCTAAAGAATCTTCTAAAAATTAATTTAATTGGGCTAATCTCTTTATAAGTTTCAACTTCTTCAGTTTCATTGGTAGCATCAGTTTCTATTATTTGATTTTCTAGATTTTCATTATTTATATCTTTTTCTTCCATAATTCCACCTACTATCTACCAAGTTTTACTCTAGGGTCTACTAGTGAGTACATAATGTCTGAAAGTAACGTACCAATAACAGTTAAAACTGCTAAAAACATATTATATCCCATTACAAATGGAATATCGCCACTACTTAATGCATTATATGCAAGACGTCCAATACCATCAATTGCAAATACTTCTTCAGTAATCATCATTCCACCAAAAAGTGAAGGCAAAATTCCCGCAAGTAATGTAACTAGTGGTATCATTGTATTTCTAAAAGCATGTTTATAAATAACTGTGTTTTCTGGTAATCCTTTCGCACGAGCAGTTCTAATATAATCAGCATTTAATACTTCTAATGTATTTGTTCTAGTGTAACGCATTAATCCACCAATTGATAAAATAACAGTACAAAAGATTGGAAGTATTAAGTGGTGAATCATATCTAATAATTTAGCCATAAAACCGCCAAAGTTATTAGGATAAATTGCGGAAGCAGATATTAGACCAGTCGAAGGAAACCACCCAAGTTCAACCGAGAAGATTTTAATAATAATCGCCGCAAAGAAATAAGTAGGAAGGGAGATACCAATCATTGTAAAAATAGTAACAATGTAATCTCTTTTTGAATATTGATGCGTTGCACTAGTAATACCAAGTGGGATTGCAATAGCAAATTGCAAAACTGTTGCAATTGCAGCTATTGCAAAAGAAACCCACATATTTTCAGATATTACCTGATTAACTGGCTTTTCATACTTAAATGAATTTCCCATATCACCTTTCAACATATTTCCAAGCCATTGAAAATATCCTGAGATAATTCCTTTGAATGAATTATCACCTATTCCGTATTGCATTTTAAATTCTTGGAGTTGTTCTAGTGTTACTGAACCTTGTGCAATTTGTGATGCAAATTTGATATCTAAATAATCATTCGGCATCATTCTTACTAAAGTATATATAATAATAGAAACACCAAAAAGAACAAACACGGAAATAAGTAGTCTTTTTACAATATATTTAAACATATTATTCTCGCTTTACTATTTTGTTGTATTTAATCTAACTGTATGAATATCATTTAATAAACCAGAGTATGGAGATAAATCACTATTCAATGATGATTCATCAATTTTATTTACACTATAAGCAAATAAATCATCTCTCTGATATGTTGGAAGTTCGATTGCAAGTTGCATTACAATATCTAATGCTTTTGAATAAATTCTTGCACGTTGTTTTTCATCTGTTGTTTCACGGCCTTGTTCAATTAGTTCTGATAATTCTTCAAGTAATGCAAGTTCTTCATTATATTTTCCACCAACATTAGCAATTATATCTTTATAACCCCAGTTGAGTGTTGAACTAGCTTTTGAGTCCATATGATATACTTGGTACATATCAGGATCAATTGTTGAACTCCAAGCAGCAGCCCAAACTGCTAAACTACCATTAGCAAGCTTTGATAATGCTTGTGCATCAGGTAAAACAGTAATCTCAAAATTAATTTCATTTAAGAACTGTGCAGCTTCATAAAATGAGTTGAAAGCTGGGTGATCAGTTTCAGAGCCTGCAATTGTAAATGTATATTTAAGTTTATTCTTTCCATTTGTATACACACCATCTCCACCGATTGTATATCCAGCATCTTCAACCAAACTAATAATAAACTCTTGTTGTTGTTCTTTAGTAAGTTTATCACCAGCTTTTAATCCTAATGAAGTTACATAATCAGCATAATCAGGATTTACTACATCTAAGTTCTCTGGTACTGGTCCACCAATATAAGGATAATATGCTGTTGCACCAGTTGGATATGCCCAGCTAGTAAGAGACATTGAACGATAAATTGCTTTTGCGGTATTACCATAATAACTTACTGTCTTAGAAGTATCAATTGAATGCATAATAGCTTGACGAACTTTTAAATCGGGTACTTTACCAGCATTAATTCCAATATATCCATAACCAGCTGTTTCAATTGACTTGTTATGAATTCCTTCATTTTCTTTTTCTCTTAATTCTTTAATAATATCAGGATTAGAGTTAGGTTGTACATAATCAACTTCACCATTATATAGTGCATATAGTAAACTACTAGATGGTACTACTTGATAGTGAAGATATTTAATTTTCGGTGCTCCTAAAATATAATTTTCATTTCTAACAAAGTAAATTACATTTTTATTTTTAAAATCACCGGCAGTAACATTTTCAGTTGAATGTTCTGAGTTTGCAGCAACGTAAGGTCCTGCACCAACTGGAACACCAATCTTTTCTGGATTCTTAATTACTTTATCCATAAAGTCTTGTGAAGAATATTCTACACCAAAGTTTTCTTCATAATCAAAAGCCTTAATATGATCACTATCTGAATAGTAGTACATTGGTGCCACCGCAAAACTAAAGTTCCAAATTGCTTTAGGGTCAACGCCATTAATTGTAATTGATAAAACTTCATTACCTTCTTTAACTGAACCATCTTCGTTATATGTTGGAACATTATATGTTACACCATTAACTTTAATTGATTCATGACGATTAATAAACTTAATACCAGAAATATTTTTGAATTGTCTTTCATTTTCTTCATGGTATTTTTCTAAAGCAGAATTAACTAAATATTCATTTAGTTTAACAGCAGTATTCCAGTATAATGAGACTTCTTCTAACGCCATTGGAAGATTATCTTCATAAATTGTTTGAATAGCTTGTTCTTTCTTCCAATTCTTAAGTTCTAAGGGATTATTAGTAAGTGAAGATTCAAGTTTTGCTTCACGTTTATTCCAATATAGATATCCTTCATTGTATAAGAACATTTCCACATCAGTTGTTAAAAGGTTAGGATAAGCTGTATCATTTTCATCTCTAAACTTAACATCTTTGTATTGTCCACCACTAGCATTTTTATAATCAGTTTCAAGTTCTTCTTTAAATAATTCACATACTTTATCAAAATCAGAAACAATATATTCAAAACCATCATCTTTTGAATAATCTTCTAAATATTCTCTAAACTCAGAAACTGTTAATTCTTCATTTTTGTAATCATCAAAAATATACTCTGCAGCACTTAATAAATATTCTACTCTAGCATCTGCTTCAATATAAAATTGTTCCATAAATCTTTCTTGGGATTTTTCATCTGCTTGTTGTGTCCTATATTCCTTTAAACCTACTATATCAGTTGAATAAATTGTACTTGAACCTGTGTATACAGGATCTAAATAAACATATAGATTAAATAAAACATCTTTTATTGTTAAATAAGATCCATTAGAGAACTTAACATTATTCTTAAGTACTAAATAATAAGTCGTTGTGTCTTCATATTCATCATAAATTTCTTCCTTATCAAGAACTACAACACCTTCATCTTCACCATAAACAACCTTACCCGAACTATCATTGCCAAGCATTCCAATTTGTGTCATACTTACAATTTGACTATCAGGAGCAGATGAAGAATAAAATGGATTAAATACACCATCTAACTCTTGTGAAGATAGTAAAAGTGGAGTATCTGCCTTTTCATTGTTTCCACATCCTACTGTAGTAAATAAACAACTAATAAAAAGAAAACTTAAAGCCACAATTAAAAACCTTTTTTTCATAATTCCTCCATTTAGTTATTATTTGTAATATTCCAACTTGTGGCATCATCAAAAGTTACATTTTCTGTAGCAGAGTACCAAAGTTTATCTGTAATTATTTCCTTTTCACATTCAGGAATTTTTGTTATTGTAATAAATCCTGTCATTTTACAATTAATTAACTTTGTGTTTGATGCTTTAATTGCTAGAGGAGCAATTAAAATATTTTTAATTCTACTATTTGATGTATTAATATCTACTGAAATATTACTAAATATAATATCTTGAATTATTACATCTTTTAATTCAAAGAATAAAGATACATATAAATGATCAGATGAAGATGAAATATCATCAAGTGGACCTTGAAGACCACTTCGTGAATCATCATAATCAATTACAATATTTGAAACCTTATAACCATTTCCTTTAATTATTCCTGAATAACTATCAAAGCAAATTTCATCACCATCAAAGTCAATGTCATTTAATAGATAAATATTTTGTTTTCTTGTTAAGGCATTTCTAAATCCTCGAGCATTAGAAACTAATGTGTATTCTCCTTCGATTAAATTTAAGAAAATCTTAACTGCTAAATCACTATCACCACCAGGATGAGTAAATGTTTCATCCCATGGGTTTCCTTGTTCATCTAAATAACCAAGCGAAGTAAATCCTTCTACAGTTTTGTTGTCCATAAATAAATCGTAGAATTTTTCTCCCTCTTCTACTTCATAACTATCTAAAAATACCTCTTCGCCACTAGCATTTAAGTAATATAACTCATATGTATATAATCGATTTATCTCCCATTTAGCATATAAAGTTACGCCATCAATAGTCATCTTATCATTTTCAAAGTCCCATTTATCAGCATATTCAACACTGCCATCATCATTTGTAATTTTATTGCGATACCATCCTTCAATATGAAAACCACTTTTGATTATTTGTTCATTAGGATTTGTTTCTAAGACATTTGGATCAACAATTTTAACATCTATTTTAGTTCCATCAAACTTATATAAATATGATACATAGTCTTTAGAGTTTTTACATGTTCCTTCTTCTAAATAGAATATAGCTCTACCAAAACCTTCCATTGCATAATAATAATTTGTTTCTATTTCCACATCAAAACCATTTTGTGATGTATAACTGGCTTTAAATGTAGATAAATTGTTTTTTGTAATTACTATTTCAATTTCAAGATTTGTTATATTACCAATACTTTTATTTAAAAATAATGAACTTGCTTTATTATCTAAAACCTTTGCTTTTAAAGTATAATTGTCATCAATTACTTCTAAAGTATATCCTTCTTGTAAGAATTCAACAGAAATAACAAATGTTAAATAATATGTAGGCATCTCATATGGGTTTTCATATGTAACACCGCCTACTTCTACATATTTAATATCATCAACAGTTACATATGATGATTTGGTTTCATCATAAACTGAAGAACCAGAAGTTGATAGTTTTCGTTCAGTAATATTTACTTCTGATTTAATTTTTTCCCCACGTGAAATAACAAAATCAGTGTTTTTATTATAAACTTCAAAACCATCATCAAACATCTTTGTAAGTTCGTTATAACCTGCTATTCTTTCTTCGGAGTCATAAACATTACTTACAAGTTTCTCAAAATCTGTTCTATTATCTTTTTTACAAGATGCAAAGCATAAAGTAAATAAAATAATAGTAAAAATCATATATATTTTCTTCATGCTTCACCTCCTATAACCAAAAACGCTTTTTAATAAATACAAATAGCACAACTAAACTTGCTAAAGCAGTAACTGCTGTAGCAGCTAAACCTACTTTGTTAACATTAGTTGTTGGTAATGTATTAATTTCATTTACAACATCAATATCTTCATTTAAATTACTAAAGTATTCATCAAAACCTTTTTTGAAGCTATCAACTGTTTTCGTATCAAGATATTTCTTGTCATCTCTATCAACAATCTTTAATGCTTCAACTATTTCATAATAAGTTGAAAGTTTATTAAAGTCATATGTAGGACCAAGATTATTAATGTTTTCAATAATATGACTATAATTCTTATTAATTCTAATCATATTAATTTCATTCCATTTAGCTTCTGCGTTTTCAAGTCTTTCTAATAAACTATCAAGATATTCTTTTGTATATCCATATTGTGTTAAATCTTGAGTAACTAAATTATAAGCTGTTCTCGCATCTTTGATAATTTGTTCATCTCCAATCTTAACATCGTCAGGAATTAAACTTACTTTATCTAAATAGTTTATTGATTTACTATCTAATGCCACATAATCACTTTTTATTACATTATCAACATTAAAATATAATCTGTAAAGCATATCTTTATATGTTTCATCTATAGCATTTGTTGGAATAATTAGATTCATCTTTTCAGCTAAACCAATCATATCTTTAAATTGACCATAATAAAGTGGTGTTGCACCATTAAATAAGAAATATTTATTTAATTCTTTATAGATTTCTGAACTTGTGTCATATGATATATCATTAGTAGTGATTGTTCCTTCTAAAATTGGAGCAGTAGTTGACTTAAACTCAATAGTTTTTAGATTAACACTACCATAAAATGCCATATTACCAATTAACTTTAAAGTATCTGGGAAAATTAGTTTAATAATTCTACGATTAAAATATCCAGCATATTCACTAATTCTAACGGTATTAAATAGTACTTCATAAGTCTCTGATGGTTTTGCGGTTGGATATGCACTTAGTGAATATTTCCCGTTTTCATTTGTTGTATAAAGAACACCATCATCTAATCTTACATAATCATTTATTACACATGTATCATTTCTAGATAAATCTGTAAATCTAACTTGATTTACATTGTAGTAGAATGCTGTAGGAGCAATATACTTAACTGTACTTGGTAAGTTTATCTCACTTACCGCAATGCAGCTTAATGCCTGAGCATCAATTACTTCTACTTTTGGCATGTATACAGCTTCAAGATTAGCACAAGATAAGAAACTACCAGGTGCAAGTTTAATGACATTTGGAAGATTAACAGTAATTAATGATTCGCATTTATTAAATGCTTGCATCGATATTTCAATTACACTATCAAGTGATATTTCTTTTAGTGCTACACAGTTCATAAATGCTGCTTCTTTGATATATCTAACATCATTTATTATTACACTTTGTAATTTTTCATCATCAAGAAATGTTCCTTCATTTATGCATTCTAAAATACTAGTTGTTTCAAATGTTTCTAGAGACAAACAACCAGAGAACGCATAACTTCCAATAGTATTTAAGCCCTTTCCGATTGTTACATTAGATAGCATATCTGCATAAGAGAATGCATAATCACCAATAATCTTTAGTGTATCAGGAAGAGCAATAGCAGTTATTATATTTCCTCTTGCTTGATTTACCCCCGCAAACGCATAAGACCCAATTTCTTCAATGTTAGGAATATTAATACTTTCTAAATTTACACAGTCTGAAAAAGCATAATTACCTATTACTTTTACTTCTTCTAAATAAATATTTATTAAATTAATACATCCAAAGAAAGCTCCTTCTAAGATTTCTTTGGTTTTTCTTAATGATACTGAACTTAAAGATTCATCATTATAAAAAGCATGAGCACCCACAGTATTTACTTCTAAATCTACACTACTTAAATTTTTACAATTTGCAAAAGCTTCGTTTCC
This sequence comes from uncultured Coprobacillus sp., assembly GCA_964385755.1. GTDB lineage: Bacteria > Bacillota_I > Bacilli_A > ML615J-28 > CAG-698 > CAG-698. Next base: position 55,596 of record CAYLPZ010000006.1, read on the forward strand.
AAGGCTCTCAATTTTTCCTGTTACCTTTGTTAGGTTTTGACAGTCCATAAATGCAGCTTGTGAAATGATTACATCATCATTAAATTTAATAGATTCTAGTTTTGTTTTCGCAAAGCAATATGGAGCAAAATATAAAACCTTGTCAATATTTACACAATTTACTAATCCACTTTCTTCGAAAGCAGATTCGTTTAAAGTTACATTTTCAGCCAATATTACGTTTTCTAAATTATTGCAATTAGCAAAGGCATTACTACCAATTACTTTTACATTAGCTAAATCAATAGAATATAGATTATCAAGTCCACTAAAAGCACCTTCATAAATCTCTTCTACTTTACTATCTAAAGTTACAAATTTATTATCTAATGCTTTTGGAGCTACTAAATATATAACTTTATTGTCTTTTGAGAGTAGATAACCACCATTAAAATTATAATATTGGTTTTCTAAAGAAACATCAAAAGTACTTAAGTTATTTGAGCCACTGAATACTTCACCATAGTTCTTAGTTATTCTTGTGTTATTATTTATTGTTACAATTTCTAAATGAGGGCAATTTGCGAAAGCACGTTTCTCTAAAACCACATCACTATTCGGCATTGTAACTTTTTGTAAATTACTACAATTTTCAAATGCAGATTCATAAATAAATTCACAAGAAACATCTTCAAATATTACTTCTTCTAAAGCATCGCAATCATTAAATGCTTTAGAGCCAACGTATACTAAATTATTGTGAATAGTTACTTTTGTAAGTAAATCACAATTTTCGAAACAATTACTTGGGATTCTATCATTATAAATATCAAGTATAGATATACTTGTATTTGCAAACATTAAGTCAGCTAAATTTGTATATTTACCGATTATTACCTCTTTTAAATTAATACAGTTATTGAAAGATTCAATACCACCATTAATTAATGAAGTAATGTCAACAAATGTTAAACTTTCACAATCTTTAAATGCTGCCTCACCAATTGCATACACGCTAGTTAAATTAACTGAAGAAAGTGCTTTACAGCCCATGAAAGCAAAAGAACCAATCAACTCAACATCATCAAGATTAATGTCTGTTAATTTTTCATCCCCCGCAAAAGCATATTCTTTGATAAATGGACAAGATGTACCATCATTATCTTTTAAGAAATTAACTCTTTCTAGTGCTGTACAATTATAAAAAGCATATTTTCTCACTTCTTTAACATCAGCAGGGATAGTTACACTTATAACTGTATCATTTGTACAAGGAGTTTTCGCAGAATCATAATCATCATTTTTAATTTCTATTTCATAATCTGTTGTATATAGTGAAAATGCAAAAGCACCAATGTATAAAATGCCTTCATCATCAGGGATTACTACATTTCCACCAATACCTTTATATGCTACTAATACATTACTTTCAACAATAAATTCATTTTTAACAACTACTTTTGTAGAAGCCATTAAAGTTGATTGTCTTCCTCCTACTTTTACCTTTAAAGAGATAGTCGCATTACCTTCTTTAAGAGCAGTCACTACACCATTTTCATCTACTGTCGCAACTTTTTCATTTGTAGAAGACCAAATTAGTTCATAGTCTTTTAAGTTCCAAGGTTTTAATTCATAATTTAGTTTTACCTGTTCGCTTGGATAGAATGACACAAATTCCTTATCCGTAAAGAAGAAATGATCACCAGCTTCACCAATCTCTGATTCTTCTGGTCCATTAGCAAAAGCTTTGATTGTTTCAAAGTAAGTAAAGTTAATATCTGTAAGCTTATCTGCACCAGTTTCAACTTCCTTATCTCTTACTTTAATTTTCAAATTAACTGAATAAGAATATCCATCACTTGCAAGCGCGTAACAACTAATTGTTGCAGTACCAGAACCAACTGCTTCAATTTCTCCATTATTTACTTTTATTATATTTTCATCTGATGTTGTCCATTTTAATGTTGAAAAATATTTATTTTGATTATCTACATCACTAGAAATAGTTGGATCATCAGATGTCAACATTTCATTTAAATTTAAAATATCACCGACAGAAATATTTTTAAAATATTGATAAGTGTTACCTGATACACTTGAGTAGTACTTTTCTTGATATTTAATGTTTTGTGAATTAGTACCTGGAAGTGTAACAAAGGCATAACTTTGATTTAATGCATAATCATCAACAAAAAATCCAAGACCATTAGATAAGTTGACATTTTTATCTTCCATTGAACTATATTGAATTAAATCCATATAATCCGTTATTTCTACAGTCACTTTTGTCTCTTCATTCTTTTCGCTATAAACAGGTATTGCGTAATCACCAAGTGATACTACTTTTCCATCAATTAATGTGAATGGTCTAATAGATTGAGTATAGTGATTATCATATACATAAACATCAACATAATAGCGATAATCTTTTAATGATTTATCATACTTAGTGTAGAACTGTGCGTCAGTAATTGTAGGAGCTTGATAATCCACATAGAACGAGAATTCAAATGTGTTATTAAGATTTGTATTTAGTCCACCATCTTGATAATCAAGTTCTGCTACCATACTGAATGAATATTTTGTATTATTTTCTAAACCAAGCTCAGCAGCAGTTACATTCAATATTTCATAGTTTGGAACTATTGATCCACTAAAATATGCTTTACGAGCATCGTATTTAATATGTTCATAAACTTCTTCACCGGTATACTCATTAATTATTTTATATGTTACCTTTTTAGCATTTCTTAAAAGACCAGCATACACTGTGGTAACTCCATTAATCGTATCTAAGTAATATCCCACAGCAGCATGCTCTTCTGATGCAGGAATCTTATCATATTTACTTTCATCAATTTCATATACATATGTTCCTAAAGGAATAACATAACTATAATAGTATCTTCCTAAAGGAGTTGAAGCGTAATAATCAGCTTTAAGTTTATCTTCTTCATCAATTGCGCCATTATATGCTTCACTTTCAACTTCATAGTATGTTTTATCAAACATTGGTGCAGCTGTCCAATCGCCAAAGAATGCAAGATAAGGAATTGATAAATCAATACCATCTTCATTAAGTGACTCTAAAACACCATAACCTTCTACATACATTCCGTTAATAAATGATTTTCTAATGTATGCTTTTTCATCATCAGTTAGTTTAATCGTATATGTAACTTTTACAGTTCCATTTTCATTAACAGTTAGAATATCTCCATCTAATACACCATCACCTGTAATTTGTGCTAAAGTATTTGGGTTTAACATATATGCTTTTTCAGCAACGTATTCTGGGTCTGATGTTGATAAAGATTCTGTCATTGTTAAATCTGTAAGTTTATATTTTAATTTTTCATTTGATGTATTATGAACATTGAAATTAAGTACATAAACTCCAGTTTCTTCTTTATCATCTTTTAATTCTAGTTTTGGTTTTGTTTGGCCATCAACTGATAAATAAGCTTTTGTGTTAACAGCATACTCAAGATTCCCAAGACCAGATCCTTGCTTTCTAGGTGAATAAGGATTACCTTCTTCATTAAGAATAATAGTTGCGGTTGACATTAAAAGCGAGTTTGCCATATTTGTAAGTTCTGGAGAAGTCATATATGGATATCTTTCTTTTAAAGCTTGTTTTACTAAAATAACAACGCCACAAAGATTTGGGCTAGCCATAGATGTTCCAGATATTTTATCATATCCTCCACCTGGGACAGATGAAGTAATTGATCCTCCATGAGCAGTAATTTCTGGTTTTAATGCTAAATCAGATACAGGTCCCCAGCTTGAGAAATCAGACATAAAAGGACCAGCTAGATAGCTCTTATCAAATGTAAGAGTTCCACTACTCTTAGCTGCTAGATATTCACCATCATCTTTTGAGATAGAACAAAGTGGAATATCTAAATGACTTCCAGCATTCATATATACATCACCGGAAATATTATTATAAATAATACAACCAATCGCTCCTTGTGCTAAAGCAATTTGTGCTTTTTCCTCAAAACTAGTTTCACCACGCTTAACTAAAGCAATCTTCCCCTTAACATTTATACTTGAATAGTTAACTTTTTTTCCAACTCCTGGCACAGTAACATATTCAAGTTTTATAACTTCTTTTGTGGTATTTACTTTATCAAATAACATCTCATAGAAATCATAAGGATTGCCTGCACTGCTATTTGCATTATTAAAGAAAAATGTATAACCATTTTCATCAACGATATATTTACTCTTTTCACCACTAATTGAAGCAACAGAAATAGTCGATGGATAAGTAGAAGGTGATCCAACTGTTGCGGAGTCAGGATTAGATGCTTTATTTGTATTACTATTAGCACCTCCATAGCCAGATGAATAATCATTGCTCGCCGCAACAACTAAAGAAATACCAGCTTTTTCAATGTTGTTATATACAACATTTACATAGTCATTCTCACGAGAACTAGAAAAGCCACAAGCAGTTCCTAATGATAAGTTAATTGCATCAACACCAATCAAAATAGCATCTTCCAAAGCAGCTAGAATATCAGATTCTATTGCACCTTGATTAAAATCACCAAATACTTTCATTAATACAAGTTGAGTATTAATAGCAACACCAGTAATTACGTCATCTTTACCACCAATGATCCCCGCAACATGTGTACCATGGTTAGAATCATAAGGAGACACATCACTATCTTTATCAGCATAGTCATAAGCAAATGGAATTTTAGCGTTCATATATACATCTTGAACTTTGATATTTTCAAAATATCTATAAGCTCTTGTGTTTTGTAATATACTATCAATATAATTCATTGAAAGCATTGTTTCTTCTGGCATGTTTTGAAATACAGTATGGTGAATATCAAAGCCAGAGTCAAGAATCGCAACAGATGTATTAGAGCCATCAAAATCTACATTACTTGAATCGAAGATACCAGTGTCATATACTTTCACAAAGTTAGTTACAGCATCATAACTACTAGTTCCATCATCTTCAGTAGTTTGATAATCAGGTTCTGAATACACTTCAGAAATAAATGCATTAATATTATAATCGCTACTCATTAATTTCTTATACTGTCCATAAGTTGTTTGAGCAGAAAAACCGCTTAAAATAGTAGTAAATGAATGATCAACACTTTGGATGTAATTCTCACTTATTAGCTTTTCTGCTAATGTATTTTGTTCAGAGAACATTTTTTCTTTGAGATAATTAGCATAGTCACTTGTAACATAATCTCTTACATTACTATAACCGTTATTATCATTATTATAACGATCTAACAAACTAATAGATTTAGTAGTGATAACAATATTAATCTTATCACCATCATCAAGTTCATTAAGTTCATATAAATATTCTTTATTAAGATACTTAGTGTTATCTGTCATCTCCGCAATCAAATCAGCGTGCTCGACATTTAAACTAATTTTATCATTAACTTTTTCACTTACATCATTAATTCCACAAGAGATACAAACAAATCCTAAAAATATAGTTAGTACTAGTAATGTAATCTTTCTTTTAAACTTCATATTTACTCCTTTTTAAAAGCTATTTATCAATTTGTCAAAAATAGAGTATATTGGTCTCTATTCTAATTATTTTATCATATTTTGCAATAAAATTCAATCATTAATAATTTATGTAAAATATTCATAATTAAATGATATTATTAATAAACAAATATTTCCGTTTTATTTAATATATTTCATTAAATAATATAAAAAAAATGCTCATAATCAGCATTTATATTAAGACTTTGAATTGGAATAAAAAGACAACATCATTAAAGATGCGATAACTTCAGGGGAAGATTATTTTAAATTAAAATGATTATTAGTATTTTCCTATTTCTTTATATTATTTAACAAAAGCTTAGATCAAAATTCTCACTTTCCATAATCTTCCTCTTTTCATAAAACAATAAAAAAAGCATCTACCATTTTTGATAGATGCTAAATTTCTAACACGATTTTTTATTCAAACATGGCTAGTTTCTTCGCTGAACATCTCCTTTTGACTTCCTTTATATCTTTTTTATCGGATTTATCATCGCTTTTTACTAGTCTTCTAATGGGCATTTAAATAAGGGATATTAAAAGGACAATAGATATGCATAGACAATAGTCTATCATCCTTATTTATTATAAGCAAATTGTCATATACGCAGGAATACAAATAATTCCTTTTTCTCTAATTTTTAAATTTTTAGGATGAATAATATAACAAGCACTTATTTTTTTAAAAAAACATTGAACTAAATCTTTTAAGTTAAGTTGTTAGTATTCTTTTGAAATTTTAGCTTCAATTGAAGATATCTTTACATTTGTTTTATCTCCACTAATAATTATAAAGTCTATTTCTGTGTCGTTTCTATGTTTTTCTTCATTGTAATAATTATAAAAATAGAGCCTGCTAGTCGTATCCAATGAAATAATTTTTACTCTTTTATTTTCATCTATTTTTGCAAAGGTTGTAATAATGATTTTTCGAACAATACCTTCGCAAAAACTTTTTTTATAATTATTAAATATAGCCTAAAAATTCAATAAATATGCAAAATAAATATGCATCTTTTTATTTAATCGAAATAATATTACTAAACCCTGTTAGATTTAATATATCAATTATGTTTTCATTTGCGTTAATTATTTCTAATGTTTTGTTTACACATTTTTTCTTAAGTTTCAATATAACTCGAAGACCAGCACTAGAAATATATCTTAAATCTTTCGCGTTAATAATAACACTATCCAGAATATTTGCTTCTGTTATTACTTTTTCAAATTCATCTGCATTAGTTGCATCAACATTACCAACTAGAGTAATTAAAGTGATGTTATTATCATATGCAATGTTCATTTGATTATTATTTTCTTTTTTGTAAATTTCTTTTTTTCCAAATACTTCATCAAATTGTTGTTTTAATTCCTGATACATTTTTAAATGGTTAAAGCGTTTAAAAACTTGAAGATATTCTAAATATAGCCACTCTTGTTTTTCTTTTCCTCTTTTAAATAAACTCCAAACGCTATCACCATCTTTTTGTAAGGCATAATTAATATCTAAAATATTTGATAATTTATCAGCTAAGATTAGCATTGCACAATCATCATCACAACTTTCTAATGCTTTTAAAGTTGTTGTTTTTCTTTCTTCCCATGTTTTTGATTTATCTTCAGTATCAAACATTACAATGTTATATACTTTTTCACCAAATTCTTTTTTTATTACATCCGGTGATACATGAGCATCTTCTACTGTATCATGTAAAAATCCCGCCGCAACAACTTCATTACTAGCCCCATTTTCAAGTAGTATCATTCCAACAGAAACAGGATGTAGAATATATGGAAGACCACCTTTCCTTACTTCCCCTTTATGTACATTTGAAGCAAATAACAATGCTTTACGTTTTATATCATTCATAATTAGTTATTAGAAATATAGTTTATCTACCTTTCCCACATTATTTTCTATTTTATTTATATAAAATTTTAGAAGTTCTTTTCCTTCCTCTGTATTTTCAAGATTATATTTATGAACTCTACGAATAATACGTGCACCAGTTAACATTTCAATTTTTGTGACTACATCATCAATTAATTGCTTATTATTATCAAAATAAACATTTAAAAATTTATTCCACATTTTAACAGTTGTTTCATAAGTTAAACCATAAAAATCAAGGGCATTTTGATGATTAAACATTGAATAACCAACAAATCCCGCATATACACTTGCTAGATCAAATATAGGATGACCAACAGATACTGTATCCATATCAATAAGTATTGGTCCATCTTCATCATACATTACATTATTTGTATGATAATCACCATGTATTAATACTTCTGAAACTGGTATTTCAGAGACTAATTTACTTAGCTTTTCATAAGACTTTTCTGAGATAATTCCTTTTGTTGCCTTAACCCAAGTAATACCTTCTTCTTTAATTGATGGAAACTCATCAGTAGTTGCTTTTACCTCATGAATTTTCTTCAAAAACTTAGCAAATATTTCCACGTAATAATCCAGTTTTTCACTATCTTTCGCAATTAATTTACTAATTGATTTTGCATTTAATAGTTCAACTACATTGCCATAGAAATCTCCAACTTTAACAATATCATAAGGGATTGCGGAATTGATACCTTTCATAAATACTTTTCTACATAACTCACGTTCATTTTTGATTTCTTCTAGTGGTGAGTTCTTATAAAATACTTTAACAATCGTCTCAGCATCATAACGATATATTCTTCCTTTTGCTCCTTGCGCAATTACTTCACATCCTTCAATTGATAATTTTCTAAATGCTTTTTCTACTGTTAATAATTCTACAAAACCTGTCATATCAAAGATATTATATATCTCATTTGAAACATTGATTACTTTTAATTCACTAACAGTTTTACGAAGTCTTAATAAAACACGGAGCCCAGCACTTGAGATGTACTCTAAGTTTTCAGCGTCAATAACAAATTCTTTGCCTTCATTTTCTTTAACTAGCGTTCTTATTCTATCTTCTGCTTCATTTGCGTTTGTTGCATCTATGCGACCAATTAACTCAATTACTAATAATTCATTTTCTATTCTTCCTTTAATTTCCATATATACTCCTTTATTTTCTCTTTATGACAAGCATTGTAATATCGTCAAATTGTGGAGTTTCCCCACAAAAACTATCAATTGAAGTTTTAATGTTATTTACAAGTTCCTTTGTAGAATTGCATATATTATTATTACTTACTTCCAAAATACCTTTTATTCCAAATTGTTCATTTTTATGATTAATTGCTTCGGTAACACCATCCGTATATACTAAAAGCATTTCGTCTTTTTCTAATGTATATTCATGATTTTTATATTTCATATTAGGAAAACACCCAATAGCTAACCCATGTTTAGTTTCATACACTTTGGCTTTTCTATCTTTTGATATTATAATTGGGTCTTCATGTCCAGCGTTTGCAGCGATGACTTTACCTGTTGATATTTCCAAAATAGCAAACCATACAGTAACAAACATATCCTCTTGGTTGTTGTTAGAAATCTTATTGTTTAACTCTTCTAATACCTTAGCAGGGTCATTTATTAAAGTAGCAAGATTACTTGTTAATATCTTAGTTACCATCATAAATAACGCTGCTGGAACACCTTTTCCAGATACATCACCAATAGTGAGTGCTAAATGATCTTCATCAAGAAGATAAAAATCAAAATAATCACCACCAACTTCTTTTGCTGGGGACATTAACCCAAATAAATCAATGTCATTGCGCTCAGGGAATGGTGGAAATACACTTGGTATCATCGTTTGTTGAATTTTTGTTGCTAGGTTCAATTCTGCTGCTATTCTTTCTCTTTCACTAGTTAACTTCTCTAGTGTTTTTACACTGTTAACAACATCTGTTTCCAAGTGACGAAGTGATTTCCATATTGTATTTAATTCGGTAATTTTACTTATTGTACTAATATTTTCTTCTGAAATAGTTCCACTACCAGCAAAACGTTTTGCTTCCAAAATTATTTTCTTAACTGGATTAGAAAATTGTTTAATACAATATAATATTCCTAAGCAAACTAAAATTACTAAGTTTCCAAGCATAGTTAATGTATTTATTCGCAAAAAATTTGATATTAAGCTTTGTAACCCACTCATTTCTCTTTGTACACAAGTTATTGCCACTACATCACCATTATTATCCAAAACTGGAGATAAAGCTGTAATGTGGGGTGGTTTACCATTTAAATTGCTTGTTCTTACAACTAAACCATTTTCAATATTCTTTTCATATAAATCTTGATATATCTCTATATAATCACTCGTACTTTCACGACTAAATCCTAATTCCCATGGTGTATAGCCATATGGATTGTTCTCTATCACTACATTAAACACACTATAGAAATTATTATAATTATTCCCTTTAAAAGTTATAACATATAAAAGAGTTACTTCTTGCTTCTGACATAAATGATCAAGGTTTTCTAGTGTTTCTAAATAATTGCTATCATTTTTATAATATTCAGTATCTGATATATATTTTTCTATATTGCTGCCATCAATAAAATCATTTGCGGTATTTGCTACATTAAGAGCATATTCGAAATATACATCTTTCATTGATTTATTAATTTCCACATAACCAATAATACAAGCAACAGCATTAGAAAACAATAAAATCATTATTATGAAGAAAATAAGCCTAAAGTTTATACTATTTACTATTTTTTTTACTTTCATTTTTTTCGTATTTTTCTTCATACTTTTAATCACTTTCTTTTAAAAACTTCTTTATTCTTAAAACGTTCTTATTATCTAAATAATTATATATAACTTCATCCATTAGATTTTTAACCATATAAATTCCTAAGCCACCGATAGGTCTATCTTCAAGTGGTATATCAAAGTTTGGATCATCTTTTAAAAGTGGATTATATTCTACTCCTTCATCAATAAAAGTAATTTCAACCACATCATCATCACAATTAACTTCAATATATACCTTACCATCACCTTGCAAATAAGCATATTTTGCTATGTTTACAAATATTTCCTCTGCTGCTTCTTCTAACGCAAATCTTTCTTTGAAATTGCAACTAGTATCATCTAATATTTCATTTAAAAACATTAATACAGAGCTAAGATTTTCAACTTTTGCATTTATTTCTAGTTTTTTTGCTATACTCATATTTATATCTTCCTCAATTAATAGTAACAATATCAATAAAACCAGTAAGTTTGAATACATTAATTATTTCATTAGGCATATTTACAATTTCAAATTTTATATTCATTTTTTTAGTTTGTTTTACAAATAACAATACCACTCTAAGACCAGCACTTGAAATATAATGAAGTTTAGTAAAATCAAAAATTAATGATGTTATATCATCTGTTAAAATATCATTTACTCTTTCTTCAAGAAGCATGTAGGTCTGAGTATCTAATCTTCCATCTAAATAAACTTTACAAACTTGATTTTCTCTTTCTATAATTATATTCATATTTATACCTTCTTCTTATTACTTATTATATCACACTTTGAAAATAAACTCAAAAAGTAAACTAGCGTTGATAAAAATAATAATTAATTGTTAAAATTTATGTCATCTAATAATATCATCATTACACTCTTTTAAAAGTGGAAAATTGGTTATCACATCATAGTAAAGCAATATAAGATGATCTATCAGTTTCGCAAAATATTGCACGCATTGATTCAAATGGTACATTAGATATTTGGCTATTTAATAAAATAAAATATCAGCACCATACTTAACAAAACCCGTACACTTTTTATTGTTTATTAAAATAAAATCCGATTCATAATCAAATAACTATGTAATCGGATATTTTTTTTATTTCTTTCTATTAAATGTTGCAACTTTCAAAGTCATATAAACTTCAATACTTAGATTCCAATCACCATAAGGTTCATTATTTTCTGTTAAGCTAAATAAAACATCATCATTAATAAATAAATCTCCTAATGTTAGATCATCATTATAATGAGTGGATACAAGATTATAATAATTTTTAAAATTATCAATACTCATTAATCCTTTATTAATTACTTCTTCAATTTTTTCAATATAATCAGCTTTAATTTGACTATTTCCTTTATTAACTCCATCACCACTATCAATGATAGTTTTATGGAATAACGGATTATATGTTCGAGAGTAACCTGTTTGTGGAGAAGCAGGTCCGTTGTCGGTACAAAAGTCACCAGTAGGATTACCACCTGGTCCTCCAGTTGAACCAAATGCTCTATCGTGATCTGTTGGAATAAAGATTATTTTATTTACTTTTCCTTCTTGAGGAACAAAATACACATATGTATTATTGTGATTTCCTCTTAGATCATCCGGGTCACCAATTAAATATGATAACGCCAAATATGTTACATAATAATCATAGTAACTATACTGCGTCATAACATTATAAATAGTAGATGAATTTGCATTAACTAAACATTTAATGAAGTTCTTTATATCAACATGAGTTGATGTCTTTTTGTTTGTTTTTAAATCATATGGGTATTTTTTAGCGTAAAACGTCCCATCATTATTAGCAAATTGTTTTTCAACTCCAAACAAATAATCATCATATCTTTCAAAGGTTGCTCCTTCATTACTCCATCCAAGTTTATATAAATCACCAGAAGTATAATCTTTTAACATATTTCTTTTTAAGAAATCTTTATCAATGGTTTCAACCATTAAATACACTCCCGCATTTTGTTTATCACCACTAATATTCATAGTAACATTAGCAAGATTAGTTCTTGGTGCTAAAAGGCCCATAGCACGATACAGTTCATATGCGTATGCTTCCTTTAGATATGTTGCATCCTTATTTCGATTAAATCTAATATCTATTTTCTTAAGTCCAAAAAGAGATCTTTCTTCAAGGTAAGCAAGTAAATCATCACTCAAATCATAACTATCTTTTCTGTAATCATCATCAAAAGTTTCTGAAAAACTAAGTTTATAGTGCCTCAATTGTATTTTTCCATCATTAGTTACGATTTCTCCTCGTGAAGTATTTCCTTTTTGTCTTATTCCAACATTTTCAAAATGAATAATAATATTATTAAAAGCAATGTCTACTGAACAAATGCGATACGACTCCTCATTTTTAACTAAATGATAATCAGACATTTTTTTAAGTTCACCTTTTGTTATATTAATATTAAACTTAACTTCATTATTAAAATCAAATAAATCCAATAATCCTTGCTTGTATTTTGTTTGGAAAATGTCATTCATTTTGCCTTTTACTTCTTCACATAATTTATCATAATTATATTTTAATTTACTTTCACTAATATTTTTTAATGTGGCAATATAATCTCCATACCCCAATTCATACTTTACAACATTTTCTAAGGTATCAGGGATAACAGGTTCTTCCTTTTCATCATTAGAATCGTTATTAGATAAATTACATCCAGCTAATAATATATAAGTAACTACTATCAGTAGATATAATAGATATTTTTTAATTTTTCTTATTTTCATAGTACTTTTTTATCCTTTCACAATAATTCATATATTTTATTATTAACTTTGAATCAATAACCATTCTAATAATTGAGCTAAAAAACAATAAATATTATTCACTTGTAACATATTTACTTGATCTATTGTATCACGACTTGTGTGCATATAATAAGCAAAGTCAGGTATAATTTCCGGTTTTTTATTTTTTGCATATTCATTAAACCACTGTAAATCTTTTGTGGTTGAACTAACTATATAATAAGTTTCGATTCCTTTTTCAATAAAAGAACTAGCATCACCAGGTGGTAATAATTCAATTTGTTTAACATCAAATTTCTCAAATGAATTAATAAAATACAAAAAATTATCTTTTTTTATCTTATTTAAATTACTTATATTTACTAAAACATGTTTACCACTTCCGCACATATCTAAATTAATAGCACTTTTAATTTTATTTATATTTTGGCTACAATAGAAACTACTTCCAATCAAACCTTTTTCTTCTAAATCAGTAAACACAAAATCTATATTCGCGTTAATTTTTTCTTTATAGTCAATTATTAAATTTAATAAAATAGCGCATGCACAGGCATTATCAATAGCACCAGGATTATTAAGAATATTATCGTAATGAGCACAAAACACTATTTTCTTATCATTAATATTTTTTTCATTATAAAAAGGTACAATAATATTACCAAGACTATCATAATTTATAATTTTTTGAATAATGTATTTAACATTATTTCTTTCAAGATTAGTTATTATTGCCTCAAATCTCTCTTTTTTGTTTGTCTTAGCGATTTGCTCTATATATTTTTTCATCATCTACCCCAAATGCATTCTAAATAAATTAATAATCATATTATACCATATTATTATTCATAATATAATTGTAAAATAGTTTTATTGCATTATTTTCTCAAATGAATAAAACACTAATGTAATTAAAAACTGAATTGTTAGTTTTTAACAATTCAGATTTTTTTTATAAAAATTTATTTTGTAGTGTAAGGAATACCTTTTGACTCACAATATTTTGCGGCAGGAGAATTGTTATTGCACACAACAGTTACATTGTTACAACCGCTTAACATACCCCAACCATATTCAATAACACTATCTGGGATAACAAATCTCTTAAGTGATGAACATCCACGAAAAGCAGAATCATCAATGCGTATAATTGAATCAGGTAATACAAGTTCTTCTAGTTCTGTACAGTTACAAAATGCGCCTTCACCAATTTCTGTTACACTATCAGGAATTATTATATGTTTCAAATTGCTACCATAAAATGCCCAGTCACAAATTAGCATAACAGAATCAGGTATTTCATAGAAATCTTCACCATCATTTACAGCATAGGAAATAAGAGAAGATTTATTCTTATTAAATAGTACGTTATTTACTGTTTTAAAGAATTTATTTTTACTATCGACTTCAACAGATCTAAGGCTTGTACAACCACGGAAAACGCCATAACCTATATTATTTACTTTTTGTGGAATATAAATATCTAATAAACTTTGGCAATCCTTAAAAGCATTCTTACCAATTTTATTTAAATCAGAGTTAAGCTTGATTGTTTGTAAATTCAAACATCCACTAAACACCATATCATCAATCTTGGTAACAGGATCAGGAATAACAATTTCTTTTAATTGTGCACAATCAGCAAATGCACTTTCTCCTAAAATTGTAAGCTTTTCAGGTAGTTTTATTGTTTCAAGTGATTTACAACTATTAAATACACCACTATATAGTTCTGTTATACTATTTTCAAGTTCTATATTTTTTAAAGAAGCACAGTTTTCAAAACAACGTTCACTAATTTCTAATCCATCACCAACTACAGTAAGTGACTTAAGAGATACACAATCACGGAATGCACTTTCTCCTACCTTTTTTATATTGCTTGGTAAATAAACAGATTTTAAAGACTTGCAACCACGAAAAGCTTCTTTATTGATTTGTGCTACTTCTTGACCAAAATCAATTTTTTCTAAGCTTTCACAATTCTTAAATGCATTATTTCCGATAATGCGTACACCTGAAGGAATAGCTAGAGAAGTACTACCATCCTTGCATTTTACAAGTACATCTCCTTCAGTTTGTAAGCTACGCATTGTCTCTATTGGTAACCCAGAAATCAATTTATAAATATATTTTTCATCATTTTGATTTTTTAAGTGTTGAAGATTTTCTAAAATCATTTTTAGTGGTGCAGGGATCTGTACTGATTCATTAAGATACACTGGGTAGATTTTTTTATCATATTTGTATGCGGTAATAATTTCCATTCCACAATATTTTGAAGCCATAGAAGCATCAGATATAAAGATTAAAAACGCAGAACAATTTACTATTCGGCTACGTAATTCTTCACGAAAATCTTCTCCAATTTCCATTGTATCATCATACCAAAATCTATACTTTTCTTTCTCAATTATTTTCAATATCTTATACACTTCTTTTGTATCCGCATGAGAATAGCTAACAAATATATATGGTTCATTACCATCATACGAATCAAGATTCAACTGAGTTATTTCTTTGTTTAAATTTTCAACCATAATTCCCCTCCAAAAAATTAACATATATATTTAATGGTTTACATTTAGTTAATAATTATAAATTAATAATTATAAATTATAGAAAGACAAGATATAATGCACCTAAAGCAACGAAAAGTGTTGGTATTGCGACACTCACACCCATTTTGATAAAATCAAGATAACTAAATTTTTCACCATGCTTATTAAGAATTGAACTCCACATGATACCTGCTAAAGCACCTATAGGTGTCAAGAACGCACCAATATTTGAACCAAATATGGTTGCGAAAACTGCAGGTAAACTAGCATTTGCATTTGTAATAATTGATGAGAATAAAACACTCATTGGGATATTATTAATAATATTTGATGCCAAGAATGATAGAGTTCCAAACTTTAAAACAGGTAAATCACCTTTGAAAAACTCTGCTATTTTCGATGTAATACCTTGTTCTTGTAAAGCAATAATCATTATAAACATTGATAAAATGAATGGTATAAGTTGATAAGGACCACGTTTTAATGTTCCAATAAGTTCTTTAGGTTTTTGCTTTCTAACTATTGAGGTAACAATTGTAAATATAAACAAAATCACAACAGCACAAGCTGAAACTAGCCACATCTCAAGGCCAATATAAGATCCTATAGCTAAAAGTAAAGTACAAACTGCAAGATGAACAATACCTACCCATAAAAGCCACTTATCTTTAATTACAACATCCTCAGCTTCTCCTAATATTGGACTTTTAAGTTTTGCTTTGTAAATAAGAAATAGCATTACAAACGCAACAATTCCTGCACAAATTGTAGGAAAAATACTTATTTTAACGTAATCAACAAAATTCAAACCATATGCCGTAGCTAGGTAAATGTTTGTTGGATTACCAATGACAAGCGCCATACTCCAAGTATTCGCCGCAACAAATTCTGCTGCTAAGTATGGTATCGGACTTATTTTCGCGTTTTTCGCAAAATAACAAATAAATGGTGTGAATGATAATATTATTACATCATTTGATGTGAAAACAGTAAGGATAGACACAGTTATATATAAGTATAAAAACAATTTAATTTGTCCCGTACGTGCTTTCTTTAATGCAATACTTGCTAAAAAGCGGAAGAATCCAAGTTCATCTAAAAATATAGAAAGCATTGTCATTGATATAAATAGTATTAAGATTTTTAATGGATTAATAGCCGAGTCAGCAAAAAGCGCATTAACTACCGACTCAACTTTTGCAAGTCTAAACGATAACATTATAACAGCACCAGCTAGCGCCACAAGCCAGTATGAGTCTACTGCAATTTTTCCAAATTTAAACTTAGGAAAGAATAGCACGCAAACAATCATTGCTATTATGGTTATGCAAAAAATAATCAATGTTTCAGTCATAATATCGATTATACCATAAGCAATAAAGACTGTCAATAAATCATATTTTTGTTAAAAATATTTCTTTAACGTAAAATTATTAAATCAACTAAATAGTAATTATCACTAAAATAACATATTATGAGTCACTATGTATATGTATTTTCATAATATTTAAAAGAAGCTAAACTCATTAATAAAATTAAGAAAAGGCTCTTAACTAAAAGCCATATTCAGTTGAATGTAATAACTAAAGATTATCAATTTGTAATTATTTAAAGGAATAGTTTTTTTAAAAATGAATAATATAAAAACTATTTTTTACAAAATAAAAAAAGTACTAACTACATTTTAAAGTTAGTACAAAAGTGTATATTTCATTTTTCAAAATATGTTGTTACTATTTACCATATTTTTACTTTTTGGATATTTTTTCAATTTCATACCATGTATCATATCGAGTTCCTTTACTATGAACATTGAAAAAAACAAATAATAGAACTAAGTGTCCTGTCTTTCCTTCAATATTAATCATAATCTTTCAAACAATCTTTTACTCATAAACAATACAATAAGCTATTCCATGCTTAATATACTTAACAATTGTATTACGTGAAAAATTTAATTATATCTTCTTCAAAGTGACTACCTCTGCAGTTAAACTCGTCTATTGGACTTTAATTAAATCCTTCTTGATTATCTAAAATAAATTATTCTTTGCCATTTTCATATCTATTATTATAATACTTTACATTAACAAAATGTTTATTTGTTAGATATATATTCTCATAATTATAATATTTTCTCGAAAAACATCTTTATTTTTTTATATAACTTTTTGTTTAAGAAGACACAAAACCCTAGGTTTCAATCATGATTTGCGTGATTTCTAGGATTCTGTGTTAATATAATTAATTTATCAATTATTTATATATCTCAAAATCAATATCTTTTTCGATGTCTTCATACATGTAATCAAACCAAGGAAAATTCTTCCAATAATTTTCATGTAGTCTATGCATTTCTTGAATTAGCATATATATCTTTCCACCACTTTTGTCATCTATGATAATATCTGTAGATCTTCCTCCTGGATAGAATGTCAGAGTCTGTAAGTCATCTTCTACGCAAGGACAATATACATCTTTATATGATAAATGCATTTCATAAGGCTCATTGTCTCTAGTTCCAATAATATGAACACCACTATGATTGATAATAAAATCACCTTCACCTTGTATTTCATTTAAGCGATGATGTTTCAATGTTTTATATTTAGGTAAACCACCTATTTTAAAATGTCTTTTAAATGAATAATCTTTATCCCTTCTGATTTCCTGGATGATATTATGTCTTTCCCATTGAGCCCATTTTGATGGAGTCTTTGGTAAAACACAATTTGTGGATAATGGTATCATATTATATTTTTCATCAAATCTTACACTATTTCCACATTCACTGCAGACAATTTCATCACCTTTAGCCACCATAGTAAATTCCTTGCCGCACTTAGGACATTTATAACACATATCATCAAGATGAGATGCCATATATCCCTTACCCTTGTAGCGGATTTGCTTTTCTAGGTTCCATAAATATTCATCATGATGAAATTTTTCATTGATTATATCATTTATTTCCTCAACAGATTTCTCTTTTAAATCTTCTGGAGTAAATAATTTATACATTTTTAAAAACACTTTACCACATTTATCTTTTATATCTACTTTATTAGATGATAGATAATGTCCTCGATAATCGACCATGTAAACAGGAACTCCCATTTTTTTGATAAAAGCTCCAGTACCGGGTGTTATAGGCTGATTATCACCAAATACAGATGATGTCCCTTCTGGAGAAAAAGTTACTATTCCTCCTTTCTTAATAATACGTGCCATGGCCATAACAGCACCTATATCACCATTATAAAAAGGTTTTTTAGGAATAATCCTTGCTAATTTGAACAAAGAAGCAAGATGACTTCTAAAGAATTCTGTATAACCTGCAACCATCGAAAATTTTCTTGGATGAAGAAGCGTTTTTAAGAACAAATAATCTCTCCTAGATAGATGATTCCAAATAACAAAGCATCCAGTTTCACAATCATTAGGATCATCAATAACTTCATATGTAGGATGATATTTTCTTGAAAAGAAAGGAGATATTGCTAATAATTGGTACAATGTCCAAACAGTATTACTTGCTAACTTTATAGGTCGTTTAACTAATTCTTCTTCTAATGTTATTTTTTCTTTTTTTCTCATAATCAATATTCTTCCTTCTCATATTTTTTTTGCATTTATATTATATATAATATTTAAGTATAATAAAAGATTATTTTTAACAAATTTTTTAAAATTTACTTTATTTGAAAAAAACTTATATTGAAATGTACTTTATAAAATGGACAAAACAAATAGTATATAATTTCCAAAATTGTAGTTAAAATATAATTATTGGATAAACTTCTACGAAAGGCGTTATTCACTTTCTTTTAAACAACGCTCACACAATGAATGTTACTTAACATACAAAGCACGAATTCTTCACAAGTATTAATTAATTATCTAAATTAAAGTATAATTTTGAATAAAAATTTTTAAAAAAATTAAATGGGTAATAGTTCCACTGAGCCAAATATATGAGTACCTTTTTCTCTTGTTGATAATTTTATTTGAACATCTATAATATAAAAAATAGGTATAAAACCCCACCAAAAACTTTTTTTATCTAGTTTTTCCACTATTTTGATATAAAAAAGGATACACTCGACCTATTTTACCACAGGAAGATGTTCTAAAAGGATACATTTGATCCCTCACGTAAGGACTCGATTAATCTCCTATACTTTTAGTAACAATTTCTACTGGAATATTTTTAGACTTAAATACTTCCACAAATTGCCCATATATTTTTCTTTGTTCTTTTATTAAATAATGAATAGGAAACCTGTCAGTTACAGTATAAACGCAACAATCAAAAGATCCATAATTATCATTAACTTTTACTCTAATAATTTCATTTATATTTATAGAAACTACTCCTGTTCTTCTATAAAAAATAAGATTATCATCTTTAATTTCAAAAGCAATTGGTGACTTAAGGAAAATTACTATAGGTGTATTTAATACAAGAAAAAAGCACCTACCACTTATGATAGATGCTTAACCTTATTCTTATAAGTTTCCATTATTTTAAAGATAAATTTAAGGGAAAACTATTTTAATCTAACATATCTATTATTCTTTCCATTACCTTCACGTCTTAGTTCACCAAGTTCAATTAATCTTCTTAATGCTCCTTCTATTGAACTAATGCTTAGAGATGGGCATAATTCTCTTATATCTTGTTTTGTAAACCATCCAATTTTATTATTTGCTGCTTTTCTTACCATATCGATAGCAGGAAGCTTTTCTTCAACGATTTTAAATCTATCTTCAAAATCTTTATATGCTGCAAGAATTGTGCTCAATAAATACTTAATGAATGGAACAGGATTGTCATTCCCATCTAGCCATCCTTCTTGTGAAGCACTTAGCGCATCATAATATAAATCCTTATGCTTTGCTATCTTAGCTTCTAATGAAATATATTTACCAACATAGAATCCATTTCTATACAATAGTAATGTTGTCAATAGTCTAGACATTCTACCATTTCCATCATTAAATGGCTGAATACATAAAAAGTCATGAATAAAAACTGGTATAGCGATTAATGGTTCTAATTCATTATTTCCAATCACTCTATTATATTCTTCACAAATTTTATCAAGTGCTGCTGGTGTTTCAAATGGATCAACAGGTGTGAATGATACCTCAACTTTACCATCATAATGAGTAGCAGAGATATAATTTTGAACATTTTTAGTTCTACCTGCCATAGGGTTATTCATATGACTATACATAATCTTATGTAATTGCAATATGAAATTTTGAGTTAACGGTATTGCATCAAAGCTTTCATGTATTATATTTAATACATCACGGTATCCAGCGATTTCTTCTTCATCCCTATTTTTAGGAGTGGTTTTTTCTTCAACTAATTGTTTAATTCTTGTATTAGTTGTAACTATACCTTCAATAGCATTTGAAGCTTCTGTACTTTGAACTTTAGCTATTTCAACTAGTTTTTCTAATTGTTCAGGCCTTTGTTTTAAATACAGTTCTTGTTTTCCAACTTCTTTATATATAGCTGCTATATAGCCTAATACTTCTGAATCCCATGTGTTTTTACTTATTTTATAATAATTGAAATCTCTCATATTTTCACCTCACATTGATACTTTACCCTTAAATTATATAATATTTTAAGGTTAAAATCAATAAATAAGGGTATTTGGGTTTTCCAATTTATTTATACTTACTCATAAATTCGGCACAAAAATGAGAGAATAGTTTTATGTTTGAAAGAATATTATTACACAACTTAACAATTAGCCTCTTTAGAGTGATAGATAGACGCGACTTTAAGGAGGTTTCTAATATGAATCAAAATCAAATTATCGGTGAAATCAAATATAGATTTGCATCTTTGCTTTTAGATCAGTTACTTGAAGACAGTATTATTACTAGAGAAGTATGGACTACATTCAAGAAAAATAATCCTATCATTAGTGTATTGGAGGATATCGATGAAAAAGATAATTTGATAAGTTAATCCTAAATAACTTCATATATTAGATTAATCCATGATAATTGACCTGCAATTGAATATGACCAATCACCTGGTAAATTGTCTAGCCAGAATACTCTTAGTGTTGTATAAATGGTTGGAACTAGCCCCATTACTAATAAAGATATAAATAATTTATGATTAATATTTTTAAAGG
>CAYLPZ010000007.1:0-70566 GCA_964385755.1 uncultured Coprobacillus sp.
AAAAAAAGTGGGGTTTTTCAATCCCACTTTCAGTTATAGTGCAGGCAAACTTCGGATATATCATAATTTAAATATATTATTATACTAATTATAAAATAATTAAATTGTTTCAACATTAACATCGTTTTTATTTTTTATATTACCTAAGAAGCAAATAATAATATTCGCAACACAAATAGTTATGCATAGAAAGGCAATAATAATACTAGTGTAATCAGTTCTATTAGTTCCTTCTATTAAAAATATAAAGGCAAGTAAAGCATATAGTATGAATGCAGATAAAAGAACTTCATATGCTTTTTTTGTTAAATGGAGTATAATTCCAATGAACAGAACAATAGCATAATTACTAACAATTAATAATCCTAACAAAGTAAATGCTTTAATAACCGCATATAATGATGAATTATAAAATGGATTTTCAGCAATTAAAGGATCATTTGGATCTATTTTTTTAATCAATGATAATAAAAATAAAACCTATAAAAACATTGTAAAAGCAAACATAACAAAACCAGATACTATGTTAATTATATTAAATACTTTCTTTTTATTTTCTGTCATAAAATTATTTTCCTCCTCTACATTAATATTATAAAGAAAAATCAATTTTTAGTCAATTTTTTTTATTGATTGTTACATTTTTATTGAATAATATATTAATTATTTTTATTGAATAATATATTAATTATTTTTATTGAATAATATATTAATTAACTAATAATTGTGATATAATAAAAAAAACTAAAAGGAGTTATTATGAAATATATAAAAAATGTCCATAAAATTAATAAAATAAGATGTATTGCAAGTTTGGTTAGTTGCATTATTTTGATAATAATTGCAAATATCGCCTTTTGGCTTAATTTGAGTAATGCTTTGAATAGAGATTGGGAAAACGTTGGTATGAGAACACTTAGGATGTTTACTACACTTTCAAATATTTTCATCTCTTTAGCAGCAACTCTATCAATTCCATATCAAATAGAAGGACTTAGAAAAAATAACTATCATCTACCTTTATGGATTGTGATTATTTTATATACTGGAGTAACTGGAGTAGCACTTACTTTTGTTACAGCTATTACCCTTATTTCTGGTGTTAATGGGTTTTATGATGCGATGATAAAAGAAACTAATATTTTCTTACATACTATTAATCCCGTTACCGCAATTCTTCTTTTTACAATAGTTAACGATGATCATCATTTAAAACTAGGAACAACCTTTTTAGCATTGATACCAGTGTTTTTGTATACAATTGTATACATTGTCTTTGTTTTTATAATTGATATAGAACATGGTGGATGGACTGACCATTATAAGTTCAATGAATTTCTTCCTTGGCCAATTACAATGATAATAATGTATATAATATCATTTGGTGTAACAACAATACTAAGAATTATTCATAATCATGTTCACAAGAAAAGGAAACAAGCATTTATTGATTATTATCAAAACTCTGAAGATATTAAAGCTGATACAATTGAAGAAGCGATAAAGAAGTTAGCAATTCAAAATAGAAAAGATAATCATGGTGGAGAGGTTATTATCCCACTACGCTCGATAAAGATGATGTTACCAGCATATAATACTGATAAATCTCTAAAAGAACTATTTAAAATATATATTGATAATAATATTGAAGAATAGACATACAATATTCATAATAGAATTAAAATATTAATTGTAAAAATAATATAAATTATTAAAAAGTATTGCAAAATAAAATAATACTATGATACAATATTTAAAACCGATGAGAAGAAGGGTATTCTTTCTTTAGCGTTTATAGAGAGTCTGTGATGGTGGAATACAGATAATTGCAAGATGTTAATCGTGGGTCTTCGAGGGCAGTCTGAACTTTCTTTGAAATAGTAGGCACTGACGGGTTCTCCCGTTATAGAGAAAAAATGTGATTGCATTTGAGAGTGGTTGTTTTACAACAATTAAGGTGGTACCGCAGGTATTTTAGCGCTTGTCCTTTATTATATAAAAGGACTTGCGCTTTTTTTCTTTTATGCAGATGATTGGAGGGATAAAATGAAAAAGAATTATAAAATTACACCAACATGAAGATTAACTAGCTATTTAATATATAAAATAAAAGGAGGAATAGTTATGAAGAAATTGATTAATTTTATATATATTTTTGTTTTATTCTTATTTTGTTTTTTAGCTATTGGTTGTAATGAATCTGATTTACCAACAATTGGTATTGTTCAATTTACTACACATGATTCACTTGATACAATTAGAAAATCTTGTGTGAAAGAACTAGAAGCACAAGGATTTATAGATGGAGAAAACTGTAAGATTATATTTGGAAATTGTAATGCGGATGGAAATACAATTACTCAAACTCTTAGCATTATGAAAAATAAAGGATGTGATTGCATAATAGCTATTGCAACTCCTGTCGCACAGGAAGCAGTAAAATATAGTAATGAGATTCCGGTTGTGTTCTCTGCTGTTAGTGATCCTACTGATATTTTAAAATCTGGTATTAAAATTACTGGTACAAGTGACGCAATTCAAGTAAATTCAATTTTAGATTTCATGTTCTTAATGGCAGAAGTAAATAATAAACCTATTAATAAACTTGGATATATTTATAATCCAGCGGAAGCAAATTCAGTTTCTAATTTAGCAAAGATTGAAAAGTATTTAGACTCTTTAGGAAAAAAAGATATTTTGGTTGTTAAAACTATTTCTAAGTCAAGCGAAATTGAACTTACAACAAAGTCTTTATGTGAAAAAGTTGATACTATTTTAGTAACTGATGATAATACTGTTGCGGAGGGGATGACAGTACTAGCAACTGTTGCTTTAGAAAAGAAAATACCGGTATATACAGGCGTTGATTCGATGGTTAATGATGGTGGATTAGCTACTATTGGAATTAATTATGAGGATTTAGGAAAAGAAACAGGAAATATGTGTGCACGCATTCTAAAAGGAGAAAAAGCAGAAGATATACCATATAAAGTATTTGATTCAAATCTTAAATTATTCATTAATAAGAAAACAATTGAAGAATTGGGATTAATGATTCCTAGCAATTATAATGGAGAAATAAAATATTTAGGAGAGTAGTAATGAGTATTAGTTTGTTAGTAACTTGCTTACAGATTGGCTTGTGTTTTGGTCTTTGTGCAGTTGGTATATACATATCTTTTAAAATACTTGATACACCAGATTTGACTGTTGATGGTTCTTTCACATTGGGTGCAAGCGTGAGTGCAATCTTATGTTTAAATAATATGCCTATCCTTGCTTTGATTGTTGCGATTATTGCTGGGATGATTTCAGGGATGGTAACAGGAATTTTACATACTAAACTAAAAATACAAGTTGTTTTATCAGGTATTTTAACTATGACTGCTTTATATTCAATTAACTTTTGGATTACAAATAGAAAGCCATCGATAGTTCTTTATCAAAATAAAACAATATTTAGTGCTTTTGATTTTCTCAAATCATCATCATTCTTATCAACTAACCTAAAAGAATTAGCAGATTTAGGTATGCTATTAATAATAGTTATTCTAGTGATTGTCTTGTTAAATATTTTTTTCCAAAGTAATTTAGGTTTAGCTATTAGAGCAACTGGTGATAACGAACAAATGGTAAGAAGTTCATCAATAAACACTGATTTAATGAAAATAATTGCTTTAGCTCTAGCAAATAGTTTAGTTAGTTTAAGTGGTGCTTTATATGTTCAACTTCAAGCTAATTACGATAATTCATATGGCGTAGGTATGATGGTTATTGGCCTTGCTTCAATAATTATTGGAGAAGCGATTTTCAAAAAACGTAAACTCTTATTTGCTTTTATGATAGTAATAGGAGGTTCAGTATTATATCAATTTATGTATATGGCAGCACTTCTTGTTGATGGAATAAATCCAATAGATATAAAAATCATTACCGCATTAATAATTGTCCTGTCTGTTTATATTCCTACATTAATAAATAAAATTAAGAAGCGAGGATGTAAAAAATGCTTAAAATAAAAAACTTAAATGTTGTATATAATGAGGGAACAGAACTTGAGAAAAAGGCAATTGATAATATTTCAATAGACATTAATGATGGTGACTTTATTACAGTGATTGGTTCAAACGGTGCTGGAAAGACAACACTTCTTAATGCGATATTAGGCTTAACAACAATTACAAGTGGAAATATATTTTTAAATGAGGAAAACATTACTAATTTACAAAGCTATAAGCGTGCAAAAGAAATCGGTATCGTATTCCAAAATCCTCTTTTAGGAACTGCTCCTAATATGACTATCATGGAAAACTTAGCTCTTGCTAGTGCAAAAGGAAACTGGAAAATCTTTGCGAAAGATGCAAATAAACATAATGAATATTTTGAATATTTAAAAACGATAGATATTGGACTTGAAAATAGACTTAATCAAAAAGTAGGATTACTATCTGGTGGGCAAAGACAGGCATTAACACTGCTTATGGCAACAAAAGAAGAACCAAAGATTTTGCTGTTAGATGAACACACAGCTGCTTTAGATCCAAAAGCGCAAAAAGTAATTATGGAACTTACGGATAAAATAGTTAAAGAGAAGAACATCACAACGATAATGATTACTCATAACATTAAAGACGCATTAACATATGGAAACAGGTTAATAATGATGGATCAAGGTAAAATAATAATAGATTTAAACAAAGAAGAAAAAGATAAACTTACTGTTGATGATGTTTTGAAAATATTTAATTATGGTCTATCAGATACACAAATATTAAATAGAGAATAGTAAATAATATTAATTATGAGGTTAGGTATAAGATACTTAACCTTTTTTATGCATGAAAAGAAATCAAGTTTATGATAATCACTTAATTATATTTAGCTATAGACTATTAATTATACACATCGTAAGATTGACGGTATATGATGTCTAAAGAAAAGAACTTAATTTATTTTCTCTTTATCTATGCATTTTAATAAAAATAGTATACATAAGAAAAAAGATATATTTTCTACAAAATTTAGACTCTTTAAAAAATTAAAGGAATTTATTTACTCATACTCGTTTTTTGTGAATAAAATATAAAAAAAATAGTTGAAATAAATTAACTAAAATAGTATAATATTAATTAGTTTTAAAACTAATTAATAGGAGAATATGAAAAATGAAATCGGAGCCTTTAGGATATAAAATACATCAGTTATGTAAAATGCATCGTGATACAGTAAGAAAAATTGCTTATGAAAATGGTATTAGTCAGACTCGTTTTTATATACTAGATATGTTGTTTAAGAGAACTGAAGTTACACAAAAGGAGATTTGTGAGTATGTTCATCTGAAAGCACCAACAGTTTCACTTACCTTACAAACGATGGAACAAGAAGAATATATAGAAAGAGTTAAGTCTATAGAAGATTCACGAAAAACAATGGTTAGATTATCAAAAAAAGGATTAGAGTTATCAAGACAAATGAAGAACTATTTTGATGAAGCAGACAGATTACTTGAAAATTCTGTAACAAAAGAAGAGTTAATAGAATTTAATAATATAATAGAAAAAATGAAAGAAGCAATGATAAGGAGAAAATAGATGTTTAAATTATTAAAGTATATTAAAAAATATTGGTATTTTGCTTTGCTTGCTCCTCTATGTATGTTTGGTGAAGTAATAATGGATATGAATTTAAGCAAGTATATGGCTAATTTAGTTGACTATGGTATTCAAGCAAATAATATTGATAACATTTTAAGATATGGTTTTACAATGCTTGGAATATGCATAATTGGTGTTATATGTGGTATAGCATCAGGTGTATTTACAAACTTAGCTGCATTTAAGTTTGGTAATGATTTAAGAAAAGCTACTTATAAGAAAATTATGGATTTATCTTATAACCAGGCTAATGATTTTAATACAGGTTCTTTAGTTACACGTGTTACTAATGATATTACACAAATTCAAAATATGGTTTCACAAGCGCTAAGAGGACTTGTTAGAGCATTTTCATTCTTTATTTTAGGAATAGTTTTTACTCTTAGAATTAGTTCTAATTTTGGTGTGATATTAGCCGTGATAATGCCATTAGAAATTATTATTTTAACGATAGTAATTAAAGTAATATTCCCATTATTCAGCAAAATTCAAAAGAAACTTGACCAAGTAAATGTAGTAGTTCATGAGAATGTTAGTGGTGCTAGAGTTGTTAAAGCCTTCAGTAAAGAAGAATATGAATACAATCGTTTTAAAAATGTTAATGATGATTATACAGGAATAAATCTTTATGTTGGTAAAATTTCTAGTTTTCTAATGCCATTATTAATGTTATTAATTTATGGTTCACAAGTAGTAATTTATAATATGGGATTTACATCAATTTATGATGCATTTGTAAATGCATCAGGAAAGCCTGATATTATGGTTGGTCAAGTTAGCCAAACTATTACATATATTTCAATGATTTGTATGTCGATAATTATGCTTGGAATGACACTTAATAATTTTGCAAAGGCATTTGCTTCCGCAAAACGTATTAATGAAGTATTAGATTGTAAACTAGAAATTGAAAGTGGTAATTTAGATTTATCTACACTAACAGAACACGGAACAATTGAGTTTAGAAATGTTGACTTTAAATACCCTAGTTCATCTAATCCAGTTTTAACAAATATTAATATAAAGATTAATCAAGGTGAAACAATAGCAATTGTCGGTGCAACAGGCTGTGGTAAAAGTTCTTTTGTTAATTTAATTCCAAGATTTTATGATGTAACAAATGGTGAACTATTGATTGATGGTGTAAATATAAAGGAGTTTAATTTACAAGATTTAAGAAATGTTGTTGGTATTTGTCTTCAAAAAGCAGAATTATTTAAAGGAACAATAAAAGAAAATGTTCTTTGGGGAAATAGTCATGCTAGTGATGAAGAAGTAATTAGAGCATGCGATATTGCTCAGGCTAGTGAATTCGTATTTAGTAAAGAAAAAGGCTTAGATGAAGAAATCGAAGAAAAAGGAACTAGTTTATCAGGTGGACAAAAACAAAGATTATCTATTGCTAGAGCAATAATTAAAAAACCGGAAATTATTATTTTTGATGATTCAACTAGTGCTTTAGACTTAGTAACTGAGGCTAAACTTCATAATGCCATGCGAAAAGAAATGAAAGATACAACAAAAATAATTGTAGCACAACGTATTGCAACTGCTAAAAATGCGGATAAAATAATTGTTTTAGAAAATACAAAAGTTGTAGCTTTTGATTCTCATGAAAACTTAATGAAAAATTGTGAAATATACCAAGATATCTATTATTCTCAACTTAAAGGCGATAATAAAATAAGTGAAGAAATGACAGATAAAGCATTTGGTAGATAGGATGGTGAAAATAAATGGCAGAAAATAAAAAGAATATCCATAAAGGCCCTGGAGGTGGTGGCCCTGCTTCTAGGATGATGCAATTTAAAGAAAAACCTAAAAATGTTAAAAAGTCTTTAGGAAGATTATTAAGTTATATTTCTTCATCTAAAATGCTATTTATTAGTATGATTGTAGTTGTAATCATTTATACATTAATCAACCTTTCCACAAATATTGTGATCAAAGAAGTTGTTGCTTCACTTGGTACATTTAATGTTGATACTGGTTTATGGACATTAGAACCAAACAAGGAAAAATTTACATTATTCATTATATTACTAATTGGTTTATATATTTTGTATTGTATATTCCAGTATCTTTCAAGTTTAATTGGTGTACACATATCATGTAGAACTGTAAGAAAACTTCGTAATGACTTATTTGGAAAAATTGTTAAATTACCAATATCATATTTAGATAAACACCCTCATGGTGATATTATGAGTAGAATGACAAATGATGTTGATAATATTTCAATGGCAATAAGTCAGTCAATCACATCACTTATTTCTGGTGTTCTGACATTAATTGGATGTATAGCTATTATGGTATGGTATTCTCCACTCCTAACTTTAGTTGCAATGTTAACATTAGTCTTTACTTTAATTGTCACTATGTTACTTTCTAAGCTAATGAGACCGTTATTTACAAAACAACAGGCAATTTTAGGTGAGTTAAATACAGAAACTGAAGAGATGGTAACTGGTTATCGTACTGTTATTGCTTATAATCGTCAAGAAAAAACGATTAAAGATTTTAACAAGGCATCTGATGATTTTACTAAAACTGGGATTAAAGCACAAATTATTGGTGGTTCTATGGGACCAGTGATGAACTTTGTTGGCAACTTAGGTTACTTTGTTGTTTCAATCTTTGGAGCGTTATTCATTTATTGGTCTTATTCTAGTGGAAGAAATATCGGTGGAACATTACTAGGAGCTGCTTTAACAATTGATATTGTAATTATGTTCCTAACAACTACAAAACAATTCACTAGACCAATTAATGAGATTGCGCAATTATATTCATCAATTTTAACTGCACTTGCGGGGGCAGAACGTGTATTTGAAATATTAGATCAAGAAACAGAAAACTTTGATGGCGAAATTGACTTTGAATATGATGATATCAAGGGAAAACTTGATTTTAGCCATGTAGAATTTGGATATGTTCCAGAAAAGAAAGTACTAAATGATTTTGATATTTGTGTTTATAGTGGACACAAGATAGCTTTAGTTGGAGCAACTGGTTCTGGTAAAACAACCATAGTAAATCTACTTCTTCGTTTTTATGATATTGATGGTGGTATTATTAGTGTTGATGACAAAGATATCAGTAAAGTTTCAAAAAAGAAGCTTCGTGATGCCATAGCTATAGTATTACAAGACCCAGTATTATTTAATGACACTATTGAAAATAACATTCGTTATGCAAAACTTGATGCAACTGATGAAGAAATTGATAAAGCTTTAGAGATGGCAAATTGTACAGGATTTGTATCACGTTTGCCAGAAGGTAAAAAGACAGTTTTAACTGAAGGTGCAACAAACATCAGTCAAGGTGAAAGACAACTATTAACAATCGCTAGAGCAATTCTAGCTGATCCTAAAATCATGATTTTAGATGAAGCAACAAGTAGTGTTGATACAAGAACTGAAAAGCATATTCAAGATGCAATGGTAAATTTAATGCATGGAAGAACATCAATTATTATTGCTCACAGATTATCAACTATTGAAGATGCTGATTTAATTCTAGTTCTAGATCATGGTGTTATTGTAGAACAAGGAAATCATCAAGAATTGATTGAACAAAATGGAGTTTATAATAAACTTTACCAAACTCAATTCAAGGGTTTAGAAATATAAATAGAAATACTTTACTAGAATAAATAATGTTATTTTAGTAAAGTTTTTTATAAATCAACACTTATCAAAGTTTATGTTGTTCATTTAACCTTAATAAAATTGTATAATTTATTTGTATCATAAAGGAGGAAATAAAAATGAACAATTTAAACACTGATAAGATTTATGCAGAACAAATTGCTAACGAGTATGCAAAAAAGGAAACTATAAAGGTAAAACAACTAAAGAAACTAGATGCTAAGGTTAAATACCCAGCAAATATTTTCACTTTCACATTTGGAACTATTAGTGCATTAATTTTAGGCATTGGCATGTGTCTTGGCATGAAAGTAATAGGAGAAGGTACTTTAGCCTTTGTCATTGGTATTATTGTTGGCGTAATTGGAATTATAGGATGCATTATTAATTATCCTATTTATAAAAAAGTATTAGAAAAAAGAAAAAATAAATATGGATCAGATATTTTACGCTTAGCACAAGAAATAGCAGAAGAAAAGTAAAATGGAGGAATTCTAATGAATAAATCTGAGAGTAAGTATTACAATACTGCTCTATTAATGGATAAAGCATTGATTGAATTATTAAACAAAAAAGAATATGAGTTTGTCACAGTAAAAGAAATATGTGAGAAAGCAGGGGTAAACCGCTCAACTTTTTATCTTCATTATGAAAACATAGATGATTTATTAAATGAATGTTTAGAAAATACTATGAATAATTTTTTTTCATATTTTGATAACAATGCAAGAGAATTTATAGAAAAAATTGATAAATGCTCAAAAAATGAATTATATCTAATTACACCAAAATATTTAACACCATATTTAAAATATATAAAAGAAAATAAAGTGATTCATCAAGTATTTGTTAAACGAAGTGTTCTAATGAATTCACAAAAAAAGTTTAATGGCTTAAATCATTATATCTTTAAACCTATTTTTAAAAGGTTTGGAATAAATGAAAAAGATCAGAAGTATATGATTTTATATTACGTTAATGGTTTATTAGGAGTAATTAATGAGTGGATAAAAAATAATTGTAAAGATGATATATCATATATTGAGAATATAATTACCAAATGTATTTATGATAAAAAATAATAAATTTAAAAATATTGATATAAAAATAACGAATTATTTGCTATAATAATAGCATGAAAAAAATATTTTTGTTTTTATTTGTAATTATTTGTTTATTTTTATCATTATCATGTGATAACAAAGTTGATTTAGGTGTAAAAGAAGAAACATACTTTGTAACATCTGATTTACACTTGCTTTCTAATAATTTAGTACCTAATGAGGAATTTAAGAAAAAACTTATAGCTGATGGAAGAATTCAAGAAAAAGATTATCAACTTCTAGAAGCTTTTGTGAAAGAGGTTAATGAAGAAAAACCTAAATTTGTATTCATTACAGGTGATTTAACATTTAATGGAGAGAAAGATTCACATGAAGAAGTAGCTAGGATACTTAAATCAGTGAATAGCGAAACCAAAGTTTTAGTAATACCAGGTAATCATGACATGTTTAATCAAAAGTCATATACATATGCTGGTGAATATATCGAAGAAGTTGAAAATGTTGATTATGAAGGTTTTAAAAATATTTATAAAGACTTTGGTTATACAAATGCATATTCATATGATGAAGTTACTTTGAGTTATATTTACGAGCTATCACCTAAAAGATGGGCAATAATGCTTGACACAACTACATCATATTCAAATGCTGATGGTCAAAATTACGTTGGTGGAGCTATCTATCTTGAAACTTATAACTGGCTTAAAGAGCATTTAGAATATGCTAAGGCTAACGATATTGAAGTTATTTCATTTTCTCATCATAACATGATGGTTCATAATGAAGTTTTTAAATATTTATATGCAATAGGAAATTATAAAGATATTCAAAAACTTTATAATGATTATGGTGTAAAAATAAACTTTTCCGGCCATTTACATAATCAAATAATACATGAAGAAAATGGTTTATGTGATATCGTAAGTTCATGTTTGCTTGATTATGGTAATCAATATGGGGTAATAGATATATATCCAAATGATATATATTATCACACAAATAAACTTGCTTTTGATTGCAATGGACAAAAACTAATTGATTATAGCTTTGATAGATTTTATCAATGTTACTATGATAAAACTATTAAAAAATATAATGAAGAAGAAACGGATATAATGTGTAAATTAAATTGTTACTATTTTGATGGTAATTATGATATGATTAAAAAACTTGTTAAGAAGAATAGAAAAATCATTGCTAATATTGCACAGTTTAATAAATATATTGATTCAATAGTTTCTGAAACAATAGAAAATCCAACTAGTAAAATTATAAAAATGGTGATTACAAATGAAGGTGGGAATTGATTTAACTAGAATATCTAGGTTTTCAAAAAGCCAAAAGTTATGGCGAGATAAAATATTGACAAGTTTTGAGAAAATAGAATATGATAATTTAAGTGAAGATAAGAAGCTTAAGTTTCTTGCGGTGCATTTTTCTTTTAAAGAAGCAATATTTAAGGCAACACAAGACAAATCATATTTATCATATGAAATAAGAAAAGAAGAAAATGGCAAGCCATATGTTTATAATCATGATGAACTTGAAATATCATGTAGTCATGAAGATGATTATGTGGTTACTATTTGCATAAAGACTAATTAAGTGAACGATGTAAATCGTTCATTTTTATTGTTTTTTGATAATTGAATTAATGATAAAAAAAGTGTATTATATATATGTAATAATTAATAATTTTGTTAACACATGGGGTGATAATATGTTTAGAATTCTAGTGGTTGATGATAATGAAAATACAAGAAAATATCTAAAAGCTATTTTAGAAGAAGAAGGATATATTGTTTATTTAGCGATGAATGGTTTAGATGCACTAAACATGCTTGAAGATGAACATATAGACCTAGTAGTCCTCGATATAATGATGCCGAAAATGGATGGTTATGAATTTACTAAAATAGTAAGAGAAGTTGATAGTGATTTACCTATTTTAATGGTTTCAGCAAAACAACTTGCGGTGGACAAACATAAAGGATTCTTAGCTGGTACAGATGATTATATTACCAAACCTATTGAGAAAACAGAGTTTATATTACGTATTAAGGCACTTTTAAGACGTGCAAAAATAGCTAGTGAACGTAAAATAATTATTGGTAGTGTTGTAATAGATTATGATACTTTAACAGTTTCTGGCCATGGAGAAACTATCGAGCTTCCTCAAAAAGAATTTATGCTCCTATTTAAACTTTTATCAAATCCTAATAAAATATTTACAAGAATTCAACTAATGAATGAAATATGGGGAATGGATTCTGAGAGCGGATGGGAGACGTTAACGGTTCATATTGGTAGGATTCGTAAAAGATTTGAAGGATGGGATGAGTTTACGATTGAATCTGTAAGAGGATTAGGATATAGAGCAGTAAGGAATGATAAAAATGAAAAATAAAAAAAATATTAAATTTGAATTTAAAAGATTTCAACAAATTAAATCACGAAAAAGTTTAACAGTCTTGTTTGCGGGGGTATCTACGCTTCTTTCTTTGATTGTTGCTGTGTTTGTTATCGCTTTTGTCTTTATTATTTTATCAACTGATGTAATGACAAAAGATGGTGTATTAGATACTAATTTATTTATTATTTCATTAAGTGCAGTATGTCTAATCGTCTCACCAACAATATCTTTTTCATTAAGTAAATTATTTATGAATCCAGTTAACAAAATAATTAACGTAATGAATAAAATGGCTTCTGGTGATTTTAAAACAAGAATTAACTTTGAGGGAAGAATGGCAAAAAATTCTGTAATAATTGAATTATCTGATAGCATTAATACACTTGCTGAAGACTTAGATAAAACAGAAATGCTAAAGTCCGATTTTGTAAATAATTTCTCACATGAGTTTAAGACACCTATTGTTTCAATTTCAGGTTTTGCAAAGCTATTAAAATCTGAAAACCTAACAGAGGAACAAAAACAAGAATATTTAGATATTATATATGAGGAATCACTTAGACTTTCTGATATGGCAACAAATGTTTTAAATTTAACTAAAATAGAAAATCAAACTATTCTAACAAACTTAAGCACATATAACTTATCTGAACAGATTAGAAGTTGCTTTTTGATACTTGAAAATAAATGGACAAAAAAAGAATTAGAATTAAATTTAGACTTTGATGAAATACCTATTACAGCAAATGAGGAATTAATGCAAGAGGTGTGGATTAATTTGATAGATAATGCAATCAAGTTTTCACCAGAAAAAGGACAAATCACTATTTATATAATTGATAATGAAAAAGAAATACATGTAATAATACAAAACACGGGCTCATCAATTAAGAAAGAAAATTTGTCACGTGTTTTTCAAAAATTCTTTCAAGAAGATTCTTCGCATACAACAAAGGGTAATGGCGTTGGCTTAGCAATTGTAAAGAAAATAGTTGATCTTCATAAAGGAAGTATCGATGTCAAATCAAGTGATAATGTGACTTCATTTGTTGTTCATCTTCCTAAAGATTTATAATTAAATATATAACTTTATTTTTGAGTTCTATTATTCAAAAATAAAGTTATTTTATTTTTTAAAATAATTTAATAGTTTAGATTCAGTTTATTTTAAAATGTTATAATATGTCTATAAAATGGATAAATAGGAGAAAATTTTAAAAAATGGAAAAAGAATATAGAAAAATTAAAATAATTACAGATAGTTGTTGTGACATTAATGAAGAATTAATGAAACAATATGATATCGATTATGTAAAAATGAGTGTAGTAAATGATGGTTCTTTAATCGAAGCAAGTATGAATTGGAGTAACGAAGATTATCACAAGTTTTATGATTTAATTCGTTCTGGTAAAAGAATTACTACAGCACAAGTAAAGAAAGAAGAATTTGAAACTGTATTTTCTAAGTATATAAATAATGGGTATGATGTTATTTATTTAGCGTGTTCTTCTAAGCAATCTAGTTCAGTACATACTGGTGCTTTGGTTGCTAAAAACATGTGTGAAGAAAATCCTGAAGCAAAGATTACTGCTATTGACTCTTTAAATTCATCTACTTCACTTGGTATGCTTGCAATAGAGGCTAGTAAACTAGTTCAAAAAAATACACCATATGATGAAGTTGTTAAACAAATATATGCTATGAGAAAAAAAGTAAATGAATTTTGTACTGTTCACTCTTTAGAATATTTAAGAAGAGCTGGAAGAGTAAAAGGTTCTACCGCATTTTTTGGTAATCTAATGGGTGTTAAGCCAATCATAATATCTGATGCGGAAGGAAATCAATCTGCTTTTAAGAAGGTTAAAGGTCGTCAAAATTCATTCAAAGAATTGGTTTCTCTATTAAAAGAAGCAATTGTTAACCCTGAAGAACAAATTATATATCTATCTCATGCGGATTGTAAAAAAGAAGAAGTAGATCAACTAGTATCATTAATTAAAAGTGAAATATCTTGTAAAGAAGTATATATTGGTTACATTGGACCAATTGTTGGGGCTTCTGTTGGTCCTGATGCAATTGCAGTTTTTGCTTTTGGTAAAGAAGTTTTATTTACAGTAAAATAATAGGAGTTATAAATGAATTCAAAAGAAATTAGTTCATCAATTTATAAACAAATGATTTTAGGTGGGGCTGACCAACTAAAAGAAAATGTAGAAAAAATTAATAATCTTAATGTTTTTCCGATACCTGATGGTGATACTGGTGACAATATGTTACTAACTATTTTAGGTGGAGTAAATACTGAAATAGAAGATGATTTAGAACTTGGAAAAGCAGCGAGAAAAATTGCTGACGGAATGCTTCTTTCCGCAAGAGGTAATTCAGGTGTTATTCTATCACAACTATTTGATGGAATTGCGAAAGGATTAAATGGAATTGACACTGCTAATATTTTAGACTTTGCTTATGCGATGAATCAAGGTGTTAAACAAGCTTATCATTCAGTTTTAGTACCAACTGAAGGAACTATTTTAACAGTAGCTAGAGAAAGTGCTGAGGTTGCAGGAAATAAAAATTGTGAAACTTTAGAAGAGTATTTAGATGAATATTTACAAGAGGCAGAAAAGTCTTTAGAACGTACTCCTGAACTTTTAGATGTTCTTAAGAAGGCAGGAGTTGTTGATTCTGGTGGAGCTGGTTTAATCACTATTATGAGGGGAATGCTTCACGCAATTAATGGCGAGTATATACCTAAAAATGAACTTAGCTCTAACAAAAGTAACAACAAAATTGATATTGATAAGTTTGATGAAAATAGTGTTTTAGAGTTTGGTTATTGTACAGAATGTTTACTTCGTTTACAAAATGCTAAAACAGATATTGAAAACTTTAATATCGATACAATTACAAACTTCTTAACTACTATTGGTGATTCAGTTGTAGCATTTAAAACTGGAAGTGTTGTAAAACTTCATGTTCATACAATGACACCAGATAAAGTTCTTGCTTTTTGTCAACAATATGGTGAATTTTTAACAATTAAGATTGAAAATATGTCACTTCAACATAATAGTAATGAAGAAGTATTTGAGAAAAAAGAAAGAAAAAAATATGCGGTTGTTTCTGTTTGTTCTGGTGAAGGTATTCAATCAATGTTTTATGAACTAGGATGCGATAAAGTAATTAATGGTGGACAAAGTATGAATCCTTCTACAAAAGATTTCTTAGATGCTTTTGATGAAGTAAATGCTGATGTAATCTTTGTTTTACCAAATAATTCAAATGTAATTTTAACAGCAAATCAGGCCAAAAGCTTATATAGTGATAGTGAGGTAATTGTAATTAATAGTAAAAATATTGGCCAAGGACATGTGGCACTTACAATGATGAACCCAGAATTAGAATCTGCTGAAGAAATTGAAATGGTAATGAATGAAGCTATTACAAATGTAATTACCGCTTGTGTTTCAGTTTGTTCAAGAGATACTATAGTTAATGGAATGAATCTTTCAAAAGGAAATTATTTAGGCTTTGTTGACGATGAGATTTTAGTTAGTAAAGAAACACAAAAAGAAGCTTATTTATCTTTAGCAGAAAAACTAGATTTTGCTAGTCACGAAATATGTATTTTGATTAAAGGAAAAGATGGATCAAATGAGGATACTGAGAACTTAAGTGACTGGATTTCAAAAAACTATCCATTATGTGAAGTTTATGCTATCGATGGTAATCAAGATATTTACAATCAGATGATAATTTTAGAATAAACATTAGAGATGAAAACTTAAAATTTAGTTTTCATCTTTTTTAAAAGAAAATTGTAAAAGTTTGTAAATAGTTTTAGTTTGACTATAAAAATAAAAAAATATATAATTTAAAAAAGGAAGTGATTTAATGAAATATTTATACCCTGTTGTTTTTGAAACACAAAAAAGTAAACTAGGAGAAGACAGTATTTATGTTGCGAAAGCTATTGATGTTGAGGGGGCAATAGTAAGTTCACAGGATATGCGTGATGCTCTTTATAAGATTAAAGATTTACTAAAAGTAATTATAGCAAATTCACCACAAGACTGTAAAACTCCAAGTACTATAAGGAATGTTAAGAAACTATATCCAAAAGCATTTATTATGATGGTTGAAGTAGAAATATAGATATAAAAATAGGAAATAATTATTAAGTTAAAAATAATAAAATAAACAAATTTCTTTACATAGCGATAAATTAAGATATATAATATACACTATCATAGGAGGAAAATAAAATGAAAAAGATTAATAGAAAGATTATTGCAATACTTCTTTTATCTTTTTGTTTTGCTGTAACTTTATTTGGTTGTGGCGAAAATGATAAAGTAACTTCTATCTCGGTTGTTGAAGAAAGTGTTTTAGAGGCTTCATCAAGCAGCCCATATGATTATCATTTAATCAAAATAGAAGTTGTTTATGGAAAGGGAGAAAAGAAAGAAGTAATTAAGTTAGAAGATAATATGCTTTCAACAGAAATGCTTGAAAAGATAACTACTGAAGGTGTGCAAACAATTACAGTAACATATGAAGGTGCGACTACAACTTTTACGATGAGTGTACCATCCATGATTATTGTACCTGAAAAAAATATTGTTTCTGTTGAAGTAGTCGAAGAAAGTATTACTAATGCTTTAGCTTTAGAAATATTTGATTATCATCAAATTAAAATTTTAGTTAAATACGATGATAATTCACAAGAAGAAAAAAACTTAGAAGCAGAGATGCTTACTGAAGAAATGTTAAAGAAATTTATTTCTAAAGGAGAACAAAAAATCACTGTTAATTATCAAGGGTTTGAAACTACATTTAAAATTAAAATGCCAACAGCAGTTGTTCGTTTTATTTCAGTAAATGAAGAGTCACTCACAAAAGCATTAAGTAAAGAAAATTTAAACTATACTGATATAAAGATTGATTTACATTACTCAAATGGTAAAATTGTTTCTGAAAAAGTAGCTGGTGATATGTTCTCGCTAACTGATTTAGCATTATTATATTGTGCTGGTGAACATGAAATCACAGTAAACTATCACTCATTACTTACTACTTTTAAAGTAAACAATGAAAAAGATTTGGATATTGATATTTCAAAATTAGACGAAGTTGAAAACGGTATGTATGTAGCTATTAAAGGTTATGTGACAACATATTCA
The DNA here is from genome assembly GCA_964385755.1 of uncultured Coprobacillus sp. Classification (GTDB taxonomy): domain Bacteria; phylum Bacillota_I; class Bacilli_A; order ML615J-28; family CAG-698; genus CAG-698. The sequence continues at coordinate 17,966 of CAYLPZ010000007.1, forward strand.
ACTAACAATATTTATTTACATGGTGAAAACTCTGGTACTTATGTTAAAACAAATTATGGCATAACAAGTAAAGCAAGTCTTGCAGAAGAACTAGCTGATAATTATGAAATAATTGTTGTTGGTAAAAAAACAGAAGATAATGGTTTTGCGATTTTAGAAGATGTTTCAAACTTAGTAAAAACTGGTAAAGAATCATCAGGTAAGGCAAGCGATGTTACAAACGCTGAAGATATTTCTAAAGCACTTTATAGCTATGTAAATGTTAAAGGAGCAACTTTAGATGTAAGACCAGGTTATTTAGCAATCAGCAGTGACTCTAAGCTTGTTATTTCTTTAGATGGCAAAAAAGTTCATCTAGTATGTCAAAGTGATGTTGACAAAACATATAAAGAAAAACTATATGTTAAATGGAGTGAATTATTAAAAGGACATGAGCTTGTAATTGATAAAGTTGTAGCCGCAAAATATAATGGCGAAGATGCGTTATTAATAACAAAAGATTCTTTCTTTGACTATAAGAAAGTGGAACATGCTTATGTTAAGGATGAAACTGTAGATAATCCTGAATTTGCAAAATATTTACAAGAATTATTTATCGAAGAACTTGGAACTAATCCAATTGATATTAACTACTTAATCTATGATGTAAAAGCATTTGATGAAAAATATGGAACTGATTTATCAAACGCTAAACTAGAACCATCTAATCCAGATGATTATGATCCATCAACATCTAAAGAATATTATGATTCTATTTTAGAAGCTATAGATGAATTAAAAACATTTGATCGTGATAAACTAAGTGCTAAACAAAAAATAGCGTATGATGTAATCTTGGACAAACTTAATGGAAATTTGAAATTCCACATAATGGATGAAAATGATCAAGATCAATTATTCTATTATGGCACACAACTTGGAAGTTATTTAGGTTATCAAGCTCAATTACCAAATATTATCGCAGAATATCGTTTCGATGATAAGACGGATATTGAAAATTATCTTGATTGTTTAAGATATACTTTAGATGACTTTAAAGCTCTTTACGCATATGAAAAAGCTAAAATAGGTGTTGAGAATAGTCAACAATTAACTGATAAAGTTATTGATAAAGTTATTGAACAATGCGATAAATTCATTGAAACTGGTGAAAATAATTACCTAATTTCAGTATTTGATAATCGTATTGGAACATATGATTTCCTAACAGAAGAAGAAGTTGAAAATTACAAAAAATTAAATAAAGAAGCTGTGGTTGAATATTTCATTCCTGCTTATGTATGGCTAAAAGAAAACTTACTTGAGCTTAAAGAACTTAATGATGATTCTAGAAATGGTTCATTATCTTCTTGTCAATATGGTAAAGAATATTACGAAGCATTATTCCAACAAAGATGTGGAACATCTATGACTGTTCCTGAATTATTAGAATATATCGAGGAAAAGATAAGCTTAGCTGATTCAGTTACTGGTAAGCTTACATCATATAATGGAAATTACATGGTTGATTCAGGTGCTATTGTTTATTTAAATAATACTTCCAATGTTGATTATTATTCATCACTTAATAATGTTATTCCATTCATTCAAGCTAGTTCTTTAACTGATTTTCCAACTCTTAAAAATGAGTATTTAGTAGGAAAACAAATTATGATTAAAGCTATTGCTCCTGAGTTACAAGAAAACTCTTCTCCAGCATTCTACTTAACTACTCCATTTGACGCAAATGTAGAAGAAGTAATTTACTATAATCCACCTGAGTTTAGTGAAGTTGCTAACTATATGTATCAAACATTATCTCATGAAGGATGGCCAGGACATTTATATCAAAATGTTTATGCTAAGGAAGCTGGACTTGAAGAAATTCGTTATTTATTAAGTTACAAAGGATACTCTGAAGGCTGGGCAACATATGTTGAAAACTATGTTGTTAAATATGCTTTACCTAATAGTTATTCAGCACAACAAATTGCGCTTTTGGATCCTGCATCATCTTTATTCTCATGCAAATTAGACTTAGGAATTAACTATCTAGGTTGGACTGTTGAAGATGTTATTAAAGAATATGGTTTAACAGTAAAAGATGTTGAAGATGAAAAATATACATTCACAAATGGTGAAAAAGTAACTATGGAATATTTTGAAAATCTATATTACACATTTGTAGAAATTCCAACAAACTACTTAATGTATTTCTTCTCTGCTTGTCAAATTCTAGATATTAAAGAAGAATTCAAAGATGAAATGGGTGTATATTATAGCGATTTGTTATTCCATACAATTTATCTTGAAACTGGAGATGTATCATTTGATATTTTAAGAAATGTATATCATGAATATGCGTTAAAACATGGTGTAACTTCCATAGATTAATTAAGTTATAAAAATCTTGTTTAGAATTTTCTAAACAAGATTTTTTAATAATTAGTTTTGTAAATATTTCCATATATTTAAAAATCGATATAATTCGACACCAATTAATCATTTTACAATTATAAAGCGCTTACATTTACAAAATTTTGTTTAGAGAAGAATTGCAAACGTTTGCAAAAAGTGAAAACGCTTTATTAATTTTCATAAAATATTGAAAAAATTGACACAAAATAATTAAAAGTGGTATAATATTACTATCATAGAGAAAGGAGTTCTTTTTATGAAGACTATGAAAAAAATACTTATTGCATTCGTATTTGCATTTATAGCAATTGCTGCTATTGCATGTGGAGAAAAATACGAACTTAAAATTGAAGGCGCTGATGCTAGTTTAACACTAGTTATTGGTGAAAGTAAGAAAGTAACTCCTACAGCTACTGAAGGTGCTTCACTTGTTTGGGAATCAAGTGCTGCTGATGTTGCATCTGTTGAAGATGGAACTATCAAAGGTTTAGCTGCAGGAACTGCAACTATTACTGTATATATAAAAGAAGCAGAAGATGTTAAAGCAACTATTTCTGTTAAAGTTGTAAACTCAGTAAAAGTTGACAAGGAATCTGTCCAAATTAATGTTGGAGAAACTGCAAAAGTTACTGCAACTGTTGCTGGATCTGCTGAATTAGAATGGGCTTCATCAGATGAAACTGTTTGTACTGTTGCTGATGGTGTTATCACTGCTGTAGGTGAAGGTACTGCTATTGTTACTGTAACTGTTAAAGGTTCTAGTGAAAAAGCAGAAGTTGCTGTTACTTGTATACTTTCTTGGAAAGAAAATGATTATGTTGAAGAAAGTGATTATAAAGCATATGTTAAAAATGATTTAGATATCTTATATTCTAACGTAATTAAAGGAATCACTGAAGATCAATTAGAAGCTCTAGATGCTGAATTAGAAGCTGGTAAAGCACTAATTGATAATGCTATGAGCATTACTGCTGTTCAAGCTGCTTACAACACTGCTTGTGAAAATATTAAAGGTTTATTCCCTCTAGCTGATGGAATTATATCTTATATGGGCTTAAGCAATGAAGAAAAAACTGATATCTTAGGTATTCTTGAAGGATATGCTGTTACTAATGGATTTACTGGTATTTCTATTTTTGAAAATGGTGGATATGTAATGTATAACCCTCGTATTACTTTAGGAACAGAAACTTATATCGTTGGTTATGGATTTGGTACTCTTGCTGAAGGTTCAATCACTGCTCCACTTGCGAGTGAAACAAACCCTGCATATAAGATGTATTATCATACATTTAATGCTTCAGATCCTGGTACTGCTAACTATTTAAATGACCAAGGTTCAGAAGTTGGAGATTTCTATGGCTATATTGGTTCATCATTATATACTACATTTATGAATGATACTAAGAATGGTTATGACTGGGTTCCAGAACTTGCAATTTCCGAAAAACCAATTCCTGTTGATTCACAAGATGGTGGTGCTACTGCTAAAACTTGGAAAATTGAAGTTAAAACTGGTGCTAAAGATGGTTTAAAATATAACACACTATCTACAATTCCATCTCGTCAAGCATTCAATAATAGATTAGTTGAATTAGAAGATTATATTACTCCATTTAAATTATTATTAACTCAAGCTAATGGTTTATACCGTGGTTCTGAACTTGCAAATACTAAAAATGGTGCTATTAAAGGTGCTAAAACTTATTATGATGCATCTAAAGATGGTTTCAATGCAAAAGCATGGGAAAATGTTGGTGTTAAAGTATTTACTGAAGATGGAAAGAATTACTTCCAAGTTGAATTTGATGGTATTTATTCTCAATTCTTCGCAATGTACTATATTTCTAGTTCATTATATGCACCAATTCCACAAGAATTCTTAGATTTAGTAACTGTTGAAAACTACTTAGGTTTCAATAAAGATGCTACAGAAACTCCAGTTGATAACTCATTATCACTTGGTGCTTATACATTAGAAAAATGGGAAAATAACGTTCAAGTTATTTATAAGAAAAATCCTAACTATACATATGCAACAACTAAATATGCTATAGAAGGTATTTCAATTAAGATTTTACCAGCTGCTAAAGAAGATGCAACTGCTGGTATTAAAGAATTTGAAGCTGGAAATATTGACTCTTGTGGTATTCCTCAAGATTACTTAGATAAATACAAGAGTGATTCACGTACAAGACAAACTAGTGGTGATTCTAACTTTAAGTTAAATATTAATGCTACAAATGCTGAAACATGGGAATATTTATTTGGTGAAAATGGTGTTGTTTGCCAAACTCCAAAAGATAAATATTGGGAACTTGAACCTGCATTAGCTAATAGACACTTTACAAGGGCATTAGGTTATGCAATTGATAGATTATCATATGCAGCTGCTCGTGGCTCTGTTCCATCTGTTAACTTTTTCTCAAGTGATTATATGTCAGATAATGAAAATGGTATGAGTTATAATGGTACTGATCAACATAAAGCTGCTGTAGAACAATTATTAACTGATACTGATGGTTATGGATATTCATTAGAACTTGCACGTGATTACTTCAGAATTGCTTTAGCAGAACTTGAAGCTGAAGGTGCTTATACACCTGGTACAGTTGATAAACCAACTCTTATTTTATTACAAATTGATTGGATGGTTCCTCAACATGAAACTAATTATCATAATGAAATTAAGAAGAATTTAGAAGATGCATTTAACCATGAATCAGTTTCTGGTGGAAAATATAAATTAGAAGTTAAATTCTGGAACGGACCTACTTGGGATGCTGGTTATAATAATATGATGGCTGGTCAATTTGACTTAGGATTTGGTGCAATTACAGGTAATCCATTAGATCCACTTGGATTTATGAACGTATTATCAACTGATACAGCAATTTCTGGTTCATTTACTCTTAACTGGGGTGTTGATACAAACGGAACTGACTATCCAATCGTTTATAATGGCAAACGTTATACATATGATGCATTATATTCTGCTGCAACAGGTACTGCAATTATCTCTGAAGGTGTAAATGCTCCAGCATACACATTTGATTATGCTGAATTAACTAAAGATGAAGCTGGTAACTATACTGCAACTGCTACATTTGCATTAACTATTCCTGATAAAACTACTGTTACTGTTACTGATATTGCACTATGTAACTATGCTATGTATTATGAACTTGATCAATATGAAGAATATTATACAACTGATTCTGAAGAAGATGGATACTCATTCACTACTTCATTAGCTGATGGTGTATTAACAGTTACTGTTACAGTATCTGCTGAATATGCTGCAGGTGTTATTCAAGCATGGGTTGATGCCGGTGGTAAAGGTGAAGATTACAGAGGCTATATGGGATTTGATTTCTACTTTGATTTAGACATTGATGGAAATGTAGCTGTAGGTAAATACGAATCTGTAGAAGATTTCTTCTAAAAATAAATAATAAGTTTTAAAAAATTTATTAATTATTTCCTAAAAAAGTAAATGACTGGGTTAATAATTATTAACTCAGTCTTTTTCTTCTATTATATAATAATGATATTAATAATAATATTATTAAGTGATAAAATATTATTAGAATTTAATATTATTATTATTTATATCATTATTATAAATAATTTAAAAATTGAAAGGAGGAATAATAAAATGGTAAAATATACGTTTAAACGTATTGGACTTGCTTTTGTTACAGCATTTATCATTTTATCATTAACATTTATTTTAGTTAAATTATTACCATTAGATAGACAAATTGGTAATGATGCAGCACAAATTGCATATTTTGATAAACAATTTAATATGGGATTTGTTTATCGTTTTGAGGAAAAACATCCAGAATATGGTGATCCAGTTTATGATACATCAGGTACAGGAAACAAACCGGTTTTTTATTATTATCAAGTTCCCGTAATGACACAATATATAAAATGGATAAAGAATATTGTTACAGAATGGGATTGGGGTGTATCAAAAAGGATTCAACCAAATGTTTCTGCGGGAGTAATAATTGCAAAAAGACTTCCAAACTCAATTAAAATTAATATCATTTCTGTTTTACTATCGGTTCCAACAGGAATATTACTTGGTATCTTGGCAGCTTTAAAGAAAAACTCAATGACTGACCATACTATTTCAACACTTGTTATGGTATTTATTTCAATACCAAGTTTTGTACTTATTTCATTTATAATGAAAATATTCTGTTATGATTTGAAATGGTTACCAAGTACTTGGCCTACCTCAGATGCGAGCACCTGGATGAAGATAAAGGGCTATATTGTCCCTGTATTTTGCTTATCATTTGGTAGTATTTGTGGCTATTGTAGATTCATTCGTGCTGAACTTTGCGATGTAATGGAAAGTGAATTCTTACTTTTAGCTAGAACAAAAGGATTAACGCGTAGACAAGCTATTGTGCGTCATGCACTTAAAAATGCCATGGTACCTATTTTCCCTAGTATTCTAGCTGAATTCATTGGAATTTTAGGTGGTTCTATGATTCTAGAACATTTATATTCAATTAATGGTATTGGTAGTTTATTTGTTGAGGCATTAAGCTTTAAAGATTATGACATACTCTTTGTAGATATGGCACTATTTACAACCATTAGTTTACTTTCGGGTGTATTTTTAGATTTGTCTTATGGCATTATTGACCCAAGAATTAGAATGGGGGCTAAGAAATAATGGAAAACGAAAAGAAACAATATCAATTTGAAGAACATGATTTTGAACTTGTCCAAGAAAATGTAGTAATTAAAGATAAAAAATTAGATACAAAACCTACTACATTTTTCCGTGATGCACTAAAAAGATTTGCTCATAATAAAGCAAGTGTTGTTAGTGGTATTATTTTAGGTATTTTAATTTTATGTGCAATATTTGTTCCTATTTTTTCACCATATAATGTTGATCCGAAGAATGTTTCATCTGGTGAAAAATTCCTAGCACCTAAATTATTTAAAACTGGAACAGGATTTTGGGATGGAACTAGAAAATATAAAAATCAAGTATATGATATAATAAATGGATGTCCAGTAGACGTTAATAGTTTAGCAGTACTTCCTGAATCTCTTAAAGTTTATCCAGTTCAATATATTAATCAAGCTAATAAACATGGTCATAATGGTTATGTAGTATTTGCTTCTGATACAACTGATTTAAATAAAAGGAAAACTGTGTACATGGAAACTATTAAAACACGTTTTGATGGTACTCGTGGTTACAAAGTTACAATTAACTATGGTGATATTCAAGATGTTTCTTCATCTAAACTAGGTGAATATAGAATTATTATTTCATATGAAGAAAATAAACAGGCTAAAGAAGTTGTATTAAAAGATTGGTCTACAAACTATCCAACTGAGCCTGAAACAATTGATATTTCAGCAATCTTTAAAGAAACAAATACATCTGCTGTTAACGGTTCATTTAGATTTGAAGTAAAATGTAAAGAAGATTCATTCCAATATATTTTATTAAAATCAGTTGAATTTGAATGTAGTAAACTTGCATCAAATTATGAAACAGTAACGCAAGAGTTATCGTTTACAGATGCAACACAAATGGTTTTATTGACTAAAACTAATAAAAATGAACAAACTGGAGAAGAAACAGTTAATAACTCATATTGGGAATCAAATGGTAGAAAAGGTGTTTATAATTCTGAAATATACTATTGTGATTTTGTTTTTGACACATATGCAGATGTTTATGGTGACACAAAAGTAACTTATGCATTGTCTGAACTTAATGATATGGTTAAGAAAGGTTATTTAACTTTTGAGTTCATCTTAAATGAAGAAGATTATACTCAATCTACAGTTGTTTTTGATATTTTATCAGATAAATGTCCATTTGAAGAAGATGGTTTTATTAGCTGTAAGGTTAATAGATTAACAAAGAAATTATTGAGTGTTGATGTTTATTCACAAAAATATCATAAATATGGATATGATGAAATGCCTAAATATATTTTAGGAACAGACCTTACGGGTCAAGATTTGCTTACAAAAGCATTTAAAGGTTTACGTACATCATTAATTTTAGGTTTATGTACTGCCGCATTCTGTTTTATGTTTGGTTTAATTTGGGGTTCTATTTCTGGTTACTTTGGTGGTAATGTTGATATTTTCATGGAAAGATTCTGTGATATTTTAGGTGGTATTCCATGGATTGTTGTAATGACACTTGCAATTCTACATATTGGAAATAACTTTACTACATTCTTCCTAGCACTTTGTTTAACAGGTTGGATGGGTACAGCCGCAAGAACAAGAACTCAGTTCTATCGTTTCAAAGGACGTGAATATGTATTATCTTCACGTACGCTTGGTTCATCTGATATGCGTTTAATATTTAAACATATTTTACCTAACTCATTAGGTACAATTATTACTGGTGCAGTATTAATGATTCCTTCAACTATTTTTAGTGAAGCAACACTTGCATACTTAAATTTAGGTTTGCAAGGAGTTAACTCATTTGGTGTTATGATGTCTAATAACCAACCATATTTAGAATTATATCCAGTTGTTGTTATCTTTCCTGCAATTATTATGGCACTTATGATGATTTCATTTAACTTATTTGGTAATGGATTAAGAGATGCATTTAACCCATCTTTGAAAGGAAGTGAGTAAAATGGCTGATAAAGTTTTACAAGTTAATAATTTGGTAGTGAATTTTAAAACTGATAATGGCATTTTACACGCTGTACGTGATGTATCTTTTGACCTTTATCGTGGTGAAACACTTTGTATCGTTGGTGAATCAGGCTCTGGTAAGAGTGTTACATCAAAAGCAATTATGGGTATTCTAGCAAACAATGCGATTATTGAAAATGGTAATATAATTTATCGTGGTGATAATTTATTAGAAATTTCTGAAGAAGAATTCTATAAAATCCGTGGTCATAAGATTGGAATGATTTTCCAAGATCCACTTTCTAGCTTAAATCCTATTGTTAGAATTGGTAAACAAATCACTGAAGCTACTTTAATTAATTCTGATAAGTTAAAACTAATGTATCAAGATTTAATTAGTGTTGATTTAATTAGATATAAAAATAATATAGCAAAACTTAATATTTGCATAGAACAAGAAACAAGAACATATAAAGAAAAGCTTCAAGAACTTCAAGATAAAAAACTTCAAAGAGTTGAAGATGTAAAAGTTATTTCCCAAGAAATTAGGGATTTAACAAAAACATATAAGGAAAAAATTAATTCTCTAAAGAAAGAATATATAGAAAAAGGGAAACCTTTAAAAGAAAAACTTGATAAAACTAAGAAAGAAGCAAAACAAAAAGTTGCTGCTTATAAGCAAGAACTAAAAGAAAATCATCTTAAAAAGATGGCTGAACTAAAGGAATTATTAAGCTCATGTTCAACTGATGAAGAGGAAAATATCAAAAAACAAATTGAGGAAGAAAAGAATAGCTACATTAATAGTTTAAAGATCACAAAAGCAGAAGCTAAAAGACGTGCTCTTGAGATTATGAGAGAAGTAGGTATTCCTCAACCAGAAAGACGTTTTAGACAATATCCATTTGAGTTTTCTGGTGGTATGCGTCAAAGAATTGTAATTGCTATTGCTTTAACAGCATCTCCTGAAATTCTTATTTGTGATGAGCCTACTACTGCTTTAGATGTTACTATTCAAGCACAAATATTAGAACTAATTAATAAAATTAAAAAAGAACGTGATTTATCATGTATCTTCATCACACATGACCTTGGTGTTGTAGCTAATATGGCGGATAGAGTTGCGGTGATGTATGCTGGTAAGATTGTTGAATATGGTACTAGTGAAGAAATCTTCTATGATCCAAAACATCCTTACACATGGGCATTACTTTCTAGTATTCCAGATATCGATAGCAAGGAAAGACTTGAATCAATACCAGGAACACCTCCAAACATGATTTACCCACCTAAAGGCGATGCATTTGCTCAAAGAAATAAATATGCTTTAAATATTGATTTTAAAGAACAACCTCCAATGTTTAAGGTAAGTGATACTCACTATGCTGCAACTTGGCTATTACATGAAAATGCTCCAAAAGTTAAAATGCCAAAGATTGTTTCTGAGCGTATTAAACATGCCTTAGAAGATGATGCTAAAGAAAAAAAAGAAGGAAAGGAGTAAAAGTTTATGGAAAATAACAAAGTAAATGAAACTCCTAAAACATTGACTCAAGAAGAATTTAATAAAAAATATAGTATTAATTCAGGAGTAAAACAAAAACCAGAATTGCGTGATCAAAACATCTTGCTTTCTGTTCGTCATTTGAAACAATTCTTCTTTTTCGGTAGTGGATTAAATCGCCAAAAACTAAAAGCTGTATCAAATGTATCATTTGATGTTCATGAAGGAGAATGTGTTGGTATAGTTGGTGAGAGTGGTTGTGGAAAAACAACTACTGGACGTAGTATCATAAAACTTTATAACATTACTTCAGGTTCAATTTACTATCGAGGAGTTCGTATTAGTGGTGGTAATCGTTGGAATAAAAAAGAAATTAAATGGACAAAAATTCGTGCAAAAGAAAGAATCAAAAATTTAAAAGAAGAATTAAATAATAATATTTTAGCTCTAGATCAAGCTAGTAGTAATTACAATGAGAAAAAAGCTGACCTAGTGGCAAAATATAATGAAGAGGTAACAACTTTAAAAAATAAAGTTAAAGAAATATGTTCAATTCAAAATCAAAAGATTAAACAAATTAAATTTGATAACAATCATGTACCTCGCAAACTTGTTAATGAAATTCAAATGATCTTCCAAGATCCAATAGATTCATTAGATCCTCGTATGACAGTTGAAGATATAATTCAAGAAGGTTTACTTATCCAAGGTAATAAAAACAAGAAAGAAAATCATGATAAAGTTGTTGAAATGTTAAATACAGTTGGTTTAGTTGAAGAACATGCTTCTCGTTATCCTCATGAGTTTAGTGGTGGTCAAAGACAACGTATTGGAATTGCACGTGCCTTAATCATGAATCCAAAACTTCTAATTTGTGATGAACCAATCAGTGCCCTTGATGTATCTATTCGTGCTCAAGTAATTAATTTATTGAATGATTTAAAAGATAAATTAAATCTTTCTATAATTTTTATAGCCCATGACTTAAGTGTTGTAAAATATTTCTGTGATACTATTGTTGTAATGTATTTTGGAAAGGTTGTAGAAAAAGCAACAAGTGATGAATTATTCAAAAATCCATTACATCCTTACACTAAATCTTTGCTTTCTGCGATTCCTAAACCAAATCCAAAAACAGAAAAAGAAAGAAAACGTATTTTATACAATCCACAAATTGCTCATAACTATACAAAAGACGATATGCCTGAGTTTAGAGAAGTTAAGAAAGGCCACTTTGTATATTGTAATTTGGAAGAATTTGAAAAATATCAAAAGGAATTAGTTGATTAATGAAAAAGTCATTAAGAGTATTGATTTTTCATTCTCCAGTTAAATACTTAATTTGTTTAGTGATTGCGATAGCTATTTCAATAATTGTTCTATTACAAACAAGTTTTAAATATCTAACAAATTATGTTAATGCATTTACAACTGCTGGGGGAGCATTAGTATTTCTTGGCTTACTTTCTTTAGTAACATTTTATGGAGCTTTTGATACAATGGGATATGCGTTTTCAACCTTTCGAACAAAACGTCGATATCATGATTTAGTAGAATATACTGAGGCGAAAGCAGAAAAGAGAAGACACTCAAATTTACCTTATATACCATATATTTTGGTTGGTGTTCTCTTCATTTGTTTAGGTTTATTATTTTCGCTATTTGTAAGTGCATAATTAAAGTTTTAATAAAAAAAATCAGTTCATTTGGACTGATTTTTATTATCTAATGCATTAATATGTAAACATGAGTAGTAATAAAGGAGCATATAAAATAAATAAATTAATAAAATTTATGTTACAATTTTATCACACTAAAAGACTAATTTTGATTATAAAATGAAATATAATTATGTAACGTATTTAAATAAAAAAATCAGTTTAAATAAACTGATTTTATAATATTCTAAATAATAACATATATACAAATAACCCAGCAATAAGTGAAAGAATAGTGTTTTTCTTCCAAAGATGTAATAAAGCAGTAACGATTATTCCTGAAAGTGTGGGAATTACACTAGAAATATTTAACCACTCAGTATCTTTGATGCAATATATAATTAATATTGGCATCATAGCAAATGGTAGTACTTTGCCAAGAAATTCAACTATTGGGGGGATTTTACCATCTTTTTTAGTAAATAATTTACTTGCAAAGCGTAAAAGGATAATTGTTAAACTAGAACAAATTAATAGCAAATAAGGATAAAATGAATTATTAACAAGAAACATGATTATTTTCCTCCTTATTGTCTATTTTCTTTTTACAAATGAATATTAATACTATTGATAAAAAGATTGCTGGAAAAACAAAGTTTTCTCTAAATATTATATAAGTAATTATACTACTACCAAAGCCAATAATAGATACAATGTGAGGATTATTTTTTCCTCTTAATTGATCTATAAAAATAACTACAAATAAAGCAGTTAGAATAAAATCAATGCCAGTTAAATCTATAGGGAGTTTACCTAATAGAGTTCCTAACAAACAGCCAAAAATCCAATAAGAGTGATTTAGGAGTGCTAATGATAAGTCATATACTTTAGTGTTATTATATGCTGGTAGTGATGTTGACGCCAAAATAGAGTATGTCTCATCAGTTAAAGCAAAATATAAATAGTTTCTTTGGTACCATTTATATTTACCAAACTTATTAACAAATGAAATACCATAAAAAGCATATCTAATATTAATTGCAAACATCATAAAAATGCATGTATATACTGTCGCATCACTCTTAATTAGATTCATAAGTAAATATTGACCTGCCCCTGCAAACATAAAAATGCTAGAAAAAAGCGAGAAAATAATGCTTAAACCTTGTTCAGAAACCATAATACCAAAGCCTATACCTAAGAATAGATATGTCACAAATACTGGTATACTATCTTTAAATGCCCTTTTAAAATCATTCATATTATTACACCTTGAAAAAAATTATATCACAAATAATAAATAAAGAAAATTATTTAATTATATTTATTTTTGCTATTTATAATTTTATCAGAAAATATATAAAAAATATAGTTTTGTAAGTGGGATCATTTTATGTATTATATAAAAATAAATAGATAACTTTTTTATACTATTAAGGTGGTTTATGTGGACTTTTATCTATAAATCTGGTAAAATTATAAAAATAGAAAGTTTGATAAAATATATGAAGATTAATAATAAAGAAGTAAAAGGAATAATATTTGACTTTGATGGAACATTAGTTGATTCAGCCTCTTTATGGCATGATGTAGATTTAGCGTTTTTTAATAAAAGAGGAATACTAATGCCTGATGATTATGGCGAAAAAGTTGGTCATATGGGATTAGATTTAGCTAGTGAATATACAATCAAAAGATTTAATTTAAATGAAAATAAAGAAGATATAATTAAAGAATGGAAAGATAGTGTAGTTAGAGAATATGCAGAAAATATAGATTTAAAAGAAAATGTATATGAGTTTTTGTTAAAACTACATGAAGAAAAAATTCCATTTTGCCTTGCCACTGCAAACGAAGAAGAATGCTATGTTTCTTGCCTTAAGCATAATAAAGTGTGGAACTTGTTTTCTTTTGGTGTAAATGTAAATAAAAATATAAAAGGAAAAGATAATCCAGATATTTATTTAAAATGTGCAAAGATGTTATGCCTAAACCCTAGTGAATGCGCGGTGTTTGAGGATTTACCTTTAGCAATAAATACTTGTAAAAAAGCAGGATTTATTACTGTATTTATTAAAGATGATAAAAATATTTATGAAGAAAATATTGCTGACAAATACATTACTAATTATAAAGAGTTACTTTAGCTAATATTAAAGAATAAAAGAGAATATAAGGTGCTCTGCAATAAGGGTTACCTTTGGCTCAAAAGAAATGCGTAGTCGCAATTATTATGGCTACGCTTTTTCTATGGCAAGGCGACAAACACAATGCCGTTATATTGAATTCGTATTTTTTGACAACGCTTGCCATCGGCTTTGAATACGATTACCTTCTCTATGAATTTATAGATGATTTCGCAATAAAGGTGGTCAATTTCGGTATAGGTTTTTACCAACTTCATGAAGGCATCGGTGTTCAAGACTTTCTCGCTATGTTCGCTTATGAATTTTGGATTTCCGTAATTTTTGCGTTGAGTTGTGTTTGTTCCGCCTCGTAGCTAGCTGAAAGGATAGCAAAGCGTTCATCAGAGATTTTGCCCTCAATATTATTCTTGTAAAGGCGCTAAATGATGGTATTGAGCTTTTCTACCCTAGCAAGGCTAGTTTCCAATTCACGCTTATGTTCCTTGAAAAGCCTATTAAATTCTTGCTTGGATTTTTTGGTTATCAAGGCTATAAACTTCATCTTCGTGCTCTCTAGCAAAAGCCGTCACACGCTGAATATCCGAAAAAATTAGCTCTTCTAAGACGATATTCCTAATTTGGTGGGAGGAGCATAAACCTTTCTTTTTACGGTAGCTGGCACAAACCATATATGCTTTATCTTCCGTCCAATCTTTACCACGTACCTGATATAACTTCGCACCACAATCCGCTTAATAAACCATATCCAAGATGTTCAGACGTATTTATCCCTTGGAAAGATTTACGTTTACCTTTCGGTTTGTTTTTGTTTGCTATCCACGTATACATCGCTTTCCTGGACGGATAGCCCAATCGTCTGATTACTTCTGTTATGGATTTGGTTTTGTCATATAGAGCCAATGCTTTCACTTTTTCTTTCTCGGTGTACATACTTCCTTCGCAGGACTGTTTTTCTGTCCAGGTTTTTGTCCGCCCCCTTCCCGTTTAATTGTATAAGCCACGCTTTTTTGCGTAGCTTGTGTTCACGATAGGAACATGTTGAAAATTAAAATAGTTATTTTGATTAAAAATAAGAACATTATTATTTAGAATGTAGGTCTAACACTTTAATGGGTGATTACGGTATAATAAAAGCGCAACAATCAAATGAAAGGAGATTATAAATGATTGGAAAAATTATTGGTGGTTTAGTTGTTGGTGGGCTTGTTTCAAACTATGTTAAAGAACGTAAAGCAAAACAACAAAGAGAGGCAATTGAACGCAGTAAAGTTGTTACTAGAATGGTTGTTAAGGAGATAAAAAACTAAAAACTTGATAGACAAGTAGAATTCTATGACGGATTTAGAGCTCTTGATAATAAGCTTGCTCGTAATGTAAGGGATGGCTATAAAGGAGTAACTTATTTGATTAAAGGTTTAGAGGTGACAAATTCAAATTACAACTTACGAAATAGTTTGAAAAATATTAGAAACTATAGAGGTAGATTATCTCACGATAAAAGGAAATGGAAGGAGCTCCATGCACCAGATGCAGCACTTATGAGAGATTTGCATCGTGCACAAGAGTGGGTTTCAAATAATTGGTCACAAGCGTCTAAGCTGGTTTATAAAGGAAAGAAAGCTTTTACTAATTACAAACGATAAAATATGGGAGAATACAAATGAGCGTAATTGTAGCAATTAAAGAAAATGATGTTATTTATCTTGGGGCTGACTCTCAACGTTCTTCTGGGAGAAACAAACACACTTACTTAAATGAAACTGCTTATAAAGTAGTTAGATTAGAAAATGATATTTTGGTAGGGTTTTGTGGAATAGTTGCAGCTAAACAAGCTATTTTGGCTATGAAAGAAGTGTTTACGTTGGATGAAAATTGTGAGCTTACAAAGAAACATATTGTAAATCAAATAGTTCCTAAATTGCTAGATAAAATGGAACTAATCGGCGATGAAGAAAGTGGTGCGTTAGATGTAAGTATTTTATTGGCACACAAAAACAAGATGTATGAAATCACTTCTGAGCTAGATGTGATTCATCTTAATGAAAATGCAAGTATTGGAGCAGGTATATATTATGTGAATTATGCATTGTTTGGTATCCCTAATATTCCTGTAAAAGAAAGGATTATTAAGGCTCTTATCGAAAGTGCAAAGCATACTGAATCTGTTGCTGGGCCGTATGTATTAATTGATACCAAGAATTTAGAATATGAAGTAGTTGATAAGGGAGGAGAAAATCATTGATTATTGCAATTAAAGATAAAGATAGAGTTGTTATTGG
This sequence comes from uncultured Coprobacillus sp., assembly GCA_964385755.1. GTDB lineage: Bacteria > Bacillota_I > Bacilli_A > ML615J-28 > CAG-698 > CAG-698. Next base: position 34,608 of record CAYLPZ010000007.1, read on the forward strand.
GTACTCACTTGTAGAATCATGGGGGAGACTATCTGACAGTGACTATGTTGATGAGGAAAATTTACCGATTAAATTTTCTGACAAAGGGATGCTCTTTGCTTGTTCCGATATGAATAGACGTTCCGATATTTTATTATTTGATGATGATTTAATTAATATGGAAATTAATCCTAAAACGATTGTTAAAGACATGATTCCATACATAAAAGAAAGGCTTAAAGAAAATGATAAACCTGTTGATGCCGAAGGTTATTGGAAGAATGCTTTGATAATTTGTGACAATGAGCATATTTATGATATTGGCCCTAAGTTTGCGTTTTTCGAAACAGATGATTACATTTGCCATGGTTACAACATTGAAACTATTATAAGTGTTTTGGATGAAACAGATAATCTTTCACCAGAAGAAAGAATCGTAAAAGCAGTAAGTTTTTATTGCAAATTGCAGAAGGATAACCTTTTTCCAATTGTTATAACTGATACAAGAACGAAAGAATTCAAATGTGTTTATAGGGGAGAGTTTTAAGATGAGTGTTTTAATTGCATTTAAGAAAAATGATACAATTTATATGGGAACGGATACGAGAGTTATTGATGGTGGCAATAAAAGAAATGAGATGAGCCGTTGTAATTTAAATATACAAAAGCTTGATAATGGTATTCTTTTAGGAATAGCAGGTGAAAGACTAGAGAGGCAAACTTTAATTGCCTACTCTGAGATATTTACACTGGATAAATCTGGTAAACTAACAAGAAAACATATCGTTAAAGAAATCGTACCACGCCTTATTGCAGTCCTAGAAGAAGAAAAGCTGATGATTGAAAAAGAGGGGGACTTTCCTTATATGAAGGCACAAATTATTCTTGCGTATAAAGATACAATGTATGAGATTTGTTCAAGTTTTACTGTTATTAAATACGAGGAATTTCAAGTCTTAGGTCGTGCATCAGATTACGCACAGGCAACATTAATGAATACAAAAGAAACAGATGATATTAATCAACGAATTGTAAGGGCGTTAGATATTACAGCTGATAATTCTCAATATGTTGGAAAACCTTATGTTTTAATCGATACTAAGAAGATGAAATATGAATACATTTTGGATGAGTAGCATGAATATTTGGAAGAATTAGAAAGTTTAAGAATGGAAAAGGAGGAACAATAAATGGTAGTTGCTATTAAAAATGATGATAAAATTTATGTCGGAATAACCGTGTGTGATTCGTTGGTAGATATGACGGAAAAGGATTTATCACTTATGGAAAATATCCCATTTTGGAAAGTTAAAGGAACAAAGGATTGTTATGTGTTTGCGCAAAATTTAACATATGGTGTTGATTTGTTGCGTTATAACGATCATATATTCAAAAACATAACTGATGGCAATAGTATTATTGTTGATGTGGTTCCTCATATTAAAGAGATTCTTGGTAGGTATTCTTGTATTATCAACGGTAAAGAGTGGGAGTCTCAACTTTTAATAATTAAAGGAAATAAGATGTATGTAATTGGGTATAGCTTTACGGTGTCTGAAGTTGATAATTTTGTTGGATTGGGGTTTGAATCGTATTTATTAGGTGGTTTGAGTGAGATGAAAGAAGAAAATCCTTCGGAAAGTATTTTGTTTGCTATTAAAAACTTGAATCGTATGAAGAGTAGGAACTTCTTTCCTGTAATGTTGTTTGATAATCAAACGAAAAAGAAGAAGATTTATTATAAATAAGGAGTGAAGAGATTAAACATCAATACTATAGATTTTCAAAAGTTAAAGGAGGAAGATGTTTTTAGAACAAAGGATAGAAAATTGTATCTAAAAGCATTGAAGCTTGCTGTTGATGCAGGGGCAATTTCCAATCCTGTATTGAAAAAAGATTAAGTCTTGAGTACAAGTATGCCTTCTAAATGTTAAACTGGATGATAGAACATCGGTTAGTTAAAGATGATTCGGGTAAGGATTGCTTAAAAACAACACTGATATCCGAGAGTCAGTTAGAGGAGCTTAGGCAACTTCTCGGATATTCGCTAAAGACTAAAAAGAGAAACAAAGCACAGTTGATGAAGCATTATACAAAGCCTGTTTGCGTTTAGCAATTATGCAGAATACCATAAGTGAAGGAAGGATTAGAGAAGCGTTTGCGATATGCAATGTTAGGGCAAAAGCTGTGATAGACTATATGGAACAAGATGGTTATATTAAATATATTTTGCAAAGAGAAGAAACGAATTTTGAATTCTTATGGAATAAGTATAAAATTCTTATCACTAAAGAAAAATTCAAAGAAATATATGAAGGAGAAATCTAAAAATGAGTAATAGTAATATGTTTAATGTTAATGAAAAAAAGCAAAACAAGTGGGGAGAGATGTTTCCAAATATCGCTGGGTATGATAAGATACGTGAAGAGTGTGCACAAATTATTGATATTATTCAACGTAAAGAAGAGTACATAAAAGTTGGTGCACGTTGTCCAAGAGGTTGGCTTTTCTATGGCGATCCGGGGATGGGGAAAACTCGAATTGTTAAAGATATTGCTCACTATGTTAATTATCCAATTGTTGAAATAAGTTCTTCCGATGCTATCAAGAGGAAGATGACGATAGATGAGGATATTGTAAATGGGTTTGCCGAGGCAATAGAAAAGGGTAAAAGTATAATTTTTATTGACGAAATGGATAAGTTTGCCGGATACAGAAAATATCTTTATGAAGTTCCTGATAACCTTAAAACCCAAAAGATTCTTTTGCATGAATTGGACCAAATAAAAGATTTGGACGACATTATTGTCATTGCTACTGCCAATGAGCGTAGTTTCCTTGGTGAGGCCATTTTAAGAAGCGGTAGATTTGATAGGCAAGTATTATTTGATTATCCAAATGCAGAAGATAGAAGCGAGATTATAAAACATTTCCTTAAAAATGCTAAGTTGGCAAAGGAAGTATTGATTCATGAACTTGTAAAGATGACAGCTGGTTGTTCCTGTGCGGAAATTGAATGTATGGTCAATGAAGCTAAAATATCGGCGGTAAGCAAGCAAAATAGCGAAATCGTTTTACCTGACTTTACTGCTGCATTAAATCGAATTATTTTTAACGATATTCCTAAAGATGATTCAAAATCGAATGAACAGCAAAAGCTTGTAGCTTATCATGAGGTTGGGCATGCTTATATGGGCTACTTGCTTCAACCGAAAAATCTTCATCAAGCTTCTATCATTCCACAGGGTAAAGCTGTTGGCAAAGTCAAAATGAATGGAGATGACGATTTTGTTAAAGATAAGCAATATTATGAAGAATTGGTTAAAATTGCTTTAGCCGGTATGTTGTCTGTAAAGGTAATGACTGGTATAATGACGAGTGGTAACCAATCTGATATTCAAAATGCGTTTGAAATTGCGCTGAAAATGGTTAATGAAGGCTTCTATGGATTTGAATATGTTTCAATTACAATTAATAAAAGCTCGTATGATTATTCTAGGTTATTAGCTGATTCTAAAGCACAAAAGTTAATTGAAATTGTTAAAAATGCTAGCGATGAAGTTGAGAAAATTCTAATGGATAATAAAGATGTGTTAGAAAAACTCGCTGTTACGTTAGTTGATAAAAAAGAATTATCTAATAGTGAGATTGTTAGTATTATTGAAAATAAAAGTGATATATAAAAATGGAAAATAGTTGAATTTTAAGTGTTAAAGATGCATATACACACGATGGGTGTTTTCATGCGGATGATGTGGTAGCGACAGTTTTGTTGCTATCACTAAATCCTAAAATTTGCATTCATCGAGTTAATGTTGTGAGTGAAGAACAACAATTAAATAGTAATAATATTGTATATGATATTGGAATGGGAAGGTTTGACCATCATCAAGCGGATAGACGTATCAATGATTTTGGTTTTCCTTATTCAGCTTTTGGATTGCTTTGGTGAGAGTTTGGCAGAGAATTATTAATTAAAAAAGGTTTTGCTAAAGTTGAGGCTGCTTTTCGAAAGTTCAAGGAAGATATTGTTTCTAAAATAGATCAGGGAGATAATTGTGGGTATAATGACGTCGTTGGTTTTCGTGAGAATTATGCAATCAAACAATTTAATGCTAATTGGTATGAAATAAAAACTGTTCATAAAATTCAAGATGTGCAATTTGAGAAGGCAATATTTGTATATGCCTTTTTGCTTGGGGCAAGAATGATGCTTGATTTGATGTTGCCCACAGCAGAGAAATAATTGCATAAAGAAAAGACCACACACAAGGTTTTATCCTTATATGTGGTCTTTACTTATTTGTCCTACTTGAAGGTATTACTTAAAATTTGCTATTTTCGTAAATCCCTAATTATACAGTCCAAAATAGTTTTCTTTTTTTAGTAAAATTTAATCAAATAAATATTCTTGAATTTAGAATAAGCAAAAGTGTATAATATATTTATATTAATTTTTATAGTAAGGAAAGTATATGAAAATTTTAGAAATAAAGGATCGTATTTATAATATAGAAAGTAAAGGTGAAAATAAATATTTTATTTTTACTGATTTACATAATTTCTTTACAATATTTAAAGAAAGAATAAAAGAATGTGGTTTTGATGAAAACAATAAAAATCATTTCCTAGTTATTTGTGGTGATGCTTTTAACAAAGGAAAAGAAGCGAAAGAAATGTACTATTATCTTAAAAAAGTAGAAAAAAAACTAATTTATATAAAAGGAAATCATGAAGAAGCATTAATTAAAGCCTTAGAAGAAAAGCATTTAAATAAATTCATTATTGAACATTCTATTTTAGATACAATATGTCAGTTAAGTGATATGACAAAAGAAGAGGCAATGGAAAACTTCCAAAAAGCGTGTGAAAAGGTATATGAGATAGGATTCTTTGATTTCTTAAATAGAAAGTTAATTGACATATTTGAATTAGGTGATTTTATTTTTGTTCATGGTTATTTAGCAAAGGATGGAAATTATGATAAAGCTAGATGGTTATGTGGATATAAATATTTCCTAGAAGAAACTGAGAAGCTAAATAAAATATGCGTTTTTGGTCATATGCGTCATGAAGTATTTCAAACTATTGATGATAATAAACCAATATTTTTAGAAAATAAAAATGGTGATAAAGCAATATGTTTAGATGCATATACAGCACTTTGTAAAAAAATGAATGTATTAATAATAAATAATTAAACGGAGTAAAATATGAGAAAAGATTTACAAAAAATGATGTTTGTTCCATTACCTGTTGTTTTAATAGGTACATACGATGAAAATGGTAAAGGTAATATGATGAATGCTGCGTGGGCAGGAATTTATGATTATGGTAAGATAATAATATCTTTATCAAAACACAAAACAACTGAAAATTTAGAACTGAAAAAAGAATTTACAATCTCTTTCGCAACTTCTAAAACTGTAGTAGTTAGTGACTATTTTGGTTTAGTTAGTGGTTATAATGAAGATAAGATTAAAAAAGCAGGGCTTAATGAAATTAAAGCAAAATATGTGGATGCACCACTTTATGAAGAGTTTCCTCTTTCTTTAGAGTGTAAAGTAGTATCTTTTAATGATGATATTTTAATTGGAGAAGTAGTTAATACTTCAATTGATGAGAATTACATTTTAGAAGATGGTACTATTGATATTGAAAAAATGGAAATAGTTTGTTATGATATGACAACACATTCATACCGATTAATGGGAAAAAAAGTTGGTAATGCTTTTAAAGATGGTTTAAAATTAAAATAATAGAAATTAAAGGATATTAGAATATGAAGATAATACATGCATCAGATTTACACTTAGGATCGAGAATAAATAGTAAATTTAGTAAAACAATAAGCGAAGAAAGAAGAAATGATGTTTTAACAACTTTTAACAACTTAATAAATTATGCGAAGAATAATAATGTTAAAATTATCCTTTTATCTGGTGATGTATTTGATAGTGATCATCCAACAAAAAAGGATAAAGAGTATTTTTATGATGCAATAAGAAGTACAAGTGAAATATTATTTTTCTATCTTAAAGGCAATCATGATAAAGCATCATATGAGGAATATGACATACCAAATTTAAAATGTTTTTCGAGTAAATTTAAAACATATGATAGCAGTGAACTAGGTCTTGACTATTGTAATCTTACAATTAGTGGTGTAGAGCTATATAGTGATAATATTGAAAGTTTTTACACTGATATTGATTTACCCAAAGAAAGCACTAATATTGTAATGCTTCATGGTGAAGTTAGCATATACAAAAAAGAAAATACTATTTTACTTCCTAAGCTTAGAGGGAAGAATATTAATTATCTAGCCTTAGGCCATATTCATAATCATAATGAGATGCGTTTGGATGATGATGGTAAAGCAGCCTATAGTGGTTGTTTAGAAGGAAGAGGGTTTGATGAAACTGATGAAAAAGGATTCTATTTACTTGATATAAATGTTAACACAAAAGAAATTGTTAATACTTTTATTGCTTTTTCTAAAAGAAAGTTTGTAAAGATATCATTTGATATAACTAATTATCAAAATTTAAGAGATGTATATGAAGATATTAATGAAAAAATATTAGAATATAAAAATGATTTTGTTCGTGTTATATTAATAGGAAAAAGAGAAAATGATTTTGAAAGTATAGTTCAAACATTAACTTCTTTTTTGAAAGATGATTATTATTATATTGAAGTAATTGATAATTCAAAAGTAAAACTTGAAATGCCATACACAAATGAATTATCTATACGCTCAGAGTTTGCATCAATACTTGCAAATAAAGACTATAGTGATGATGAGAAAGAAGATATCTTAAGTTTAGCATACACACTTATTGAGGAGGAGAGATGATTATGTTTATTAAAGAAATATATATTTCATCCTTTGGTAAGATTGAGAACAAAAAAATAGTATTTAATAATCTTACAAGTTTTTGTGAGAATAATGGCTATGGCAAAACAACAATTTGTTCATTTATTAAGGCAATGTTTTATGGCCTAAAACAAATAAAGGCTAATACGAAAGCGTTTGAAGATCGTATTCACTTTTTTCCATTTGAAAAAGATTATTGTGGAGGAAGTTTAACTTATATAAAGAATAGTGATGAAATTCGTATAGAAAGAAGCTTTGGTAAAAAAACAAATGATACTTTAGTTGTTTATAAAAACAATGTTCGAGTTGATAATCCCCAAAATTATATCGGAGAGGCATTATTTGGAATTGATGAAGAAGGATTTGTTAGAACTATTTTCACTGATGCAAATGCTATTGAAACAGGAACTAATCTTTCTATTTCAGATAAACTTAGTCAAACAGTTGAAGTAGTATCACTAGATAGTATATATCACAAACTTGATGTAAAGGAAAAAGAAATAAACAAAGAAATAAAATCACTTGATGAAACTTGTGCTGATTATAAAGACCGCATAACTGATTATTCAAAAATAGAGTTGTTATTAACAAGTCTTTATGAAAAATATAATAGTTTAACTAGTAAAGGAAAATACCTTTCAAAATTAATTAACGAAGGAAACAAAATTAACCAACAGTTAGATAATTATAAAGAATATTTAAGAATGGTTGATCAAATTGAAGTAGAAAAACAAAAAGCAGCAGAAGTAAAAAGCAAATATAATAAAGGTTTTTTGACAGAAGAAGAAATCTTAAAAATTAGAACATGTGCAAAAGAAATTGATAAGCTTAACGCCGAAAATAACGCAAACGTCTTACAAGCAAATGAAAAAACTGACTATCAAAATTTACTTTCTTTGTTTGGAAAAGAAGTTGAAAAACAAGAATTTCATCGCATTCAAGCTATAATACAAACACTTGAGAAAAATATACACTTAAATGAATTATTAGACAGTAATTATGTCAAAGATGATAATGAAGTATTTGAACTATTTAATAATAATGAGTTATCTTTAGATAACATTAATTATTTACAAATGAAAAAAGAAGATTATCAAAAGACTGCTGATAATATTAAAAGAATTCAAGGAAAATTATCACAAAAGAAAAATACAAAAGCATATGCTATTATACTATTAGTATTAGGCGTTTTAGCTATTTGTGGGGGAATTACATCTATTATTTTTAGAGTGTTAGATAAAATATTTTTTGGATATATACTATTATTATTAGCTTCTGTTTTATTAGTTTTAACTTTTTTATTATTTAATAAACATAAAAAGGAAACAAGTAAAACAGAATTGATTTTAGAAAAAGAAAAACAAAATAATATTGTAAAAGAAGTTGCTTTGTTTATTCGTAAATATAAAATCACTGAAAGTAAAGGAATAATTGAAGATATAGATCTATTGTTAAAACTTTGGGATAGATATAATGGTGTTAAAGATAAAATAAATAATGATAATAGTCGCAAAGCAAAAAATAATCAAGAAATTGAAAAATCAAGAAAAGAGCTAGATAGATTTTTTAATATTTATCATTTAAGCGGAAAAAACTATCAAGAAATGTATACGCTTCTTTATATGAATAATGAAAAATATAAAGAATTAATTGTTAAAGAAGAAACACTAAAAAACAAACGTAGTGAGCTAACGATGCAAATTGAAAATTACAAAAATATCATTACAAATATTTTATCTATATATGATATTGAAGAAACTGATTATTTACCTTTATTAGATGAAATAATTAAAGATAAGAATGAATATGATACAATTTATAAACAAATTGAAAGGCTTACTTCTGAAAAGGAAAGATATGTTTTAGAGAAAAATGTCATAGTTAATAATAATTTTTCATATGTTGATATTGATGATTTAGAAGAACAGAGAAGTGTCATTATTAAAGAAATAGCCAGAATTGAACAAGAAATAAAAGAACGTGAACAGCAAGTTGAAGCTTTAGAAGAAATGACAAAAACATATGATAACTATATTAGTGAAAAAAATAATTTACTTAGGAAGAAAAACATTATCACTAAAACAAAAGAAATCTTTAAGGATGCTGAAACAAGTCTTAAAGAAAAATATATTGAACCAGTAAAGAATAGCTTTTCAGAGTACTTTGATAAAGTATCGTATTTAAAAGATAACATAATGATGGACAGTGACTATAGAGTAAAAATAGTAAAAAATGGCGTTTTGACTGATGAAAAGCACTTAAGCAGTGGCGAACATGCAATACTTTCTTTATGCTTTAGACTTGCTTTGATTGATAATATTTACAAAGTTGAATCACCATTTATTATCTTAGATGATCCACTAATGAGTCTTGATGACCAAAACTTTGAAAAAGCAAAAGGTTTAATAAAGTTCATTTCCCAAAAGATGCAGGTAATTTATTTTACTTGTCACAAATCACGAGAAATATAGCCCTATGAAAATAGGGTTTTTCTTGCTATTTTTTGTAAAAAATGATATTATCAAATAAAAGGGAGAATAATTTATGAACGTTAAAAAACTTATATTTTTTTGCTTTATTGCTTTAACTAATATTTTTTTATTTGCTTGTGAAGATAAACCTATAGATGAACCTTTTTTTAGTTTACAAATACATGAAGTTGAGTTGACTGTTGGTGATGTGTATGAGTTTACATATGATACAAATATAATTAATATTTCTATAAATACAGATAGTGATATTATTTCAATAAATGAAAATACTATTACAGCTTTAGGGAAAGGAAACTGTACCATTGTATTTTTAGATGGTGAAGAAAAATTAGACGAAGTAAAAGTAACAATAAAAGAAAAAGAAGTTGAAGAAGAACCATATATTAATATTTCTTCTTTAAGCTATGATTTAGAGATTAATGAAACAAAGAAAATTATTTTTGAAACAAATAGATTAGATGAGGTTATAATTGTTAATAATAATGAAGAACTTTTCACTATCGAAAATAATGTCATTATTCCTAAGATGATAGGTGATGGTAAAGTTTACATAAAACTTTATGATAATTATACTGAAATAAATATCCATATTTATAAAAATTATACTCTTGAAGTAATAAATCATACTGAGATAGAGCTTGGAAAAGTATTAAGTATAAAAGACCTTTTTGTAACTGATTATAGTGGAGAGATCAATTACACAGTAAGCGATAATATTAAATATGAAAATGGTTCTTTTGAAATGGTTAAAGAAGGTACAGCATTTATTAAAGCATCATTTATTGATAATCAAAAACTATATGAAGTTACTAGTGAATTTTCAATTTTTAAAGGCTATGTTTTATACTTTGAAAATAGTGAAATACGTTTGAAGATAGGATATGAAGAAATCATTGAACCAATCACAGATTATCCTGGAGAGTTAACAATAACAGTTGAAAATGATGATGTTATCAGCTTAGATGATATCTTTGTAATGGCTATTAGCCATGGTGAAAGCTTAGTCACAGTTTCTTTTGAAGCTGATGGCAGAACATATTCTACATCTATATTAATAATAGTTGAAAAAGAATTGAAGGATTTCAATATTGTAATTGATGGAAAATTACGAAGATATCAAGAAGATTCAAATATCTATGATATTTTATATGATGTGTTTAATGGTAATTATTATGAAGAAAGGGAAGGATATATCTTTAAAGGTTGGTATTATGATATTGACTTATTTACTGAAGTTAATGAAGATGATACCTTAACAAATAATGTTGAGTTATATCCAAAGTATATAATGAACGAAAATTGTATTTATATCAATCAAGTATTTAATGATCGTGATAAGGCAGAGGCTGTTGGTGATATTATTACTGTATCTCCAGTCTATCGTTATTTTGATGCTTTAAATTTAGATAATTATAAGCTATATGTAGTTAAATATAACATTGGTGATGGTTTATATAAAGTTCTAAGTGTTGATGATAAAGAAGTTCCATTTGATGGATTCTTAATTGGTGTAAAGAAAGATTCTTCACAATTTTCTGTGTTAGATAGTAAATTACAAGTAGGTGTACCTATTTATTTAGATACATATACAGTTAATACAAGTAGGAATTTTTCTTTTGATAATCTAGTTAATTATGAAGCAAAACCAATAGATGTTTCATTAGGATGTAATTTTAGCAGTGTATATGATGTTTACACTCATACAACATTATATAGTAAAAATGGTGATCAAAAAGCATATCCTGCTTCAACTACAAAAATTGTAACGGCGATTGCGGCATTAACATATTGTCCAATTGATGCAAAATATAAAATTGGTAGTGAACAAAATTTAATGTGGGAAGGTAGCACTCCAGGAACAGCAGGAATGAAGGTTGGAGATGTTTGGACATTAGAAGAAATTTTATATGCAGCTTTACTACCTTCAGGAAATGATGCTGCTTATGCGGCTGCAGCATGTACTATTAATTATTTATATCCAAATCATAACTTTACAAATAAAGAAGTAATTAGTAAATTTTCCGAATTAATGAATGAAGTATTTGAAAAGGTTGGAGCTAAAAATAGTCATTTTATGACTCCTGATGGCAATAGTTATTATACTTCATCTGGTGAATATGAAGAAAGATTAGCCAATCATTACACAACCGCAAATGATATGATAAAAGTTGCAACTTATGCATTTTCAATCCCTGCTCTTTGTCAAATTGTTTCTACTCCTTCAATTAGTTTCAAAATTGCTAATGGTAGTTATTATAGTTTTAACAATACTAATCAGTTATTACGTCCAACAGATTACTATTTTAAAGGGACAATAGGTCTCAAAACTGGAACAACTACTCCAGCAGGTCCATGTTTAATCTCTGGAGTTGAGAGAAACCGTAGATTTGTAATATCAGTAGTATATAAAGCACAAGCAAGTAGTGGTAGGTATACTGATTCACTTACAATTTATAATGAAATATTCAAATAATAAAGGCATTTAATGTGCCTTTTTTAATAGCATATTGAAAAAACAGTTAAAAAGTAGTATAATAAATAAAAAGTATTTGGAGGAAATAAATAATGAAAATCTATGAAGAGTTACAAGCCCGTGGACTTATTGCTCAGGTCACTGACGAAAAAGAAATTAAAGACTTAATCAATAATGGCGGTGCTAAATTTTATATTGGTTTTGATCCGACTGCTGATTCCCTTCATGTAGGTCATTTTATGGCACTTTGTTTAATGAAGAGATTACAACTTGCGGGGAATAAACCTGTTGTGTTATTAGGTGGTGGAACTGGTCATATTGGTGATCCATCAGGAAGAACTGATATGCGAAAGATGATGACTACTGATACAATTTTAGAAAACTGTGAAAAATTTAAAAAGCAAATCAGTAAGTTTATTGAATTTGGTGAGGATAAGGCCATTGTAGTTAATAATGCAGATTGGCTTTTAAATCTTAATTATGTTGATATGTTACGTGATGTTGGACCTTATTTTTCTGTTAATAATATGCTTCGTGCTGAATGCTATAAACAACGCATGGAACGTGGTTTAAGTTTCTTAGAGTTTAATTACATGATTATGCAATCATATGATTTTTACTACTTAAATGAGCATTATGGTTGTAATATGCAATTTGGTGGTGATGATCAATGGTCAAATATGCTATTTGGTACAGATCTAATCAGAAAGAAAACTGGTAAAGATGCATATGCTATGACAATTACACTTCTTTTAAATAGTGAAGGTAAGAAAATGGGAAAAACCGCAAAAGGTGCTGTCTGGTTAGACCCTGAAAAAACTTCACCATTTGAATTTTATCAATACTGGAGAAATGTTGATGATAATGATGTAATGAAATGTATTCGTATGCTTACATTTATTCCAATTGAAGAAATTGAAGAAATGGATAAATGGGATGATAGCCGTATTAATGAGAAAAAACAAATATTAGCATATTCATTAACTTCACTTGTTCATGGAGAAGAAGAAGCTCGTAAAGCTGAGGAAACTGCTAAAGCACTATTTAGTGGTGAAGGAAATGATGAAAACATGCCAACTACTGTAGTTAGTGAAGAAAATTTAACTGATGGTGTAGTTACGGTTATTGATCTATTATGCCTTGGTGGTTTAGTACAAACTAAATCTGATGCTCGTCGCTTAATCGAAGCTGGTGGCGTAACAATTGATGGAAATAAAGTAATATCAATTAAAGATACCATTGCTAAAGAAAAACTTTCTGATGGTATAAAGGTAAAAAAAGGAAAGAAAATTTATCGTAGATTTACTCTATAGATATTAAGCTCTTATAGTAGTCTATGAGAGCTTTTTATAAGAATGATTATGAAAGATATATTTAAAATTAAGAAAAGAAATTCAAGTATTGCAAAAGAGATAATAGGAGGGGTTGTTGTCTTCTTTTCGATGGTTTATGTTATTCCGCTCACCGCAAATCTTTTAAGTTTAGCGAATATGAACTATCAAGGAGTATTTATTGCAACTGCCATTGCTTCAAGTATTTCATCAATACTAATGGGATTAATTGCTAATTTCCCAGCAATGATGTCAGCAGGAATGGGTTTTAATACTTTTTTCACATTTACAATATGTAATGGTCTAGGATTCTCTTATCAAGAAGCATTAGCAATTTGCTTAGTTGCGGGGATAATCTTTTTTGTAATTACGATTTTTGATGTTAGAGAGAAATTATTTAATGCAATTCCTAAAGATATTAAGACGGCAATCATCGTTGGACTTGGTGCATTTATCGCCTTTGTGGGAATAAAAAATTCTGGTCTTGTAATAGTTGAAAATGATCAATTGTCCCTTGGCTCACTATCTAGTCCATCTACCCTTCTTGCCTTATTTGGTGTGATTTTGATGCTAATTCTTTTAAATGTAAGAGGAAAAATAAAAACTTTTGCGGTACCAATTGCTATCGCTACAACTGCTATCGTAGGAGTTAGTTTAGGTGCTATTTTCCCAGAATTACAAGATCAAATGCCAACATTTTCTAAAGAGGCAATTGATATAGCTAATATAAAAGAGGTTTTTGGAAAATCATTTTTAGGTTTTGGTGTGTTAAAAGATCCTAAGGCATATATGATTATTTTCTCAATAGTGTTTGTTCATATTTTTGATTCATCACCTACTTTATATGCTTTAAATAGAGAAATAAGTAAGGAACCTGAATCTTTTGAAAATGAAAAAAAAGTACTAATTTGTGATGCTAATGGTTGCATCATAAGTAGTGTGCTTGGAACTAGCCCTGTTACTTGTTTTGTGGAAAGCACTGTTGCGACAAAAATAGGGGCTAGAACAGGCCTATCTGCTATTGTGAGTGGAATTCTATTCTTCCTAACGATTTTTGCTTATCAAGGTTTATCAGTAATTAGTCACCCAGCTGTGACTTCAATGGCATTAATTGGTGTTGGTGCGATGATTTTTGGTGAACTAAAGAATATTAACTGGGAAGATAAAATCACGGTTACTACAACATTTCTCATTATCATATTTATGATTGTTACTTATTCAATTGTTGATGGTATCGGTTTAGGAATAATATTCTACTCTATAATGATGCTTGCAAGCAAGAGAGGAAAAGAAGTAAATAAACTTGTTTATGTTATTGCAAGTTTGTTTGTAGTTAGTTATATATTTAATATAATTATTGGAATATAAGATAAAAGGAGATGATAAAATGTTACTTTCCACTAGATCAATTACTTGTCAATATGGTGAAAAAGTATTACTCGATGATATAAGTCTTAATATTGAAAATAATGATAAAATTGGTTTGATAGGTGTTAATGGATCTGGTAAGAGTACACTTTTATCAATTCTTGCAAAACAAAAAGAACCTGAAAAAGGTGTAGTTGAGTACATTGGTAAAACAAAGATAAGTTATCTTTCTCAAACACCAAAGTTTAATGAAGAAAAAACAATTAACGAGCTTTTAAATGAAGAACTAACTTTAGATGTTGCTTTACATGAAGCAAAAGCAAATCTTACTAAACTTGAGATATTTGATTTTGATAAAAAAATATGCAATTTGTCTGGTGGCACAAAAAGAAAGATTGCATTAGGTTTAGCTTTGAGTAAGCCTTGTGATTTACTTATTTTAGATGAACCAACAAATCATTTGGACTGTGATATTATTGAATGGCTTGAGAAAAAACTAATTAAGTATACAAAAGCTATTTTACTTGTGACACATGATAGATACTTTCTTGAAAGAGTAGTTAATAAAATAATTGAACTTGAGCATGGAAAGATATATGAATATAATGCAAATTATTCAACATATCTTGAATTGAAACAAGAAAGAATGGCTTTTATAGAAGCAAAAGAAAGAAAAGTTAGTGCTTTCTTAAGAAAAGAATATGAATGGATAAAAAGAGGACCACAAGCCCGCGCAACTAAAGATAAAAAGAGAATTGAAAATTATGAAAAACTAGCAAATGAGAAAAAAATAGTTGATAAGAAAATTGAGCTAGAATCATCATATACAAGACTTGGAAATAAAACAATAGAGTTTGTAAATGTCTCAAAAGCATATGAAAAAAATATTTTTAGTGATGTATCTTTTATTCTTCCAAAAGATGCTAGAATTGGCATAATTGGTAAAAATGGTGCTGGAAAATCAACATTAATGGATTTGCTTTCAGGTGAAACGCTCCCAACAACTGGTGAAGTTATTTTCGGACAAACAATAAAAATAGGTTATTTTAAACAGGAAAATACGCTTCTAGATGAATCAGTTCGCGCAATTGATTATATAAATGATATTGCCACTATAATTAAAACAAAAAAGGGAACCATATCATCAACACAAATGCTTGAGAATTTCTTATTTGATCCATATACATACATTTCAAAATTATCAGGTGGTGAAAAACGAAGACTTCTTTTGCTTGGTGTTTTAATGCATGCACCTAATGTACTTTTGTTTGATGAACCAACTAATGATTTAGATATTACAACATTAAATATTTTAGAAGATTACTTAAGCGAATTTGAGGGTATTGTAATAATTGCTTCACATGATCGTTTTTTACTTGATAAAATTGTTGATACTATTTTTGTTTTAGAAGATAATACTTTTTCAAAATATAATGGTAATTATTCAACATATATTAATGAAATAAAGCCTAACAAAAAAGTAGAAAAAAATGATAAAATAAATATTACAAATAATAAACAAGTAAAGAAAGAATCAAATAAATTATCTTTTAAAGAGAAAAAAGAATTTGAAACAATTGAACAAGAGATTGATTTGTTAGAAAAGCAAATGAAAACTATAGATGAAGAAATTAATAAATATTATGCAGATTATCAAAAGTGTAAAGAGTTAATGGATAGAAAAAAAGAACTTAGCACTTTATATGAATATAAAATGGAAAGATGGGAATACTTATCAAATAAAGAATCATAGATATGGGAGATCGAAAAAATGCGAAAATGTTTTACAATTAATTGTATGCGAAAAGAAGAAGATTTCGATGGATATGAAAAATTAATAGATGATAATATTTATCAAGGAGTTGAATTATTTTATCCTTATAATGTAAGTAATGAGCAAGGAATTCTTTACACAAAAAGGTGTCTGAAATTATTTAATGAAAAAAACATTGAATTTGTTCTTCATTTGCCACATGGTTATAATAATGATTTAATCAATGAAAATAATGAAATAAACGAAGATGTAATGAAAAGAATGAAAGATGCAATTTCTTATGCAAGTATGTTTGGCTGTAAGAAATGCACATTACATCTAGGAAAATACTATAAAAACATTAAGAGAGAAAAAGCAGTAGATGCTGTTTTAGTTCCTTTAGTTATTCTTTGTGAATTTGCGGAAAAGTATGGTATTAATATTATGATTGAAAATATGCCATCTGATTATGAACTTGGATATAGTCCTAGTGAAATATTATACTTAATCGAAAAAAGTAAAATGAACAACTTGAAATTTATTTTAGATACAGGTCATGCTCACTGTTCTAAATTTAGTTATGAAGAATATATAGATCTTTTAAAGGATTATTTATATCATATGCATTTTTCAGATAATAATGGTCTATCTGATCAACACAAAAAGATGGGACTTGGTACCATAGATTTTGATAAGTTGTTTGTAAAATTAAATGAAGTAGGATATAATCAACTTCATTGCATGGAAATTATTTTTAAAGATTATACACAGTTAATTACTTTTGCAAGTGATATTGATAACTATGATAAATATTACAAATAAAGGAAATAAATATATGGAAAATATAGTTAAACAAAAAATAGGAATAATTACCGATTCTGCATCTGATTTAACTTCTGAACTCTATCGTGAGAAAAATATTGAAGTTATACCTTATTATGTTAATTTAGATGGTATAGAATATAATTCTAGTAAAGATATAACAGTAAAAGAGTTATTTGAATACTCAGATGCTCATAAAACTCTTCCAAAGACATCGCAAATTACACCAATTAGATTTGAACAAGAATTTAACAAGTATCTATCTAAATATGAAGACATTATCTTTATTTGCCTTGGTTCTGGTTTTTCTGGTACTTGTAGAAATGCTGAGATGGTTGCTGAAGAGATTGGTGATGGTCACATTTTTGTTGTTGATTCAAAGAACCTTTCTAGTGGCCTAGGGCTTTTAGTTTTGAAAGCATGTAAATTACGTGATGAAGGTAAAAGTGCATTAGAAATTAAAAATGAGGTCGAAAAATGTGTCCCACTAGTGCGTTCTCAGTTTGTAATGAATACTCTTACATATATGAACTATGGTGGAAGATGTAGTGGTGTAACTAAAATTTTTGGAACACTTTTGCGAATTAAGCCAATAATAAAAGTTGTTGATAATCAAATGGTGCTTGCAAAAAAGCCAATTGGAAGTTATGAAAAAGCAAGAAAAATTATGTTTCAAGATTTTATTAATGATTTACCTAATATTGATTTAGAAAATATAATGGTAACTCATGTTTATGCCCATGAAGATGCTAAAGTACTAAAACAAGAAATAAAACTTCTAGCAAATGTAAAAAACACTTATGAAACAGAAGCAGGAACAACAGTAGCTACACACTGTGGCCCAAGAACAATAGGTGTATTGTATATTTTAAATAAATAATCATAGTATATGACAAATCTAGTGATGATTTGTCATATTTATATAAATATTTAGTGGTTGTTCTTTTTAGGTAAATAGTGTAAAATAAATATAATATGGTAAATGATATGACAAAAAAAGTGGAATTATTATCTCCTTGTGGAGGATTTGATAGATTACAAAGTGCAATAAGCGCAGGATGTGATGCAGTTTATCTTGCGGGGAAAAGGTTTGGCGCAAGAGCTTTCGCAGATAACTTTGATGATGAAGAAATCATAAATGCTATAAAACTTTGCCATTTGTATAATGTTAAAGTATATGTAACAATTAATACAATAATATATGAAGATGAAATAGATGATGCTGTTAGGTATGTTGATTTTTTATATTTAAATGGTGTAGATGCCATTATTATTCAAGATTTAGGACTTGCAAGTATTTTACACAATCGCTATAGCGATTTACCACTACATGCTTCGACGCAGGTTAATTGTCAAACGGTAGAAGACTGTATTGCTCTTAAAAAACTTGGATTTAGTAGAATAATTCTTGGAAGAGAAGTATCTCTTGATATTATTAAGGAAATAAGAGAAAAAGTCGACATAGAAATAGAAGTATTTGTTCATGGAGCACTATGTATTTCATATTCTGGGAACTGTTTTGTAAGTAGTCTTGAAGGTGGTAGAAGTGGTAATCGTGGCAGATGTGCACAAATCTGCCGTCTTAAACATCAATTTAATGGAGAGGAAAAATATTATTTAAGTCCTAAAGATTTATCTACAATTTCTTTCCTTGAAGAAATTTACCCATATGTTGATAGCTTAAAAATCGAAGGTAGAATGAAAAGCAAAGAATATGTTTATTATGTAACTAAAGCATATAAACAAAAAATAATGGGTTTAAATTATCAAGACGATTTAGAAAAATCTAAAATTGCTTTTAATAGAATGTCAACTAAAGGGTTTATATTAAATGAATCAAATGATGATTTAGTTAATTTTGATTCATGTAACCATTTGGGAGTATTAATTGGAAAAGTAGTTGATTATATTGATCGAAAAGGGACAATATTTACTTCACTTATTTGCAATCAAGAACTTCAAGTCGGTGATTCACTTCGCATAACTTCAAGTGAAGGTTATGATGCTGTTATAGTTAATGAGATGTATGTAGATAATAAACTTGTTAAGAAAACAAGTAGTGGCGAAAAAGTATATATAAAACTTCATAAGAAAATGAAAAAAGGCTCTTTGGTATATATTACGAAAAGAGAAGAAAATGATTTTTCACTTCCAAAAATAGAAATAACAGGGAAATGTTATATCGATTTTGATAAAAATCTTTGTTTAGAAATTTCTGATGGGAAGAATATAGCCTCAGGTATTTGTCAAACAGAAACAAGTGAAAAAAACTTTGAAGAAACATTCAAAACGCAAATATTAAAAACAGGAAGCACACCATTTGTATTTGCTAATTTAGATGTTAATGCGAAAAACTATTATGTCTCAATAAAAGAAATCAATGCACTTCGTCGTGATTTACTTTGTGATTTACAAAAAATGAGAGAGAACAAATATAATAGAAAAACAATTAACACTGAAGAAGTTATATTAAGTGCTAGTGATAATATACATAATTACAAAGAATATTCAATAATTGTAAGTAATGAGAAACAATTAGAAAAGGTCCGTAGTGTTAATAAAGATATAGACTTTGAACTATATTTTCGTAATAAACTACAAACAAAAGGAAGATATGTTTTACCAAGAGTAAGCAACAACAAAAACTATGATTATAACTGCGTATCTTCTTCAATTGGAAAAGTAACAGAAGTATCTAGTGTTTACATGAATGTTGTTAATAGTTATACAATAAGAGTTTTAGAACATTTGGGATTTTCGAAAATAGGCCTTTCAATTGAGCTATCTAAAGAAAATATTATTAAGATGTTACAAGGATACAAAAGTAGATACCATAGAATTCCTAAATGCGAAGTTATGGTTTACGGTTATTATCAGTTAATGTATATGAAATATTGTTTGGTAAACAAAACATATAATGAAAAAAAATTACATTGTCAAAGATGTCACAAAGAGCGATTAATGCTTTCAGATCATCCTCTTTTTGGTGATGAGCTTTGTCATATGAGTTTATTAAGCAAGAACTCTATTAATTTATCAATTTATTTAAAAGAGTTAAAAGAAATAGGTATATCTTCGTTCTTATATGATTATACAATAGAAACAGAAGAAGAAATTAAGAGACTTAGTGAATATAATGAATTTTCACTTTCATATGGCTTTTACAAAAAGTAATTGAAGGAAAGGAATTAGAATATGAGATCATGGGTAAAACTTGACAATGCGGCGATTATCTTCCCAAGTATATCACGAAAATATCGTACTAATTTATTTAGAATATCTTTTTCAATGACTGAAGAAGTAAATCCTGATATTTTACAAGAAGCACTAAATCTTACAATCTTAAGATTTCGTACTTTTAAATTAAAATTAAAAAATGGTTTATTTTGGAATTATTTTGAAGATAATAAAAAATCACCATTAATTTATCCAGAAAATCCTTATATTTTAGAAAGCATTAATAAAAACGATTCAAGGGGTTATTTGTTTCGCGTAACTTATTTTCAAAATAAGATTGGCCTTGAGATTTTCCACTCAATAACTGATGGTTTTGGTGCTACTCAATTTTTGAAAGCTCTTGTTTATGAATATTTAGTATTAAAAGGTGAAAATATTAATGATGAAGGAAAAATTCTTTTTGATCAAGAATTTAACTATGAAGAATCTATTGATCCATTTAATAAAATTTATGATGGTGCGTTAAAGAATACATATAAAGAAGTAAAAGCTTGTCATATTATCGGTACACCATATTCAGATTATTATACAGGTGTAGTTACTGCCTCATGTGATAAAGATAAACTTAAAGAGTTAATAACAAAATTTGATTGTTCATATACTCAATTAATTTGCGCAAGCATATTTTATATTGTTTCACATCGTCAAATAATGTTGAGAAAACGTGAAAGACCATTTCAAATCTTTGTTCCAATGGATTTAAGAAAGAAGTTTCCAACAACATCATTAAGAAATTTTTCACAAATCATTAAAGTATCTGAAAAACTCGATGCAAATAAATCATTAGAAGATTATATTAGGATTTGTAAAGAACAATTAATAGAAAACGCAAAAGATGAAAATTTACTTCCGAGAGTATTAGAAAATGTTTCTTTACAACGAAACTTCTTTATGCGTATTGTTCCACTGTGTATTAAAAATATAGCTTTTAAAATTGCGTATAATAAACAAGCAACGACTGCAGATAGTTTTTGTATATCAAATCTTGGAGACTTAAATATCCCAACTGATATGCAAAAATATATAACTAAAATAACATTTGCTAATGGGACAAGTAAAGCTGCACCAGTAAATATTGGAGTTACATACTATAAAAATCGTATTTATATTACTTTCTCAAGTGCGATAATAGAACGAGACATCCAACGTGATTTTGTTCGTCTTTTTAGTGGTCTAGGTGTTGATATTATCGTAGAACATAATGATTTGGAGGAATAAGATGAAATATTGTGAAAAATGTAATGCGAAATTTGACACAGATAGAAAAACTTGTCCTTTATGTTTTTACAAACTTGATGAAATAAATGGTGAAGAAAATAATTTTGTGAATTATCCAAAACGAACACGTAAAATAGAAAAATATCATTTCACAATTAAATTATTTCTTTTATTATTTTTGATTGCAACAATTGCACCAATTGTAGTAAACATAGTAACACATAAAGAAAATGAAGTATGGTGGTCTATATATACAACTGCAGGAATGATATATCTATTTACATTAGTCAAAGGAATGTTTCTTGGTAGAGCATATTTCATTAAGAAATTATTGATTCAGTGCATTGCAATGTCAATTACACTTTGGATAATAGATTTAATAAGTGGAAATAAGGGATGGTCATTAGCTATTGTCATTCCATGGCTTTGTATTGCGACAAACATCACAAATGGAATGTTTATTGCAATAAACAAAAGAAGTTATAGTGAAGCATTTACACCAGTTTTCCTATCACTATTTATTGGTAATATCCCACTAATATTACAATGTTTTAAGCTAATAAAGTATGAACCTTTATGGTCACCTATAGTTTCTGCTTCAGTGTCACTTTTACTATTCTTAGCAATTTTAATTTTTGGTGGAAAAAGAACAAAAGAAGAATTAGATAAGAGATTACATATTTAATGAGTTAGAAAGTTCTAACTCTTTTTTAATATTTAACAAGATGATTATAAAGAAATATCTTTGTGTAATAAAATATTATTGAAATATAAATTAAATATATTATATAGTATTATTAGGTGATGATATGAAACGCATTTTTTTTCTTATTAATAATGTTTTTTTCTATCTCATGTAATATAGTAATTAACCCAGATATTTTCAATCCAAATCATAATAAAAAAACATACAAAGTAACTTTTGTGGATGAATTTAATAATTTTAGGTGAAAAAACTATAGAAGCAGAAAAAAGGCTCGAAGAGAAAGATATTCTAGTTCCATTAGAGATAGAAGGTTATATTTTTTATAAATGGAATTTACCATTAAATATTAAGATTACTGAGGATAAAGTGTTTATAGCTTTTTATAAAAAACTAGAAAGCAGTTATAATATGAATGAATATTATTGTAAAAAAGCAAGTGTACCATTGTCAATTGCAGAAGGAAAAAATAGCATTGTTGATATATATTCAATAATGTTTTTTTTGTTAAAATTATAGTGTTTAGGTTATTTTGATACTAAAGGAAGACGATTGTTAATTTATAATAATAAGGATATAAAAAAATACATTATTTATCATATAAGAATACTATAATATTTGTTTAAATTAGAAAAAAGTGTGCTATTACAGAAGTATGCATATCCTACAAATGAAAGATGCATAAAAATAAATTTTATTAATAAAATATCATTTTTGATTTTGAAAAATTGTATACTAACAATATATACTAGCACAAATAAGTTTATTGTTTTTTTGATAAAAGATTAAAAATATATTTGTAAAACGTTTTACTCTATGATATAATAATAATGTTGAAAAAGATTCCATAGGAGGCAAAAGGAATGAAAGATTATAAAACTAATAATATAAGAAATATTGCAATACTTGGACACTTAGGATGTGGTAAAACAAGCTTTGGTGAAGCTTTATTGTTCCAAGCAAAAGCAATAGATAAAAAAGGCGAGGTTGAGAGAAAGACTACTGTTGGAGATTATTCAGTAGAAGAACAAACTCGTCAAACTACATTAAATTCTTCTCTTTTACCATTAGAATGGAAAGGATATAAATTTAATTTTTTAGATACACCTGGATCAGAAGAATTCATTGGTGATATCGAAAATGTACTTTCTGCTGCAGATGCTGCTGTTATTTTAATAGATGGTACAAAAGGAGCTGAAGTAGGTACTGAGCGTGTTTGGGAAGAATGTGCAAAACGTAAACTTCCAACTATTTTCTTTGTTAATAAAATGGATAAAGAAAATTGTAAATTCGATGAAGTACTTGATTCAATTCATGAAAAACTAACAAAGAAAGCTATCCCTCTAGCATTAGAAATTGGTGGAACAAATAATTTCAAAGGTTATGCTACAGTTTTAGATAAAAAAGCTTTCTATAACGATGGCAAAACTGGTGATGCTCCAGCTGAACTTGCTGATAGAATCGAAGAAATTTATGGTCAATTAATGGAAAAAGCTGCAGAAGCTGATGAAGAACTAATGATGAAATACTTTGATACTATGGAACTTTCACCAGAAGAAGTTGTTTCAGGTTTAAAAACTGAAGTTTGCACTGCAGAATTATTCCCAATCTTAGTTGGTGCAGGTTTAAAAAATGTTGGTGTTAGTGCATTATTAGATATGGCAATTGACTTCTTACCAGCTCCATCTGGTGCTAAAGAAGGTCAATATAAAGGTGCTAAGGTTGTTCGTAATGTTGATAGTAATGAACCACTTTCTGCTTATGTATTTAAAACAATCATTGACCCATTTATTGGAACTATTAACTTCTTTAAAGTATATAGTGGCTCTGTAACTACAGGTCAAGATATATATTTACCAGAAAATGATTTAACTATTAAATGCCCACAATTAATTACTATGATGGGTAAAACACAAATTAATGTCGGAACAGTTGAAGCAGGTGATATCGCTTGTATCACAAAAATTCCTGAGATTTGTGATGGTGTTACTTTCTGCGATAAGAAAGCTCCAGTTGTATTTGAAAAGGTTGCTCATCCAACTCCAGTTATTTATGTTGGTATCCAACCAAAGAATAAACAAGATGAAGATAAGATTTCTTCTTCGCTTCAAAAATTACGTTTAGAAGATTCAACATTAGAGATTGTACGTAACCAAGAAACTGCACAACAATTAATTGGTGGACAAGGTATGACTCACTTAGGATATATTTTAGAAAAGATGAAGAATATGTTTAAAGTTGAAGTTGAAACTACTGAACCTCGTATTGTATATCGTGAAACAATTAAAGCTAAAGGTGAAGCTCAAGGTAAACATAAGAAGCAATCTGGTGGTGCTGGACAATATGGTGACGTTTGGATTCGTTTTGAACCATGTGAGGAAAAATTCATTTTTGCTGAAGAAGTTGTTGGTGGTGCTGTTCCTAAAAACTACTTCCCTGCTGTTGAAAAAGGTTTAATTGAAACATTAGAAAAAGGTCCTCTTGCTGGATACCCAGTAATTGGTGTTAAGGCAACACTTTACTATGGTTCTTACCATGATGTTGACTCAAATGAATTATCATTCAAATTAGCCGCAAGACTTGCATTCCAAAATGCTTGTGATAAGATTAAACCTACTTTACTTGAACCTATTTACCAAGTTAATGTTATCGTTAAAGATGAATTCGTTGGTACTATCTTAGGTGATATGAACAAACGTCGTGGTAGAGTATTAGGTATGGAACAAAAAGAAGGCGTACAAGAAATTATTGCTGAAGTTCCTGAAGCAGAAATCTCTAAATATGCAATTGACTTAAAAGCTATGACACAAGCTTCTGGTCGTTTCTCTCGTCAATTCTTACGTTATGAAGAAGTTCCAGAATTCTTAATTAAGAAAGTTGTTGAAGAAGCTAAGAGATATAATACAAAATAATAAGGGAGCATTAATGCTTCCTTTTTTAAAATAATTGATTATGAGAGTAGATTTTAAAGTTTTACATGATGCAATATTAAAAGATTATATTCTAGAATCTGGTGTATCCCGTAGATTTGCAAGAAAAGTTAAGCTTTATGGTAAAATGTACATAAACGGTATAGAAGCAAAAAACTTTTATGAAGTTAAAAATGGTGACATTATTACCCTTGAATATGATGAAAAAGAAAATGATCAAATAACTTTATCAGATAAAAACATAAATATTATTTATGAAGATGAACATATTTTAATAATTAATAAAGAACACGATGTTGCTTCACAACCTTCACATAAGCATTATGAAGATAATATTGTTAGTTATGTGAAAAAATATTTTCAAGATAAAAACATTAATTCTAATATTCATATTGTTAATAGACTTGACTATCAGACAAGTGGTTTAATGATAGTTGCGAAAGACGGATATACTCATCATATGCTTACCAAAGATGGGCATATTAAACGTAAATATTTAGCGTTAGTTTTAGGATATATGAAAGATAATATAGGAAAAATTGACTTACCAATCGCTAGAGTATCTGAAGGTAATATAAAAAGAATGGTAAGAGAAGATGGAAAAAGAGCAGTTACACTTTATGAAGTAATTACTAGAGAAAATGGAAATACTTTGTTAGACATAACTTTGTTAACTGGTAGAACCCATCAAATACGTGTTCATTTGAGTACTATCGGTTATCCATTAGTTGGTGATAAACTATATGGTGAAGAAAGTGATCGTTTATACTTACATTCATATTATCTTTCTTTTGTAAATCCTTTTAAAAATGAAGAAATTACGATAATAGATCCAGAATTAAATAATAAATACTATGATAGGTTTATAAAGAAATAATTGGAAAAATAAAGTTTTTGACATTATGTTAAAATAAATATATAATTATAGTAATAAATAAAGGTAAAAAGGAGAAAACTAATGAAAAAATATATAAGCATACTAATACTTGTAATTTTTGCTGTTTTTATAATTTCTTGTGGTGAAAAAAATATTACATCAATTATATCTCCTAATGAAATAACTCTTTTTGTAGGAGAAGAAAAAGAAGTAAATATTGAAACACTTCCTAGTGATGCTGATGAAAAATATGAAGTTAGTTTTGATAACGGAATTATAACTTTTGAAAATAATATAATAAAAGGATTAGCAAAAGGTGAAACAGTAATTACTATTTCAACAAAAAAAGTAACTAAAGAAATTAAAGTAACTGTAATAAGTTTAGATGATATTACACTTTCTATCTCTTTAGATAAAGAAGAATATAGTGAAGGAGAAAGTGCTAAAGTAACAATAAATTCTAGTTATGAGTTCTTAGGTTATGAAATAAAACTTAATGGAGCTATTCAAAGTAGTGATACTATTACATTTAATAAAAGTGGATTAAATGAGATAGTAGTATCTCCTATTGGTTTCCCACAAAAGGAAGCAAAAATTACAGTAGATGTTAAATCAAAATTAGTTATTTTAGACATTATATATAGTATTAAAGATAAAATGGTTGTTAATTCAAGTCAAGAAATTACAGTTAATGTAATTACTCCACTTGATTCATCATTACTAGATGTAACAGTAACTAGTAGTGATGAAGATGTAATTTCTGTAAATGGTAAAACTCTTTTTGCTAAAAAAAGTGGAAGTTGTGTTATTAAACTTTCATGTGGTGATGTAACAAAGGAAGAAACTATTACAGTACTTGGTGAAGATGAAGTAACAATTGTAAGTAATGTTTCTTCACAATATAATGAAGGTGAGCTATTATATGTCCAAATTACATCAAATCTTGGAGAAGTTGACTTTGATCTTTCAACATCTGATAGCAGTATAATTAAAGTTGATGGAAAAGTGCTTAGATTCATTAAAAGTGGAAAGGCAGATATTACTATTTCATTAAAAGATAATTCCAATGTGAAAGTAGTAGTAAATGTTGAAGTGCTTAAAGAGGGAATTATTGGTACAGAAGTTCAAAAGATATTACAAGAAACATTAGAACAATATATTAATTCTACTAAAGCAACAGTAGAAATTAATCTAACTAATGGTAGTACTAAATATAATGAATTATTTGCTTTTGAAAAAAATAGCAATAATTTATATAACAAACTATATCATCAATCTAATTCAAATGTCCTTTCGTTTCTTGCAATTAAAGATGATATGATTTACATTAACTTAAATGATGTAAAAACAAAATTTGAATGCACTGAAGATGAACAAAATGAGTTAATGGAAAAAGAAAATCTTGAGTATGTTTTAAAAGATGTTACTAGTTTCTATTTTGATGATGATTTCTTTAAATGTTTATTATTTGAAAAAGCAGAAGGAACATTGTATACTTATTCACTAGACATTAGAAATTATGTATATAATGCTAGTAAACCTACTATTAACGTATTAAATATTGATGAAGTTTGTTTATATGTTGAGATGAATGGTGATAAAATAACTTCATGTAAATTAGAATTAAAATCATTAGATATTGTAAAAAAAGTAGAGGTATTATATCAAGGATTAGACTTTGTAGCAACATTTCCTAATGATTTAGATTCATACCCAGAATAATTTTTAGAAAAGATGTATAGTAATTAAAAAATAAGCACATACTAAAAGTGCTTAAGCAGAAGATATTCACTAATTATCTTAAAATAATAGTGTATTGTCTCGAGTGGCTCGAGAAAAACAAGCAAAATAATGCCAGTCGAAAGACAAAAAGTTAATACGTATTAAAAAAAGATTCTTACTTAGTGGTGTATTTCATAGGGATTTTGAAAAAACAAATTAAAATCAACTAGGAATACACTATTTCGGATGAATCAAAGAAACAGAACTTGGAAGTAAAATCCTAGTTCTTTTTCTTTGCAAAATTTTACAAAGATTTCAAATGTTTTATAGTTCTAATAGTCAAAACAAATTGACAAAAGATATAACAATCAGTATAATATAAAGTGTAATAAATGTTATAGGTGGTATTTATGCGAGAACTTGTTAAACAAATCAGACAATATACAGGATTAAGCCAAACTGAAATGGCAAAGAAGATTGGTGTTCAGTTCGCCACTATTAACCGTTGGGAAAACGGACATTCTCAACCTACTCGTCTTGCAGGAGAAAGTCTTTTTGCATTGTGCAAAGATTTTAACGTTCCCGTTTACGATATGATTATAGAAAAGGTTAAGCGTGAAGTGTCTTCTCTAAAAATTGAAGATGGACGTGTTATTCTTTATCACGGCTCAAAAAGCGGTTTAGTTGGAGATATTGCCCCTATCAGTCGTGAAAAATGTGACTTTGGTAAAGGTTTTTATATGGGAACGACTCCCGAACAACCGCTTACTCTTGTTTGCGACTTTGAAGAATCAAAATTTTACGTTGTATCTATTGATGTAAGCGAACTTGCAACAGTTGAAATTCCTGCGGATATTAATTGGGCAATGATAGTTGCTTATCATCGTGGAAGAATGGAAAGAATTAAAGGTAGCAAGTTCTATAATAAATATAGCACTATGACAAGCGGTAAAGATTTGGCTATCGGTAGTATTGCAAACGATAGAATGTTCTTTGTTATTGATAACTTCTTTATGGAGAATATAACGGACATAGCACTTGTAAACAGTTTGTCGGCGTTACAACTTGGCAGACAATACGTTGCTCTTACTGAAAAGGCTTGTAAAGCAATTAAAGTAGAAAAAGAAATTGAACTTTCCTTCTTTGAAAAGAAAGTATTACGAAATGTAAGCGAAAGGAACCGTCAAAAAGGCATAGAACGTGCTAATGAAATCTGCAAGTTACATCGCCGTGAAGGCAAATTCTTCGACGAGATTTTGGACGACGCATTAAAAGGAGATAACTAATGGATGCTTTGGAACTGAAATTATGCGATATACAAGGTCGGCTATTTGAACTCTTTGCTAATACGGAATACGATGCCGAAAGCCTTGTAAAAGCGTTTATGAACGGCGAAATTGCAAAAAATCTTGATTCTGAATACAACCGTATGCAATGGGCAGGCGAAGAATATCTTTTAGAAGAGCTTATCGCCACTTGCAAAGATAAACTTGAAACAAAGCGTGAAACTTTCTCAAAGGACGTTTTGTTTTGGATGGGTTACGTTTACCGCTATTGGCATTTTTATACGGAAGAAGAAAGCAACAAGATATATAAGCAAGCACCGTTCGAAACAATGAACGTTAATTACCTTATGTTCCACACGATGGATGTAGAAATGGCGATTGATGATTTAAAAGAAATTTTCAAACAAAAGAAATAGAATATTTATCGGATGCAGATTCTCTTATCGAAGAAAGTGAAAGAGTGGTAATAGGATTTGACTTAAACGACTTAATAACTAAAATGGATGAAAGAGGCTTTTGGATTTATACAGGACGAGAAAATCGAGTCTTAACGGGTGGCGTTATCAAAGAACCTGAAGGTTTTCCTATATTACATATTTACATTCTAAAAAAAGACAATATAAAAATTAAAAAATGTTAAAACTTTTACAATAGTAGGTAGAGGTCCAAGAACGTGGACATCTGCCTATTGACTTATTCAACTTAATATCTAGCCTATTTCGGCGAGTGGAATTTGTTCTACTTGCCTTTTTTGTGCCTTAAAAATTATTTTAAGTTTAGACCTCCACGTTTTCCCTTAAAACAGTCCTTTTAAGTGATAGGTAAAATTTTTCGTTATTAAATCGCCAAGTTCTGTTACAAAATCGCCCTTTTAAGTGAGGGAGAAAAATTTTTACACTAAAAAAAAAGATTTTGCCCACATAAACGTTAAAAAATCGCCCCATTATATAGAAAGAAAAAATTTTTTAAGAAATTTTGAATTTTGACTTTACTTTTTGCTCTAAAAAGCCCCTTTAAGTGAATGGGTAAAATAAAATTAAGAATTTCTTAATTTAGGGGGTGCGTTTTTAGTCAAGAATCACCCCTTCAACTGAAAGATAAAAACAAGGAGAAAATGTATATGAAAAATTATCATCATTACTACCCACCGAGAGTATCAAACAAACGGTAAGTAAAAACTTATAGAAACCGAATAAGTGCTGCCCACTACACTTCCCTTTGGAAGTTGTGGGATCTGCGAGGCGAAAAGACAACCAAAAATAAAGCGGAAAACACTAAAATCCTAAGCAGGTTAAGAAAACCGCTTAAAAAATTCATTTTAGGCAATACCTTGTAAGAAACTTTATTGATAAGGTTGTCGTACACCAAGCGGAAAAGACGGATGGTACAAGAAAGCAAACAGTAGAAATATTCTACAACGGAGTGGGAGCAATCCCACAAATCTCTTAAACAAAAAAGGAAGTGGCACGGCTTCGTGCCGTACCACTTCTCATAAGAGAAAAATCTCTATTGAACACACCATTATGTATGATTCTTTTGTTTATCAATTATATTAATCTTCTTTAATTTGTAAAAGATGGTGAATTTTAGTTGCAAGAATATCGATTGCTATTGAGTTTTCTCCGCCTGTTGGAACAATAATGTCTGCATATTTTTTTGTTGGTTCCACAAATACATTATGCATTGGGCGAACAGTTGAAAGATACTGGTCAATAACAGAATCAATTGTTCTACCACGATGAGCTACATCACGATGTAATCTTCTAATGAATCTAATATCATCAGGAGTATCAACAAATACTTTAATATCAAATAAGTCACGAAGTTCAGGAAAGACAAAAGCCATAATTCCTTCAACAATAATAACATTTGCTGGTCCTAATTCTTCCACGGCACTGCTACGAGTATGGATAGTAAAGTCATATGTTGGTTTTTGAACTTTCTTTCCTTCTTTTAATGCTTTAAGATGAGAAACAAGTAAATCGGCATCATATGCATCAGGATGGTCAAAATTAGTTTTCTTTCTATCTTCTAATGATAAATGGTCTAAACATTTGTAATAATCATCTACCTTAACACTAATAACTGAACCATATTTTTTTGATTCTTCAAGTAGTTTTTTTGCAACAGATGTTTTTCCTGAGGCAGTTCCCCCAGCAATTCCAATGATTGTAGTTCTCATATGTTATCTCCTATAAACCTTGATAATTTTATCATATTGTAAGATATTTTTCAAACAAAAAATGAAAATCTTTATAATTTTATATATATTAAGATTAATTAGGATATATGTAAATAAAAAATGACAAAATAACAATAAATATAACGATATAAATGCTTCTAATGTTTGCAAAAACTCCCTTTTTTTGCTATAATATTAAAATAGAATAGATTGAAAGGAATAAGAATATGAAAATATTTTCTCGTATGAAAGATAGTATATTTTCACCTAACATGATATATACTTTTAAAAATGACAAAAAAATATTTACAACATTATATTATTTTATTCTAGTAATATTATTAATGATTCCATCATTAATTATTATTGCTTTTAATTCTGATATTGATTATACTACTAGGGTAGAAATTAGAAAAGCATTCTTGATTTCTGAAGAAATACCTTTTAAGATTTCTAACAATACTTTAGTAGCTACTAAAGAAGGTGTTAAGGAATACTATAATGTATCTTATGGGACAATAGAGATTTTCTTTTCAGATAGTGAAGAAATTACTCTTCCATCAGAGTACTTAAATACAAGTAATATTTTAATTGGTAAAGATGGAATATATATTGCAACTCCGGTTGCTAATATGATGATTACATCATATCAAGATTTTTCTGGCTTTGAAGGATTAGATTTTACAAAAGCTAAATCATATGATCAAGATTTTTGGAATAAGGCTTATGATGTTATTACTTTAGTTTATAGTAAGTTTAAGCCTGCAATAATAATTACATCAATAGTATTGATGTTCTTCCAAGCAGCATTTACGCTTTTAATATTTAGTCTAATATTAACTTTATTTGCAAGGTTTGGTGACGCTAACTTTTTAAGTTTTGCGAAACATTGGCAGTTAATGATTTATACACTTTCAGCATTTGTTATTGGTAATATGTTGTCAATTTTATTTGGCATTAGATTATTTTATTATATTGGATTAATTGTTTCATTAATATATAGTTTTGGAATAAATCAAAACTCTATTATAGGGAGGAAAGAATAATGAGTTATAATCATATTGAAATTGAAAAGAAATGGCAAAAATATTGGGAGGAAAATAATACATTCCGTACTACATTTGACCCAAGCAAACCAAAATACTACACACTTGATATGTTCCCATATCCAAGTGGTGCTGGCTTACATGTAGGTCATCCTGAAGGGTATACTGCAACTGATATTGTTTCACGTTACAAGAGAATGCGTGGCTATAATGTTATTCATCCAATGGGATGGGACGCTTTTGGCCTTCCAGCAGAACAATATGCGATTAACACAGGAAAAGATCCTCGCCATTTTACATTAAATAATATTAATGTATTTAAAAATCAATTAAAAATGCTTGGTTTATCATATGACTGGAATCGTGAAATTGCTACATGTGATCCTAAATACTATAAATGGACACAATGGATTTTCACTAAATTATATGAAAAAGGTTTAGCAGAAGTAAAAAATATCGAAGTAAACTGGTGTGAAGAACTTGGAACAGTTCTTGCTAACGAAGAAGTACTTAATGACAATGGAAAGATGGTTTCAGAACGTGGAGGTTTCCCTGTTGTCAAAAAACCAATGCGTCAATGGGCACTTAAGATCACAAAATACGCGGATAGATTACTTGAAGGTTTAGATAAACTTGATTGGCCACAATCAGTTAAGGATATGCAAAGAAACTGGATTGGTAAAAGTGTAGGTGCTGAAGTCACTTTTAAAGTTAAAGGATTTGATGAAGGCTTTGTTGTTTTTACAACGAGATGTGATACTTTATTCGGTGCAACATATTGTGTATTATCACCTGAGCATTCTTTAGTAACCAAAATAATGACAAAAGAACAAGAAGAGAAAGTTTTAGCTTACATCGAAGAAGCTAAAGCAAAATCAGATCTTGATCGTACAGATTTAAATAAAGACAAAACTGGTGTGTTTACAGGTAGTTATGCTATTAATCCAATTAATGGCAAGGAAATTCCAATTTGGATTGCGGATTATGTTCTTTCAAGTTATGGTACAGGAGCTATTATGGCTGTTCCTGCTCATGATGATAGAGATTATGAGTTTGCAAAGAAGATGGGAATTGAGATTATTCCAGTGCTTGATGGAGATATTTCAGAGGGTCCTTTTACTGGTGATGCTAAACATATCAACTCTGGTTTCTTAAATGGTCTTGGTAAACAAGAAGCAATTGATAAAATGCTAGAATACTTAGAAGAAAATGGTTTAGGAAAGAAGAGTATAAATTATAAACTTCGTGACTGGATTTTCTCTCGTCAACGTTACTGGGGTGAACCATTCCCAATTATCCATTGGAATGATGGTACTATAGAATGCTTAGGACTAGAAGATTTACCTTTAGAGCTTCCTTATGTAGAACGAGTTACATTAAGTAAAACAGGTGAATCACCACTTGTTAATGCTACTGATTGGTATAATGTTACAAGAAGTGATGGAGTTAAAGGTCATAGAGAATCTAATACAATGCCTCAATGGGCTGGAAGTTGTTGGTACTACATTGGATATTTATTAAGAAATGTTGAAAAAGATGAATATCTAAATTTAGATGATAAAGAAGTTCAAGAAATGATTAATTACTGGCTCCCTGTAGATTTATACATTGGTGGAACTGAACATGCTGTATTACACTTATTATATGCACGTTTTTGGCATAAAGTATTATATGATTGTGGAATTGTAAAATATGATGAACCATTCCAAAAACTATTTAATCAAGGTATGATTCTTGGTGAAGATGGAGAAAAGATGAGTAAGTCAAAAGGAAATGTAATTAATCCAGATGATGTTGTTCGTGATTATGGAGCAGATACACTTCGTATGTACGAAATGTTTATGGGACCATTAGAAGCTACTAAACCATGGTCTACAAAAGGTGTAGAAGGCCCAAGAAGATTCTTAGAAAGAGTTTATCGTTTTTATAGTGAAGTTGCTGAAATAACTGAAGAAAATAAGAACTTAGAAAAAGTATATCATCAAACTGTTAAAAAAGTTACTGAAGATTATGAAAACTTACGCTTTAATACTGCTATTTCACAAATGATGATTTTTGTAAATGAGTGTTACAAGGAAAAGAAAATACCTTTAGAATACTTAGAAGGATTCTTAAAATTATTAAATCCAGTTTGTCCTCACATTACAGAAGAATTATATAGTCAAGTACTAAATCATGAAGAATCAATAGCTTATTCACAATGGCCTAAATATGATGAAGAAAAGACTAAAGATGAACAAATCACAATAATTGTTCAAGTTAATGGAAAAATCCGTGATAAGATTTTAGTTGAACCAGAAATTTCTAAAGAAGATTTAGAAAAATTATGCTTATCTTCTGATAAAATAAAAGCATTTATCACTAGTGAACCAAAGAAAGTAATTGTTGTTCCTAAAAAACTTGTTAACATTGTTTGTTAAATAATGTATGAGACTATAAAATTTATAGTTAAATGTTAGAAATGTGAAATAATTGTAGATGATAATTGTCTAATTTATTCTGAACCTATAATTGAAAGATATTTAATTAATCACGAATAATTTATATTAAAATATAAGAACTATATTATTACTTTGCTTTATTTTGGTAATGAAACAAAATGTGCTTATTATATTAGTGAGTATGTTGAAAATGAAACTATTTTTAGTAAAAAAAAATAGAAATAATTATTTAAAGCTTGATGAATTAGATTATCCACAAGAATTATTAGAAAATTTTAGTATTAACAATAATAGTTTTAAAGATATTTGGAACGAATCAGAAGTAAAATAATTAAATAAAATAGATTTTCAAGAGGTATAGTCATCTTAAAAAAGATGTCTATACTTTTTTAATATTATAAACATGGAAAATGAAATAAAGGAGGAATTATAGTGAAAAATGTTACTTTTAAATATTTTTTGAAAACAGCATAAATATAGCTATAATTACGAATAATATTGGAAAAAAGAAGATTTTGGTAAAATAAACCACATAAATTGACTGTTTTTCTAAAATTTTAGAAAAAAATTACGACTAAAAAATAATGTATTTTAAATATTTTAGATAAGCAATAATTAAATAAATAAAAAAGTGTTTATAAAAAATAAAAATTATAATATAAAACGATAAATATTTTTTTAAAAACAGAAATAAACAAAAATAATATTATTACATTAACGTATGTTATGATATAGTAATTATATGAAAAAGTGTAATAAAAGAAGAGACTTATTTAATTTATTTACATATTATAGTTGTGTTAATTGTAGCGGAATCTTAAAAGATGAAGAAATAGTATGTGAGGGGAAGAGAATAGATATTTATTATTTATCAAGGTTTTGTGAAGAAGTTAAATATACAATGGAAGAAGTTGCAAATGATATAAATCTTAAGAAGTTTTTAGTTGAAGCATATAATAATAAAGATTTGGTGCTCTGGCTTTCTATTAAAGAAAGGTATAGAATTAATCAAATAATCGAAGTAATATCACAATTTAATATGTCAGTACATATTTTATTTTATTGAAATAAATAAAAATTATTCAAAAAGATTATTTATAATGTACAAATAAAATAAAAATATATATTTTTTTATTAAAAAATATCATTGTAAACGCTTTTTTGTGATATAACCTGAGTTTTACAGTTGTTATGCTACAAAGTGAGGTAATATATTGAA
>CAYLPZ010000008.1:0-68306 GCA_964385755.1 uncultured Coprobacillus sp.
AATCAAACATCTTATATATTATACAATAATTGTTTATTAAATGCAAGTGTTTTTTTATTTTTTTATTATTTTTTTATTTATTTTTGTCAATTATACGCATTTTTTATTCGCATAAAGTAATATTACGTTTTTATATTTTTCTATTTTTTAGCATGAAAATGTTCTATTGACACTGGTTATACATCAATAAATTTTTCTATATTATATATAAGCGTGATAAGTAAAGAAAATAAAAATATTACAACACAGAATTGATTATATAGAAACATGATTATTTCATAACATCAAAAAAGGTTATCCTATTTCTAGGATAACCAGATTTTTATTATTAACTGTTTATTAGTTAGCTCTGTAGATAGCAACTGGTAATGCAGTCTCTTGAACACCAGAAACTAATCCTTCAGCACCACCAGGGATAACGATAACGTCACCAACTTGTACGCCACAAGCAACTAAGATAGCATAATCAGCTGCGTTTCCACTCCAAGCAGTGATTGTTAAATCAGCAGAAGTAACAGGGCAAGCATCGCCATCTTTCTTAAGACCAGTAACAGTGTATGAACCATCTTCATTCAAATCAGCATAGATAGCAGCCCATGCTAAGCCAGATGTTCTATTTGTATTTAAATATAACATAGTTGGATAATATGTGCCTGACCAAATTGATGCATTTACTACTTCAATTCCTAATTCAGTAACTTTTGTAGAGTTAGCAATCATATCAGCGATTGATTTAGCATCACGAGCAGCTTTTAAGCCTTTATTTAAGCCATCAATTACCATTTGTTCACGAGCAGCATTAACTAAACTTGAAGTCATACTAAACATAGCAGAAATTCTTAAGTATCCTGTCCATGGAGAACCCCATGCAGTTTGAGTTGCATTTACGTCTTTAACGAATGCTTCAATACCATCCATAAGAGGACCAAATACAGTTACATAATCAGGATGATTAGCTAAAGTACCTAATGAAGCATCAACAACACCTTGTTTATTACCAGCATATAACACTTTAGTTGTAGCATTATTAGCAACAATCATTGCTTCGATTTCTTCAACAGATTGAGTTAATCCTTTAAATTCTTTAATAGCTTTTGCATAGTAAGTTAGAACTTCTTTAATAGTACGAACGCCATAGTTATCAATTCTATATTGTACTGCTTCTTCGCGAGTTGCTAAAGCTTCAACATTAAGTTCATCTGTACCATTTACGATGTAGTTTTTCTTAACATTTAATGT
Source organism: uncultured Coprobacillus sp. (assembly GCA_964385755.1). GTDB lineage: Bacteria > Bacillota_I > Bacilli_A > ML615J-28 > CAG-698 > CAG-698. Next base: position 1,240 of record CAYLPZ010000008.1, read on the forward strand.
CGATGTAGTAGCATTTGCGAAAATTGTAGTTTTTAGATAATCAACGATATTACCTTCAAAATTGAATGTACCTTTTCCGCCTTTAGCATCAAGGAATGAACCTCTATTGTTAACAAATTCATTGTATTTAACATTAACAACTGTATTCTCATCAGTATTTCTTACAGCGCTACCACTCATATAGATTTTTTCATTATCAGATGAAGAACCATCTAACTTATTAGCAATAATATCTACAACAGCGTTTTTAATAGATACAGATCCTAAGAAGATAGTATAGTTATCACCATAGAAACCAGATAAATCATTGTTTTCTATAACGATATGTCCAGTTACATTATTTAAACGAATAGCATCTAAGTATGTTTCTGAAGTAGCTTTATTTTCTTCGTTAAGTACGTAGAATTTATTATTCTTAATTGTTGCACCATTTACTGTTGCACCTTCAGCAAGTAGATAACGAGCTGCACTATAGAATGGAACTTCAAATACGTTATTAACAACTGTCAAATTAGCAATATCAGCACTTACATAAACAGCACGTGTATCAGTGCCAGAAGCACCAGCAAATTTAATACCATCAAATGTTACATTGTCAGCTTCAACATTGATCTTACCAGTTAGAACGCTTTCTTCAACTCTCTTACCGAATCCAGCTCCACCAGCATTAGCACCTTTAATTGTAACAGGATGACCAACAGTTGCATCATCAGCATATGTACCAGCATTAATTACAACAGTACCATTATCATTTGCATGATCAATTGCTTCTTGAAGTGTTGTAAATACAGTTGGATTTTCTGGATCTAATTCTGCAGCAAGAATAGTTTGATCAAACTTATCAAATTTAAAGTAAATTGCATAGTATGTTACATCTTCAGTTACAGCAGTAGGAATAGTAGCTAATCCTTCTGTAGCATCTTTATCTGTGTTCCAGCCTAAGAAGTTAAATCCAGTCTTATTTGGATCAGCAGGAACAGTAATTTCTTGTGTAACTTCAAGATATTGAGCGCTAATTACTTTTTCATCAGCAATGAATTTAATTGTATGCCATTCAACATCTTTTGGTAATAAATTAACATAATTTAATACAGTTACATCACAACCATCACTTAAGCATCCTACTACACCGCTTCCACCATCGCAATCAGTTAAACCTGAACAGTAACGATCAGCAGTCATTGGACACCATAAATAATCACCAGGTTGTAATACAACTTCTGTACCAGCAGCACAACCTACTAGTTTAGCTTTTCCGTTTGAGAATACATAACGGTTATAGCCAAATTTAGTACCACCTAAGTTACGTCCATAAGTTAATGTAACATCAGTAATAGTAACAGCTTTATCACTACCATTATAATATAATGCACCATGACCATAACTATTTTGTGCTTTTACTGTGTCAGTTTTTGGATCATATAATAAACCAGTTGAGAATTGATCAGTTCCATCAGTTCCATAAACTTGTAAATCTGCTTTTGTGCTATAAGTTTCTTTTCCTTCTTTTCCTAATTCAATAAATGCATATTTAGGCATAAAGAATAGTTTATCACCAACAACTACAGCATAATCACCAAATCCAACAGAATTAGCTTGATCATTAATTGTTCCAAGTTCAGTAAATTTTGTGAATCCATCAGTAGATACGCCATAATATTGAGGATTTAAATCTTTTCCAACTTCTTTTTCAATTGCACTTTCAGGAGTAGAATTCCATTTAGCATATACAGTTACATCTTTGAATAATGCACCAGTAATAACAGCAGGAGTTCCATCTTCAAAGAACCAACCAGCAAATTCAGCACCTTTCTTATAAGCAGTTTCTGGTAAAGTAACTGTTGTATCAGTGCAATGATAAATTACTGTAGAATATAATTCTTGAGTATCTTGTCTATTGCAAATTGTTGCATAAGTTTTTGGAGGAATAGCCATCTTATAAGGAACACCAAGTTTTCCACCAATATATTGTGCAAAACGATAAGCACCTAATAAGCATCCACTATTAGTGATTTTAACTGGGTTGCCAGCATAGTTATCTTGTACACCATTAGTTAATTCAAACTTAGTAGCTTGATAATATTCACCAACTTTACCCCAAGCATCTTGTCCACCATAGTTACCAGCTCTAGTTCCTTCATCAACCCAATTCATGATATCAATCCACTTGTTACCACGTTCAGTGTTAAAGAATTTTTGTGAACCAGGGATAACTTTATCATAATTTTCAACCTTTTCACCATTTTCATAAGCAGCAGTGAATAGATAGAATGTTAATAATGTGTTAGCATATGTAGCATAGTTATTATTGAAGTAATCAGGAGTTGCAAATTCTTCGAATGTTGGAGCAACACCATCAGGTTTTTCAACTAATGCACCATCAACTACTTCGTGTTTCCATGCGTCTTGTTCAATCATATGAGCATATAAATCTTTCATGAAGTCGCCAAAGATAACTTCTTCGAAATCAGTTGTCTTATAGTAACCCATAGCATAACCACCTTGGTAATCTAAAGTAATAGTTAATTCAATCTTAGCTAATTCTTCATACTTAGCATCGAAATCAGCTTTCTTAGTTAATTGTGAAGAAATATATGTGTTAAGAGCGTCTAAACGAACTTTTAAGTTACCAACTTGAGTAACGAATGGAGTTTCGCCTTCAGGAAGTGTTTGACCTTCTTTAGCTAAAACAGCAGCGATTTCAGCATCTAATAATGCTGCATAAGCTTTTTCAGCTTCTTCTAATGTTCCAGCAGGGAATACTTCAGCTTTAGAAGTTGCATCTAATTCGTTATCATAATAATCTCTAGCTTTTAATAAATTAGTTTCAATTGTCTTATTGTTAGCAATTCCACCCTTAGCGATTAATTCTTGAGCATCAGCAACGTATGTAGAAGTCCAATCAGCAAATTGAGAGTTCATTGGATGTCTTCCAAATACTTCAATATTTAATTTAGAACCTTTTTGACATAATCCATATAATGATTGAACTTTACCAGAATAGAATTGGTATTTCCAGCTCATTGCATATCCGCCAGCAGGAACTTCTAAGTAGTAAACATTACCAGAAGAAGAATCACCAACGAATAGTGGATCGTCTTTAGCGTTTGTTAAATTGTCATATGGTACAGCTTGTTGAAGTTTACCTTCACCAGAACCATATAATACATTACCATCTTTATCAGCTACGAAACCAACTGCATAACCATCCATAGCCCAGCTTACACGCGAACCAGCTGTTTTAACTTCATGTGTTTCAGTTACAAATGTTGATTCTTCATAACCAACTATTTTTGTTTCACTGAATAGAGGAATCTTTTGACCTTGTTCATCAAGAACGAAATTGCCTTGATCATCAACTTGGTAAAGAATTCTATCGCCTTCTTGAGGAACTCTTACAACATATTCACCTTCAGCAGTAACTACTTTGTAAGAAGTTTCATAAATAGGAGCACCTTTAACTTCAGTCTGAGTATCAGGGAAATTTTGACCTGATGCAGCATAAGTACCAACTTCAATTTTAATTGTCTTATCAGTTGTATTATGCATTAACCAGCCCCAGTTACCGCCCATATCTCCACCATTATTAAATAGTGTCTTAGCGTTCTTAACTAAGTTGCCTTCAGCATCTGTAGTAACTTCCCAATACATATAATCTTGAATAAATGCTTGATACATTTCACCATTATATGGTTGTGTAGTAGAAATAGCTACACCAGACCAGAATCCCCAACCATATGTAGGACGAGAAATGTAACCAACAGCTTTATCGAAGTGGCTAGCATTAATAATACTATCATATTCACCAGTACGAGGATTTAAAGATCCATCTTTTTGGTCATTAGAAGTCCATGTTCCAGTGTAAACATAATCACCAGAATTAGAAATACCAATGTTATATGCTAAAGCTAATTCAGCTTTTTCATCACCATTAGCAAATGTACCAGTAACTAATACTTGAGTATATCTTAAGAATTGAACAATAAGTTTAGGTTTGCCATCAACTAATTCGAATGCATTAGTTGTTTCAACTTCTTCGCCAGCTAAATATTTAGGTTCAACGATAGCTTTAGAGATATCCCATGTAACAGTGTATGTAACACCATCTTTTTCATAAGTTGTAGGAACATCAAGAACATTACCTTCAACTTTTCCATATGGGAAGTAAATTTCGCCATCATAGTTCTTAGATAATAACCATTCGTTAGCAGCTTTGCTAGCTCCGTTTGCTGGAACTACAAATACGCTCATTTCAACTTCTTGAACGAATTTATAAGTCTTAACGAATGAATAATCAATTTTAACAGTAAATTTAACTTCAGTCTTTTCAGTAACTTCTTTTAATAATTTACCATTATTATCCATAACTTCTGGATTTTGAGATACATAGCTTAATTCAGCTTTGAATTTAGAATCAAATTTAGGAAGTAAAATACTTGTACTTACTTCTTTACCATTGAATGGTGCAAGTGATCCTTCATTCATAATATAATCAACTTTTTCTTCTTGAGAATAACCTTTAATAGTTAGTCCATAAGAAGGAGCAGCGTTATTATCTCCACATTTTAATGTTAAAGACAATGTAACAGGAGTATCATCATTATGACGAATAACTTTACCTTCACTAGTTAAAATAGTAGGTAAATTACTATCCCATGTTAATGAAACGCCATAAATAGTTGTAGGTAATAATAAGTCTTCATCAACTTTTTTACCTTTAATATAATCTTTGATTAATGTTTCAGCACAAGTACGTGCAGAATTTAATCTATTAACTGAGTTATCTTCTAAATCTAAAACAGCCCAAATTTGAACAACTGTCTTTTCTTCAGTTGATCCTCTCTTTAAAGAAAGAGTATAAGATAATTTAACTTCTTGAGTTAAACCTTCAGGATAAACAAATCCAGAAACTTCTTGGTTGTTTTCATCGATAATCTTCATTTCAACAGTTGAATTCCAAGGTTTAGGGAAATCAAATGATGCAGCTGCATAAATTGGTAATTGAGAAATAATAGCAGCTTGTTCTCTCTTAATGATGTCATAATCATCAGCAAGTGGGTCATCAATTGTTACATCAGTTTCAGCATAAACTTCTGGATCTAACATAGATTTTGCAGTAATAACTACATCACCAGGTTTAATACCAGTAACAACACCGTTAGCGTCAACTGTAGCGATTGATTCATCACTAGAAGACCAAATTAAACCAGTGAATACGTTGTCAGCAATTGGTTCAAAGTCTTCAACGATAATTTCGAATGCTTCACCAACTGGTTTTACATCACCAATTAATACGAATGCAGTAGGTGCTACATAAGGGAAGAATTCTTCACAGCTGTCAGCATCAATATCAGGACAAGCTTCAATATATTGTTGACAGTTTTCTTTATTAGCAGGAATGCAATCTGGACATACGTTAATAAAATCTTTACATGTGTCCTCATTAATTTCAGGACATTTTTCTACGAAATCTTTGCAATTTTCTTCATTTGCTTCATTGCAAGTGTCACAATAGTCTTTACAATTCTCTTTGTTTAATTCAGTACATTCTTGGCATTGAATAATGTCTTTACAATTTTCTTCGTTTGCTTCAGTACATTGTTCATTTCCACAAGAAATTACTAATACTCCAAGAAGAGCAAGAACTAATAAAAGAAATAACTTCTTTACGTTTTTGAACATAAAATCTTTTCCTTTCTCTAATTTTAAATAACTTTTTATAAAAGTTTACAATATTATTATAAATGAAATTGCTTTCATTGTCAATTCATTTATGCAAGTGTTTTCATAAATTTATGTCATTTTTTGGAAAAAAATTAATTATTATGAAAATTTGCAACTTATTTTCAAAGTTGCAATAATTTTCAATAGATTTTTTTATAGTTATCTTAATAATAATTTCCTATTTATTTTCTAATAAGAATGACTTAGAAACATTATATAATTCGTCTCTTTGTTCATTTTTATCATAGCCATGACCGCTCTCATTTACTAAATGTAATCTAGTATTATGGAAAATTACACTTAATCTTACCGCATACATATAATTTACAGATAAATCTTTTTTACCGTTTATTATTAATACTGGATTGGTAAATAAATGAGCATTTTTTGTTATATCATAATGGTAAGTACTTTCTTCCATTTTCTTAGATATTTCGAATGTTCCTGGTACTTTTCCTTCTTCTGCTTTAACCTGGTTCTGATAGTGTTTTTGTATTAATTCACAAATGTTAGTTGCTGGAGACCAAAGAATTAATTTACTAATTTTATCTTTATATATCGAACTCATATATGTGGCAACAGCCCCACCCATACTAAATCCTAGAAGTGTATATTTCTTTACCCCCTGAATTGTTAGTGCATATTCTATTATTAGTTTTGCATCACTAATAAGCGTGTCCATTGTGAAATCATAAAATTCACCATCAGATTCACCATTACCTGAAAAATCTAATCGTAATGAAGCATACCCTTCTTTACTAATCAATCGTGAAAAATTAACAAAATGCTTTGCATGCTCTGATTTATTACCTGTAAATCCATGAAAATAAATTACCAATTCTCCGTTCATGTTTTCTGGATAATCTAAATACCCTCTTAATATTTTTCCTTCTTTGTTAGTTAATTCTATATGTTTAATCATAGTCTTTCTCTTCTTTATTTAATATATTTTTCTAATGCTTTTCTTAGATTATTGTTATTATTATTTAGTTCTTCTTCTATAATCATTTTATCAGTTATACCAGTAAAATATGCATAAACTGCATTTTTTATTGTGCAATATTTTAAAAAATATTCTTTTGCTTCTACGCTTGACAATCCTGTAATTTCTTTAATTATGTTAATAGATCTAGCAACTAATTTCTCATTTGTTGGTAAAACATCTACCATTAAATTTTGATAAACATGACCAATCTTAATCATTGAAGTTGTGGAAATCATATTGCATACCATCTTTTGTGCTGTACCTGATTTCATTCTCGTTGAGCCTGTCACAACCTCTGGTCCTGTTATTACTTCAATTTTTACATCAACAATATCCGCTAAAGGACTGTTTGGTGTTGTTACAACACAACCAGTTATAGCTCCAATACTTTTAGCATATTCACATCCACTTATTACATATGGCGTTCTACCACTTGCCGCAAGTCCAACAAGTACATCTTTTGCCGAAAAATTAATTTCTTTAAGATCTTTTACCGCATTTTCTTTATTATCTTCTGCTCCTTCAACAGCCACAACAAAAGCATCTTTTCCACCAGCCATTAGACATCTAACCATATCAAGAGAAACCCCAAAGGTTGGTTTGCATTCAACAGCATCCATAATACCAATTCTTCCACTAGTACCTGCACCCATGTAAATTAGTCTTCCACCATTTTCAAACGCTTTAGCTACTTCATCGCTCATTTTCGCAATGTTATCAAGTTGCTTTTCTACAGCTAATGCAACTAGTTTATCTTCATTATTAATTATTGTTACTATTTCTTTTGTACTTAATAAGTCTAAATCTTTTGTTTTTTCGTTTCTTTGTTCTGTTTTTATTTTACTTAAATCAACAGACATATTAACCACCAATCTTTCTCGCTAATGATAACTCTCCTAATACCAAATCATATTTTGATCCAGTTGACGATTTAACATTTCCTGTATTACCTGTAATTGACAAATAACCAATAACCGCAAAAGCAAATGCTTCTTTAGCATCACTACTTACCCCTTTTTCATCGGATGTAAATATTTTATTAGGGTAGATTTCTTTCATTCTTTTCATTATATAATTGTTATGTGCTCCGCCACCACTAATGATAACTTCATCAATATTTTCTAAATAATTATCATAGTTATACATCATACTATAAACAGTAAGTTCAGTAACAGTAGTAATAATATCCTCTTTTTTATATCTTTCAAACGATAATTCTTTAGCTATCTTTTCTAAGTTTTCTTGAGAATATCTTTCTCTACCAGTACTTTTAGGAGGTTTTGCAATAATAAATTCATCATTTATTAATACTTCAAATACTTCTTTTATCACTTTACCTGATAATGCAATTTTACCTTCTTCATCATAAGGTTTATTAAAATATTTATTTGTATAATAATCTATCATCACATTAGCTGGACCAGTATCAAAAGCAATTACATCATCTAGTTTCGCACCCTTTTTGAGATATGTTAGGTTACCCATTCCTCCAAGGTTTTGTAAAACTATATCTTTATTATCATCTTTAAAGTATATATATTCGAACATCGGAACTAAAGGAGCACCTTCGCCACCATAACAAACATCTGCCACTCTAAAATTTGAAAGGGTCGCAATTCCTGTAATGGTAGAGATTACTTGGCCATTTCCAATCTGTAAAGTCGATGGCGTGCATCCATTTAATCCATGAGGATTATGCCATATAGTTTGACCATGACTACACACTAAATCTATATCATCATATGTTAAATTATTTTTACTTAATAAAATGTCAATTGTCTTAATAAATTCATAAGGAAGTTCATAGTTTAAACTACATATTTCTTCTAGATTTGCAGTTTCAATAGCAAGATTTCTTTTTATTTTCTTTATGAATTTTTCATCATAGGGATTTGTAATAAAATCAAGTAATTTAAATGTAGGATATAATGTTTTTGCATTGTCAACTTTTACTAAAGCAGTATCACAACCATCAACACTTGTTCCGCTCATAAGACCTATTATTAACATTTCATTATTAATCTCAAAATTAATTTTCCTCATATTCACCTAATATAATAAATTTAAATTTTCTTCCAGGGTAAATCATTTTAATTACATCTAATGTAGTTAACGCTTTTGCTACGACATTTACTCTTTCATCTTTTTCTATTTTTTCTTTTTGTATGCACACTTCACCTTGATATCTTAAGAATTTAGCATTATCGATAGTAATATCTAATAAATTTCGTTCTTTTTGAAGATGAGGAAGAATATCCTCCTTAGATCTTACACTAGATCTTACGAAGGCTTTAGGTGCATCTAATCTATTTTGATGTTCTCGTTTTAACAGTTCAAGTTCATAAACACTAATATCAGATGATATAACAATAGGAATTATTGCCATATTATAATCAAAGTTTTTCGCAAGCTTTAGTTCTTCTTCTGAAGCATAACTATCTGAGAAAAATAATCCGTCGCACTCTAATGGTTTTATCGTTGATAATATACTATACAAATCAAGTGTTCTATGTGCTTCAATTGTTGGAAGTCCTTCATACATTGGCATTCTATATTGATTGTGTGATGGAATATAAATTAAAACATCCATTCCAAACATATGAAATAGCTTATTTCTTCTAAGCACTTCTTCATAACTCAAACCAGTATGTTTCTTAGGAAAGAAATTATGACTTATTCTTACTTCACTTAAATTTACATAATGATTTTTTAAATATAATAAATCTTCATATTTAATTGTTGATGCGTTTAACTCAATTTTTATTTCTTTAGATAGTCTAACTATTTCATCTAAAGTAAACCCGTAGTCCAGTCTATAGCGATCAACTTTTGGAAGATTAACACTACTAAACACTTGTTTAGATACATCAAGACATACTTTAATCTTTTTACTTTTCGCATATTCACATATCGTTTTTAGTTCTTCTAAAAATCCACTATGCATTTCAGGAATATGAGCTGAAATAAATAAATCTTCTATTTTAAGTTTACTTAATAAATCAATATATTTTAAATTGTCAGTGACTGAATAATCTTTTAACCCAACGTATAAGCTAGCTCCTATTGTTAGTTTTTTTTTAGAGAAATTGGAAGTTTTGCTTTTGGTTCTAGTTTACCAGACAAATACTTACAAATTGTATTAACTGACATTGGAGTATATTCATATAAACAAAGATAATTCTTTACTTGTGGAAAACGCATAATATCATAAGGACATCTTGTTGATAAGACAAACAGTTCGTTTCCAATTGTATCAAGTCGATTAATTAGCTGTGCTTGTTTTGTAAATTGATTGGCATTATATGTACATACTAATACTTGTTTATAACTTTTTGCTTTAATATATATTCTTTCAATATCTTCCTCTTTGATATTTACTTCTATTTTTTCAACATCACATGGCACTTTTTGTTCTTTTAAAACTGATGATATACTACGTACATTAAGTTCATCTTCAGCAATCGTAGTTGCGAAAGGTTCAGTTGCAATAACTAATGTTTTTTCATTTAAATAAATGTTTTTACCTTTAACCAAAGTTAATGAATCATCAACAATTTGTTGTGATAATGCTTTATGTTCTTTATTATCAATAATATGTTCAACTTCTTCAAAAGTTTTACCATAGAAATTCGTTTTCAAAAGCTCATAACTTTCTTCTTTAATTTTTAAAATTTTAGCAACCTTTTCATCAATTTCCTCGCTTGTTAGCTTTCCTTCAAGAGCAGCATTAGTAACAAGCTCAAACGCAGCAACTTGCTTTTCAAAAGTTGCAGAAACCATAACTTGATCAAGTCCAGCTTTTAATCCCATTAAACATCCTTTTTCAGTTGTAAAATTATCATCTATCGCTTTCATCTCCATGCAATCACTTACTATCAATCCTTTGTATCCAAGTTCTTCTTTCAATAGTTTAGTGATAACATTGTAAGATAAGGTACTTGGTAAATTTCCTTGCTCATAAGCAGGGAAAAATACATGAGCTGACATTATAGCTTTAGTTGAGTTTATATTTTCTTTAAAAGGTACTAATTCAACAGAATTTATTCTTTCTTTATCGTGATTTACTGTTGGAAGTTGTTTATGACTATCTGAATCGGTGTCACCATGACCTGGGAAGTGTTTACTTGTCGCAATTATTCCTTGTTCTTGTAAACCTGTAATATACTCTTTACCATATGCGCTTACTACTTTTGGATCATCTGAATAACTTCTTACACCTATTACAGGATTGTTTGGATTATTATTTACATCTAATGAAGGAGCTAAATTCATATTAATACCTAATGCTCTTAGTTCCTCTCCCATAATTTTTCCAATTTCATATGCTTTTTCTTTAGGGCTTGTAGCAAGAGTCATGTTACCAGGACAGAAAGTTGCACCCGACATTATACGTGTGACCATTCCTCCTTCTTGATCAATGCTAATAAATGGCATTACACCTGTTTTTTCCATTACATATTCATGTATTTGTTTATTTAAATTGAATAATTGCTTTATATCTTTAATATTTCTTGTGAATAAAACTATATGACCAACTTTATATTTATCAATTAAATATTTTAAATTATCATTAAATTCATAGCCTTGAAAGCCTACACAAATTAACTGACCTATTTTTTCTTGTAATGTCATTTCTTCTAGCTTTTTCATATTGTATCTTCCTTTTTCGTATTTTCATTATTTAGTAAAGTAAATACTTTTCTCTTATTTTACCAAACTCTTTTGTATCTCTATCAATAATTGCAAATTGTTCTTCTAAACTATAAGTACCTTTCATTATATAATCACAACCTGTGTTAAACTGTAACATACATGGTCTTCCTTCAACATAAGGCGGTAACACCTTATAATCTTCTGGATAAAGATTCTTCATTATATCAAGCATTGCCCATCCAGTTTTAACTGCTGGAAATACATTTTTATCTAATATATGAACTTGTACTCCACCACATAATTTCTTCTCATGTTTTGAAAAAGTTGGAGTAAAGTATAATGGTCTAAAAAATACTCCTGGTATATTTAATTCGTTTAGTTTTCTAGCATATACTACAGGGTCTACAAATGGTGCACCAACTACTTCAAATGGTAGTGTTGTTCCTCTTCCTTCACTGATGTTTGTACCTTCAAAAATACAAGTAGCATTGTAAACTAGCGCAGTATTTGGTGTTGGAAAGTTTGGTGATGGCGTTACCCAAAGTTTCTTTGTATCTTCGTAATACATTTCTCTTGTATAACCTTCCATTAGAATTAGTTTTAGATCACAATCAATTTGATATTCTTCATTAAATAGTTTAGCAACCTCACAAATCGTTAGGCCATGGCGCTGAACAATTGGATAATATCCAACAAATGAGCGATAGTTTAAATCTAATATATTTCCTTCATAGATATTACATCCTGCTGGATTTGGTCTATCGAACACAACAAATGTTTTACCATATTCTTTACATGCTTGCATTGCATAGGCCATTGTATAAATAAAAGTATAAAATCTACTTCCAGCATCTTGTATATCTATACATAGTACATCAAGTTCGTCCATCATTTCTTTAGTAGGTTTCTTAGTTTTGCCATATAAACTGTGAACTATAACTTTTGTTTCTTCATCAATATAGTCGTCCATTCTTTCACCCGCTTGGATATTTCCTCTTACACCATGCTCAGGCGAAAATAAAGCCACTAAGTTTGTTTTTTCATGTAAAATATTTATTGTTGATTTAAATTCACTGTTTATTCCTGTGGGATTTGTTATTAATCCAACTCTTTTTCCTTCGAAAATATCTAAATAATTATCAATACAATCAATACCTAGTTTCATTTTATCCCCCTTTAATTTAATTCATAACTATCATCATCTTTATAACTTTCAAAGTTCTTGACTAAATAACGATATTTCTTTCTACTAATCTGATAAATAACAAATTGAGGTAAACTAAACCCTAATAAGAACCAAATTGGTATAAAGAAACTATTAAACAAGCATAATACCAAGAGTACAGCATAAATTAATATGTAAACAATAGTAAATATTATATTCTTAAAAGCCATTGAAATTGTAAATTTAATTAATGTCATTGTATGCATTCTAAAATAAGCAAGTGACATTGGAAGTGACACTATCCACATTATAAATATAAATAGTGCAACTAACATAAAATTATAAGATATCGTGTAAAAAAAACTTACCTCATTTACTGTTGTTAAAATCGAATAATAATAATATGTAGCAAATCCCATTAAACCTAAAAATAAAATAAGAATTAGTTCAACTCGCCACAAACTTTTAAAGTTATCCCATAGCATTTCAAAAAATAATACAAATGTGCTTGTGCTTCCATCTTCCCCAAATATCTTTATCATAGAGAAAATAGTAACAAAACATGGAACAAATGCGAAAAATGCTAAGATTACTCCGATAATCATATATATACCTGCTAAAGTATGTTTTGTGTATACTTTTTCACCAATATTAACTTCTACATCATTTTCCAGTTTTATTATTGTATGGTTATTTATATCAATTTTACATTCATCTTTATTAACTGGACTAGTTAATAAATCATCATATGTAAATGATTTTTTCATTCCGTTTATAACTAATGTTTCTCCATCAAAATATACTTCATCAATTTCTCTAATAAAATCTTTGTTAGGAACTGAGATTACATAATCTTCAATTAATAAATAAATTATACTTTCAGATAATCTATAATCTTTAATCGTTCTATTATCAGTAATTTTTCCAACATTAGTTGTATTACCATTATTTTGTGTTAATATTATTTCTCCGTTTTCAATAGTAGCTTCTTTAATTGAATAATCATTTTGTGTTTGATAAAACAAATAAATTGGAACAAACGCAAAAACTGAAATAATTAAAAGTGATAATATATTCCACACAACAAGCTTAAAAGCCCATTCAAAAAACATATATAACTTGCCACTAGTATATTTTTCAACATCCACAAAAATCACCTATTTCTCTAATTATTATACCATAAGAATGTATTTATTTAAATAGCTATAATATTATAATTCGTTATTAAAAAATAAGACTACCCATTGGGTAGTCTTTTATTTTTATATTCTAGTTAGATGCAGCGTATACTTTAATAATATCGTTGTAGAATGTTTCTTCAACTGCATTGAATTCTTCATCATAACTTTCGCCTTTATACATTACATTGTTAGCTGGAGTCTTTAATGGAGTAGCAGATGTTGAACCATAAACAGCGTGAGCTGGATCGTAGAAGATTCTATTAGCATTATAGAACATAATAGCTTTTACAGATTCTTCATTATCGATTCTCTTATTTAAAGAATTTCTTACTGTATCTTCAGCATTGAATAATGGGTCAGCTTCTTGATATGTAATTGTATTTAAGAACATTTCGTTCATAACTGTCCATACTTTTACATAACCATCACTACCTAAGCTTGATGGATATGGACGACCAGCAATGTACATATAAACACTTAGTCCACTTAATGAAATCTTAGTGTCAACATTACTCATATCATCTGGATATGGGAATGGTACATATGCATATTCAGTAGTTCCTTCGCCCCATAAATTATTTGGCCATCTATTATCAGTTCCACAGAACCACATGTAACCAGTTGTCATTAATGTTTCACCATCATGGAATGAATGTTCTAGATCATCAGTTTCAGCCCAAGTTTGAGTAGCATTAACTGCACCATTTTGAACTAATTCATAAATTAAAGCAGATGCGTTCTTAGATTTTGGTGTGTCAATAAAGATTTTAACTGTATCAGAGTCAACAACTTTTTGACCAGCAGCATTAGTCATACCAAACCAATAATAGTATGGAGAACCTTGTAATACAAATTGATTTTCACCAAGTTTAGCTTGAGTAGTTAATACCCAATCTTTGAATTCGCTATAATGCCATCTATCTTGGTTGAACATTGCGGCAGGATCTTCTACACCAAGTTTCTTTAACCAACCATAGTTGTAGTATAATCCTAAGTCAACATATGTTGCAGTTGGAGAAAGACCTTGAGAAGCAATGTATAATTTACCATTGTATGAACCAGCAGATTTAGTTGCGTTATCCATTTGTGATAAACCATATTTAGCATATAATTCACTTACATCAACAGCAGCATTTGCTTGTGCAAATTGATAAATCCAGTTACTAGATACGATACCTAAGTCACATTGACTAGTTCCAGCAGTAGCATTATCAATGATCCAGTTAATACGAGCAGTTCCCCATGGAGCAACATCTGGATATGCAACTACTTTAATATCACAATTGTATTTATTTTCTACTTCACTCCAAGCTCTTTGTTTGTAAGCTTTGTCAGGTTGACTATATCCTTCTAAGAATGGATCATTATCTGTTAATGCAGAAGAAGCATTCATGATGATAATTTCATAACCTTTCATATCTCCAACAGCTGGTGGAGTAGGAACAGCTTGAATCTTAATATTGAAATAAGCACTCTTCTTAGTTGGATCAACTGTACTAACTGCTCTTACACGAATTGTACCTGTAGCGATAGCTGTAATTGTTCCATCTTCTGCAAGTGTAGCAAGTTCAGTTTTATAAAGTTCCCATTTAACTGTTTGAGGAGCAGTTTCAGGATATACAGCAGCAGCAAGTTTTAGTTTATAACCAACATACATTTCTTTTTCACCGTTGATTTTAACTTCTTCAACATCATAAGAAACCTTTTGTTCTTCAACTGTAACATTTACAACTTTAACAAATTCAGGTTTAATTTGAGATGTAACAGTAATAGTACAAGTTCCTTCAGCAACAGCTTTAACCTTACCATTTTCATCAACTGTAGCAATATTTTCATCACTTGATACAAATGTTGCAGCAGGGTTACCATTAGCTGGAGTAACAGTTGGAACTAATGTTGAAGTTTTTCCAGGTTCAATTTTAACAGAAGTAACTTCTGTAGAGTTAACACCATTAGTAATAATGAATGTTTCTGGATCAGTATATTCAGTTACTGTAATTTCAACTTCTGCATAAATTTCAGGATTTAATTGTGAGTATACATATAATGTACATGTACCTACACCAACGATTACTGGAGAACCATTAGCAGTTTTAATAGTAACAACACTATTATCACTAGATTCATAATATACACTCTTATTGTATTGTGTATCAATTGGAATAATTGTTCTCTCTAGATAATCAGTTAATTTGCTGTGTAATAATAATATATCAGCTTTATTTCTTAAAGTCATAGATGTTGGGCCTTGATCGGCATTTGGATCATCAGCAGCAACAATTTCGATGTTAACATAATATGCTACTCTTGAATCAGCAACAGATGTAACAGTAACTTTAACTTTACCTAATGAAACAGGAGTTAAAACACCATCTTCATTAATTGTTGCGATTGATTCATTATCAACAGACCAAATAACTCTATCATCTTCTGGTGCTTCTGGGTAGAATAAATAACTTAATGCTAAATCTTCACCCATAGGAGCTTTATATTTGTTACCAGTAATAATAATGAAGCATGTAGGAGCTTCTAATTCTGTAACTGTAACTTTAACTTCAGCTTTTACTTGGCTATCTGCTTTTAATGTTGCAGTGATAGTTGCTTCTCCTGCTGCTAATGCAACAAGTTTAGTTCCTTCAACTTTAACTACTTCAGGATTAGATGAAACTAATTCATATTCACTTCCAACAGGTTTAACATTAACTGTTAATGATACTTCTTCACCAACTGCCATTTTTTCTTTAGCACCAGTGATTTCAATTGATTTTGCAGTATCTTCAGTTACTGTAATTACTACTTGTCCAGATACTCCTGATCCGTCTTTTGCAGTTGCAGTAATTGTAGCTTGTCCTGCTTTTAATGCTTTTACTTTATTTCCAGTTACTGATACAACAGATTGATCTGATACATTTAATGTATAATCTTTATTTGTTGCATCATCAGGTGCTACTTTAACAACAATTGTTGCTTCTTCACCAACTACTAATGATTCACTAGTAATTTCTACTGCAACACTAGAAACTTTAATTTCTACTGCTTTTTCTTTTATTGTTATTGTAACTTCACCTTTTTTACTTTCATCACTTTCAGCCTTAGCAGTAAATTTAACACTACCAGCTTTTAATGCTGTAGCTTTACCACTTTGGTCGATTGTAGCAACGCTATCGTCACTTGAAGACCAAGCAACTTTCTTATTTGTAGCATCAGTTGGACTAACTTTTGCAGTTAATGTGAATGAATCGCCAACTACGTATTCTGTCTTTTCAGAAGAAACAGATACACTAGTTACAGCTACTTCTTTTTCTCCACATCCTACAATTGTAAGACCTAAAACTAATACTAGCAAGAATGATAAAATTTTTTTCATAATTGCCTCCTATAGTATTTTGATATTGAAATTGTAATTCCATTTCTATTATATGTTTGATATATGAAATTAAGAAAACCTTTTCATATCTTACGTTTATTTTATCACATTTATAAAAATATTGCAATAGTAATATTTAGTAAATAAAGGTTAACTAGCAAAAAGCTAGTTAACCTATTTACAAATTTATCTAGTTTATTTTCTATGCACCATATTGTTTTAAGAATGCATTCAATACTGAATCATAAATTGCACTTAATTCTTGAGAAGCATCATTACCTTTAACAGAGTTAAGAATTGCTTTTGGTAAATCACCGCTCCAGTGGTATGCAAAACTTTCATCAAACAAAGGGTCAAATAATGTTCTTGAACCAGTGTAGAAAATTGTTGCATCTACTGATGCAGGGTCATCAATTCTTGAAGCAACTGCATTTCTCTTAATGTCTTCAGCGTTAAATAATGGATCCTCATTCATATATTGGATTGTTCTTAGATTCATATCTTGAACTGCACGATAGATACCTTCTTCATCAACACCCTGTGGATGCATCTTTCCAGCAATCATCATCATAATTGATTCACCTACAAAATTAACTTTTGTATCTTCTTTTGCAACTGAATCAGGATATGGATAAGGAACATAACCGTATTGTGTATCTTCTCCCCATAATTTATCTGGCCATCTATTGTCAGAACCTACAAACCAATATTCACCTGGTTGGAAGATTGCTCTACCTTCTTGGAATGGTGCACAATTTTCATCATAACCAATTTCATCAATTGCATAACAATTGTTTTCAACTACTTTTCTTAAAATCTCAATTGCTTGTAATGAATATGCATGAGTAATATTTAATGTCATTTGTGTCTTATCCGCAAGTTTTACGCCTGCAGCATTTACCATACCTGACCAGTACATACTTGGTCCACCTGAACATACATATTCATTTTCTCCAAGTAATTTTTGTGCCTCTAAACACCAATCTAAAAATCCATTAAATGTCCATTTTCCTTCGTTAAATAGTTCAGCAGGAGATTGTAGACCTAATTTTTTAACTAAACCATAGTTATAGAATAAACCACCAATTACATAAGTTCTAATTGGGTTTAAGCCCATTGAAACTGCATGATATTTATCACCAGAAGAAGATACTTCTTTTAAAGCTGATTCAACTTGATTCATACCATATTTTCTAAAGTAATTTGTTGTGTCAACTGCCGCATTAGCTTGTGAGAAAGTATTAATCCATGCACCTGAGACAACACCAAAATCACATTGAGATGTACCATTTGTTGCATTATCAATGATCCAGTTAATACGAGCTGAACCCCATGGAGCAACATCAGGATATGGTAAAACTACTAAATCACAGTTGTATTCTTTTTCTACTTCATCCCATGCCTTTTGTTTATATGTTTTATCTGATTGGTTATATCCTTCTAAGAACGGATCAATATCAATTAATGCGGAAGCTGCATTCATCATAATTATTTGATATCCTTTTAAATCAGGTATAGCAGGAAGTTCAGGAGCTTTTTCAACTTTAATTGTAAGCCATGCACTCTTTACTTTTGAATCTACAGCACTAACTGCTCTTACTCTTGCTGACCCTTCTGCGATTCCTTTTAATAATCCATCTTCAGAAATTGTTGCATATTCTTTAGAGCTATCATGAATTTCCCAAATTATTGATGAACTAACACCTACAGGACTTACTTCAACTTTTAGTTGCAATGTATATCCTACAATTACCTTCTTTTCTGTTACAAAAATTGTGATAGATTCTGGAGGTTGATTTGGGTTAAATGGTTCTTTAATAAGTAAAGTATATTCATCTGAAATACCAGTAGTTTTATCAGTTACTTTAAATTTTGCTTCGCCTTCTTTTAAAGGTTTTACATATCCAGTTTCTGTTATTGTTGCAAACTCTGGTGTTAAAGCTTCCCATACTAAATCATAATTTGCATGAGCAGGAGTTTCCTTTACAGATAAAGTAATTGTTTCTTCAATTGTAATCTCACGACCTTGAATCTCTAGAGACTCAAGTTTTGGAGATTTTATTACTGTGATTGTATATTCATGTTCAACACCTGATACATCATCAAGTACTGTAATTGTTATAGTTCCTTCTTTAATTGTAGTAAGTACACCTCTGTTTGTAATAGTTGCAACACTTTCATCACTACTTGTAAAACGTAAATCATAGTTATTTGATAGTGTAGTACTTGGAAAAACATTATATTTTAGGTTGTAAGTATCAACATCATAGAAAATATCAGTTTCAGAAATCAATACTTCAAAGTCTGTTAATCCCATACCTACATCGAAAACAGTTAACTCAAAAGTATATTTTAAATTATCATTTTCTTTTGCTTTGCAAGTGATTGTTACTTTTCCTGCGGCTACACCAGTTAATGTACCATCTTCTTCAACAGTAGCAATTGTATCATCACTACTCATCCAAATAACATCTTGATCATCACCTGAAGCAAATAAGTAATTTAGTTCAACAAATGATCCAACTTCAAGTGCTTTTTTAGGATTAACTACAATTAGTTTTTCTTCACCAGTAACTGTAACTTTAACTTCAGCTTTTACTTGGCTATCTGCTTTTAACGTTGCAGTGATAGTTGCTTCTCCTGCTGCTAATGCAACAAGTTTAGTTCCTTCAACTTTAACTACTTCAGGATTAGATGAAACTAATTCATATTCACTTCCAACAGGTTTAACATTAACTGTTAATGATACTTCTTCACCAACTGCCATTTTTTCTTTAGCACCAGTGATTTCAATTGATTTTGCAGTATCTTCAGTTACTGTAATTACTACTTGTCCAGATACTCCTGATCCGTCTTTTGCAGTTGCAGTAATTGTAGCTTGTCCTGCTTTTAATGCTTTTACTTTATTTCCAGTTACTGATACAACAGATTGATCTGATACATTTAATGTATAATCTTTATTTGTTGCATCATCAGGTGCTACTTTAACAACAATTGTTGCTTCTTCACCAACTACTAATGATTCACTAGTAATTTCTACTGCAACACTAGAAACTTTAATTTCTACTGCTTTTTCTTTTATTGTTATTGTAACTTCACCTTTTTTACTTTCATCACTTTCAGCCTTAGCAGTAAATTTAACACTACCAGCTTTTAATGCTGTAGCTTTACCACTTTGGTCGATTGTAGCAACGCTATCGTCACTTGAAGACCAAGCAACTTTCTTATTTGTAGCATCAGTTGGACTAACTTTTGCAGTTAATGTGAATGAATCGCCAACTACGTATTCTGTCTTTTCAGAAGAAACAGATACACTAGTTACAGCTACTTCTTTTTCTCCACATCCTACAATTGTAAGACCTAAAACTAATACTAGCAAGAATGATAAAATTTTTTTCATAATTGCCTCCTAAAATTCTATATTTTTATATGCATATTGATAACATTTCCATACCTCAAAGCCAAGTTTTTGATAAAATTCGACTAAACCTGTCCAATCAATTAAAATGTTGCTGAAATTATCTTTATAAGCTTCTATAATTCCATACTTTAATAAACTCATTGCTAGTCCTCTATTTCGATACTCAATATCTACTCCAAGTGGACCAAAACCTAATAATTTATTAAATCTCTTTTTCCACATTATATTATAACTAATCTTATCAATTAAACCTTTATTAGTTCTAAGAAAACCAACTACTACATCTTTTTTATCATCAATTACTATTAAATATTCTTCTTTAATGTCATTGTTATCAAAATATTCTTTTGCCTCGTAATACCATCTGCCATAAAAACATTTTTTGAAAAAATCTAATACTTTTTTTTCATCGCTCTTTTTTGCATATCTGATAGTAAAACCATCGATTTTACTTAAAATATCGTTTATATTGTAGTTTTGTTCATTTTTTTCATCAATACATCTCACTAAATCATGAGTATAACCAGCTAATTTATAGCCTCTTTTTCTAAAAAATACATCAGTAAGATTATCAAAATCATTTGGAATACCTGGAAAGAAATTATCTATATCACTACCAACATTAATTTTCTTAATATTCATTTTCTTAAGAACTTCCTCTGTTTTTTCTAAGATAAAACTTCCTATTCCTTGTTTACGATTTTCTCTTGCGACATACATAAGAGAAATAAAAGCAGTATCAAAATATTTTTCAATAATATTGTTGTTATCATAAACTTTACAAAGAATAAAACCAACTACTTTTTCACCATCTAAGCATACAAAAGAGGCATCCATATTAAAATACTTTGAATTAGATATGTTTTGATTAAACATATCTTCTGTAATCGGAAAAATAAATCCTACCTCACTATTCCAAAGATTAATAATAGCACTTTGATATTTTTTAGAATAGTTTATTACTTTATACTTATTCATTATTTAATTAATGCTGCAGCTTCTTCATCAACAATAACAATTGCATCTTTGTGGTTATTTAAAATTGACGCTGGAAATTCTTCAGTTACTACTCCGCTAGCAAGTTTTTTTACAGCTTCTTGTTTGTTTTTTCCACTTGCAACTAATAGTAACTTTTTAGCTTTCATAATATTTGCAATACCCATTGTCATAGCATATTTAGGAACTTCATCAAGGCTATTAAAGAATCTTTGATTATCAGTTCTAGTTTTTTCAGTTAGTTTTACAACAAATGTTTCTTGTGTAAATTTTGTATTTGGCTCATTAAATCCAATATGACCATTAGCACCGATTCCTAATAATTGTAAATCTACAGTTGCACTGTTTAAATCATCATTATACGCTTTGCATAATGCTTGTAAATCTGATCCTTCAGAGCAAGGGATATGAATACTTTCTTCTTTAATATCAACATGATCAAAAAGATTACGATGCATAAATGAATAATAACTTTCTGGATGTGATCTTGGTAATTCACAATACTCATCTAGATTATATGTTGTAACATCTTTGAATGATATTTCTTTTTCATTAACTGCTTTAATTAAATTTTGATAAATACCAATAGGACTTGATCCTGTTGCTAAACCAAGTGTGCAGTTTGGTTTTTCTTTCATCAAATCAATAATAATTTCACTAGCTTTTTTGCTCATTTCTTCATAATCTTTTACTACTATAATTTTCATTTTTTTCATCCTCCTATAATGAAACTGGTAATATTCCAGTAAATTTTTTATTCTTTATACACCAAGCTAAACTTTCAAAAGCCAATAAAGTTGGTTCATAAATACAAATATAACTTTGAACATTTTCTAAAAATAGAATATCATACGGACTTCTTAATGCAATAATAGTGCATTTTTCTTTAATATTCTCTTTTAAATTATCCCATAATTTAACTTCATTGCTATCTTCTTTTAAATTAATTGTAGCAACAAAAAAATGATCATAATCACTACCATTTATTTTTTTTATTACTTCATCAATATTGTTCTCATCAATAATAATTTCATCAGTATTAATATTATTTTTAGTGAAAACTTTTCCTAATGTAATAGTATCATTTTTCTCATTGTCAACTAAACTAAATACTTTTATTTTAGGAAAAATTACTAAATTTTTACTACCAAGTAAATCATTTTCTCCTCTTACTTTCGTTATGCTTTTAATAGAAATATTTTTACCAATATCTTTATTTAGAGTGATATTATCATATATCCTATTCCCTATCATATATTTTTGTTTATATTCTAATATTTTTCTTACTGATTCATCAACTCTAGACATTGGAATTTTTCCTAGTTTAACACAGTTTACAAAAGTATTGTATATCTCTTTTTGTTCCTCTAAATCCGCTTTCCCACAAAATACTAAAATATCAATTCCTGCATTAACTGCATGCATAACTATTTCTTCTTTTGAGTAATTTTGCCAAATTGCTCCCATCGTTAGAGAATCAGTCACTATTAATCCTTTAAATCCCATTTCTTCTTTTAATATCTTTGTTACAATTTGATTTGATAAAGTTGCTGGAAAAATAGGATCAATTTGAGGGTATAAAATATGTGAAACCATAATCCCATCTATGCTGCTTTCAATAGCTTTTTTAAATGGATATAATTCTAAATTATATAAAGTGTCCTTGCCTTTATTAACTTTCGGCATTGACTCATGTGAATCAGTTTTGGTGTCACCATGACCTGGAAAATGTTTTGCGGTTGGAATTATTTGGCCATCTTGAAATCCTTTAAAGCTTTCTATAATATATTTTGCTACGATATCTTTATTATCACTATATGAGCGTGAATTGATAACGGGATTATATTTATTATTATTTATGTCAGCTACTGGTGCAAAATTCATATTAAAGCCTAAATACCTTAAATCTTTTGCGACATTATTACAGAGCTCATAACTACTTTCCAAACTAGCACTTACTGCCATGGCACCAGGAAATAAAGAAATTCCATCAATAATTCTTTGTACAGTTCCACCTTCTTGGTCAATTCCAATAAATAATGGGATTTTCGCATTCTTCTGTATGTCTTGATTGAGCTTTATTACTTTGTTAGTTGTTGATATATTTCTAGCAAAATAAATTACTCCACCAATTTTAATCTGCTTGATTTGTGTTTCTAATTGATTATTATACTCAGTACCATGAAAAGCAAACATTAACATTTGTCCAACTTTTTCTTCTAACGATAAACTTTCTATATTAATATAATTATTAATAATTAAATCATTATTTAAATTAATTCTTTCCTTCATAATCATTTATTTTTTCAAATTTTTATAAAAGAAGGTGCTACTATATGTAGCACCTATTTTTCTAGCCAACAAGTCCAGTTCTCTCGATACTCTCAACAAATAATTTTTGTACAAAGAAGTAACCGATTAGCAATGGTGCCATGATCATTAAAGCGGCTGTATTAGCAATTAAAGCAACAAATAATGGATCGGTTGTAACACCACTAGATAAGAATGATAATAACACTTCATCTCCAGCAGCACTCCATGTGCTTATAATTGTACGCAATTGTTCAGTACCAGTACTTAATTGTACAGCTAGTAATGACATATTACCAGATGTATAACCTAATAATTGTCCGAAGTAGCAATCATTCCATTGCCATACAAAGGCAAATAATGAAACAGTAACGATTGCACCTCTAGCATTAGGAAGCATTACACTCCAGAATGTTCTAATTACACCCGCACCATCTACTTGAGCAGATTCTTCAAGTTCAATTGGAATTCCTTTGAAGAATTGTCTAAATAGATAAATGAAGATTGCGGAACGAATACCCTGACCGAATGCTGCTAAAATATACATAGAGAATATATTTCCAACAAGATTAATTCCTAGGAATGTTGTTTCATTCATAATCCATGTTCTTGAACGGTCTAAAGCTTCATTTGGAACAATTAAAGAGAATAATACAATATAGAATATTATCGTATTACCTTTAAATTTTAATCTAGCGAAAGCATATCCAGCAATTGCTGTTGCAATTACTTGAATAATCGTTGTTACAGTTGATAAAATCAAACTATTGACAAATGATTCACCATAACTTAACATCTTCGCAGCAACTTGAAAGTTAATTGTACTAAATTGTGCAGGAATCCAAACTACTTGACTGTTTGAGATATCTGTTGGATGTCTTAAACTTGCAGAAAGTTTTTCAAAAATTGGAAGTAAGATTACAAAACATAAGCCAATAAGCAAGAAGGCTCTTAAAAACTTACCAATAACTATAAATAATTTTTTAGAACGAACCTTTCTTTTTACTGGATCTTTTAGATCTGCAATAAATGCATTCCATCCAGTTAATTGTTCATTTTGATTATTAATATTATTCATCATGGTAGAACACCAACTTTCTAATTGCTAATAAAACAATAACAACAACAGCCAAACTTACAAGGCAGAAGAGAATTGACATTGCAGCATAAACACCATCATTAGTTAACGCTCCAAGACCTAATGTATAATCCTCAACGTTTCCAGCAATTGAATATTTATCCATTAAACTTAATAAATCAGATCGCAAGAACGAGTCAACAACGGTATACACACCGGCGGTCATCATCAATGGTGTAACCATTGGGAAAGTTATCTTCCAGAAAATTTCATATTGAGTTGCCCCTTCAATCTTAGCAGCTTCATATAAATGTTTTGGAACACTTTGAATACCTGATAAGAAAATCAAGATTTGTACACCTGAATAACTAATTACATCAAAGATAGATGCACTAGATTCAGCAAGGAAATTTACCGCAACAGCAGGAATATTTGCATTAGTTAAGAAATCTTTAAAGTTAAACATTGTTGAAAAGATATCTTGACCTGATTCTTCCATTGCATCTGTTAAAGCTTGTCCTGTGCTCATAGCTAATTCAACAGCTTGAGAGTTGAAAATAACTGGCATAAAGAATACAGCTCTAGCAAAACTACGTCCTTTGAATTTTGAATTTAATACAACCGCAATAATTAAACTAAAGATTAGAATCATCAATACATTAATTAATGTATCAACAAATACGTTACCTAATGTTTCCTTAAAAGTTGCATGTATATTCCAAATATATTTGTAATTATCAAATCCTACCCACTCTGTTACAACACCAAGTGTTTCATTGATATCTTTAATTTGACCAGCACGATATATATTAGAAAAACTAAATAATACAGTTGTAAAGAAAGGAAATACAAAGAAGTAAACAAATCCAATCATTAATGGAGTAATAAAGATATATCCCCATAATGCTTGTCTTTTACGATAAGGAATTTTTGTTATTATAGCCTTAGATTTTTTGTTAATTTCACTTTCATCAGTGATACCTTTTGAACTATCTTTCGCAAATAAATTACTTATTTTTCTAAACACAAAACTGAAAAACCTTTTTATAGCTACTACAATTGGTTTAATACATTTTACTAAGAATAAATTGATAAATTTTCCAATAAACACTAGTACAAAAGCAATTGCCTTACCAATATACTTAAACACATTACCAATATTACGGAAGATTAAATCGAAAAACCACAATATACCATTAATAACAGTTAAAATACCATTACCAATGGATAAAAAGATATTCTTTTTCATTATTCACCCTCCTTTGGTTCAATAGCAAACCAGTTACCACGTACTGAAATACCTTCTTGGGCATTATAGTAATTGTTATTACTATAGTTAATAAGAATACTAATACCATTTGCATATTTAACACGTACTAAAGTATCAGTAATATATTCATGTCCTACTAAATATGACTCATAAATTCCTGTAGAATTTAATACATCATTCATATAGATAATATTTTCTTTCCAGTTTGCATAATAAGAATTGTAATATTTTGTATAATTAGTATCTAAAAGTGCACTAGTATCTTCATAAGATATTTCAAAGTATAAATTAGAGCCAGTTTCAATAGCTTTTAATAGGTTCCAATTATTACTATTATCATTATTATAGTTAATAGCTTTACTTGTATAATCTAGGATGCCACTTACAACTAATTGATAAAATGGAATTGAATAGTCAACTATTGGGTACAATGTTGTCTCAATAGGAACACCATTAGCAACATCTGCATAATTAATTGCATAATCAAATGGTGACTTAAGCATTACTACATTATTTTCTTGTGCAGTATTTAAAGTATCTTTTTGATAATAAAGTCCATCACCAGAATAAATTTGATTTGATTTACTATAGTCAGAAGTATTAGAATTACCTAAATCAGATAAATAAATTCCACTGATACCTAATTTATTATAATTTGCAAGATATTTTGCAACTAAACTTTGATAGTAAGCTGGAGAAACTCTTCCACCAACTTTTCCTCCTGTTTGTTGTAATCCAGTAGATAATACATAATCAAGAACATTAGAACTTGAACCTGAAATAGATTTAGAATTATATTTAAGTGAACCAAATGGTAAATCATAACCATAACCTCTAGTTGAATTATACTCTAAGAATAAATTATATCCAAGATTTTGAAGTTCTTCACTTAATTCTATTAAATCTTTTTTACCACCTAAAACACTTGAAGTATCTACCTTCGTAGTAACAGGATCAAATCCTTCTTCATCAGTCCAAAGAAGATAACTAACATTCATCGAATTAACACCTTTATCTGTTAACTCTTGAACAATTGATGCAGCTTGTTTGAAAGTTGTTAATGATCTTTCCGCATCATGTACTATACCCATTGTAATAGTTTTCTTTAAGTAAGCTCCAATAAATGCAATTGTTGGAGTAGCTACTTTTGTTTCATCTTTCTTTTCAGATAGATTATATTCTTCAATTAAGTAATTACGATAATCATTTGCTACATCAACATAAGTTAGATTTTCACCATCTAATAAATGATAGCAATATTCAATGTCAGACCCATATAATTTTTCAGATGTTTTAATATAACTTGAATTAGAAGTAATTTTAACATCCTCTGCTTCACGCATAAATGTTGTGAAATAAGCATAATTATAACCATCAATTTTTGTATTTCCAGCAGTCATATAGTTTGCTGTAATAGCAGATTGAGCTGCTCCCTTACGAATGATAGCAACAATTCCAAGGTCATTACTATTATCTAAGAAACCATACATTGGGAACATGATCTTCTCTTGTGCTTTTCCTTGTGTTTCTCTATTAATAGCAGTGTCATCACCATAAATACGTTTTGTGTTGTATTTATCTACATATTGATTAGATTTTGGTGTATTAAATGAGATAACAGCACCACTACCATCAGGAATAATAATCTTTCCCTCTGCAGTAGGATCATTGTTTACTGTCATAAACTTACACATTTCAATTTTTGAAATTACATTATTATGTTTGAAGTAACTTTTTACTTCTTCATCTGTGTTATTTTTTCCTAAACCTTCGATTATAGAATTATTAATTAATTTTACATCTAAACCTTGTTCACTTAATGTAAATCTTAAAGCAACTTGGAAGGCAATTGATTGAGATTGTGATGTCATTGAAAATTCTCTATTTTGTTCACTTGCCATTTCAGTTGTTAAACCACTTTGGAATGGTTTATAAGGTGCTGTACTATCAACACTAACAGGATTTCCTTCGTCATCATTTAACATTCTGTTTCCATTTGCATCAAAATAGAATACATAATTATTTTCATCGATATATAAATAATTACCTTGTTTATCACGATAATGATATCCACCATAAACATATCCTTCGTCTTCAGTTAAGATTCCATCACCATTATAATCATAATATGCAGTTATTTTATCACTAGCAGTTTGATAAATATGACTTCCATTAAATCCTTTTAATAAGTCTGGATAATTTTCATCAGCTAAATAACTTGGTAATTTTTGTGATGTAGTAAATGATGAAGGAGTATCGACTACTAAATAATTATATAAAATGTTTGAAGTAATCGTATTATCCGCCTTAAACTCCATATACCCTTTACTCATTTTTACTTCGTTACCATTACTATCGATGTATGTAGGAATTTCTTCACCATCTTTAAATACATGATCACGTGCATAAATATTTTGACTAGGATTTGGAGTGTTAGGATCATTATTATCATACTTAGCTTCATAATAGTTATTATCAAATAATGTTGTAA
Source organism: uncultured Coprobacillus sp. (assembly GCA_964385755.1). Lineage (GTDB taxonomy): Bacteria > Bacillota_I > Bacilli_A > ML615J-28 > CAG-698 > CAG-698. The sequence goes on from CAYLPZ010000008.1 coordinate 29,881, forward strand.
TCATTGATGAAGTCAAGAATGGATTCATTTCAATTGGAGAATTAGGACAGTTATAGTTTTCTCCAAGAACAAACTTGCTCTTACCTTGTTCATCAACTATTCCATAAATTAGCCAATAACCAGATTTATCTTTTTTTAGAATTTCATCTTCATCTGCAGGAATTTCATTAAATGTGATTGTTTTTTCACCAACATTACTTACAAAATCCGCAAAAGTAATTAAATTATTTTTGAACATGTAAAGTACACATTCATTATCAAAACAAACACCCATACCATATTTTTTTCTTTCATCAGTGCTGTTTAGATCATATTGAATACCTAATTGATAACCACTTGCAACAATTTGGTTACCACTTTCATCATAAATATTTACTAAACCATTTGTTTTTAAATCACTATCTGCATAATATTTGAAGAATGTATTTCCAACAAATGTATCTTCATAAGTTGCACGATCATAATATTTAGGAAATGTTGAGTAAATATTACTAAATTCACCAATTTGATAGCAAACATCAACAGTATTGTTTGCTTTATCATATCTAATTTTATAGTGTTTTTCTTTACCTAATAATCTATTCTCATACAATACACTTAAATCATAAGCGTTTAAACCACTAGTATTTTCTTTACCATTTTCGTCATAGTAATAAACTGTAATGTTAGACATTGATTCTGCAGAACCACCATTTGGTTGAGCAGTTACACATACAAGTTCTTCTTTGTCTGTGTTGTCAATATATGAGTAAATTGGTTCTTCCCATCCTTCTAGTTTTTTATAAACTGAAACAATTGTTGTATTCTCGTTAAAATACATTGCAAAATTTTCAGATTGACCAACATAAACTTTATCTTGAAGAGCAACAGGCTCACTACCACCATTATTGAAATAGAATCCTTCAGTGTTATCTTTCTTTATTTTTTCTGGAGTTAAGAAACCATCTTCAGTCCACTCAATATTTTCATAAACAATTAAGCTTCCCTTTTGTAGTCCACCACAGAAGAATAACAATACAAGTACCACCGCAAGTATAAAAATTAAAGTAGGAATAATAATTCTAAGTCTTATATATTTATATTTCATACTATTCCTCCTCTAAAAGTACCTTAAGGATATTTCTTGATATAATGTGTATACAAATCCAGCCATTTTTTGGAATAAGTCAAATGTTAAAATGCCAATGAAGCAAATAACTAATGCAGCAAGTGCAGTAAATACTAAAGTAACAATAGACTTAATTAATCCATATTCATGAATGCATAGGAAGCCAAAGAAACACATATATCCCATTAAGAATGTTCCTAACGCAATGATTAGCGAATACATTGCAGCTTCATTTTGTGTTAGAAAATTACTTGCAAATAAGCCTAATAATTTTGCCCAACACAATGGGAATAAAGCATAACCAATCATTGTAAAAATTTCTTTTACTTTACCTTTACCATCAAAAAGGGTAGTAATACTCCAGTTTGCAAAAGTAATAATAATTATTAGTCCAAACACTGTTGAAATTTCTCTTAGTGAGTTTAATTTATTAATGTCAACAGTTGAAATAATAAAACCAGTATATTGATATTCCATGATATTTAGGAAAATAAGGAAACACATAAATAATACGCCAACCCATAATTTCCCCTTCTTTTCACGCTTAAAATCTTCAAATCCTTTGATTGGATGAGTTAAAATGTATAAAGGAAATGTAATAAATTCAGCTTTAAATACTTTTAAGAATTTACCAATAACTTTTAAAACTTTAGTTATAAAAGATGGTTTTTTCTCATCATTAACTTGATTATTTACTTGTTTATCTGTTACTACACCATTCACTATAGCTCACCATCCTCTACAACTGAAGATTTTTTCTTTATTTTTTTAACACTTTTAACTATTATTGAAACAGCAACTAAAGCAAGGATAGTTACACCAACATATGGGAAATATCTAGCAATTATATCATCACGATACATCTTATATGCTCTTGAGAAATATTTAACATCATTACCTTTTTCAAAGTAAAGCATAGCTTCTTGATAACGTTTCTCATCATATAATTTTTTACCAACTCCTACATAAGCAAGCTCATATGCTGGATTAGCATTAATAACATTTTGCCATTCAGTACTTGCACTATCTGACATTCCATAATATTCATATTCTACTGCTTTATTAATTGATTTTGCAAAGTCAGTAGGTTCAAATCTCATTACACACTTGTTACCTTTATCAAGAACTAAAATCTTTTCACCTTGATAAGTGATTGCAACTGGTGTTTTAATATCAGTTAATTGAACCCCAGAACCACCGGAAATATAAAGTAGATTGCCTTCATTATCGTATGTAAATAAACGATTGTTTTTTGTATCTACTACAGTGTATACACCATAGTCATTAATTGCAATAGCAACAAAGTTACTAACACCAGCATTTGCTCCAGTTTTAATTGTAATTAAATCACCAATTGGTTTTGAGTATCCATTACGTTTTAAAACGTCTTTATTAACCTGATTGATACGTTTTATCATTGTATCAGTTGTTTGTGTACCATCAGCATTTGTGATTGCACCAGAAACAGTATATAAGAATCCAAACTTATCAATAGCCAAATTATTAAATGATGTTTGTAAAATTGTAGTTTCTTGTGCTAATTGTTCTTCTGTTTTTCTACTTCTCTTTAAAGCATCCCAGAATGATAAAGTTGTATAGTTAACACCAACCATTGTCATGAAATCACCATTGTAATTCATTAATAGTATACCTTCATATACGTTAATACTAACGATATACATTCTACCCATTGAATCTGTTACGATTTTACTTGGTTCAAATTTATCAGTGAAATCTACACCTTCAGGAGCAGATACAACTTGTATTATTTCAAAATTATCAGCATCAACGATTAATACTTGTTTGTTTTTAGAATCACAAAGATAAATTACATCTTCATAAAGTGTTTCGCCTTTATCATTTAATTGAATTTTATAATTTTCATCACGTAAAGGACGTTTAGAGCGATAAACACCAATAAGTCCATAACACTCAATGTAAAATGGATCTGTTAATTGGGCATCAATATCATCCTTCATTGTTTCCCACTTAGCAATATTATTTGATGTCCAGAAATATATGCTTGATTTACCATCGCTTGAGCGAGTTCTAATTTTTGCAAGTTGTGCATTTGTAAAATTAGCAGGATTAATCTTAAATTTATCAATCTTTTTTAGAAACGCTAAATCTTCATCAAATATAAATAATTTATTACAATCTGAATCAACAATGTAAATTCTTTCTTGCCCAGTTTCTTCATCAGTATATAAATACATATCACTTGGAGAAGTGAATTTTTCATCTGCAAAACCCTTTTTCCAAGAAGTTGATAGAATGTTAAAGATATTTTCTTCAGTAACTGTATAACCAGCTGATGATTCAATAATATTACCATCACTATCATACATATATCCTTGTGCATTTACAGTTGGAATAGTTAGAACTGCAATCAGTCCTAAACAAGCTAGAACAATACGCTTAAATATTTTTTTAGTATTCATTTTCTTTTCCATAAATCTAGCTCCTACTTCATACCTGAATGTGCCATAGTATCCATAACGTTACTTTGTGAGAAGATGAATACCGCAATCGGTACAATAATCATTACTAGTTGAACAGCATTAAGCGTACCTGTACGCGCAACACCTGCTGAAGCTATCTGATTTATCGCATAGCTAAGCATTTTTAAATCTTCTCGATATATTGTTGTAGAACCATATGTATTCCATAAATTTTGGAAGTTTAATACTACAAGCGTAATCCACGCTGGTTTTACTAAAGGCATAACAATTGTCCAATAAATTTTAAATTCTCCAGCTCCATCTAATTTTGCAGATTCGATATATTCTAAACTAATTTGGTCCATAAACTGTTTCATTAAGAATAATCCAAGTGTACCACCTACTACTGGAAGAATAATTGACCAGTGAGTATCAATTAAACCTAAAAAATTTAAAATGATATAGTTTGGAGTTGCTGTAACAGTTGATGGGAACATTAAAGCATAAACGATTAAACCGAATATTGCTTTTCCGCCAGGAACTTGATAACGAGATAACACATATGCACACATAGAAGCAACAACTACGTGTCCAAATGTACCAACGATTGTTACATATACTGTATTAAATAAATATCTTGAGAAAGGTACTAAACTTGTACCAAGTACAACACCTAAGTCCGCAAAGTTATTAAGCGTTGGGTTAACAACAAAGATTGTTGGTGGGAATTTAAATATTTCATCTAAAGGCTTAAATGCATTATTTACAATCATGATAAGTGGAAGAATACTTAAAGTACCACAAATTGCTAGGAATAAGAATAAAGCAATATCACCAGCTTTTGAGCGGTTGATACGTTTTTTAATCTTTGATCTTCTTTGTACTTTTGTACTTGATATTTCAGCGAAAGGACGAGAATCAATATGTCGTGCTTTTTTTCTATTTCTTGCTTCAAGACTATTTTTTTCAGCTTTAGCTTTTAACTTAGCTTCTTTTGTTTTAGTTTCTTTAGCCACTATTATGATCCTACCTTTCTTATTAATTTACGAATTAGACTATTCAATCCGATTGATGCTAAGAATAATAAGGTTGCGATTGCTGAAGCATAACCTAATTCATAACGGGTTGATGTATAGTCAGTTAAATGGTTTACAATTGTATGTCCAGCATACTGAACTGAAGGGAAACCACAAAGTGCTGTCGTAATTGCACCTACACCTAATGTATTTGATATCTGAATAACGGCACTAAATAACAATTGTTCTTTAATACATGGTAAAGTTATATACCATAACTCTTGCCATCTATTTCTAATACCATCAATAGCACCAGCTTCATATAATTCTTTATTAACACCTTTTAAACCAGCAATAAGTGTTAAGAAGTTAACACCTAAGCTACTCCAAAGTTGAACTAAAATTACGATTGGTAAAATGTATGATGGATCTTTCAACCATAAAATTGGCTCACGAATAATATTCATATTAATCAAGAATGAATTTGCCCAACCATAGTAGTCACTACTAAAAATCAATGTCCAAATTTGCACTGCACCAGTAAGTGCTGGAGCATAGAATACGAATGTTACTATTGCTCTTAATACTCTTGGAAGTTCATTGATTAACCAAGCAAATACGAATGATAATAAGTATCCACCAGGACCAACTATTACCGCAATTATTAATGTGTTTTTAAGTGCAGTAATAAATATTGTGTCTTCTAAGAATAATGATAAGTAGTTTTGCCATCCACGCCAATGAGGTGGGAATTGTAACAAGTTAAAGTCAGTAAAACTACACAAAAAACTAATTATAACTGGCAACACTGTAAACGTAAAGAATAATAATAGATATGGGAACATCATTAAATATAATTTACGATTTAAGTACAATTTTCTACGTGTAGGTTTTTTTCTACTCCATAGATCAATCTGACGATTCTTTTCTTTGAACCAATTATTTATTCTAGTAAAGAACCCTTGCTTTTGTTCTTTTTGCACTTCCATATTAATTCTCCTTTGCTCTCAAAAGGTTAAATTCTTCACGCTTACGATCGATTTCACTATCTATTAATTCTACATATTCAGCAAATGTTTCACGAGGGTTAGAGTCGTTTGAAATAACCTCACGAATGGCATTTTCAAGGTTACGTCCAATGTAATATCCACCAGCAACCTCAGGAATACCAAACGCATTATCAAATTGACTTGTCAAAATATCTAATTCATCTTGTGTCCAAGCAAGTTGTTCAAATGCATATCTATTACCAGTGTTGTGACGTGCACCACTACCTAAAATAGATTCAATTTCACGTGCATATTTAACTTGTACATCAGTAGAAGTCCACCATTTTAAGAATGACCATGAAGCATCGTAAATCCATGCATTCTCTTCAGTTTCTTTCTTTTGTTTCATTATAATACTTGATGTTATACTTAAAACACCTTTATTTTCAACTGAACCATCTTCCTTTATAGTTCCAGGAAGAGGAGCAAATGACCATTTACCTGCAATATCAGGTGCAAATACTGAAAGTGTATTATATAGTGTATAACTTGAAATTCCTATTGGCATTTCACCACTACGGAAACGGTTAGTAAAGTTTGCAGCTTTTTCAAATCCATAATCACAGAAATAACTACACCATTGTTCGAATGCCTTTTTAGCAACTTCAGTTGAGAAATCACAACGTGTTTGATCTTCTGGATAGAATTGTCCACCCATTTGATATAAAAGTGTTGAGTAAATTGTTGAACCAGCACCTTCAAATGGTAGATAGAAACTTAAATTCTTAACATTTAATTCCTTAACTAAATTTGATACATCATCCCAAGTTTTTGGAACTTCCCAACCATTTTCTTCAAATATATCTGTACGATAGAACATTACTAAGAAACCAGTTGTGTTAGGTAATCCATAGCATCCAGTGTGATTCTTAAGCTGTGGATTTTTTGCTAATGTTTCTTCATCATATTCTTCTTTATACATCATTGGAATTATTTCTTGTTCAGTAAATCTTTCTTTTACAGCCTCTTCAAAGTCAGGTTGATTTGTTAAATCATACACAGCACCACGAATAGCATAGTTAACTGGCAAACCTTCACCAACATTGATTGCAACATCAGGTCCAGTTCCTGCTAAAGTTGCTGGAAGAAGAACGCTCGGAGCAAGTACTTTTAATATTACATTACAGTCATAATCTTTATAATTATCTACTTCTTTTTCTGCTTCTTCATTTTCATAAATAAAGTACATATCTATTAAGTTCTTTAAAACGTTTGCTTGTTCACGTCCACTAGTTTCACTAGTAAGGAACCATACTTCAATTTCTCTATCAAAGCCTTCTGCAGTTGTTACACCAATAGATTCATAGTCGAATACAAATGATGCTACAAAACCACGAGTCTTGAACCATAAACCTTCGAAGAAATTATCTTCAGCGTTAGGTAATTTTGTGCCTTTAGGACATACATAGAATGATTCAATTGTTAATGTTTGTTCTTGAATATCCATTGTCCAAGTACCTAATGATGAAAGGTTTGTTTTAAATGAAGATAAATCTTTAGTTAAGTTTCTAGGATTTGTTGCAAATCCACCAACATCTTCTTTTTCACCATCTCCATTAGCATCAACATATCCACCAATTTGTAATACTAATTTATCAAGTGTATTATTTAAACTACTCTTTTCACCAGTAAGTTCTGTAATATATTTTGATACCGCATTTAACTCTATTGCACAATCTGACAAAATTTGTTGTAAGTCAATTGGGTCACCATTTTCATCATAACCTAAGCGGTTATTATCACCAGTTAATTTATAATCTGTATATTTATCAGGATTTGTTGTTGTAATAGCAATAATCTTTAAATATAAAGAATTAAGCTTATCAATAACATTATTTACTCTACTGATTGCTGAACCATAATCACCAAGTGAAGCTTGTAATGATAAAGTATGATCACCAGGTTCTAAATATACATAGTATAATTCACCATCTTCATTTCCTAAAGATACTAGTTGGTATTTAGAATTATAGAAGAAACGAAGATTAGCAGCTTCCTTAAATGGTTGCTCACCATCTACATATAAAATTCTTGTTGCAAACATACCACGAGATAAATCTTGTTTTGCACGGAAAGCAATTTGATAGAATCCTGCTTCTTTTACATTTATTTTCCAACTAATCATATCACCAGCTTCAGACCATTTAGACCCACCAATAGCATTATATTTAGTACGAACTGGATCATTTGGATAGTTAGTTGCACTTGTTCTATCTGAGATAGGATATAGTGTTGGACTAGTTGCATTTCTGCCACTTCCTTCTGCTTCATATTTATATTCGGAAGCATCTAGGATTGTCATATTTTCATTTACATTCTTAGTAGCTAAGATTTCTTGATAATATTCTTCATATGTTGGTAAAGAATAACTATCAAGTGATACAATTTCAAGTTTAGTTACTACTAAACCTTCTCTTACACTTTCAAAAGTAAGTTCATTTGTACCCTTTTGTAAAAGCAACATATATGGAGTTGGAATATATCCTGTTACATCTTGTAAAAATTCATCTTGATGATAAACATAAATCTCAGTTTGACTAGGCTTCAAGTCATTCCCATTGATATCTTGAGTTATTTCATCAGCGTCTTTATAGTTTCTTGAGAAAGATAAACTTTGTAAATCATCAAATAATATTTCACCATTTACATATAACTTTCTTTCAACAGCAGAGCCTTTTCCTTTAGGAACGAAATAACTAAGTTTTAAATAATAAAATCCTGTTTTAGGAATATCATTAATAGTGTATGTTACAGTACCTTTTTCACCAACATAAGTACCTTTATCACCATTTAAGTATTCATCGTAGTTTTTAACATCAAGCTCTGAACTTGGCCATGAGTTATCCGCATTGACTGCTTCGCCATCAATATAACCATTCTTACCATCAACTACGATTGGGTTCATCTTAGTGTCTGTTAAACTCAAATAGTTTTGATGAAATTGGAAATCATCATCACCATTTGTAATATCATTAATGTCATAAGATTCAAGTTTTGATTTTTCAACACCAACAGATAGTTTTACATAATCTTGGTAGCTTCCTGAAGGAATAGTTACTTCGGTTGCTGAAGAATTCGTTGTGATGTGTCTTGCATTTGTAAAACTTGTAACAATAGAATAAGTTAACACACCAACTATTAAAACTAAAATTAATAGGAGTGTAACTTTCTTAACGATTCTTGAATTAATCTTCGGTTTTTTCATTACTGGTTTCCTCTTTTCATAAGAAATTGTTTAGTTTCTTCAACTAGACTAAAGAAATCTTCTTGATAGCTAATACTTTCATCTAAGTCACTTAACTTATTTCTTGCTAGCCAAAGTGTTTTTTGATTTTCAATGTACTTTTCTTTTTTATCTATTATTTTTTCAAGCATAAAAATAATATCATTTGTTGTGTTATCTAATTGTGGTTTAGATAAGTTATTTAAACTTGAATACATATTCATCGCATAACTAAAATCAATAATCATTTGTAATAAACTAATACTTTGCTTAAGTTCATTTACAGCAAGTTTTAATTTGTCATTTTTATTTTCTAACAAATCAAGTTCTTTTGCTTTTTGATTAAATAAATTAGAAAGTAAAATATGTTTCTCTTTTGAAAGCAAACAAGCTTTTGACAAAAAATAATCAATTGCACTAATATTAGCTTTTTTTGCCTCTTTAATTGCTACGCTTGCCCACATAAAAGTGTAAAAGCTTCTTGTGCCATTTCCTCCATAATCTAAATCATATCTTGAATAATGATTTAAATCTAATAATAAATCACCAAAGATTTGCGAATCATCTTCAAATAATGTATTTAAATAATCTCTAACTTTAAGTATTGTTCCTTCTTTATGCGACCAAGAGTACATCCCCGCATAAATTAATGGTGAAAGTGAAATAGGCCAAAATTGTATATGCCCAAAATCACCCCAGTCAGTTAAAAGAATTCCTTTTCCATTATAATCATATACAGCATCAACACTGTTTTTTATATTTTCATACCAATCTAAAAATCTACCAAGAAAACTTGACCAACTAGTCGTTCCTGGTGCACACATAAACTCAACATTTTTTTCATTCAGTTTTTTCGCATGACTTGCGAAAGGATAGTTAGCATCATAACCCCAATCGATAAAAATAACATCTTTGTCAAGTTTATCCCATTTATCTTCATGTCTTACTAAAACATCGCCCCACATTAGTGGTTTTTTATGATATTTTTTAACCTCTTTTATAGCTTTATTTAGATAGTCAATATAAAGATCTTCACGATTCATCCCTTCTGTTTTTCCATGTCCAAGTTCGAATGGTTCATCAAAATTCATATTGAAATATTGTGAATCAGAATATGGAATCATATCTTGATACATTTTCTTAACCAACTCTAAACTTCGTTCGTCTAATGGATTTAATGTACTAGGTTCTCTCCATCTCCCCCAAAGGTTAATTCCTTCTGGGCAACAAGCTAAATCTTTATACTCATCAAGTTCAAGCCACTTTGTCATGTGTCCAAAGCCATTTTGGTTTGGAACTAGATCAATAAATCTACTTTTCGCATATTTTGATAACTCAATGAATTCTGATAGGGTAATACATTTGTTTTCACTTACTAAATGTTTTAATTTTTCACTTTCTTTTATAAATTGATATTCAAATGAGAAACCTTCGACATATAATTCTAAGTGATTCATTTTCAATCGTGCCATCAAATCTATTAACTTTTTAATCTCTGAGATTTTTGGAACTTTATTACGACTAATATCAAGCATAAAGCCACGCACACTAAGTGTTGGATAATCGACAATTTTTGCTTTTTCCACATTATCTTCTTCTATAATTTGATCTAATGTACAAAGAGCATAAAATAATCCGCTATTGTCAAAGTATGAAATACTAATTTTTTCATCAATGACTATTTTGTAACCTTCTTTTTCCAATTCATTAGACTGTTTTGCTAATACTGTAGCAGTACTTTCCTTCTTTACAGTTTCAAATTTTATTTTAAAGAAATCAAAATCAATAAAAGCGTTTACCTTTTCGTCAAAAAAGAATATTTTTAATGGGTTTTCAACTTTTATTTTTTCTTTAAAAACTTGTATGTAATTCACTTCAGGAAAAATTTTTTTCATACTATACTCCATATTTTTGATTTTTAAAGTGAAGAAAGAATTATCACTCCATTATTAACTTATTATAACATAAAAGCGTTATCATTTCAAGGCATTATAAATCTCTATTTTTTGTTTTTTTTATTTCATTTTTTACATATTATTTATTTAAATATATATTACCAAACTATTATTTCCTATAAAAAATAAAAATCCTATAAATACTTTTCTTTAGTATCTATAGGTTTTTTATCTTTTATTTTGCCAAAACGTCTTTTGTCCACATTTTCTTTAATAACTTTTTACCTTCTTTAATACTTTCACAATCTTCACGTTTAAAGTCTTTATACGTAAAGAACATCGTTCCACAGACATTATCAATAGTTTGATTGTATTTTAATTGATTAGGAATTTCTTCACTATTAGCCCAAGAACCTTCACTACTATAACGATATATTGCTTGTCCAATGTAAAGTTTCACATTTGTTCCTTTTACTGCCCAGCTCCACCAATCAACTAGATCAGCATAACGAACAGAACATACCTCTTTTCCTTCATCATTTAGTTTAGTATTATCCATATCAAAATATACCTGAGGAGTAACATAATCAATCCAACCATTTTGAATCCATTTATAAATATCTGCATAAAGTCCCTTATAATTTGTAAAGCAGCTACTTGCATTATTTGAGCCATATTCCCAAGCTCCTTCATCAGGTTCTTTGTAATTTGCTTTAAGTGTACGATAAATCCCAAAAGGACTTATTCCAAACTCAACTTTTTTTGAAAGTTTTGCAAGTTTATTGTGAATTAATTCAATCATTAAATCAACGTTGTTTCTACGAAAATCACTTATCTTCGTAAAACCTGCTTTAATCATTTTGTTCATTTCTTCTTCATCATTTATATCCTCATATGGATAAAAATAATCATCAATATGAACTGCTTTAATATCATATTTTTCACAAATTTCAATAATACTATCACTAACATATTCACGAACAACAGAGTTTGAAGGATCAAGAAGTAGCTTATTATCTTTTGTTAAAATAGTACACTCTGGGTGCTTCTTACAAAAGTTTTTATCATCAAGAGTAGAAATATATTCTTCTTTAGATTGATTGATTTCTTTAAGATTAACTCTTCCAGCTCTATATGGGTTTATCCATGCATGAACATCAATGCCTTGCTTTTTTGCTTCTTCTACAAAAAAGCCAAAAACATCAAAGCCAGGATATACTCCTTCTTTTCCGCTTAAAAACTGGCTCCAAGGATTCATTTCTGATTCGTAAAGAGCATCATTAACTGGTCTTACTTGGAAAATTACTGTGTTCATATGATATTCTTTAACGGTTTTAATAACATCAAGCAAATAATTTTTCAACATTTCAATACTTTCTTCTGTTACATCTTTCATTTTAGGAATATCAATATTTGCTACTGTTGAAAACCAAACACCGCGAAGCTCACTATCTTTTTCTTTATATTCATCACAAATTAAAACATCTTTTGTACTATTATAATATTTAATGTTACCTTCAAAACAAAATCTCTTAACTGGTTTTAACATTTTTATTTACCTCTTATTATAAATCTTTGCGCATAATATTAAATGATTGAACAATTCTAAGTCCTGCATATAAATAAATATTCCTTGCTCTGTTGTCTGAACCTGTGAAAAGCGTCATAAATTTTGCGCCGTTTTCTTTAGACTTTTGACAAAGCATACAGAACATTGTTTTTCCAAGTCCTCTCTTTTGAGCCTTTGGGTGAATAGCAACACCAGCAAGTGAACCTCTACCACTTTTTTCAGTTTTTACTGGCCCAGTAAATCCTAAAATTTCTCCATCTTTTTGGACAATTATTAATGGGTCAGGTTTTTCTTTTGCTAAAACGTTCTTTACTGCTCTTCTAAATCCTTCATTTTCTAAAGCATCAAACATTTCATCAAACCCATGATGCAACTTTTCATCATAGAAAGTTATTGTATAACCATCTTTTTCGTTTTCACTAATTTTATCTAAAACTGCTTTTGGCATTTCAAACTTAGTTAAGTCTACATGAAATCCGTCTTGTTGACCATTTGAATAATATCCATTAGCTAAAAGTAAGAAATAATAAGGAGTATTATAAGGAACAGCAGGAAGACCAGCATGTTCATGGCGATCATAACCAGGTACATACCACTTAAGATTAATTGGGCTAGCAAAGTAGTTTCTTATAAACTTTCTTCCTTCTTTACGCAAATACTCTTCTAAGCGTTTTAATATGTTAGTTCCAATCTTTTTTCTTTGATATTCTTTTTTTACTACTATCATTGTAATAAAACCAGGTGTTACCTCTGGATTTGTTCCTTTTACATAAATAGCATTACCAAATCCTACTACCATATCATTTACCACCGCAACAACACTCCCATTATTATCATAATGAGGATTTAACATAAATTTGTTACGAAAATCATCATAACTCATGTCCTCAAAAATTGAATTTGGATAACTAGATTCATTCCAAATATCAACTACAGTTTCTAAATCTTCTCTCTTAAATAACCTATAAGTAACATTTAATAAATTATCCATAAAAACCTCTTATTTATTCATTTATTCCAAAATTAGCAATAATAAAATTACCTAATCTTCCTCTAAAAGGAATAATTTTTGTATTTTCTCTTGTTGGATGAACACGATTAGATAGAAGTGAAAAACCTACTTTATTAATACGATCTATAAAAATATTAGTTCCAGTAAATCCTGTATGTAAGATTGTCTCTTTGCTAGCTAAGTCACCAGCAGAACAATAGTCACCCTGGACTATCCATCCAATTCCCCTTGTGTTTACAAGCATGCAAACTCCACGCTTTTCTTCTACTTGTTTTGTAAAAAGAAGATCAATGGTAGCTTTAGAGAATACTCTTGTGTTTTGATAAACACCTTCATTTAATATCATTTGAATAAAATGTGATACATCTTCTACAGTACTAAATAATCCTGCATGACCACTTACACCACCTAAAATGTAACTTAATTCATCATGAACTTTACCCCTTACGATCCCACTAACTATTCTATCATTACGCATTTCAGTTGGAGCACATCTTTTAATATCTAGTGGGTTATAGCCAGTATCATTCATCTTTAATGGTTTAAAGATATACTCCTTTGCAAATTCATCTAATTTCATTTTTGATACTTCTTCAACAATAAATCCTAGAAGAATAAATCCAATATCTGAGTACACTATTTTAGTATTTTTTTCATATACAAGATCTAAAGCATATATTTTATCTAACGCTTCTTCTCTTGAAGCAATGCTTTTAACACCAGAAACACCTGCTGGAAGACCAGATGTATGTGTTAACAAATCCCATAGTACAATGTTTTCATGACGAAAACGTGGAAGATATGAACTTACTTTATCAAATAGTCTAATCTTTCCTTGTTCCATTAATTTTAAAATACAAGATGTTGTGGAAATGACTTTTGAACAAGATGCCATATCATAAAGTGTATCAAGATTATTTTCTTCTTTTAATGGATATAATGACTTGTAACCAAATGTATTTTTATATATGCCACCACTACAACATAAAACATAATTACAACCAGGAAATACATCATCATTTATTGCTTCTACAATTAAGTTATTTAAGTTATCTAATTTTTCTTGCATAAGACCCTTCTATTTATTAAACATTATTTTATCTTTAAATCTGTTATAGAAATTGTTATAACATATTTTTTTGATTTCTTCCTCTGTATATCCTCTATCTCTTAAGCCATCAATGATGCGATAAGCTTTTGTTGCATCACTAACTTCCTCAATATTTGAATTAGGAAACTCTGATAAATAATCCATAAAATCAAAGCCAAAGCATAGATTATCAATTCCCATAATTTCTTTTGCATAATCAACATGATCAAGAAAATGACTTAAGTCTTGTTTATCTTTATCATCATTTACAAAGTTATTAGCTAATGTTAATCCAAATAAACCGTCCTTCTTCTTTAGTGCTCTCATTTGATCATCTGTTAAGTTTCTTACGTGTGAGCAAAAATGTTTACATAAACCATGAGAATAAATAATATTCTTATCAACTATTTCTAATGCTTCATAAAAACTTTTTTCATTCAAATGAGCAAGGTCAATAATCATATCAAGTTCTTGCATTCTCTTATATAATCTTTTGCCATCTTCAGTTAATCCGTGTTCTTTATTTGCTTTAGCTCCTGTTGCATATTTGTTTTCTTCATTCCATGTAACCATTGCATGTCTAAATCCCATTTCATATAGTTTATCAATATCTTCTACTTTTTCTAAGTTTCTTAAACCCTCAAGTCCTAAAATAACTTTGAAATTTGGTAGCTTAGTCATATCAATTTGTGATAAAGCATTTTTAAGTCCTTCTACTAAATTAAAATCATCAGGTGAATACATTGTCCAAATAGCTCCACTTACTAGGCTATTAGAAAGTTGTGGAACATGATAATTTTCAAACTGGTTCTCTACTCCTCTTTGTTTTTTTCTATCTAAATCATAAAGCATATCACTATGAGTATCAAATATCTTAATGTCATCTATAAATTGAAAATTATTGACTAGTTCTTCATTTGTTTGTCTTCTTACTACTTCAGTAATCTTATCTTTTTTTACAAAAATTACTCCCGGCTTTTTAAGGTTATTATAATTCATTGACATTGTGTAACAATAAGCACCTGTACAGTATGTACAAATTATATCACCAATTTTAGCTTTAGGAAGTAAAACATCTCGACAAATAATATCACCACTTTCACAACATTTTCCACTAATAGTATAAAGATATTTATCATCACTTTCCACGTTTGATGCATTAGAAATGGTATATTTAGCATCATATAATGCTGTACGAATATTATCTGGCATTCCACCATCTACAAATAAATATTCTCTTCCTGCATATGTTTTCTTAACACCACCACAAGTATAAATTGTTATACCTGAACCGGCTACGATGCTTCTTCCTGGTTCAATCATCAAATTCTTTATTTGCATATTAGTTTTTTTAAGTTCTTCTTTTGTAATATTAATCAAGGATGGCAATACATCTTCTAAATCAATTTCTTTATCATCATCTACGTATTTAACACCAAATCCACCACCAAAGTTGATAGTATCAAATGAAAAATGATATTTTTCATATACCTTGCTCATATATGCAACTACTTTTTTTGCTAAAGCAAGATATACATCTTTTGAGGTAATAGATGAACCAATATGACTATGGAATCCTCTTAAAACAAGATACTTACTTTCTTTGTAAATAGTATAAATCTCATCCATTAATTCATTTGCATAAAGCGATTCTCCAAATTTTGAATCTAATAATGACGTTTCCACAAAAGCATGAGTGTGTCCTTCAATACCAGGATTCAATCTAAATAATGTATTAATTTTTCTTTTGTATTTTAAAGAAAGTTCATTTAAAAGTTTAAGTTCATGTAAGTTATCAACAACAATAGTACCAACGCCGCTATCAATTGCCATTTCAAGTTCTACTTTTGATTTGTTATTACCATGTAACAGAACATGATCCATTGGGTATAGTGCTTTCTTAAGCAAGAATAAATCCCCCTCACTTATCGCATCAATATATAAACCTTCTCTTCTTAAAATAGAACATAGATAAGGTGCTATAAATGCTTTTGATGCATATACTACCTGGCAATTAAAGTCTTTACTTGCAAAAGAATTTTTATATCTTTTTATCATTTCAAGGATACCCTCTTCATCATAAACATAAAGAGGTGTTTGATATTTTTCTGCTAAATCTTCAAGTAAATGGCCCGCCATATAAAGTTTATTATTTTTTACTTCCATTGTTTTTGTTTTCATTTTCTTCTCCTAAATGTTTTTTTCTATTAAATCTAATAAATCTAGTAATTCTTCTTCAGTGTTAACATCATTAAACATTACACGATATTTCTTAATATCATTAACTTTCTTCAAATAAAATGCTGCCATTGAGCGCATCTCTAAAACGGCAATTTTTTCACACTTAATCTTTCTTAGTTCAAAATAATGTTTCCTAATGTATTTTAATTTTTCTAAAAGTGTTACTTCTATTTTCTCGTCTATATTATTAAAATAATTGACCAATTCTTTAATAAACCATGGATTACCCATAGCACCACGACCAATCATTACATAGTCACATTTAGTATAATCAATCATTTTTTGCGCATCTTCTACTGTTTTGATATCACCATTTCCAATAACTGGTATTGATACAGCTTCTTTCACCATTTTAATATAATCTAAATTCACTTTTCCAGAATACAAGTCACTTTTTGTTCTACCGTGAATTGCTATTAGTGATGCTCCTGCTTTCTCAGCTGCTTTTGCAATTTCAACACAGTTTATGCTGTTATGATCATAGCCTGCTCTAATTTTTACACTAACTGGTACAGAAGATACTTCTACAACTCTTCTTACCATCTCATATACTTTACTTACATCTTTTAATAGTTCGCTTCCAGCTCCTTGCTTTAATACTTTTCTTATCGGACATCCCATATTAATATCAATGATATCTGGTGTACTTTCCCTACACACTATTTTCGTTGCCTCAACTAAGTCTTCGACATCGCCACCAAAAAGTTGAATTGCGACTGGTTTTTCTTCCTTACATACTTTTAGATAGTCAAGTGTTTGTTTATTTTCATATATTAATCCTTTAGCACTGACCATCTCAGTGTAAACTAAACTTGCTCCCATTTCTTTAGCAATTTTTCGGTATGCCATATTGGTGTATCCTGCTAAAGGGGCAATAATCACTTTACCTTTAATGATTTTTCTTACATCTTTTTTATTAAGAGTCTCATTCATATTATATTTCCTTAAATCTTCATCATTATTATATCACATTTTTCAAAGTAAAAATATAAATAAAAAGATCTATGCTTAGGACTCCATACCCACATGTCATAATAAGTTTAAGGCTGCTTCAGTCAAGACCTGACCTGGTTCACTTCACAACATTGGATACAGAGACCTTAGCATAGATCCCATACTATTATAGTCTATTTATTTGTAAAAATCAAACTATTTTGATCTTTTTTCTTTAAAAAAAGAATTCATTAATTTTTTTACTTCTTCAGTATAATCTCCTAACTTATACTCTACCATATGATTTGATTTATAATTATCTAATATCATTGGACAACTTATTAATGATCCAAATTTAGGCTCAGGGCAGGAAAAAACTACTCTTTTAATTCTTGCTTGTAATATCGCCCCAAGACACATTAGACATGGTTCTAATGTAATATAAATTGTTGCTCCATCAAGAAACTTTACGCCAAGTTTTTTACACGCTTTAGAAATTGCCTCCACTTCCGCATGACTAATTGATGATTTTTTTTGTTCTCTTTTGTTATGTGCTTTAGCGATTACTTTACCATCTAATACAATTACACTACCAACGGGGACTTCATCTTCTTCATAAGCTTTTTTTGCTTCTTGAAGACATTTTTTTAAATAATAGGCATCATCTTTAATCATTTTTATTTCCATGATGCAAAATTTGATGACAATGACGGCATCGTGCTTCGTATTTTTCTGTTGCGCCAACTAGGATAATTGGATCATCATCATAAGCTGGTTTTCCATCAATTAATCTTTGTGTTCTAGTTGCAATACCACCACAAACTTGGCAAATAGCATTTAATTTGCTTACATACTCAGCTCTAGCAAGAAGCTCTGGCATTACACCAAAAGGTTCTCCTCTAAAATCAGTATCAAGCCCTGCAACTATCACTCTTTTACCCATTTTTGCTAAATCCTCACATACTTTAACAATACCTTGGTCAAAGAACTGAACTTCATCAATTGCAACAGCATATGGTTTAAATTGATCTACATATTTCATTACTTCAGTTGAACTAGTGATTGAAACAGATTTTGTTCTTGTATTATTATGTGAAACAACCTCAGTATCACTATATCTATTATCAATTTTCGGTTTAAATACCAAAACACTTTTTTTCGCAAACTCTAGTCTTCTTATTCTTCTTAAAAGTTCTTCTGTTTTACCAGCATACATACTACCACATATAACTTCAAGCCAACCATCACGTGTTTGTATTTCCATAAACATACCTCTTCTATTAAGTTTTTTGTAATTATACAAAAATAATCTCTATAAAACAAGATTATTTATAAATGAAAATATTTTATTTTTTACATTGTTTTTTCAATATTTTTAAATATGTTTTTTATTGACTTTTATGAGCTTTTGAGGTATAATAATAAAGGAACTTTCTATGGTTGCAAATAAACTATGGCGGAAGGAGTAAAATAATGAAAAAGAAAATTCATCCAACTTATAACAAAGTTACAGTTGTATGTACAACTTGTGGAAACACATTTGAAACTGGTTCAACATTAAAAGAACTTCGTGTTGATACATGTTCTAAATGTCATCCATTCTACACTGGTGAACAAAAGTTTGTACAAGCAGCAGGTAGAGTTGAACGTTTCAATAAACGTTTAGAAAAGAAAGTAAAATAGTTAGATTAAAAATATAAAGCTTCATTTTTGAAGCTTTTTATTTTTTTATTTTTTATTATTCATGTAATTTATAAAACATATCACTTGGCATAATTAATTTACCAGTAAATTGATCACCACTTAAAATATTTTCATCTAAGAAAATTGTGGTATGATTATTAAACATATAGCCATCTGCTTTTGCTGTTCCAAAAGATACCACTTCAAATTTATCTATGTCATGAATTGAGGTTGGAATGTATAATGCAATATTCACATATTCTATATCATATACAAAGTTATCAACAAATGTGTATTCAAAAGTTGAAAATTCTTTTTCTTTTTTAACTAGTTCATAAATGGTATATGAATATTTTATAGTATATACACCTTTAGAAGCAAAATCACCACTAATAACAATTTCATTATTATCATTTTCAAGTAATAATTCCACTTCAAAATCATCAGTTATGTCACTTACACTTCCTTGAAACATATTACCATCAAATAAATTTACTAAAATATATTTATCTAATGTAGCATCTTCAATTTTTTCATTTTGATTGTCAAGTAGTGATATTTTTCTAGAAAATGTATCTATTTGATTATTTACTTCTATAACAATACTTTCTTCAAACACAGCACTTCCCGCTTCATCAATTGTTGCAATTGAATTGTAGCTTAATATTATTACATCCTTTTTTTTACATCCAATAAATGATAAAGAAAATGTGATTATTAATAAAATTATTAAAGATTTTATATTATTCATATCTTTTCTTCTCCATATACTCTCTCCACTTTGGATTATGATTTTCTACTACATCACTAAAAACCATTTTTTCTTTTGTAATTGGATGATAAAGTGTAATTTCTACGCATCTTAATCCTAAAGAATTATCATAATTTACTCCACGATAACCATATTTAAAATCATTTATTATTGGATGACCTATCAAAGACATTTGCATGCGTATCTGATTAAATCGTCCTGTCTCTAAATTAATTTGACAGACAGTAAATAAATCCTCATTAATCTTAAAGTGCTCTAGTACTCTAAACGATAAAATACACTCCTTACCACGTTCATCACTTTTAGCTTTAATATTATCTTTTGTAAGAAAATTTACAAGCCTTTTCTCACCATCAAAAAAACCCTTGCAGACACAAATATATTTCTTTTCCATTTGATGATTTTGTATTTGCTCACTAATTCTCTTAGCAGCTTTACTTGTCTTACAAAATACCATCACCCCTGATACTCTTCTATCTAGTCGATGAACAAGGCCAACATATGCTTCATTAGGTTTATTATATTTTTCTTTTAGATACTTTGCAATAATTGTAACCATATCTATATCACTTGTATGGTCTTTTTGACTAAGAACACCTTCAGGTTTGTGACAAACAAGAAGGTGATTATCTTCATATATTATGTTAAGATTTATATTTACTGATCCCATTTGTTATTATTCCAATTTGTTAATCCTTTTTCTTCTCTTATTTTTTCTTCAGTTTTCTCTTCTTCTTTTTCTTTCGCAAATATCAAAGGACAATAGAAGAAGAAAAGTGGAAAAAGGATAAACAAACATATAATTCGTAAAGCTCCGTCAAGCAATATAAATGATAATATAAATCCTACTATGAAACTAAGAAGCAATAATATTTTCTTCATACTACACCTTCTTTTTCAGGAATAGAAATAAATTTATATCTTTTATATAATCCTTTTTCTGTAAAGAAAGAACGCAACATTTCTTTCTGCTTTTCATCAATGAGATACTTAGGAAAAATTAGAGCACTTTGTTCGGAAACATAGATGTAAAAACATTCATCAATTTCACATACTCTTTTTACATTTTCCCATTTATACTCCTTTAAAACAAAACCTTGATTAAATAAAACTTTATTTTCATCTATCACTATTGTATATGGATCAATTGATGGCGGATTACTTTTTATCATTTTTTCAATTATTCTATCAATTCTATAGTTTTGTGTTCCAAAAACAACAAAAAACAAAACAATAAAAATACCAAACACTAATGAGTTACTAAAAACAAACAATCCTATCGCAGCCACTATTACACAAAGCATAGCAATTGTAAGATCAATTGCGGGGAGAGTGCTTATTTTCTTAAAATGAAAACGATGAAAAGTTTTAATTCTAGCTTTTGAAAATGTAACTTTTATTTTAACATTCATTTTTATTCTTCTTTATTCTCTGCATTATCTTGATTTTGTTCATCTAAATTTTCTTCTTGGTTTTCAGTATTAACTTCAGCAGGTTCAAAATATGTACATTCAACTAAATTTTTCACAAATTTTTTATTATATACTACAAATGGCTTCAATTCACATTGCTTCTTGATTAACTCATCTAACTCTTCTTGTGTTCCTTTTTCCATTACTTCTTCTCTACGATCTAAAACTAGAATGCTTCCACCATTTAAGAAGATAAAATAATATTCTGGAATTTTTACAACTTCGGAAACGTAAGCCCAATCAAAGTCTGCATATTTTTTTTCTTTATCTTTTTCATTATAGAAACGAATTTTATCATTATTTATTTGATATTTTAAAGTGAATTTTGGGTGTGTTCTAAAATACTTTACTAAGAATTTATCAATCTTCTTTTCTTCAAAAATAACTCCATAAAGCATATATAAAAACCAAATAAATAGCACAATTGAGAAATACTTTCCTGAGCCTTCAGAAGAAAACAACCAATAAAAGGCAAAACCCAATACAGCAACACATAAAACTATATTCATTATTGTTGATTTACTTTTTACTTTCATACGATACATTTGACAATATTTTTGAGCACGATAGTCATATTCTGTTGATAATTCAACAATTGACTCCATTTCTTCGATAATTTCTTCTTTTATTTCTAGATTTTCCTTATTTTCTTCTTCTGAATTTTCTTGACATTCTACTTCAGAAGTTTCTTGATTTTCATCTTTCACTTCTTCTAATTGTTCTTTTTCTTGAATATTTTTATTATCTTCCATACAACAATTCTCCTTTTACAATTTATTAATCTGCTAACCATATATAATATTATATCATATTTACTATTTGTTTCAAAATACTATTTTAATAAATGACGTTTTAGAGTATAATATACTTAATTTTAGGAGGTTTCATATGAAAAAAGTATTTTTAAGTGATGATATTGAAGGTGTTAACGGTATTTCATGTTGGGATGAAACTGAGTATGGTGATTCTCGTTATCCTCTTTTCCAACAAGAGCTTCAAAAAGAAGTGAATGCTTTTTGTGAAGGAGCACACAAAGCTGGTGCAGAACATATTTTAATTAAAGATGCCCATGACTCAGCTAGAAACTTAGATATTAATGATTTACCAGAATACACTGAATTATTAAGAGGATGGGATGGCGGTCTTTGTTGTATGATGGCTGGTCTAGATAGTTCATTTGATTGTGCGTGTTTTGTAGGATACCATAGTCCTTCTCGCTCTGGAGGCAACAGTTTATCTCATACAATGAACTCAACAAGAATATTTGAAGTTAGACTTAACGATGAAATTGTAAGTGAATTTATGATTAACGCAATGTATGCGACTTATTTAGGAGTTCCTTGCGCATTCATTAGTGGTGATAGTGAAATCTGTAGACTAGCAAAAGAAGCTGTACCTAACATTATTACAGTTGCATCAAAAGAAGGATATCATTGTGCTGTAAAATCTAAACATCCAAAAGTAACACAAAAAGAGATTTTAGAAGGAGCTAAAAAAGCTATTTCTAATGTTGATAAAAATGACCCAAAATCATATTATCCGCTTCCAAAACATTTTAAAGTTCAAATTACTTTTAAAGATCATAATAATGCATATAGAGCTTCATTCTTCCCAGGATGCAAACTTACTATGCCAGACCAAATCACTTTTGAATCTGATAACTATTATGACTGTTTAGTTGTTTTTAAATTCTTATTATAATTAAAAATATAAATAGTTGAAAATATCATAACGATACTTTCAACTATTTTATTTTTTCTAAAACTAATTCTTTAATCGTACGTATTGTACGTCTTACTAGATTTACACTTTCATATAGTGATGCGTAAATGATTACAAGGTATGGATTATCTTCAAGTTTTCCTTCTTCTACTGCTCTTGATATTGTCATATCATTACCCACAATATAATATGATACTTCTTTCACAAAACCATTAAGCATTTTATCATTGTCAATATATTCAGATATTTTTTCACCAAATGAATAATTATTTTCTTTTAAATATATAAATAAATTACTAATAGAACGAGAAAAATTAATCATTAAATCCTTAACCAAGGTTGAAATATACATAAAAGAATCTAAATTACAATTTACGATTAGTGAATTTTCGGCTTGTACATATTTTTCAGTAACTTCATTATTTAAACATGAAATAAACACATCTTTAAATTGCTTTTTACTTTCTATTGATAAATCAAGTTTATCACCAAATGAAATAAGTAACATTGATGGAATTGCTTTATCAATTCGTTTTGCATCTCTTTCAAGTATTTCAGAAAAAGCACCGAAGTTTTTTACAAAATCTTCATTATTTATGTTTTTTTCGATTAAATTGTTTAGAATATTATATGTCTTTTTACATTCCGCAACCAATTTCTTAACTAGTTTTACAGATGTAATTTTTCCAACTAAAATATTACTTTCATTAATATTTTGATTTAATCGAACCTTATCAATTGTAACAGGACTATAAGTTCCTTTTTTATATCCAAGCATTTCATTAGCACGATTAGCTACTACTTCACAAACATTTACTTCCATACCATAGCCATAGCCATCATGTAATGAATCAACAACAAATTGTCCATGTAAACGCCCATTTAGAATCTCATCACATGCAAGACAAATTGCTTCTGCTTCTTTTTCTGGAATATTTCCTAGTTTTTCATTTGTTTTGGCAGCTACTTTTTTGACTAAAGCAAGTGCTTTAATTGTTTGGCGAGAAAGGCCATGCTTTGTTATTTGAAATGCCTCTTTAAACCTATCAGTTAATGAACCGTAATATACTTCAAGTGGTATGTTCTTCTCTCCAAGTTGGTTTTTTTCAATTCTATACTTCATAATTTATCACCTTTATCATAGTTTATCATATTTTATTAAATAAATAAAGATTATTCATTCTAAATAATATTTATTATTCATAAACTATCATAAAAGGAGATATTTATGGACTTATTTATTAATAAAATGAATACCAAACCTATATCTAAAACAATTAAAATACATGGTTCAAAAAATAGTAGTGTAGCACTCATTCCTGCTGCTTTACTTTCATCTGAAGTAGTAACACTTAAAAACATTCCACGTATAAAAGACACTGAAGTTCTAGTTTCTATTATTAGAAAGGGTGGGCATAACATCTCATTTCAGAACCACTCAATAATAATAAGTAAAACATCTAATCCTACTCTTACACTTCCTAATGAAGTTTCTTTACTTAGAGCCTCTAGTTACTTTATTGGAGTATATTTAGCTCTTTATGGTCAAATAACAATACCAATGTGTGGAGGATGTAATTTTGGTGATCGTCCTCTTGATTATCACATAAATGCATTTAAAAAAATGGGTGTTGAAGTTTCAAAAAAAGAAAACTTCTTTTATTTTAATGCACTAAATTTACATCCTGAGAAAATCTATCTTCCTTTCCCTTCACTCGGTGCAACACTTAACATCATATTTCTTGCCACAAAAATAAAAGGAACAACTCAAATATATAATTTTGCAAAAGACCCTGAAGTGTATGACGTTATTAATTTTTTAAGAAAAATGGGTGCATCTATTAGAATAAAAAAATCATCTATCATAATTAATGGTGGTAAACCGTTAAAAGGTACTATATATGAAGTAATACCTGATCGTATTGAAGCTTGTACATATTTATCAATTGTTGCTTGTAATCTTTTACCTTATATTAAAATAACTAATGTAAACTTAAGACACATCAAAGCATATTTGAAATTACTTTCTAATTTAAAATATAAAATAATAAAAGGTAAAGACTATGTGATAGTCAAGAAAAGGAAAAAACAAATTAATAAAGAATTTAATATTAATATCACAATTTATCCAAGCATTCCTACTGACCTGCAACCTATCATCACAACTATTTTCTTATGCAATAAAATAAAAGGAACAATAACAGATACCATTTATCCAAATCGTTTTTCTCACATAGATGAGCTAATTAAGATAGGAGCTATTATTCATAAAGAAAACAATAAAATATTTATAAACCCTTCTACCTTAACAAAAGGAAATTTAGTTGCTCATGACCTTAGGTGCTCAGCAGCGTTGATTTTAGCAGCACTTTTTTGTAATGATAAAATCATAATTCATAATATAGATTATCTATTTAGAGGTTATGAAACATTTCTTAAGGATTTAAAACAAATGGGATTTAACATAAGTCTATATAAAGAAATAAGCTAAGCTAAGCTAAATAACTATTAAAATCAACAACAAGACTACTTTTCATTAATAATAAAATCGAGAATAAAAATTCTTCGTCACTACTATCATATTTATAATCACTATAGTCTATATAATATTTATGTTTATAATCACGTATTATTGCACATTTGGCTTCAGGAAGCATTCTTGTAATTATTAAAAATTTATCAATTGTTTCTTTGCTTTGAAATGCAAGCATATTTATTTTTTCCTTATTAATTAAATTTTTTTCTTTATTTAATACTTCCTCTAATCCATTTATCACTTGCATTTTCGTTTGTATTTTTGTCATTTGTAAATGATCATCTAGAATCATTCTAATAAAACAAGAATCAATAAAACTATTATCTATTTTATCAGATACTAATCCAATAGATAGTCTATTAATGCCAAGTGAATGCATGAAATTACAAGCACTATCAATCTGTTTTCGTTTTTCTTCAATAATTAGCTTACTTGTTTTAAGAAAAGTAACAAACAAAAAATGAGATACAAAAGGAAGGCTACAAACATAAAACATGCTTTCTTTTCTTTCCTGGTAATTTTGGTCAATTATTTTCTTTTTTGTTTCTTCAGATACTTTTCCAAATACCATAATACTATCAGGATTTGTTTGCAAATATAATCTTGTATAACAAATAAGTTTTGTGTTAGATACTACTACTTTATTTATTCCTTCATAATTTTCATCATCAAATTCTGTTATTATTTCAACTGAATCTTTATACAAGTTTTCTATTCTTTTAAGAATAATAATAAGATTTTTTTCAGGATTAATTGCCACTATTTTATTCATATGAACACCTCACACAATTATTATAAAATATTAAGTTTGCAAAAGATGTTATTTTTTGTATCATGTTTTTTCTTTTATTAAATGATTTTTATTACAATTTCCTTTCTTTTGTTATTTCTTCTTTAGTTTATTTATATTTTATGATATAATAAAAATATTACTAAGGAGGAATTTTATGGCACCAAATAGAGCAATATTTAAACATAAAATAAATTACAAACTTAATCTTAGATTTAATATGTGGTTTACTTTAACCCATTCTGTTTTTCTTTATATGGTATTATTTATTGGTATTTTTTGCCTCATAGCAGCAATTGTTGGGGATAAAACACCTGACCAGCGTTCACAGATTATTTCATCTTCTGTTATCGCCGCAATTGGTATTTTATATCCATTCATCTTTTTGCCATTAAATGCACACTTTGCAACTAGAAGATTACAAAAATCAATTAATAATGGTACTGAGATTTTTGAAATATCTAAAGACAAAATAGTTAAATATGATGATAAAACCCCAAAAAAATATATTTTGAACTGGGTAACAATTTTAAAAGTAAAAGAAACAGACAAGGCTTTTTACTTTTACACTACCAATGAAGCTTCTTTCGTAATTGACAAAGAAGGTGCTGAGGGGGATAGTTGTATAATACTCCGAAAACTAATTTTAGAAAATTTAGTAAAGAAATCTAGTGGTAGAGTTCCTTATAAAATAACTGAGAAAAAATATGTTGAAGAAAAGAAACGAGAAAAAATTAATAAAAGAAACGAGAAAAAAGCTAATGCAAAATAAAGATTTTAAGAATTATATGTCTGATAATAAAGCAATAATTGATGAACTATTTAATAACAACTCAGTTTTATTATTACGTATTGAAGATGTTTTAAATGTTCTCAATTTCATTTCTGATGCTTGTGATAAAGGCATTGAACTTGAGGAAGACGAAGATGAAATATTTGAGACAGGGTTTTTATTCTTTCATGAACAAATAGAATATATTAAACTATATTACCAAAAATACTTTAATAAAGACATTAAAAAACTTTTAGAATATGAATCATTAATTAATTATTATTTATATTTAATTGACCTTGAAGAAACATTAAAAGAAAAAAGTTATTTTAACAACTCAAGAAAAAAAATATTTGATGATATATATACTGAAATTGAAAATATTATTACAAATAAAGATGACTTTGATCCATTTATAACTGAAAAATATGATTCACTAATAGAATCATGCTTGCCAAATGATAAAGATCTTATGACACTTAGTATGATCTTTTCAAGAATTGCTGATGAGATAGTATAATATGTTTCTTTCTAATCCATTTTTCTACTATTTTATTACAATTTTAGTACTTTTAATTTTAATATATATTAGTTCAATATTTATTCAAAAAAATAAAATGAAACTTTTATATCAAGAATTATTAGTTTTCGCAAACAAAAACAATTATTCATTGTCAAAATCATCAAATCCTAACTACGATTATAAACTAGTTACTGATAAAAAAACATTTCTTATATCTATTGTAAACATCCAGCCAAATTCATCAGTTACTATAAATAGTAAAGACACTTGGTGTTATCGTTATGGTGGTGGAAATAAAAAAGGTCGAAGTTACCCTAACAAAGAATATATGAAAAACATAATTCCCTTTTTACGTATGAAAGTACAAAATGGTGAAACAAAACTAGTTATCTTATATCCATCAACAGAAGCAATTCTTAAATATGTTAACGAAAGTGACATATGTGAAGTAAAACCAGAAGATACTCCTTATGGATACAAAGTAACTACATATCAAGACTTCTATAATAACTTTGAAAAACTAAATAAATAAAAACTCAATTCAAAAGATTGAGTTTTTTTTGTAATATAAATATTTTATCTTTCATAATATGTAATGGTGATAAAATGAACACATTACAAACAAATCAAACAATATATGTTGATAATAGAAAAGTTATCAAAATTACTGATGTTATTAAAGTTTTGGAAATAAACCCAAAGGAAGCTTGTGTTGATACATCATTAGGTAAAATCATTATTCTCGGTGATAACTTAGAAATAAAACAATATGATATTGATAAAGGTTTACTATTAATTGTGGGGACTATTAATTCATTTGAATATATCATAAAAGAGAAGAAAAAAGAAAAAGGATTCTTTCAAAAATTATTTCAATGAGCGAACTAATTTCTTTTTACGATCAACTAAAGGTTATATTTTTATACCTTCTTTTAGGATGTTTTTCTGGTATTTACTATAAAATATGTAAATATATCATTTGTTTAACAAATAAATATCTTAAATATCTTGTTAGTTTTATTTTATTTACTTTCCTTTTATGTTTTCTCATCTATTTCTCACTTTATCACATAAGAATATATTTTGGTTTTTTCGCAATTATATTCTTCTTTTTAGGACTCTTACTATATTATTTCTTGCTAGACTCTTCTTTCACTATTACACTTGATAAAATACAATCCACTCTCAAAAAACTAAATATTAAATCATTATTACTACCTTCTTTTAAATTCCTTAAATTTATAAAACGAAAAAAGACTATGAAAAAACCTGACGAAAAGTCAGGTTCATAGTTTTTTATTTTATCATTGTTCCACAAGGGATAGAAGGATCAACAAAAATTACTTTGCAACCACATGCATTGTTTGTTCCAGCAAGAAGCATACCTTCACTTGTTACACCAGTGATACGTGTACTTTGAAGGTTTGCTATTACGATGATTTTCTTGCCAATTAATTCTTCAGGTTTATAATCATTTTTAATTGAAGAAACTATTGTTCTTTCTTTTATACCATCGTTTAAAACTAATTTATAACAACTATGTGATTTTCTAATCTCTGTGCATTTAATGATTTCACAAACACGTAAGTCAACTTTTAAGAAATCATCTAGTGTTATTTCACTCTTTACAGGTTGTACAGGGTCAGGTTCTTTAACTTCCTTGGCCTTTTGTTCATCTACTATAGTATTTTCTTGTAATGCAATATTTTCAAGTCTTTCTTCTTCTTCAGTTTTTGGATAACTAAAATCTAAAAGTGGTAAGTAATCATTTAAATTAATTGCATATAAGAATAAATATAAACGAGGTCCTTTTTCTTTATCAATTAATAAACGATAAACGTTTTTGAAAAATTGCCCTTGAACTTGTTTTAATTCCTTATTTTCTTCAGTAATTCCTCTAACTTTCTTACATACAGCATAAAGTTCTGTTTGTAATTCTTCTAATGTGAATTTATTATTTTTTAAATAATCATGTAAAACAGTAATTTCTTCTTTTGCTTTTTCATCTAATGTTTCATAAACATCAAAATTACGAGTCTTACGAAGAACATTACGGTTTTCTGGTGAGCATTGTTCAAGCCAGAACTTAGCACGTTCTAAACGATCTTTAAAGTCTTCATATTTGTAAGGTGTACCAATCTTTTCAAAAACTACTTCAAGCATTGGAACATTAAAATCCACTACACTACCAAGTTGTACTAATAAACCCATTGGTACAGTCTTAACTTCATGATTTGCAACTTGTGTATAATACATTACATCATATGCATATTCTTGTGCAGTTTTATTCTTAACTTCTTCATACATCTTATCAAACTCAAAATATTGTCTTAAGATACCATCATCAAAGCAGAAATCAAATGCTTTTTGTGGTTCAGTCTTAGAATATAGCCATAAAAGAACTTCTGGTTCATATAGCTTAAGCAAAGTATCTGGTGTTAAGTTTAAGCCTGATGATCCACTCATCTTTCCTGTTGTTCCACGAATACCAATAAATTCATAGCCTTGGAAAATTGGTGCAGGATTATTAAATATTAATTTACTGATTTCCTTACTAGTGTCATAACTACCATTTATGCTAGCATGATCTTTTCCGCCTGGTTCAAAATCAACTTTTTCGTATAGCCAACGCATAGGCCAGTCAACCTTCCAAGCTAATTTGCAGTTGAATTCTTTTGTAAAATCAAAAGTATGTTTATGACCACATGCACATTCATATTCACAAGTCATTGTGTCTTCATTAAATGATACAATCTTAGTTGTATCCTTTCCACATGCACCACAATAAATACTTACTGGAAAATAAGCATCTCTTTCACCCTCTTGTGCATCTTGTGTACGATGACTATCTAAAATATCAAATATTTCTTTACGATGTTTTAACGCATGAATTACATATTCTGCGTATTTTCCACTACGATACATCTCTGCTTGATGACGATAATCCATCTCAATACCAAACTTTTTCATTGATGCTTCAAATTCTTTTTCAAAATATTCTGCATAGTTTTTCTCTTCTGTACCGAATGGATTCTTAATGTCAATATATGGTTTACCAATGCAACTTTCAATGCTCTTATCAACTTTTGCAACGTTCACTGGAACTTTTCTTAACCTATCAAATTCATCCCAAGAAAATAATAGTCTAGCATTTTTTCCAAGTTTTTTTAATGCTTTATATACAAAATAACTTGTTGCAACATCTCTAAAGTTACCAATGTGAATCGAACCTGATGGACTTATTCCAGCAGCACAAACATATTCTTCTTTATTTGGATTTCTTTCTATAATCTTTCTTGCTATTTCTTCTGCCCAATGCATAATAATCACCCCATTAATTTTTTTAATATTATACCATACTATTAGTTCTTTTTCAAGGACTGAAATTTTTCATTAATAATGTATATGATTATATTATGAAACAATTATAAAACTGGCTTTAACATAACTATTAAAACCAGTTTACTATTGTCTTAAAAGACTAATTTTCCATCATCAATTAATTTACCACTCACTCTATCAAATAACATAATATTTAACCCTGTAATATTCATTCTTATTTTAGAACCAATTGGGTAAATTACTCCACCAAATATTACACTTGTAAGTAAATAATCATTTAATTTTATCTTTAGTGTTGTTTCCATTCCTGTTGGCATTGCACCATGAATTTCACCTTCAAGTTTTCCATTTTCATCAATAGTAATAAATTCTGGTCTAATACCGATTACAAAATCACCATTAACAGGAATATATTCTTTTTCTAAAGCTTCATCTCTTTCAAAAGCGCGTGCTACTTTATACTTAAATAGCTCATCTTTGTTTCCTTTTTCAACATAATTTTTCTCGCTTGCCTTTTGTTTTTTTGCTTCTTCAAGCTTGATAGCTTCTTCATCTCTATTTTTATACCACTTAT
Organism: uncultured Coprobacillus sp.; assembly: GCA_964385755.1. Classification (GTDB taxonomy): domain Bacteria; phylum Bacillota_I; class Bacilli_A; order ML615J-28; family CAG-698; genus CAG-698. The sequence goes on from CAYLPZ010000008.1 coordinate 61,645, forward strand.
CTAAGTCTTTTACTTCATTAGGTACAAACGTGCACTTAATACTATCAAATAACAAAAGATTAATTTTATCGCCATCCTTCACACCATTAGCTTCTAAAAAGTTAATCGAAGGATTACCTACAAAGTCCGCAACAAATGTATTATTTGGATAATTATAAACTTTTAGTGGTGCATCATATTGTTGTAAAACGCCATTGTTGATTAAACATATTTTTGTTGCTAGAGTCATTGCTTCCATTTGATCGTGTGTAACATAAACAAATGTTGAACCAGTTTCGACATGAAGTCTTTGTAACTCATAACGCATCTCTAAACGAAGTTTCGCATCTAAGTTTGATAGTGGTTCATCCATGAAAAGAACTGTAGGTTCTGGTGCTAATGTACGTGCAATTGCGACACGTTGTTGTTGACCACCAGAAAGTTCAGCTGGGTAACGATCCATAAACATTTCAACTTTAACAATTCTTGATACTCTTCTAACAGCTAAATCAACTTCTTCCTTAGATAGTTTTCTTACTTTTCTAATAATTTCTCCATTAACACAAACCTCATTGTTTTCGTTTAATGTTTCACCTGCTTTTTGGTGTTTTTCTAGAATAAGTTTGTTTTCTTCTTCTAATTTTTTAATTTCTTCAGCTGCTTTTTTAGTTATATCAACACATTCATGGATTTTTAGTGCATATAGTCTTTTTGCAGTTGGCATACTTATAATGTATTTCGCAATAAGCTTAATATAAACACGATCAAGTAATATTTTACCTTTTTTGTCTTTGCAATCATTTATTAAATCAATGATTGTTTGTGGCTGTTTCAAAGCTTCTATTATTTGTTTGTTAGTTTGATATTCAAAGTCAATTATCGGAAGCTCTTCTTTTATATTCTTTAATCCAAAGGAAATATTTTGATATACTGTCATGTTTGGCCATAGTGCGTAATTTTGGAATAAAAATCCTACTTTACGTTTACTTGCGGGAACATTAATTCCTTTTTCACTATCAAAAACTACTTTATCACCAATAGTAATTCTTCCACTTGTTGGTGTTTCAAGTCCTGCTATCATTCTTAGGGTTGTCGTTTTACCACATCCACTAGGACCTAATAGTGTAACAAAAGAGTTGTCTTCAATTATTAAATCAAGATTTTCCACAGCATAAAAGCTGCCCCATCTTTTAGTAACATTTTTCAATTCAATTCTTGGCATCTTAATTTCCTCCAATACCTTTATCTAAAGATGCTCCTGTTAATTTATTAACAATTGCATTACTAATTAATATCGTAACAATAAGTAGTAAGTTTATACCACTTGAAAATGCAGCCAATCCCATTTCATCAAAATAATCAAGTGTTGTTGATAAAATAAATCCTTGTGTACAAAGTAACATAAATAATGATAATTCACGTAAACAAGTCATAAATGGTAATAGATAACCACTTATTATTGATGACTTTTGAATTGGGATTATTATTTTAAACATACGCTTAAACCATGGTATATCTTGGATTACCGCAGCTTCTTCTATCTCACCAGAAAGTTGCAACATTGAATTTAATGAACTTCTACTCGCAAATGGTATATATTTAACAGTACCTACAATAATTAATATAGCATAGGTGTTAAATAAATTAATTTTTTCACCACTTAATAAAACGAAGAATGCAGCACCAACAGCAACTGATGGCATTAAGTATGGTAAAAACGCCATTGAATTAACAAAACTTGCAAATTTACTTTTCCTATTTTTTGAAACAGCATAACCGACCAATGTTCCTATTGTACCAGCAAGAAGTGCACATGAAATCGAAACTATTATAGTTCCTTTATACGCATTCCAAATTGTTTTGTTAAATAAAATACCTTGTTGACCATACATTGATGTATCATAAGTATCTTTCGTTATCCACCACTTAAGGGTTAAATTATTTATATTTCCAGTATATAAGAAACTATAATCTCCTGGGTTTGGAAGAATAGTTTCAAATGCAAATGAAACAATTGGGAATATACTTGTAAAGAATGTAAAAATAATTAATACTATACCTAAAGTGTAATTAACAGCTTTAGGGAATTTAATCTTACTGATTTGTCCTGATTTACCGGAAACAGTTGTATAATTCTTTCTACTTCTTAAGCTTAGTTCATTTAATAATAAAATAGTAATTCCAAGGATCATCATGATTATTGCTAGAATAGATTGTTCTCCAGCATATTTATCACTCATTGAAACATATTTTGTTGCTAAAGTTTCAAATTTCAAATAATGTGGTACAGGGTAACTACCAACACTAGAGCCAAACACTAACAAAATTGTTGAAAGAATTGCAGGTTTGATCATTGGTAAAGTAACCTTAAACATAATCTTATGCTTAGGAGTGTTTAAAATAGTTGCAGCTTCTTCTAGATTTGCATCCATATTTCTAAATATTCCACCTATTAATATATAAGCAAATGGAGCATAGTGAAGTCCCAATACTACTGCAGTAGGAAATAATCCTTGACACCACCAAAGAGGCATATGAATATTAAAAAGTGACGCTAATAGACCATTTGATGTACCAGTAATTAAATTACTATTAAATAAATTTTGCCAAACAACTGCTAATGTCCATTGTGGCATTATATATGGGAAAATAAAGATTGCACTTAAATATTTTCTAAACTTTAGATTTGTTCTAGTCACTAAGAATGCAAAGAAACCACCATATAAGATTGAGATTGTACATGATAATATTGCCATCTCTAATGTGTTAAGAAGAGGTGTAAGTAAATTCTTTTTCATCAGTTGTCCTGTGAATAAATCTATGTAATTATAAAATGAATATCCATCTTGCTTACCTGATAAATAAGCATCAATCGTTCCTGGATGAACCGCAAATGAATCTTCAATAATAGCAATTATAGGACTAATAGTAGTAAAAGTTAAGATAATACCAAATATTAATAAAATTACATTTTGAGGTTTAGAAAAGAATGTTTTTATTCTGTTAAGAAAAATTGCCCACTTTAATTTCTTTGTGTTTTCCATTAAATATTCTCTCCTTTATTTAAAGAAGAGATGTCTTTTAAAACATCTCTAAGTTATTTTTATTAACTAAATAGAATAATTCTATCCAGCGTATTTACTTAATAATTCAATCCAAGAACCAACTGTGAATGCAACTGAAGAACAATATTCAGGATCTTCAAGAACTAATTTACCAGTTGTTGTCCACCATTCATAACCTCTATCGTTCTTACATGGGAATGTATCAACACCATCAACATATCCGCCCTTAGAGTGATTATAAACTTTTTCATTTAATGCATATAATTCAGGGTTAGAAGAATATCCACCCATATCAGCTCCCCAAGCAGAGAAACCAGCAATCTTATCAGCATCAGCTTCAACGCCTTCATTTACAATTGTCATATAAGAAATGAATGCACATGCAGTCCATGGAAGTGGTGAATTATCTGTTACAAATAGATAATGGCAATATCCATAGCCACCAATTCCTTCAAATCCATCTTGGTATGCAGCTACAGTAATATTATTTTTAGAAACAGAGTCAGTTTCTTCTACTGAACGTAATTTAGAATATACTAATAAACCAAATTTATCTGTTGCAGATTTGTCAACTAAAGTGTTGCAAATAGGACCATCATCTGTTTGTGCGTTATAAGATTCAACCCATAATTTAATCCATGCTAAAGCATATTTACCATTAGTACCTAAACCTAAGTCTTTTGCATCTTGTTCAACAGCAGCGATAGCTTTGTCGATGTATGCTTTCTTTTCACCAGTTAATTTTGTATATGCTTCATATAACCATGTAGCATATTCTTCTTTAGTAAGCATATATAAGAAGTTCTTACCAACGATTTCAGAGTCAATATCCATGTATAGTCCATGTTCGCCTTCAGCAACGAAATCCCAACAGTTAGTATATGTCTTTTCACCAGTGTTATTAAACATAAATACTTTATTAAGTGTTTGTAGTGGTAAATAGCCATTATAAGCTTCAGCAGTAGTTCCATTAGCTTTTGCCCACTCTTTTGGAATATAAGTATCTAATACACCAGTTTGTACCATCTTTTGTTCAATTTGATTACCATCTTGAATAAGAGTCATAGCAAATGTACCAACATCTTTACGACCATCAGTTGTTAATTGATCAAAAATTTTATTATTCTTTGGTTGTTGCCATTCATAATCCATCTTATAGTTTGCATCTAATGTTTGTAAATAAGCGATAAACTTAGGTAAAGCTTTTTTACCTCTACTTGAGTTACCTACACCATAGAATGTTTTACCATTTGATTCTTCAATTGCTTTTTGACATAATTCAACAAATGACATTTGTTCAGCTTGTTCAATGATTCTTTGAGTTTCAGTTTTTTCTTTTCCATTATCTCCACAGCCAACAAATACAAATGCAAAAAGTGCAAATGCAATAAAAATAAAGTATCTTTTAAGTTTCATATTCTTCCTCCTAATAATAAATAATATAATAACTTAATAAGGTTACATAGATATTATATAACTATGAAAACGTTTTTTCAAGCGTTTTCAATGAAAAAAAATTATTTTAATGTCTTTCTTCACTTGAATATACTTCACAAAACCTAGCATGAAAAGAAGGGACTAATCCACATTTTCTTAAATGACTAATATCACCAAATCCATTCATTCTAAAAATTGCTTTTCCTTTTATTCTTTCTTCTGTAATGAATGTTGTAATACCTGTAGGAGGACAACAAGTCGTGCATGCTAAAAGAGAATATGGAATGTTCATTAAATGACTCATTAGTACGCACATTACCCCAAAATGACAAAACAAAACAATTGTTTTCTTATTCTCCTTGTTAACTTTGTATAACAATCCATCTCTTTGATATCCGTTTTTTTTCATTATTTCATCAAAACTATTAACTACTTCTTGATATTTTTCTTTTACTCCTTTCATAAATGGCAGATCAAAATATTTATCTTTATCATAGAAATCATTAAGTTTTGTATAATAATCAGGATAAATATCCCAAGTTATATTATTACTTTGTCCATTAGGTATATTAACCCTCGAATCAAACTCTCTAAGCCATGAAACAACATTTACTTCATTATCATGATACTTCATTACCTCATCGCAAGTAAGCTTTGCGCGAGGATAATCAGATGTATATACTTCATCAAAGTCATATTCTTTTAAATAATCTCTTAATACTTTTGCTTCTTTAAAACCTACTTTTGTTAATGTGTTGTGTTCATAATCTGGATCAGCATGTCTTATTATTAATATTCTCATTTTATTCTCCATTCTTATCATAAATACTTTCATTTACTATTATACCCTATATTACAATTTTTATATGAAAGAATATTAATTTTATTTGTAAATAGTTCAACAATACTTTTAATTAAAAAATACCTTGTGAGTTAATTCACTAGGTAAATCTTTTAAATTATTTTATATTTTTCTTATTTTTTATATAGTGTATAATTAATTATTAAAAATTTTAATCCTTCACAATATGAATTTAATATTTACAACAATAGACTAGCTAATGAACATCCATACACAAACAAAATTATAGTATAAATAATTATTGTTACTTTCGCTGCTTAACTACAAGCAAAAGCACATTTAGGTTTACTCCCCCTTCATTACGGGCCAATAAATAGTACCAAGCAATGGGAAAAGAATTGATTGAACAACAAAACCTCCATTAACATAATTATCATCAAAATTTAAGTTACATCGATTCTTTTCATTAATATAACGTCTGAACCATAATTACTTAATTTAATAAAAACATACCTAACTAATAATTTTTGATAATAGTCTTCTTAAACCAGCTAACATTAAAACTACAAGTTACCTATCTTCTTAATAACTATCGATTTATTAATTTAAACTTTCCGTTAATTGAACACACAATCAGTAGATAAAACACTTTTATCATAATCTATTTTTTATATACGATATTAAGCAACTTTTATCGATTATTTTCCTTTTTTTAAAAAAAGTCTTGACTTTATTTTTATTATCATATATAATAATAGAGCATTAATTAATGCATATGAACAGTTATGGTGGGGTAGCGAAGTGGCTAAACGCGGTGGACTGTAAATCCACTCTCTCCGAGTTCGGTGGTTCGAATCCACTCCCCACCACCATCTTTTTTTAGGGCTTTAGCCAAGCGGTAAGGCAACGGACTTTGACTCCGTCATTCACTAGTTCGAATCTAGTAAGCCCTGCCATTTTTTTTATAGTTTGACACAGGGCTTTAGCCAAGCGGTAAGGCAACAGGTTCTGACCCTGTCATTCATAAGTTCGAATCTTATAAGCCCTGCCATACTACATAGAATATTTTCCAAAAGATATATCTTTTGGATTTTTTTATTATTAGATTTATGTAATAATAAATCAATTAAGGTACTTCCATTTACCTTTTTTTAGATAGTAATTTATGTTAAAAACAATTATTATCTATTTTATTTTTTCCTTCCCAGAATAAACAATTAATAGAAAAAAGCTTTCTATTTATCCTTTTTAATAACTTATTTGCCTTATTATATAGTGATAATATGACAATATTTGGTATTTTACTATTTTAAGACATATTTCGTCTCACTTCTACAATACGCAATCGTTTCTTTCTTATACATATTACTATAATAAGC
>CAYLPZ010000009.1:0-63513 GCA_964385755.1 uncultured Coprobacillus sp.
CAGAACCAGAACCAACTAAATACACTGTTACATTTGTTGGTAAAGATGGTGAAGTATTAAAAACTGAAGAAGTTGAAGAAGGAAAAGCTGCTACAGCTCCTGAAGCTCCAGTAGTTGAAGGTTATACATTTAAAAATTGGGATAAAGAATTTACAAATGTTACTTCTGATCTAACAGTTACTGCTGTTTATGAAGAAGTTGTTGTTGTAGAAGAAAAAGTAAATGTAAATGTTAAATGGTCAGTTACTTCTGCGGAAATCGGTTTAGAATTCTATAACGATTTTAACAAATACGCAGGAACAGTAGTTCCATTTGAAACATTCTTAAAAGATAGTCATCCAGCAGTTAAGACTGCTCTAGCAAACGCTGAAATGCTTTCAAAATGGCAATGGTTATTTGCTTATATGAAAGAAGACTTACTTGCTTATAATGCAAATGCTACAGATGTATATGTAACATACGTTCAAGATACTGCTGCACTTCTTGATTTATTAATCGCTGGTGATACAACTGCTATTGGCTTAGGCTCAGCACCTGGTCCAAATGGTAGAACTTTAATTAGAAGTTATATGCATGGTGTAATGCATAACATGAAAGGTGGCGGAAGCTTAAATGCAAACTTTGCAATTGTTTCTCCAGACTTTTCAGAACAAGCAACACAAGAAGCATTAGTTAATGCATTAGGTAGCTATGAATTAGTTAAAGGTGAAGTATTTGCAAAACCAACTGCTCCTGTTAAAGAAGGATATAAAGCTAGTGGATTCTATACAGATGAAGCATGTACTATAAGCTATGATTTTTCACAAGCAGTTAATGCTGACTTAGTATTATATGTTAAATGGGAAAAAGAAGAAGTAGTTGAACCAGAACCAGAACCAACTAAATACACTGTTACATTTGTTGGTAAAGATGGTGAAGTTTTAAAAACTGAAGAAGTTGAAGAAGGAAAAGCTGCTACAGCACCTGAGGCACCAGTAGTTGAAGGTTATACATTTAAAAACTGGGATAAAGAATTTACAAATGTTACTTCTGATTTAACAGTTACAGCTGTTTATGAAAAAGAAGAAGTAGTTGAACCAGAACCAGAACCAACTAAATACACTGTTACATTTGTTGGTAAAGATGGTGAAGTTTTAAAAACTGAAGAAGTTGAAGAAGGAAAAGCTGCTACAGCACCTGAAGCACCTGTTTATGAAGGCTATACATTCAGAAGCTGGGATAAAGAATTTACAAATGTTACTTCTAATTTAGAAGTAAAAGCATTATGTTTTATTAAAACATATGTTGTTACTTTCTTTGATAAAGAAGGTGACGTAATTGATGAAGTTACTGTTGAATATGGCAAAGCTGCTACAGCTCCTGTTGCTCCAGTAGTTGAAGGCTATACATTCAAAGAATGGGATGAAGCATTTGACTGCGTTAAAGAAGATTTAGATGTTAATGCTGTTTATGAAGTTATTACATTCACTGTTAAATTCATTGGATATGAAGCAATTGTTATTAAAACTGAAGTAGTTGAATATGGCAAAGATGCTACTGCTCCAAATTCATTATTTATTCCTGTATATTCTGGAGATAAATTTATTGGTTGGGACAAAGAATTCACATCTGTAAAAGAAGACTTAGTTGTTAACGCTGTTTATGAACAAATTTACTTTGAAATTGAAGATATTTTATCTTTAGCAGAAGATAAAGAAGTTGAAACAGATGGTACTGTACTTGCAGTTTATGGACGAGGATTTATTTTAGGAAATGGAAAAGCTAACTTAGTTGTTTACTTCGGCGAAAACTGGGAAGTAAATGTTAAAGTTGGTGATCAAGTAAATGTTAAAGGTTATGTTGACATTTTTAATGGTGCTGTTGAAATTGCACAAGCAGAAGTAACAGTAAAAGAAACTGTAGAAGTTGCTTATCCTGCAGCAAAAGAATTAGCAGCAGCTGATTTAGAAGTATTAAATAGGTTAGATAAAATTACTTGCGAATATGTAAGAATGTCAGGTATCTTAAATGTAAGTGGATCATATTACAACCTAGTTGTTTTAGATACTACAATGCAAGGAAGTATTTCATATCCATTAGATGCAGAAGCAGTTAAAGCATTAAATGGCAAACTAGTTGATGTTGTTGGTTATGTATATAGTGTATCAAGTAATAAATATGTAAATGTTGTTGCAACAAACGTTGAAGAAACTATACTTGTTCAAGGTGAAAATGCATATAACGTTAAATTTGTTGGCAAAGATGGCGAAGTATTACAAGAAGGATTAGTAGCAAAAGGTTTTGCTGCAAAAGCACCTGAAGCTCCAGTTGTTGAAGGTTACTTATTTATTAAATGGGATGCAGATTTCTCTAGAGTAGTTAGTGACTTAGTTGTAAATGCAGTTTATCAATCAAGCACAGCAAAAGAATCAACATTAATATTTGATGAATTAAAAACTGATCGTAAAGAATTTTCTCCTACAAAACAAGTTTGGTCAAATGATGTTGTAACACTAACAAATGAAAAAACATCAGACTCAAATAACGTTGCTGACTATACAAATCCAGTTCGTTTATATAAGGATTCAACAGTAACTATTGCTGCTAAAGGTATACTTTCAATGACAATTGAAATGGTTACAGATACAAAAAAACAAATTACTACTGAATTTGATGGAATGGAAGGCGTAACATGTGTAATTAGTGGAACAACTGCTACTATTAGTTTTGAAACACCAGTTAATTCAATTACATATGTAACAAAACAACAAAATCAATATTATTCTATTAAAGTTGTTTATGATGAAGAAAAAGCACCAGCAGAACCAGATCCAGAACCAGAACCACAACCAACAAAATATACAGTTACATTCGTTGGTAAAGATGGAACTGTTTTAAAAACTGAAGAAGTTGAAGAAGGAAAAGCAGCTACAGCCCCTGTTGCACCAGTAGTTGAAGGTTATACATTTAAAAACTGGGATAAAGAATTTACAAATGTTACTTCTAACTTAACAGTTAATGCTGTTTATGAAGAAAATTCATCTTCAGTTACAACAAAAGAAATTACACTTTCATTTGCAACAACAGATAAGCGTGTAAGTCAAAGCGCTGATAGCCAAGTTTGGGAAAACGAAGGTGTAGTATTTACAAACGAAAAAGGATCTAGTACAAGTAATATTATTGATAGTTCAAAACCAGTACGTCTTTATGCAAAGTCTACTGTTAAAATTGAAAATAGTAATATTGTTTCATTAATATTTAAATGTAATAATGCAAGCTATGCAACTGCTTTAAGTAATTCAATTACTAGCGGTGCAACTGTAACAGTTGATGGCAAAGTTGTAACTGTTGTGTTAAATGAAAAAGCAAATTCATTTACATTTACACTATCTGCTCAAGTACGTTTAGATGAATTAGTAGTTGTTTGTGAAGCTGCATGAAAAAATGATGTCACAGTAAAGTTTATAGATGGAAATAAAGTAGTAAGTACACAAACCGTAGCAAAAGGCTCAACTATTATAGTTCCTACTATTACAAAAGAAGGTTTTCTTGGTTGGAACACTGATAGTAGCCTTAGTGCTACAATTACAGTTCCAACTGTTGCTACATCTTCAGTAACTTATTATGCTATTTATGAGAAAACAGTCACACAAAAACTTTTAGAAATTGAAGATGATTTAGCTGATATTTTAAATTTATCTGGTGGTGTTATTTCTACAAATATCACACTAAAGTATTCATCACTTTATAATTCATCAATTATTTGGTATACTTCTGATGCTTCTATTTTGAGTAATTCAGGAGTAGTTGGTGATAATTTAGATAACGCTAAAGTTACACTATCTTATAAAGTACAGTTAGGTACTACTTTATATGATGGAATAGCAATTGATTTATATGTTACAACTAAAACAAATAGTATGCCAAGTTACTATGATGGAGTTAATTTAAATCTAACTGGAACTAGTTTAAAAAGTACTTTAAGATCTTTGATTTCTAATACTAAGAAAACTACAAGCTATGATGATTTAAAAACTATTCTTAATAATAGTGATAGAGACTTAAATAATGCAAATAATATTATTCTATTTTATTTAAGAACAAGTAAACCAGGAGCATATTCATATGGTTACTGGAATAGAGAGCATGTATGGCCTAAAAGCCAAGGGTGGTTTTCAACATCAGGTGCAGGATCAGATGCTCATCATATTAGACCAACAAATGCAACAACTAATTCTACTAGGAGTAATAATCCTTATGGAGTAGTAAGTCATACATCTTCAAGTATTAAAAAACTAGATGGAGTTACCTATGGGTATTTGTCTGGTGGTGTTTTTGAACCATTAGATGAAGTAAAAGGTGATGTTGCACGTATCATTCTTTATTTACTTGTTAGATATAGTGAGTCTGATAGTTATCCAATCACTAATGTCATTTCAAGTTATAAATTATTGCTTGAATGGAATGAACTTGATCCTGTTGATGATCTTGAAAGAAATAGAAATGAAGTAGTTTATAGTGTACAAGGAAATCGTAATCCATTTATAGATGATTCTACTTTAGCAAATAAGATATATAACGAAAATGGAATTATTTCAAAAAGTAGAATTAAAAGAACTTTCGTTATACCTTTTATTGGAGAGGTAGAAATTAATCTTTAAATATAATAAACCTAGGATTTTGCTCCTAGGTTTTTTATTTGCTGTATATTGATTCTATTGTTGAAGATCTGTTTTCTCTTAAAGCAAGAAAATAAGAATATATTTTTTGAATTGATACAGGAGATATTTCAATTTGATATTTTTGAAACTTTCTTATTTCATCTTTAGTTAATGCTTTTGAAGTACAAATAGAAAGTGAAAAATTATTTTTCTCAGTTCCAATAATTGATAAGTCTTTAACTAGTGGTTTTAGAATTTCTTCTTTACCAGTAAGAAAGGTAAAGTTTTCTTTAAGTTGTTCATTAGTAAATACTGAAATAAGTTTACAATCATCAAAGAATAATATTTTATCAAGTAAAATATCAATACTGTCTAGTCTTTTAGAAAAAATGATATTTGTACGTGGGTATTTTGCTTTGTGCGCATTCATTAATGCAAAGAAAAGATTTCTTTTTTTCTCGTTTGTGGAGAATAAAGGTTCAAAGTAAAAAGAAATATTTGCTTTAGAACATAGGGTACAAATGCCAATTATTACTTCTCTATTCTCTTTTGATAAAAAGGCCCAAGGTTTATTTGTTGGAACATTTAACAAGGTAGCACATTCGTAGGCGTAATACATATCCCATTTGGGATATTTTTTACTCATATATTTAAATATTTTATTACATGTTTTAAAATGAAAATTTACATCATCTGATATATATGATATCTTATTTTTAACATTTTTATTTAATGCAATGTTATGTCCATCAACCCAAACTGTACCATTTTTAAGGTTTTTTCCACTTGTTAAAGTATCAAAAAGATCAGCTACTGTTTTGTTAGAATAATCAATAATACCATAGGTAAGTTTTTCTAAAAAATTGAATTGAAAACTTTTTATATTTCCTTTTTTATTTGTTATGTTATCACACAGTAAAATAGACATATATTTCCTTTCCTAAGCAAAGAAAGAATAAGGTTCATTAACGTTAATAGATATTTGATCTTTCGTTGCTTCGATTAAACTTTTCTTTAGTGTTTCTATTTTTTCTACTGGAACTAAAATAGTGAGTGATATTTGATCAGTAAATTCTTTATTTAATTCTTTAAACTCATTAATAATTCTAGTAATTTTATTATAATTATTATAACTTACGGTTAATAAAACGTCTGAACAAGTTTGAAGGTGTAGTGGTGAAATGTCTTTGACAGCTAAAGCGGTAGAAGATGAATAAGCTCTAACTAAACCAGATGCTCCGAGTTTAATACCTCCGAAGTATCTTGTTACACAGGCAAGGACGTTTGTTAAATTATTTTTCTTTAAAACATCTAAGATAATAATGCCTGCTGTTTGACTTGGCTCACCATCATCACTAAAACGAGCATATTCACCATTTAATCCAGTGATGTAAGCGTAGCAATTATGTGTGGCATCATAGTACTTTTTTCTAAGTAGATTTAATTGTTCTATTGCTTCTTCTTGAGTTGATACGGGAATAAGAGTACAAATGAATTCACTTTTGTTAATTACTTGTTTTGCTTCATAGATTTTATCAATAGTTTTCATATCTTTCACCTAATACATTATAATAAAAAAACAAATAAATTAAAAGTAAAAAACTAGAAAAAAAGTGGAAAAACTTACAATAATAAGCTATAATAAAATAAAGAGTGGTGAAAAGTATGGATAGTTTATCTCAAGATATGCTTAGAAAAGCAAAAGAAATTGTAAAAAAAATATTGACGTTAGGATATGAGGCATATTTAGTTGGTGATTCAATTAAATTGATAGCTTTAGATCAATCTTTTACCGATTTAGAGTTATACACAAGTATACCATATGAAAAATTATGTGCACTCTTTTCAGATTATATCGTTGAAGAGTTAGATAATTTTCAAGCTAAAATAAAATACGAAGGATACACTTATATTATCACTTTCCCACATGATTCTTTCTATCAACAAAAATTAATAGTAAAAGAATCTAATAAACACTACTCAAAGAATCTATTTGATTATATTTGTACAAAAGATTATACTATTAATTCATTAGTTATGAATGGAAATAATATAATCTATGATGCATTCTCTGGGAAGGATGATTTAGTCAAAAAGAGAATTAAAACAATCTATAAAAATCCTAAAGAATTATATGAGATAAATCCAATTAAAAGCTTGCATCTTGTAAAATTAGTTAGTCAAACAGGCTTTCTACCAGAAAACACTATTATTAAAGCAATTAGAAAAAATGTGAAAAGAATTAGAAGACTTGAAAATGATGAAGTTACTTTTGAAATTCTAGAAATACTAAAGGGAGTAAATTTAAAGAAAGCTTTAAGTGTACTTTATAAAACTAAGATATATAAGTACATTCCGATGTATAGAAATTCATTAGAGTTTATTTTATCAGGGCACATAAAAGAAGATATTGACACTATTTTAGCAGTATCAATTGTAAAAGAAGGAGAGTTCTTCGAAGTATTAACAAATTATTATGAGACAAGTTCATTAAGAAAACTAGTAAAACTAGCTTTAAAGAATCCGAAATGCAATTATTCAAATTTAGAGTTGTTCGAGTATGGAATGGATATTTGTATTAAAGCAAATAGAGTAAATACATATTTAAAAAATGCTAAAAAGAAGGAATATTTGATAAAGAAACGTTATAATAATTTACCTATTAAAACAATAAAAGAATTACAAATAGATGTAGAAACTATCAATTCTTTAGATATAGAAAAGAGAAATGAATTACTTGAAAAAGTATTATCTGGTGCTATTAAGAATGAGAAAGAAGAAATAATAAAGGAGTTTCAAGCTAAGAAAGATAATAATACAACTTTTTATAAGATAGAAAATGATAAAAATTACTTTAAACGTACTGCTGACTATCAAACCCCTGAGAATATTGAAAAAATATACGCAGAAAAATACGATGATTCAAAAGAAGTTGAAACATTTACAGAAATTAAAAAGTTGCAAAGCGAATTTGAAGAAAGATTAAAAGATTTAGAACTTCAAGTTTTAGAACGTGACTTAGAACTTGAAATAGAAAAGAAAATTAGAGAAAGTAATCGCATCAATAGTATTCCTTTTGAACTAAGAGATGAAGCAAGAAAGCAACTTCATAGTCTTTACTATGATAGTTTACTTGAAACTGATAAATATAAAGAATTAAGAAATAAAAAAACAGGTGATGGAAATGAAAATGATTAATGATGTAAAAGTTGGCGATCAAGTTGAAATGATTTTGAAAATCCAAAATTTGCAATACAAGAAAACACCATCTAATCAAGAATATGCATCTTTAGTTGGTTATGATTGCAAAGAGTACATAGATGTGAAAGTATGGAAACTGTCACAAAATGAAAAAGAAATTTTAGAAAATGGTAAAATATGTGTTTTCAAAGGAACAATTAAAGACTATCAAGGTAAGAAACAATTAAATGTTGATAGTATCGTTGAAGCGAATGAAAAAGAGATTAATTTAGATGAGTTTTATGAAAAAGCTCCAGTATCAATGGAAGCTTTACAAAAGGAAATATCAGCCTACATAATTAAAATTAAAAATCCTATTTTAAGAAAAATAGTGTTAACTGCAGTTATGAAATATCAATTTGCTTATTTTGAGTATCCTGCAGCAGTATCTATTCATCATAATTATATTTCAGGTTTAGCATATCATGTTTATTCGATGCTTAGACTAAGTGGACCATATTTAGAAAACTATCCTTATATTAATAAAGATTTAGTATATGCGGGGATAATACTTCATGATATCGGAAAAGTTAAAGAACTAAGTGGTAGTAAATCTGTTTCATACACTAAAGAAGGTAATTTATTAGGTCATATTACTATTGGTCAAAATATTTTACATGAAATTTGTGTTGAACTTAATTTTGAAGATACAGAGGAAGCATTAATGCTTGAACATATTATTTTATCACATCATGGTAAACTTGAGTATGGCTCACCAAAAGAGCCGCAAATACCAGAAGCTGCTTTGATCTTTCTTCTTGATTATGCGGACTCACGTTTTGCTTGTCTTAAAAGATATGCTGAGGAGACCGAAAAAGGAAAGTACACTGACCCAGTTTTCGCATTTGATAAACGTAGTTTCTATATGCCAAACATTGAATAAAACAAGTGTCATTAATGACACTTATTTTATTTAAATATTTCCTACTATTAGTTTTGTTAATCAAATGTTTTTCTGTAAATTTGCCTAAAAAAATAACAAAAAATGAAAAAATATAAACTTATATTGGAAAAACGGCATAAAAAGTTGTTTACTTTTATATGCAAAAGTGTTATAATAATAACGTTGCAAAGAATGTGGTAAACGCCTATTTTATTTTTACCACTGATTTATAAAAAATATTGATAAAATATTAATTTTTTTAAGGAGATTTATTTTATGAACAGTTCATCGATTATGAAAAAAGTGCTTCCTGTGATTGCGGTAATTGTACTTATTCTTGCAATTACTCTTGTTGCTGGAGCAGTAAAAACTGGTAGTGAAAGCTACCCAACAGTAAGTGATCCTGATAAGGACTATATTAAAATTAGCGAAAATCTTAGTGTTTCTCGCGGTGAAATGTATGAAGAACTAAAAAGTGGTATTGGTTTAAGTTCTATCATTACAATGACAAACATTAATTTAATGAAATCAGAAAAGAATGAAGATGGCAAATCATTCTTCGAGGCAGTTACAGATGAAGAAATCGAAGAAGCAATGAATGAAGCTATTTATGGCAAAGATGCTGATCTTGATACTTTAACTGATGAAGAAAAAGAAGAAAAAATTAAAGAGTTTAAAGATTCAATGTATAGTGGTTATGGCTATAAAAATGATGCACAAATTGAAGATCATTATCGTTTAACTTTAAGTATGAGAGCTTATGCTAAATCAAAACTTGTAAAAGAAGTTGATGATGAAGATAACGATTTATACATTGAGGAAGAAACTTTAGAAGAAAAATATGAAGATAATTATAGTAAATCATATTATGCAATAGTTATACCTTTTGCTAGTTCTGAACAAGCTAAACTTGCATTACAACAATTAGGCGTTGGTGTATCAAGTGGAAAATGGGCTAATCAAACTTTAGATGAAGTTCAAAGTGGTTCAGGTATTTTTGAACTTACAACAGGAACTAGTCTAAATACTTCTGAAGTTATTGAAACATTTATTAAACTTTATGATATCGTTTATGGTTATAAAGGCGAAGGTTTTGTACAAGGTGAATACAAAATTGAAAATGATACTGTTAAAGTTTTAAGTGGTGATTATGTTGTAGTGGATGCAAGTCAGTTAATTGCACAACTAAAAGAAATAGTTCAAAATGCAAAAAATAAATTTGAATTACAATCTGATACTACTCATGTGCAAGAAGTTAAAGATGAACTTGCAAAAACAACTGCAGTTATTGAACAAATCAAAGCCTTAGTTGCTTTTGTTGATGGATTAAAAACTATTGAAGCAAATATCGATGACGTTAATAAAGCTTTAGATGGTGAAGCAGATGCTAAAGATCCTCTTAAGGCCCTAGATACATTATTAAGCTCAATTGAAAAGTTTGATGCTAAGAAATACATCTTCAACACAGATAATGAAGAAAGTAAACTTTATCAATCATATACAGCATTAAAGAACTATGATTCAGTTCTTCCAAGTCAATTCAAGAACAATTATAATGCATATGTACCATATACAATTGGTGAAACAAATGCAACTATTAATGAAAGTTCTGCTTCACAAAACTTCTATTCAGCAAATCCTTATAGTGGAACTAATGTATATTACTTCTTATTAAAGATTAAAGAAGTTGATATTAAATCTTATGAATCAGTTAAAGATGAAATTAAAGCTGAACTAATTGAAGAAAAATTAACTGATAGTTACATTGCTGAAAAGATGGCAGAGTTACGTGCTGATCATAACTTTAAAGTTCTTGATACTAAACTTGAAACATTATATATGAATCAAGTTGCTAGTTATGAAAATGTTAAGTATAAGAAGAGCAAAAAATCTAGCAAATCTAACGTTATTGTAACATTTGATGATGTAGAAATTACTACTGATGATTTATTCAAATATATGGATAGCACTAGTGGTGTTGCTACTGCTTTAAGTGAATTATCTTATCGTCGCTTAGTAAATGATAGTAAATATAATAAATATTATCAAGATGGAAAATGGGTTGGAGAAGAAGGCGAAGAATTAAGAGATACAATCATCGCTTCTATTGAAAATCAAAGATTATACTTCCTTGCTGGTGCATATTCATCTTATGGATATGATCCTTCAACTATGAGCTGGGAAGAATTCATGCAAAATGTTAATGGTGCAAAAGACGAGATGGATTTAGTATTCTTAAATCTTTACTCTAAAGTTGCTGGTGAATACTTAGATGATGCTTTCAAGTTTATTACAACTGATGGCGAAGGATTAGAAGTTGCATTAAAATCTTCTTTAGAAGAAGCAAAAAATAGTCCATTATGGCAATTAGTTTCTAAGAGAATGGAAGATGCTTTAGCTAAGAAATTCTCTGTTACTGGTGTTCATATGCTTGTAAGTGTTTATGACACTGTAAATGATTCTAAAAATTCAAAAGGAACTCCATTAGATCCAGCTAAATGGACTGATAAGCAAAAAGAACTTGCTGTTGAATTAATTAATGATGTTAAAGCATATATTAACTGTGTTGAAGGCACATATGAAGAAAAATTAACTTCAGTTGTAGATGCATTTAATGCTTGCCCATATGCAGTTTCAGAAGATGGAAAATACGTTCCAGTTATTGATTCAAATGGTGAACAATACAAGTACTATTTAGAAGCTTGTGAAGTTAAAATTGATTTAGCTAAATATAAATCTGCTGGTTTGTCATTAAAAGTTGAAAATCTTGGTTCATTCACTGAAGGTAAGATGGTTGAATCATTTAATGATGCAGCTAAAGAAATCTGGGATCAAGATATGCAAGACAAAGAGTATAGCCGTATTACAGTTTACAAAGATGCAATTGAAACAGTTTATGGTTATCATTTATATGTTAACTTATCTTCAACTGCAATAAGCGAGTATGAAGCTAAAGTTAACGAAGAAGAAGTAATAAGCCAAGTATTACCTACTCTTTATGAAATTCGTTTAAATGAATTAATTGCTGCTCTAGAAGAACAAAAATCTACTATAAGCGAAGAAGATGCTGAAGCTCTTAATGAATTAATTGAAAAAACAAAAGAATTATTATCAAAAGAAGCATCAAGTGCAATTGAAGCTTATGCTAGCACAATTATTTCTGAAATCACAGGTTCTTACTTTACTTCAATCGTTCAACAAAAAGATTTATTAGAATCATTACAAACAGTTACTATTAATTCACCAAGTGGATTAACATATGATGACTTTGTAAAGATTTATGAAATTAATAAAGAAACTGTTTATAAAAACTCATTAACATCACTTGAAAATGGTGATGAAGAAGCTTTCACTGGTAATAAATAAGGAGGAAAGATAAAATGAAAAAGTTTTGTTTATTTATTTTTACATTAGTTTTAGCTTTCACTCTATTTGCATGTGGAAGTAGTGAAGCTAAAAACGACCCACAAGTTTCAAACCCTAATGAAGTATTTGCTTCAATTAAGGAAAATGGTAAAGAATATCAAGTTACAAATAAAGAATTATATAATTATTTAAAATCATTATATGGTTCAACTGCTTTAGTTAATTTAATTGATTCTAAACTTTTAGAAGATGAAATTAAAGCGGTAACTGATGAAGAAATTAAAGAAGCAATCGATAAAGATTGTTATGGTGAAGAAGAATTATCTGATGAAGAAAAGAAAGAAAAAGAGAAAAAATTCATCGATAATATGTTTATTACATTTAATTGTCAAGAAGATAGTATCTATGGTGCTTCTATTAAAGAACAATATGCTATTACTCTTGCGCAAAAAGCTTATGCTAAGAAAGTATTAGAAAAAGAAGTTGCTGAGCATGATGCTAAATATGCTGAGTATGCTAAACTTTCTGAAGAAGAACAAAAAAAGGTTGTTGAAGATTACGAAGCTTTATCTGATGAAGAAAAAGCTGAAACTGAAGCTCCTGTAACTAGTCCTTATTATGCTGATTCAAAATATGCCGCAAAATATGCTGATGACAATTATTCTACATTTAAATGCATCGTTGTTTCATTTACAACTATTCGTCAAATGGAAATTGCTTTAGCACAAGTTAATGTTTTAGTTAAAGATGGTGCTTGGGCTGATAAGACTAGTCAAGAAGCTTTAACTGATGCACAAGTTCTTGCAAAATTTGAAGAATTATATGCAAAAATAAATGGTAAAGCTGCTGATCTTGAAAAAGAATATAGCGAAGATGATTTATCAGCTATTAATACAAATGTTGCATCTTATATTAAGGATTCAATGGATTGCTATGGTGGTTCTAAATGGTATACTCCAAAAGGTTATGAAGTTGCTTCTGGTGATGAAGTTGTATTAATTCTAAAATATTCTGAAAACTTAGTTAAAGAGTTTGAAGATTTAACTGATGAAGAAAAAGAAGCTCAAAAAGCAAAATATCTTAATGCGATTATCTCTGATTCATTAACAAGTAGTTATTGCACTACAAAGGCTGCTGAGTTAAGAGAAGATAAAAACTTAGTTATTTATGATTCAGTTATCGAAAATTCATATGTTAATAGTCTTAGCGAATTAAAGCTTACTCATGAAAAAACTGAAGAAGAAAATGCTACTATAGTTGCAAAACTTGATGGTATTGAGATTACAGCTGACCAAGTATTTGATTTCTTAGTTGCTCACCAAGGTGCAAATGGAGTTATCGAATTACTTGCTGAAAAGAGATTATTAGGAAATGAAAAAATCAACACTTACTACAAAGATGGTAAATGGCTTGATGAAAAAATGAAAGAAAAAGTTGAAGAAACTGTTGAAGCTGAAAAAACAAATTTTGAAAATGGTAACTATACTAAACAAGGTTATGATCCAACAAAAATGTCATTTAACCTTTATATCAAAGCAGCATACAATGTTGATACAATTGAAGAATTAAAAGTTGCTTTATTATTAGAATTAATTACAACTGAATATGCTTCAAGCATTAATAAAGTTGGTGCAATGAAAAATAAGGATTTCTTATATAGTGATGCAGATGCTAACGAATTATGGGAAAAAGTATTAGCTTCTATGAAAGAAAAAGCTAACAAATTATATAAAGCTAATGCAGCTCAATTATTAATCGTTCGTTATGAATCAGTTGAAGATTATCTAAGTGCTAAGAATCCTGTTAACCCTGAAGAATGGACAGAAGAACAAAAAGCACAAGCTAAAGAATTAGGTATGCAAATTATTGAATATATCAATAATGCAACTGGTGCTTATACTGAAAGATTAAAGAAAGTTAGTGAAGCATTTACTACTTGTCCAACTATCAACACTAGCGTTGATTACAATGGTAAAGAAGTTGCTTTAACACTTGGAAACATCGAAGTAAGTAAATATAAAGAACTTGGATTTAATGTTATTTATAATAACTTAGGAACAGTTCAAAGCACAACTACAACTGCAAAATTCACAGGTGAAGAAACTGAAAAGATCATTAAAGCTCTTTGGGACGAAGATTTATTCAAAGATTATATTGATAATTCAAATATTAATGCTGTACAAAAAGCAACAGTTTATAAAGAACCAGTTGAAATAAGCTATGGATACTCTGTAATTGTTAAATTAAAGAGCTTACAAGTTGCTTATGCTTCAGTTGAATCAGTTACAGTTGATGATAAGACAGTTAAAGAATATACATATGTTCCAACTTTAGCACAAATTCGTACATACTTAAAAAATAGTAGTGATTCATCATTAACTACTAATATTAAGAATTCTATTACTACTTATTACAACCCAATTGCTACTCAACTTTCTGGTGAATATTTCACATTAGTTATGAAATATGAAGCAATTAATAGTTTAATTGATTCTTATAGTTGTCAAAAAGTATCTAAGGATGCATTAGTTAAGTATTATGAATTATTCAAAGATTATGCCTTTGAATCTAAATTAACTAACATTTCTGAAGATTACATTTACGTTAAATAAAAATAGTCTACTAAGCATTTATATCAATGCTTAGTAGCTTTTTTTTGCTTTGTTGACTAATGCAAAGAAATAATATATAATAAAAAATAATAAAAAATTACAGGGGAAATAAAGATGAAAGTATGTGTTTTATCAAGTGGCTCAAAAGGTAATATGACATATATCGAAGCAGGAAAAACAAAACTATTAATAGATGCTGGTATTAGTCTTACTAGTGCTATCAAAAGATCAGGAATAAATGAGTTAAAAGAAGCAACAGATATTATTATTACACATGAGCATGGAGATCATATCGGCTTTTTAGATACAATTTATAAAAAAACAAAAGCAAATATATATATGTCTAAAAAATCTTATTTAGGCTTAAAAAGTTTTGTTAAAGATAATTTACTAGGTGTACAACTAGGGTTTATTGAGCCTGAAGGAAAATATAAAATTGGCGATGTGTATGTTTATACCTTTAAACTGAATCATGACTGTATGGAAGTATTAGGATATATAGTTTGTTATGAAGGTAAAATGGTCGGATATTTTACTGATACTGGTATAATGCCAGAAAAGTATAAAAAATATTTATCTAAACTTGATATGTTAATCATTGAAGCAAATCATAACATAGAAATGTTAATTAATAGCGATAGAGATTATACACTAAAAAACAGAATTTTGTCTTCTCAAGGTCATTTGTCAAATGATACATGTTATGAAATCTTAAAAGAAGTATTACAAAAAGAAAATAAACTAAAAACTATTGTTTTAGCACATGTTAGTGAAGATTGTAATAGTGATAGTTGTATATATAATGATGTAATTTCTAAACTACATTTTGAAGGTAAAATATTAATTGCTCGTCAAAGGGAAGCATTAGAGGTTATAAATCTATGATGGAAGTAGTACTTATTTGCGTTGGCAAAATAAAAGAAAAATATTTAGATGATGCTATAATTGAATACCAAAAAAGGTTAAAACCTTTAGTAAATCTAAAGGTTTGTGAATTAAAAGAAATTAATAATAATGATATTAATAAATGCTTAGCTGAAGAAGGAAAAAATATCTTAAAATTAATAAGTGATAATGACTATGTAGTTACTCTAGAGATAAATGGTAAAATGCTTGATAGTGTGGAATTTGCAAAAATGATTGAAAATCATTTCACTTATTTAAACAAACGTTTAGTTTTCATTATTGGTTCAAGCTTTGGCCTTTGTGATGAAGTAAAACAAAGAAGTAATTTTAAGTTTAGTTTCTCAAAAATGACTTTTCCTCATCAACTTATGAGAGTTATCTTTTTAGAACAACTTTATAGAGCTTTTACGATTATTAACCATATTCAGTATCATAAATAGAGGAAATAATATGAAGTTTAAATTAGAAAGTAAATATCTTCCTGCAGGTGATCAACAAAATGCAATAAGTGTTTTATCTGATGGTGTAAATGATGGTGTTTATGCACAAACGCTTCTTGGTGCAACAGGAACTGGTAAAACATTTACCATCGCTAATGTGATTCAAAACACGCAAAAGAAAACTTTAGTTTTAGCCCATAACAAGACTTTAGCAGGACAATTATATAGTGAACTTAAAGCTTTCTTTCCAAATAATCATGTTGAATATTTTATTTCTTATTATGATTATTATCAACCAGAGGCTTATGTAGCTAGTAAAGACTTATATATAGAAAAAGATTCTAGTATTAATGATGATATAGATCAAATGCGTCATAGTGCTGTTAGTAGTCTTTTGAGTTATGATGATGTTATAGTAGTTGCTAGTGTATCATGTATTTATGGAATTGGAGATCCTAATGATTATAAAGAAAGTATGCTTGTCTTAAAAGAAGGAATGACAATTACTCGTAATGAGCTATTTGAGAAACTTATCAGCATGCAATATAAAAGAAATGATTTTGATGTTGAAAGGGGAACATTTAGAGTAAGAGGAGATACAGTTGATATTTTTCCAACTTATGTAAAACAAGAAGGAATCAGACTTGAGTTTTTTGATGATGAATTGGAAAAGATAAAAATTATTGAATCAGTTTCCGGTAATACATTAATGTCTAAAAAACTAATTACTATCTCCCCAGCAACCCTTTTTTCTGTTAATAATGATAAGCTTAAAATTGCTATTTCTCGTATTAAAGAAGAAATGGAAAAACAAGTTGAGTACTTTAAAAGTAAAAAATTACTTTTAGAAGCTGATCGTATCGAGAAAAGAACAAAATATGATATAGAAATGCTAGAAGAAATTGGATACTGTAGCGGTATTGAAAATTATTCAAGACATTTAAGTTTAAGGAAAGAAGGGGAAACTCCATATACACTTATTGACTTTTTCGGAAATGACTTTTTACTTGTTATTGATGAGTCACATGTTACGCTTCCTCAGGTACGTGCAATGTATAATGGTGATAGATCGCGTAAGCTAAGTTTAGTTGATAATGGCTTTAGACTTCCATCTGCCCTTGATAATCGTCCTCTGACGTTTGATGAGTTTGAAGGGAGAATTAGACAAGTAATCTTTGTAAGTGCAACTCCGGGCGAATATGAGCGTAAAAACGGGGAAATAGTAGAACAAATCATTAGGCCAACAGGGCTTTTAGATCCAATGATTGAAGTTCGCAAAATTGATGGACAAATTGATGATTTAATTAAAGAAATTAGAGAAAGAAAAGCAAGAAATGAAAGAGTACTAGTCTTAACATTAACAATAAAAATGAGCGAAGATTTAACTTCTTATTTAAAAGATTTAAATATCAAAGTAGCTTATCTTCATTCAGAAATTAAAGCCTTAGAACGTTTAGAGATAATTAGGCAGCTAAGAAGCGGTGAGTATGATGTTTTAGTTGGTATTAACTTATTGCGTGAGGGCTTAGATATTCCTGAAGTATCTTTAATTGCAATATTAGATGCGGACAAGGAAGGATTTTTGCGTAGTAATACGTCATTAATCCAAATTATTGGTAGAGCAGCTCGTAATGCAAATGGCAAAGTTATTATGTATGCGGATAAAATAACTGATTCAATGAATTATGCGATTACCGAAACAAATCGTCGAAGAAAGATTCAAGAAGAATATAATATTAAGAATAATATAACTCCGAAGACGATTTATAAAGATATTAGTGATTCAATTGTCGTCAGTCAAATTGAACAAATTGAAGAGACTAGTTTAGATATGAAGAATCTAAAGAATATCAGTAAGCTAGAAAAACAAAATATAATCACAAAACTTGAAAAAGAAATGAAAGAGAAAGCTAAAGAACTAAAATTTGAAGAAGCTATGGCTCTTCGAGATTTAATATTGGAAATTAAAAGTAGTTATTAAGGAATTATTATGGAAGAAAACAAAAAAAAGAAAAAAGTGGCAATCGGCTTAAGTGGTGGTGTAGACTCTGCTGTTGCGGTGATAATGCTGCAAAAAGAAGGTTATGATGTTGAAGGCATCTTCATGCGTAACTGGGATTCACTTTTAAATAATGATGTATTAGGTAATCCACATACACTTGATAATGTTTGTCCACAAGAAGTAGATTATATGGATGCGGTAAAAGTTGCAGAGCAGTTAGGCATTAAGCTTCATCGCATTGACTTTGTTATGGAATATTGGGATAGGGTATTTACTTATTTTTTAGATGAATATAAGAATAATCGTACTCCAAATCCTGATATTTTATGTAATAGTGAGATTAAGTTTAAAGCATTCTTAGATAAGGCTATGGAAATGGGATATGACTATATTGCTATGGGTCATTACGCAAGAATAAGTCATGATCCATTAAAGATTTATAAAGGAGTAGATAGTAATAAAGACCAAACTTACTTTTTAAGTCAACTAAGCAAAGATCAGCTTAAGAAAGCCTTATTTCCAATTGGACATTTAGAGAAAAAAGAAGTACGTCAAATTGCCTTGGAGCATAATTTGGTAATTGCGAAAAAGAAAGACTCAACAGGAGTATGTTTTATTGGCGAACGAAACTTTAAACAGTTCTTAGAAAACTACCTCCCAGCAAATCCAGGAGATATGGAGACTTTAGAACATGAAGTTGTTGGAAGACATGACGGGCTTATGTATTATACAATCGGCCAGCGCCATGGCCTTGGCCTAGGTGGAGAAGGAGATCCTTGGTTTGTTTTAGGAAAAGATGTAAAAAGAAATGTATTAATTGTTGGACGTGGTGAAAACAACCCATATCTATATTCTAATAGATGCATTGTTTCAAGAATAAACTGGCTAAAAGAAGACTTTGATAGGAAAGATGCAATGGTTAAATTTAGATATCGAAGTAAAGATATTCCTTGCACAATTGTTAATTTACATGATGGCAGATTTGAAGTTTTATACCCATGTTTATTCAAAGCAGTAACACCAGGTCAAGCTGCTGTCTTTTATGATGGTGATGAAATGATAGGTGGTTCAACTATAGATGAAGTATATATGAATAATGATAGAAGAATGGTTTAAGAAGGAATTATAAATTATGGAAATAATTTCAGGAAAGATAGTGAAAATTCTATTCAAAAATGAAGAAAATGGATATGCCGCTATTAAAATAAAAATAAAAGAAGAAAATAACCACAAACAGTCTACTAAATATGAGGAATATATAGATGACAGCATTACAGTAACTGGATACTTTAGTACTTTTCCAACTGAAGGAGAAGACATTGAAGTTAAAGGTGAGTATGTTTTAACAAAATATGGTTATCAAATTAATGCTAAAGAAATAAAAATCTTAAAAAAAGAAACAAAAGAAGCGGTTGTAAACTATCTTTCTAGTGACCTCTTTGTTGGAATTGGTAAAAGATTAGCTACTAAAATTTATAAAGAACTTGGTAAAAACTGTTTAGAACTGATAAAAAAAGATCCAAAAGTTTTAGATGATATCGATGGTTTATCAAATATCCAAAAAGATACAATTGTTAATACTCTTGAAGAAAACAGCAAGAAAGAAAAAAACATATTATGTTTTCTAAACATGGGACTAACAATGAAGATGGCAAGGAAAATTGTCTCAACGCTTTCAAGAAAAGAAATTGAAGAAGTAAAAGAAAATCCTTACTTACTAATTGATTTAGTTGATGGTTTTGGTTTTATCAAAGCAGACAAGATTGCCTTAGAAAATAATATGCCTACAAATGATGTAAGGCGTATAAGAGCATGTGTATTTTATTTTATAAGAAAAGTTACTTCAGAAACTGGTAATACATATGTTCCTAAAGATTATTTAATAGAAAGAGTATTAAATGAATTATATAGAGAAAACACCGATGTTAATTTAAGTGAGATAGAAGAAGTTATTGATTATCTAAAACTAAATGGTAAAATAATTATAGAAGATGATAATATTTATGAATTTTTATTATATAGTCAAGAGGGAAATCTAGCAACTAATATAGCATGTAGAATAAATTACAAAGCAAAAAAAGTAAGTAAAAATAAAATTAATAAAGCTTTTGAAGAAATCATCAAAGAAACAAACATTGAATATAGCAAGTTACAAGAAGAAGCAATAAAAACATGTTTTTCTGAAAACATTATGATTATTACAGGTGGTCCTGGAACAGGTAAAACAACAATTGTAAATGGGATAGTTTGCCTTTATGAAAAACTAAATAAAACTCTTAATGGAGTATCACTACTTGCGCCAACTGGTAGAGCTGGTAAAAGATTAAAGGAAGTAACAGGACTAAATGCACAAACAATCCACCGCTTTTTAGGTTATGATGGAAATGCTTTTAGATATGATGAAAGTAATAAAGCGGAAAGTAAATTTGTAATTATTGATGAAATGAGTATGGTTGATACTGCCTTAGCTTGTCAGCTTTTTCAAGCACTACCACTTTCCACTAAAATTTTAATTGTTGGTGATGTTGATCAAATTCCATCTGTTTCACCAGGAAAAGTATTAAGAGATTTAATTGAATGTGAAAAAATCAAAGTTGTTGCTTTAAAAGATATTTATAGACAGAAAAAAGAGTCATCAATTATTCGTTTTGCGCACAGCATAAACAAGGGAATAATTCCTGATGATATCACACAAAAACAAAATGATCGCTCTTTTATATATATGCAAAATGAAACTGATATCCTAAATGCTATCGTAGAAATTGTAAAACAAGCAATTGACAAAAACATGAGTTTAGAAAAAGATATTCAGATATTAGCTCCAATGTATAAGGGAATACTAGGTATTGATTCAATAAATAATATCATTCAAGAAAAATGTAATGGAAACGAAAAAGAACAGCTAAAATTAGGTAACAATGTTTTCAAAAAACATGATAAAGTTATTCAACTTGTTAACCGTGCTGAAGATGATATTATGAATGGAGATATTGGTGTAATTGATTCATTTGAGTATGAAAATAATAGTATAGTCGGAATCAATGTATTATTTGATAACAAATATATTAGCTATAACCAAGAAACATATGATCAAATTAAACTTGCTTATGCAATATCAATTCACAAGTCACAAGGAAGTGAATTCTATTTCACAATTTTACCATTTTCAAAAAGTTATCACATCATGTTACAAAAACCACTTTACTATACAGCAATTACAAGGAGTAAAGAATTTTTGGTAATGATTGGTGATTATGAAGCACTAAAAATAGCATGTAAAAATAATGGTTACACTAGAAACACCAAACTAAAAGAGAAAATTATAGAAGCATGCGACCAAAAGCAAATAGATTATAAAGAATTTGAAAATAAATAGAAAAAATTGACTTATTTGTAGTTATTAATGAATAAAATATCATTTTTTAGGGCATAATAATAACAAATAAGGTGGTGAAAAAATGAAAAAAGCATTAGCTTGTATTATGATTTGTGCCACTTGTGGAGTTGTTATTCTAATGAAGAATAAAAAATGTTGTTTACACAAGCAAATAAAACAAATGAAAAAGAGCGGAATGAATGTAATAAACAAAGTTAAAGCAATATTTTAATAAAAATACATTATCCTATTATAAAACTCACTTTTGGAAATAAAGTGAGTTTTTATTTTTAAAAAAACTAAAAATAATTAATATATTAGTAGGAGGATAAAAAATGAATAGTGAAAAATTTAATCAGTTAAAAAACTTTATTATTTCTAAAAAGAAAATGTTAATTATTATTGGGTTTTCATTATTACTTTTAGTTAGTGTTACTAGTAAATTATCTTCAAAAACAGCTGATGAAGTTACTTTTAAAAGCGATGCTATAATAAATAATGTAATTAATGAAAATGTTTGTGTTAAGATCATTGGAGCAGTAAATAAACCTGGGGTGTATGAGGTAAGGAATACATCGATAGTGTTAGATGTGATTCGTTTAGCAGGTGGAATAACCAAAAATGGAACATTAAAAGGAGTAAATACTGCTAAAAAGGTAGAAGAAGGAATGCTTATTAATATTATCGAAGAAGAAAAAGTTGATAGAATATCATTAAATAATGCCACAGATGAAGAATTAGAATTATTCTTTACAAATAACTTAAACAGCACAAAAGCAAAACAATTTATTAAATATCGAAAAGAGAACGGTTCAATTACAACACTTGATGAAGTTAAAACTGTTTTATCATTAAAAGAAAGTGATTATAACAAGATTAAAGAACTCATCACTTTATAATGAACTAATTAATAATTTTCAAATACTATTATTTGCTTTAATCATTATTCTATTATCATTTAATTTTTATCCTTTATTTATTTTTTTATGTTTTTACCTTCTTTATATGAAAAGGAAAAAAAAGCAAATATTTATAGTGATGATAATTATGTTAGTTATTGTTACTTTGTTATTTATTGTGAATAAACTAATTTATTCTTATCAAAGCATATCTAGTTTTTCTGGCTTTGTAATTGATATTGAAGAAAAAGAGTACTCAACTAGATATTTAGTAAGAAGACTTTTTACTAAAGTATATGTTGATAGTACAAATAAAAGTGATATAAAAATTGGAGATTTTATCAAAGTAAATGGTACTTTAGCTTATGTAGATGGTATTCATAATGAATATGAGTTTAATTATAACAATTATTTAGAAGCAAAGCATATTATATCAATTATTAAAGTTAATGATTTAAGTCAAATTGAAAAAAATAGTTTTATTAACCCCCTCTACATTAAAAGATATATCTATGAATATATAGATATATCTTTTAATAAGAAAAGTAAATCATATATTTTATCATTAATATTTGCTAATTCTACTCTTCTAGAAGAAAATATTAAAGATGCAATTAGTATTAATGGCATCTCTCATCTTTTCGCAATCTCAGGGCTTCATGTTACTTTAATAATTACATTTCTAGAAAAGTATTTAGAAAGGTTTAAGAAAAAAGATAAGATAATTATATCTATTTTAATAGGGTATATGTTTTTAACAAGTTTTTGTGTAAGCGTTGCTAGAAGTGTTATAATGTATATTTTAAAAGTCGTAAACGAGAAAAAGAGACTTCATTTATCTAAAATAGATCAGTTCACTATAGTTTTTATTTTTTTCATTATTATTAATCCATTAGTTATATATAGTATTAGTTTTATTTTAAGTTTTCTTGCTTCATTTGTTTTAATTACTACTACAAATTTGCTTGAAAAAATTAAAATATTTAAAATTGATAAACTTAATAATATACTGAAAAGCATGGTGACAATTGTTATATTACAAATAATGTCACTACCGATAATTTGTAATATGAATAGCGGTATCTCCCTTTTAACAATTCTTACAAATATCATCTTTATTCCCTTTGTAACTAAAATATTATTACCTTTTACTTTTATTTGTTTCTTTTTACCGTTTTTTGATGTAATATACACGCAAGTTATTAATATATTCGAGAAAATGAATTTATCAATTACAAATATCAATATAGTATTACAAGTTCCTTCCTTTGCAATGATTGAAGCTTTAATATATTATTTCATAATAATAATTTTTTTATTTAATAGAAAGAAAAAATATATATATTTTTACATAATATTTTTACTATTGTTTGTAAACAAAACAAAAATAAATTTAATTGGAAAAATGAGTTTTCTAGATCTTAATCAAGGGGAAAGTACTGTAATTGATTTACCTTTTAATAATGGAATAATAGTAATTGATACAGGTGATGGTGCACGTAATGAAGTAACAAATTACTTAAAAGCAAGTGGTGTAAGGAAGATAAACTATTTAATTATTACTCATAGTGACAAAGATCATAATGGTGAAGTTAAAAAAATTATTAATAATTTTGTGGTTGAAAATGTGATTAAAAGTATTTATGATGATGAAATATATACAGAAAAAGATATTAAAGTAAAAAACGGTGATATTATTAAGTGTAAAAATGTATCTTTTGAAGTGATAAGTCCAAAAGAAAGAAGTGACAACACAAATGATAATAGTATAGTACTTTATGTGAAAATAGGTAATAAAGGTTATTTATTTACTGGTGATGCATCATCGAAAATAGAAGAAACACTAGAAATAAAAGAAAAGATTGATGTAATTAAAATAGCTCATCACGGTTCTAAATCTTCAACGAGTGAAGAGTTTATAAGAAAAATAAAACCAACTTATGCTATTATAATGGCAGGAAGGAGAAAAGTCTATAATTTTCCTAGTAAGGAAGTTATAAAGCGTCTAAAAAATGTTAAGGTCTATCGTACTGATGTTAATAATCAAATAAATATTTATTTTTCTAATCATTTTTTTAGGATAAGTGGTATAAATTAAATAAAATTTCATATAATAAAAAGGAACATAGATAATATCATAAAAGGTTTATCTATGCGTATATAGATTAGTGCAAGTTTTTTTACTTGCACTTTTTGTTTTTCACAATCTATGATATAATAGACATAGGTGATTAACATGAATAGTATAAATAATAGAAAAAATAAAATATATTTATATTGTGGTGATGAGAAATATTTGACTTCATCTAAAATTGAAAGAGTAATCAAAGAAAGTAATGCGACAGAAATAAACACTATTACATATGATCTTTTGGAAGATTCAATAGATAGTGCTATTTACGATGCTCTCTCTCCAGCATTTTTAGGTGATAACAAAGTGGTTATTTTATTAAATCCATTATTTTTAGAAAATGAAAAAGGATATGATTTAAAAGCTTTATATAACTATTTAAAAGCTCCTGTTGAAGGAACTTATTTAATTATTAATGCTGTGGGAATTAAGATTAATGAAAAGCAGCAAATATATAAAGAACTTGAAAAAAAGGCAAATATTATTACAACTAATGGAATAAGTAAAGTTGAATATATGGGATGGCTTGAGCGTGAATGTGAATGTAATAATTTGAAAATTCAAAAGAGTGCTATTGAATATATGTATAATACATATGGAACAGATTTAATTGCTTCTAAAAATGAAATTGATAAGATTATTGCATATTGCAATTATGAAGGAGTGATTACTGAAGAATTAGTAAGATCACTTGTATTTAAAGAGAGCAGTAATGCTATTTACACTTTAA
The DNA here is from genome assembly GCA_964385755.1 of uncultured Coprobacillus sp. Lineage (GTDB taxonomy): Bacteria > Bacillota_I > Bacilli_A > ML615J-28 > CAG-698 > CAG-698. The sequence goes on from CAYLPZ010000009.1 coordinate 25,226, forward strand.
TAAATGCTATTTTTGATGGTAATAAGAAAAAGGCAATTGAAATATATTTAGAAATCAGTAGTTATGAAAAAGATACGATGTTACTAGTAAATAGATTATCAAAAGCTTTTAAAGATATTATGATGGTTAAAACAATGGTGGAAGAAAACTACTCACAAGATCAAATTGCTAAAGAATTAAAGATCACATCTGGCAGGGCTTATTATTTAATTAAAGATGCTAGTAAGTTTAAAACAGAAAGACTTAAGGAAATAATTCATAAACTAACTGAAATGGATTATAAAATAAAAACAGGTAAAATTATTAATAAACTTGGCTTTGAAGAATTCTTATATGGAATATAAAAAAACATCTGGATCACAGATGTTTTTTTTATGCTAATGTATTAACAAGTAAAGATAAACGAGATTTATTACGAGCTACCAAGTTCTTATGGAATAATCCTCTTGCTAAACCTTTATCTAATTTCTTAGCTGCATAATTGTAAGCAGTAATAGCTTGTTCTTTGTTTCCTTCAGAAACAGCTTTTTCAACAGCTTTAATTGCAGTTTTTACAGAAGATTTAAATGAAGCGTTTGCTAATCTTTTCTTTTCACTTGTTTTAATACGTTTCACTTGTTGTTTAATGTTTGCCATTATTATATCCTCCTGAACATTGAAAACATACATGCTTATTATACTAAAAAAATAGTGAAAAAGCAAGAAGTTTTTTAATTATTAAAAACCATGGCAAAAATAGCTTAGATATTTGTATAAACTAATTAATGATGGATACAATAAAAGAAGAGGTGATTATATGGTCAAAGAAGATAATAATAATTTTGATAAATATAAAATTAGAACAGATCTTGCTGTAGAAGATAGCATAAAAGCTAAGAAAATGAAAATAGAAAATATTAATGGAATTGAAGTTAGTAAAATAGTAATAACAGAAGAAGAAGCAAAAAATATTGATAAGAAACCAGGTGTATATTATACAATTGACACAAGAGCGATTCAAACACATGATAATGATGATCTAGAAAAGTGTGAAAATGTATTAGCCGCGGTTATTAAAAGTATAATGAAACTTGAAAAAATAAATAGTAAAAAAAGTGGGTTAATTGTTGGTTTAGGGAATATTAATGTTACACCTGATTCGCTTGGTCCTTTAGTTGTAGATAATGTTATTGTAACAAGACATCTTTTTCTTTTAAATCCTCAAAAAGTTTCGAAAGGGGTTAGTGAAATAAGTGCTATTGCGCCTGGTGTAATGGGAACAACAGGTATTGAAACTTATGACATTATTGAAGCAATTATCAAGAAAGTAGATATCGACTATATGATTGTTGTAGATGCTTTAGCTTCAAGAGCAATAGAGAGAGTAAATAAGACAATTCAGGTAACAAATACAGGAATAAAACCAGGAAGTGGTGTTGGAAATAAACGAAAAGAAATAAGTAAAGAAGCAATGGGAATACCAGTTATTGCTATAGGTGTTCCTACTGTTGTTGATGCAGTTACAATAACTAGCGATACGATTGATTTAATTACTAATTATTTTGAAAAAGTTGCAAATGAAGAAGTTGCGAAAGAATTAATTGGCCATGTTGGCATTTTAAGTGAAGAAAATAAACGAAAACTAATTGATGAAATTCTTACTCCTACAGGCTTTAATATGATGGTAACACCAAAAGAAGTTGATTTAGACGTTTCTGATTTAACACAAGTAATTAGTAGAGCAATAGATAAAGCAGTACACCCAATAATAACTCAAAATGAAGTCTAAAATTGCATTAATTATTATTTGTTTCTTTATTGGTTATCAAGCTAATAAAACAAATAGCAAAAAAGTAACAAATGAAGAATTAAAGAATTTTGAATATGTGTTAACAAAAGAAAATGATATAAAAACGATTAAAGCTGGGAAAATCAATACATTAGGGATAAAAGTAGAAAAGTTAGTTGATAGAATAATAGGAAAATTTTTAGGGTAAGTCTTAAGTATATATTTTACTTAAGATTTTTTTAATAATAATTGAGAAAGGTAGTAAAAAGTTGTATAATAATATAAATAAAGGAGAATCTTTATGAAAGTTATTATTATTGGAGGAGGGGCATCAGGTGTCTTTTGTGCGCTAAACATAAAGGCAAACAACCCTAAAGTAGATGTTATCATTTTAGAACAAAATGAAAGAATCTTAAAGAAAATACTCAAAACAGGAAATGGAAGATGTAATATTTACAATAAAAATCCAAGAAAAGAGTTTTATACAGATTATTCTTTATTAGAAGGAAGATGTCTTGATTTACAAGATATATTTAAAAAATTTAATATTCTTGTAAAAGAGGAAAGAGAAGGAAGAATGTATCCATACTCTGAGTCTTCTGCATGTTTAGTTACTAATCTATTAGATGCTATTAGTAGATTAGGTATTGTTTGTAAAACTTTAGAAAAAGTTATATCAGTTAAATGCAATAATGGTAATATAATTGTAACAACTAATGAAAATAATTACTCTTGTGATTATCTAGTGTTTGCATGTGGCTCAAATAGTCAAGAGACAACAAATGGCTATGAACTTGTATCAAGTTTAGGACACAAAGTAACTACACTTTCTCCTGCGCTTGTAGCTATGGATACCTTAGAAGAAACAGTAAGTTTAAAAGGTATTAGAGTAAAAGCAAAAGGAAGTGTAAATGGTTTTACAAAAACTGGTGAACTTTTATTTAAAGAACATGGAATATCAGGAATTTTAACGATGGACTTATCGCTTTTTACAAACATAGGTGATGTAGTTAGTTTTGATTTAATGCCTGATTATTCTTGTAAAGAAATTGAGGAAATGACCTCTTGTTTAAAAAGTGCTTTTCCTAAGATGTTATTTTTAGAGATCGACAGAAGAGCCAAGAGACAAAATTGTAAGTATTCACAAATTATTAAGAATTTTACTTTTACGATTAGTAGAAAAAAAGGATTTAACGAATCACAAATTACCAAAGGTGGAGTGGTTTTAGATGAAGTTAATGTAGATTTTTCTAGCAAGAAGAAAGGTAATATTTATATAATTGGTGAATTACTTGATGTTAGTGGTACATGTGGAGGATACAATTTGTACTTTGCATGGTTAAGTGGGTATTACTCAGCAATGAGTATTGTAGAAAAACTAATTGTAGAAAAACTAAAAGAAAATTAAAGTTTAAATGGGAGCTTTTTAAAGGCTGAGAGGTTAGTGTAACTAACGACCATCGAACCTGATCTAGGTAATGCTAGCGTAGGAAAATATAACTAAGAAATATTTTTATATGTTTGCATTCCAAAAAAATTATTTGGAGGCTTAAAATGGAAAAAAAATTATTACAAAAAACACAAATTTTTAACATTACTTTTACAGCAATGATGATTGCTTTGTCAGTTGTCTTTGAGTACATCAGTAAGGCTATACCTTTCTTAGAAATGCCAAACGGAGGAAGTATATCACTTGCAATGCTACCAATTGCTATTGCGGCTGTAACTTGTGGATGGCAATATGGATTAGCATGTGGTGCACTTTATGGACTTCTTAACTGTTTTGTAATAGATGGTTATGGATTTAATTTAGCATCATTTATTTTAGATTATATAATAGCATTCTCAGGAATAGCTGTTATAGCTGTATTTAACAAACAAATTAAAGAAGGAAAGAAATTATATTTTGTCTTAGGATTTGTAATTGGTTTAGTAATCCGTCTAATAGCGAGTGGATTTAGTGGTGTAATTAATGCTGGTATTTGGGGATATCATGAAAAATTCTTAGAAGGTATATTTGGTGCCGGAAAAGGATCAATTGGTTATTTATATCTATATTCATTTGTTATTTATAACTTACCTTACATTGCTGCAAGTGGTGCTGCATGTATCTTAATTGGTGTTTTTTCATATAAGAAAATATTAGACTTTAAAAAATAAACAAATCTAATTAATATTGACATCAAAACTTAATATATATGTTGTTAAAAATGGAAAAAAAGTGTATAATTATATTAGAATGCTTATTAATGAAAATGGAGGAATTATGAATTTACCTAACAAACTAACTATAGCAAGAATGTGTGCTATTCCTCTTGTGATTATTGTATCTTTAATCAAACCATTACAAACTGTTTTTAACAATTTTAATTTACAATTCTTAATACTTTTAGTTGTATTTGTTTTAGCTTCAATTACTGATTTTCTAGATGGACATATTGCAAGAAAAAATAACATTGTAACAAACTTTGGAAAGTTTATGGATCCATTAGCTGATAAATTGCTTGTTATGTCGACATTGATTATACTTTTAGAACTAGGTAATTTCAGTGCTTTTGGTGTTTCTTTTGGGTTTGTTATAATAATAATCCTTGCTAGAGAACTTGCCATTACTGGCTTACGAACATTAGCAGCTGATAATGGTGTTGTTATTGCCGCAAGTAAGCTAGGTAAGATAAAAACCGTATCACAAATGATAATGATTATTTATATCTTAGGAGTTAATATATTTAATGTTTCTGTAGATAATCTAATTAATAATATCATAATAACTATTTTAGTTACATTTGCAACTCTTATGACTTTAGTATCTGGTATTGATTATTTTGTTAAAAATAAGGGTGTATTAAAAGAACATTAGGAAAGGAATAACTATTTATGTCTGTTGAAAATAATAAAGCTTTAGAAGATGCATTTAAGCAGATTGAAAAACAATTTGGAAAAGGCTCTATTATGCGCCTTGGAGATAAAGTAACAGAAACTTTTGACGTTATCCCAAGTGGTTCAATTTCTCTTGATATGTCCCTTGGTGTAGGTGGATATCCAAAAGGAAGAATCATTGAAATATATGGTCCAGAAAGTAGTGGTAAAACTACTTTCGCACTACATGCGATTGCGGAAGCACAAAAACAAGGTGGTATTGCTGCATTTATTGATGCAGAGCATGCCCTAGACCCTAGATATGCTCATGCCCTTGGCGTAGATGTCGATAACTTATTAGTTTCACAACCTGACACTGGTGAACAAGCATTAGAGATTGCTGATAGATTAATTTCTAGTGGTGCAATAGCTATTATTGTAGTTGACTCTGTTGCCGCATTAGTGCCAAAAGTTGAAATAGATGGCGATATGGGTGATAGTCACATTGGTATCCAAGCTCGTTTAATGTCACAAGCAATGAGAAAATTAAGTGGTATTATCAGTAAAAGTAATACAGTTGCTATTTTCATTAATCAAATTCGTGAAAAAGTTGGTGTTATGTTTGGAAGCCCAGAGACTACTTCTGGTGGTAGAGCACTAAAATTCTATTCAACTATTAGATTAGATATAAGAAGAGTTGAACAAATTAAACAAGGTGATCAAGTGATTGGAAGCACTACAAGAATTAAAGTAGTGAAGAATAAAGTGGCTCCACCATTTAAGTCTTGTGACATTGATTTAATCTTTGGTAAAGGTGTTTCTAAAGAAGCAGAAATAATTGATTTAGGCGTTAAATATGAAATAATTGATAAGAGCGGATCATGGTTTGCCTATAATGGAGAAAAACTTGGACAAGGACGCGAAAATGTTAAAGAATATTTAAGAGAAAATCCAAATCTTTCTGAAGAAATATTACAAAAAATCAAAGATAAATACTTTGCATAAAAGAATATACCCAGCATACTTTTGGTATGTTGGGTTTTTATATTTAATAAATTAAATAGAATAAGCTAATCTTGATAATTACAAAATAATTTGTTAAACAGAAGTTTACTTATGATAAAAATGAATTAGAAGATTTTGATTATGAGTTGTCAAGTGACAAGACAGGTTATATAATAACAAAATATCATGGCTTAAAAGAGAAAGTAATAGTACCTGAAAAATATCAAGGAAAACCTATAATGAAAATAGGTGAAAGTGCATTTTCTGGTTGTATGATAAATAGTATTACCATTCCAAGTAACGTTACAAAAATAATATTCTACACAGGAACAGAGGATATGTGGAATAATGTATCAATTTGTAATGGAAATAGTATATTAAATAATGCTTCAACAATTTTTAATTACAATTTATAAATCTAAATTATAAAATTCTTGACAAAAAATAATTAAATATTTTGTAAAAAAAGAAAATTTTATAATTAAAATATTTTACAAGTTGAGCTATTTTGTATATTAAAATTATTACATATTTTTTATTAATTGACTAAAAACACGAAAAGTGATATAATAATTAAGGTTTATGAGATGATAATCATAAATTTGAAGCTATTAATTTAGAGTGGAGGACTATATGACATTATTGTTTTTGTTAGAAGTAGAAATTTTTGTCCTTATTCTTGGTTTAATAGTTTGTTTATTTATCGGTTTTTCTGTTGGATTTTTTGTAATTAAAATGATTTTTAAGAAATCTAATAAAGATGCTAATAAAATAATTGAAGATGCGAAAAAAACTGCAGAGGATAATCGAAAGAAAGTTGTTTTAGAAACAAAACAAGAAATCTATAACTTAAAACAAGAGAGTGAAAAAGAGTTAAAACAAATGAAAATTGAAGCTGAGCGTGAAGTAAAAGAACGCAAAAAATCAGCAAATGAACTCGAACAAAAATTATCACAACGCGAAGAGCGTTTAGATAATCGTAGTAACAATCTTGATAAACGTGAAGAAGGATTGAATTTAAAAGAACAAAAAGTTGAATCATTTAAACTTCAACTTGAAAAGCAACAAATAAAGGTAAACGAATTAATTGAAGAACAGAATAAGAAGTTAATCGAGATTTCTGGCTTAAAAGTCGAAGAAGCTAAGGGAATTATTTTAAATCGTATTGAAGAAGAAATGGAAAGTGAAATTGCAACAATCATTAAAGAATCAGAAGATAAAGCTAAGGCAGAATCTTCTAAGAAAGCACAATTATTATTAGCTAATGCAATCCAACAATATGCTAATGATGTAGTTGGCGAAAAAACTGTATCTGTTGTTCCACTTCCAAATGATGAAATGAAAGGACGTATTATTGGCCGTGAAGGACGTAATATACGTTCTATTGAAGCTTCAACAGGTGTTGATTTAATTATTGATGATACTCCAGAAGCAGTTGTTATTTCATGTTTTGATCCAATTAGACGTGAAATAGCTAGAAGAACATTAGAAGTTTTAATTAGTGACGGACGTATTCAACCATCTCGTATTGAGGACTTAGTAACAAAATTTAAAAAAGAATTAGATACTGAGCTTAGAGAGACTGGTGAAAAAGTTGTCTATGAGGTTGGTGTAGGAAAAATGCACCCTGAAATGATTAAACTTATTGGTAGATTGAAATATCGTACAAGTTATGGACAAAATGCCTTAGATCACTCACGTGAAGTGGCATTCTTAACAGGCAAACTTGCAGCTGAACTTGGTTTGAATGAAACAATTGCACGTCGTGCAGGTTTATTACATGACATTGGTAAAGCAGCTGATTCTGAAATGGAAGGAAGCCATGTTGATATCGGTGTTGAATTAGCAACTAGATATCATGAAAATGCAACCGTAATTAATGCTATAGCTTCTCATCATGGTGATAAAGAACCTACGACATTGATTTCAAATCTTGTTGCAGCAGCTGATACGCTTTCTGCTGCAAGACCTGGTGCTAGAAGTGAATCAATCGAAAATTATATTAAGAGATTAACACAACTTGAGGAAATATGTAACGAATTCAAAGGTGTTGATAAATCTTATGCACTTCAAGCTGGACGTGAAATTCGTGTTATTGTTAAGCCAAATGAAGTAGATGATAATTTAGCTTCTAAACTTGCTCGTGATATTCGTCAAAAGATTGAAGCTACAATGACATATCCTGGTGTTATCAAAGTAACTGTAATTCGTGAAACAAGAGTTCAGGAAACTGCTAAATAAAATAATTAAATGGTTTCTATTTAACTAGAAACCATTTTTATAAAGAAGGTGACCAAATGAAAATACTATTTGTTGGTGATGTTTTCTCAAAACTTGGAAGAAAAGCTCTAGAAACAAACATAAGAAGAATAAGAGAAAATGAAAAAATAAATTTTGTAATTGTTAATGGGGAAAATATTAGTCATGGAAAAGGGATGAATGAAGGACATTATCAGTGGCTTTTGAGTTTAGGTGTAAATGTTATTACTCTTGGTAATCATTCATTTAATCAAAAATCTATATATAACATTATAGATGACGCAAAATGTATTGTAAGACCATATAATTATACTAAGGAGGAACCAGGTGTTGGTTACGTTACTGTAAACTATAATGGAATTAAAATAACAGTTATGCAAATGATGGGTACTGTGTTTATGGCTGATGAATGCACAAATCCTTTCACTAAGACTAAACAATTATTAGAAGAAATAAAATCTGACATTATAATTTGTGATTTTCATGCGGAATCAACAAGTGAGAAAATTGCTTTTGGTTTTGCTTTTGATGGTAAGTTGACTGCTGTTCTTGGAACTCACACTCATGTTCAAACTTCTGATGAGAGAATATTACAAAATGGAACTGCTTATATTACTGATGTAGGAATGACAGGACCTATTGATAGTGTAATAGGTGTAAAAAAAGAAATTATAGTGGATAGATATTTAAACGATGGAAAACAAAGGTTTGAACCTGAAGATAGCGGTTTAACACAATTTAATGCTGTAATCATTGACATAAATGAAATAACGCACAAAGCGACAAAAATTGAGCGAATCCATATCGTAGAATAGAATATGAAAATGAGTTCTTATAATTAAAGTTTCTCATATAATTTAATGAAACTTAATTAAAAAAGTTTTCATTTTCTAATATGATATAGGAGGAAAAGAAATGGACATTTTAAAAGTATCATCAAAATCAAAGCCAAATTCTGTTGCTGGAGCATTAGCTAATGCTTTCAAGTTTCAAAGAACTGTTGAAATTCAGGCAATTGGTGCCGGTGCACTAAATCAAGCAATCAAAGCAATCGCAATCGCTCGAGGATATGTTGCTCCTACTGGTAAGGACTTAGTTTGCATTCCTGCTTTTTCTGATATTGAAATTGAAGGTGAGGAACGTACCGCAATTAAATTGATTATTGAAGAAAGGTAAAGTATATTAAAAATAAAAAAAGGTGTCCTGAAGGTAATAGGAGTTAATACCTCAGGGCACTTTTGTATTATTATCTACTACTTGAAAAAAGAAAGCAAATGTATTAAAATTATTAAAATAAAAAAGAATAAAATGAAAGATTATCCAAAATGTATAGAAATACATATGATATATTAGAAATATAAATAGGTGATTGTATGAATACTAAATTACCAATAATAGAAACTGAAAGATTAATCTTACGGGAAGTAAGTGATAAAGATGTTTTAGATATGTTTGAATATGCTTCACTTCCTGATTTTGGACCTGTTGCGGGGTGGGAGCCTCATCAAACTATTCAAGATACTAAAGAAGTAATTAGAATATATAAAAATAAACGTATTTATGGTCAACTTGGAGTTTTTGCGGTAGTACTAAAGGAAAATAATAAAATGATTGGAACTTGTGAGCTCCACAGTTATTATCCACGTTTTAAAGCGGAACTAGGTTACTCAATCAATCCAAATTATTGGGGAAATGGCTATGCTGTAGAAGCAAGTAAGGCTATTATCTCTTGGGGATTTGAAAATCTATATTTACGAAGAATTGAATGCCAATGTTACAAAGAAAATATGAAATCAATTAGAGTTTGTGAAAAACTAAACTTGCGCTATGAAGGCTTAAGAAAAAATGCATATCAATTATATAATGGTAAAATATTTGACTTAGAGAGCTATGCTCTAACTGATTTAGAATATAAAGAATTAAAGAGATCATATTTATGGTAGATAATATTTCATTTATTAAAAGACATATGAAAAAATATCCATTTATTGAAACAATGGATATTTATAAAATGATCTTTCAAAGTATATATAAGGCAGGACATATAATTAATGAAAGAACACTTAAGTATTTAGAATATGAACAAAGTAAAATTACTTTAGATAATGCAAAAGAACTTTATGAATATATAAGTAATGATATAGTGAGAGTAAACTTAGAATCCTACTTATCGTTTTATTCTCTAAGTGATTTATATGCTTTATTTAAATCATCAACTAAACAAATAACAAAAGAAGATGATGATAATTTTACAAAGTTAATAACTTTAGTTAAAAATGCTAATATTGTTGAAAATAAAGTATTAAATAAATTAGAAGTCAAAGCAAAAGAAGAGTTACCTGTGCATAGTAATATGTACAAAAACTATTATGATCCACATTACCGAATTTGCTTAGCAAGTTTATTATCACTAGATTTAAAATGTAAGAAATTACAAATGTATTTAAGTTTACACAAAAAAGCTACGGTATTTAGTCTTGAAGGAAGATGTGCATCCGGAAAGACAACAATTTCAAAGATGCTTGAAAATGTAACTGTACTACATTGTGATGATTATTTTACAGAAAATGAGCCACTTGATTTTATTAGGTTAAAAGAAGATATTGAAAATATAAAAAAGCTAATGAAAAATAAATCACAAAGTGATGATAATTTGACATATAAATATACTGCTTATGATTGCCATAGTAAAAGCTATTATCAAAAGGAAGTAGTAGTAAAAGATTATTTACTTGTTGAAGGAGTATTTTCATATCATCAGAATATAAGAGAATCTATTGATAAACTACTTTTTATGGTAGTAACAAAAGATGTTCAAAATGAAAGACTAATGAAAAGAAATAAAGACATGTATGACAAATTTATAAGAGTGTGGATACCACGTGAAGAACAGTACTATAGTAATAATAAATATATAGAGTACGCAGATGAATTAATATAGGAGAAGAATATGAAAAAAGAATTTAGCACTTATATTTTACCCGACTTAACAAAGGCCAGAAAAAGAATAGAAAAAACAACAAAAATAGTTCGATTTGTTAGTTGTGATAAATATAGTAATTTAGGAATAAATAAGTATTATCATATCAAAACATATGGTTGTCAAGGAAACTTAGCTGATAGTGAAAAAATATCAGGCATTATGGAAAAACTAGGATTCTTATCTACTGATAATGATGAAAAAGCAGATGTTATAATTTTTAACACCTGCGCAATAAGAGAGAACGCAGAAAATAGAGTGTTTGGTGAACTAGGAAGAATCAAAAATTTAAAGAAAGTTAATCCAAATTTATTGATGGTTTTGTGTGGTTGCATGGCACAAGAAGAAAAAGTGGTTGAGGCAATTAGCAAGAAATATCCTCAAGTAGATATTGTATTTGGAACACATAATATTCATATGCTACCAGAATATTTATATGAAGCATATGAAAAGAAATCACGTGTTTTAGACGTTAGAAGCTTTGAAGGTGAAATAGTAGAAGATCTGCCAGTTAAACGTGCTCATAATAAAAAAGCATGGGTGGATATTATGTATGGTTGTGATGAATTTTGTACATATTGTATAGTTCCTTATACTAGAGGAAAAGAAAGATCAAGAATGCCAGAAGATATTATTAGTGAAGTGAATAAACTTGCCTTAGATGGTTACGTTGAAGTAACACTTCTTGGCCAAAATGTTAATGCATATGGTAAAGACTTTACTAATAGAAATTATACTTTTGCGGATTTATTAACAGACCTACATAAGCTACCAATAAAGCGTATTAGATATACAACATCCCATCCACGTGATTTAGATGATGCTACAATAAAAGCAATGGGACTTGGTGGAAACATTATGCCGAACCTTCACTTGCCAGTACAATCTGGTAGTAATGCTATTTTAAAGAAGATGAATCGAAAATATACCAAAGAAGAATATTTAGAAAAAATTGCTAAACTAAGAAAAGAAGTACCTGATATATCTATTACAACAGATATCATTGTTGCGTTTCCTGGCGAAACAAATGAAGATTTTGAGGAAACATTAGATTTAGTAAGAAAAGCAGACTTTGAAGGAGCATATACTTTTATATACTCACCAAGAGAAGGAACTCCAGCTGCGAAAATGGAAAATCCATTAACAGAAGAAGAAAAAAAGAATAGACTTCTTACTTTAAATAAAATAGTTAATGAAGGATATGCAAGAGGAAATAAACGTTTTGAAGGCAAAGTAGTAGAGGTATTAGTTGAAGGATTTTCTGAAAAAAATAAAAAGATGTTAACTGGTTATACTCCTCATAATAAACTTGTTAATTTCATTGGTGATGAAAGTTTAATTGGAAAACTTGTGAATGTAAAGATTGAAAAAGCATTTAGTTGGCATTTAAGAGGAACTTTAGAATTAGATAATTAGATTTTTAAGGTAGTGACATAAGCCTTTCTCATTGAATATACTAAAATGAGGAGGGATAAATAATGAATGATATTCGTGAAATTGTAACAAGAAGTGTTGTTGCGAAAGGGAAAAAAATAATCACTATAAAGGACGAACTATTACCACAAGAGTCTATTTCTACTATCTTAGGATGCTTTATTATAAATCACGTATTTGATGCACAATTAATTGAAGATAAAGCATTAGTTAATGGACAATTTGAACTAGATATATGGTATACATATGAAACAAGTGACGGTTTAGTCGCAACTGATGTTGTAAAGAAAGTAATTTGTTATGAAAAGAAAATAAGAACAAAACCAGTAGTAAATTGTTACTCACATAAAGGCTTAGAAATACTAGTGACAGTTACAGGAATGCCAGAATGCACAAGCGTTAACTTCCAAGATGAACAAATAAATGTTTGTGTAACTTTAGAGTTGCTTGCGGAAGTAATTGGTGAAACAAAAATAAAAGTAGCTATTATTGAACAAAATGAATGTTGCAATTATCAAAACGAAAGTTTTGAAGACTTTGAAGATGAAATAAATGAAGATTTTATAACTGACACGCAAGTAGAAAACCAAGGATAAAAATGTAAGGAAAAATAAAATATGAAAAAAGATTATAAAGTGCTATTATTTGATTTAGATAACACACTATTAAGCTTTGATAAAGCAGAAATAAAATCATTGAAGAAAACATTTGAAAACTATAATCTTAAAGTAAATGACGAATTAATAAGTGAATTTCGCAGGATTAATCTTTATTACTGGCAATGCTATGAAAAAGGGATTTATACGCGTGATGAAATACTAGTAAAAAGATTTTCAGATTTTCTTAAGGATAAAAGTAATGTTAGTCCAAAAGAACTTAATACATACTATTTAAATGAGTTATCTTATTGCTCTGATTTAGAGGAATATGCTGATGAAGTACTAGAAAATCTTTATGGAAAATATAAAATAGTAATTGTTACAAATGGTGTATATGATACACAAATGCGTAGAATTGAAAATTCAGTTATTAAGAAATATTTTGATTATATATTTGTTTCTGAAAAGGTTGGTTATCAAAAACCAAAGAAAGAATTTTTTGATGCTGTTTTCAAAGAAATCAAATATTCGAAAGAAGATGCGCTTTTAATTGGTGATAGCCTAACAGCTGATATGATTGGTGGGGTTCAGTATGGAATTGATACATGCTTTTATAATCCAAAAGGAGAAGAACCTAATATTAATGTAACTTATATTATTGATGACTTAAGAAAGTTATATGAAATACTTAAATAAGATCCTAAAATGGATCTTTTTTTATAATTAATTTGAAAATGGGAAAAATACATTAAAGGTGATATTATGTGGATAATTTTTGGAATACTTTCCTGTTTTTTCTCAGCGCTAATGAGTTTTTTTATTAAAATTGGTTTAAAGGGCACAAATCCTATTTTAAATCTATTCTTAAGGACATTTATTGTAATAATTATCTTAGGTTTTTATTTTATTATAAAAAGTCTTAATAAAGAATTTACTAGTGAGATAAACAAATTAACAAGCAAACAAATGAAGTGGATAATACTTGCTGGGGTGGCAACATTACTTACTTGGGTATTTTATTTTCTAGCAATGTCAAAAAGTGAAGCATATAAAGTTATGGCACTAGATAAATTAAGTATTGTGTTTGGCCTTTTATTAAGTTATCTATTTTTAGATTATAAGATTACACTTTATAGTTTTATTGGTGTTTTATTGGTTGTTTTAGGGACAGTAGTGTTATTAATTAGCTAGAAATTAATTATTTTCTATAAGCTTCTTTAAAAAGTTTATATAATGTGATATAATAATATACTAAGGGATTAAATGAGAGGTAAAAATGAGTAATCATGATTTAGAGAATATCAGAAAAGAAATTAATAGTTTAAATGGCAAGATAACTATATTAAAAGAAGAATATACAAATGATTTAAACGAGGTTAATTACTATTTTTGGCCAATCGTTGCAAAAGAGGATAAGAAATATAAAAATTTAAAGTGGTACTTTACACTTGCTTGTTGTTTTTTGTTTTCGGTTATTTTCTTAATTTTAATATTTGATATAAAAAATGAATATTTTATTGGCGGTGTTGTTGGTTTCGCACTTTTAATTTTTGCTTTAACTTTATTCTTTATGTTAAAAAGTAAAAAGAAAAAAAAGATAATTGATGTTGAATGGAAGAAAGAATTGAAGTCATCTAATGAAAAGAAAGATTTACTTACAAAACTTGAAAAAGAAGCTTGTGAAAAAATGAGTAATTATTTAAAAATTGATAATAATGTTTCTTATGAAGAGTTATTACAAATATATTATGAAATAAATGAGGATTAGGAGCAATCTATGAATAGTCAAAGAATATTAAGCATAAAAGATTTACATGTAAATGTGGTAGATAAAGATTTTTCAAAAGAAATTCTAAAAGGATTAAATTTAGAAGTAAAAACAGGTGAAATTCATGCAATAATGGGACCTAATGGAAATGGTAAAAGTACACTTGCTAATACAATCATGGGTCACTATAAATATAATGTTACAAGTGGAGAAATTTCTCTTGATGGTGAAAATGTCCTTGAAATGAGTGTTGATGAAAGAAGCAGAAAAGGGATTTTTCTTGCTATGCAATACCCAAATGAAGTAAGTGGTGTAACAAATTCTGAATTTATTAAACAAGCTGTACAAGCAAGACTACCTGAAGGAGAGCATGTTAAATTATTTAGATTTATTAAAGATTTAGATAAGGCAGTAAAAGATTTAAAGATGCAACCAGATCTTCCTCATCGTTATTTAAATGAAGGCTTTAGCGGTGGTGAAAAGAAAAGAAATGAAATACTACAAATGAAGATGTTAAAACCATCGTTTGCTATTTTAGATGAAATTGATTCTGGTTTAGATGTTGATGCTTTAAAAATTGTTGGCGAAAATGTTAATAACATGCGTTCAAGTGACTTTGGTGCGATTATTATTACTCACTATGAAAGACTATTAGATTATATAGATTGCGATTATGTTCATATCTTAATGGATGGTAAAATCGTTAAAACTGGCGGAAGAGAATTAATTGAACGTATAGATAAAGAAGGTTATGACTGGCTAAAAGCTGAGCTTGGAATTGTTGATGAAGTGACAAAACGCACACAAACTATTTTAGGCACATGTGCTGTTAATCCAAAAAATAAATAGAAAGATTAATGATCATGATAAAAAGTTTTGATAATAAACTAGTTATTAATAAATGTGAAAATGATGTTACTATTTGGCATCCTGTAAATACTGAAAATAATTTGAGCATTGAAGTATTAAATAATTGCCAAGCAAAAGTTATCTATATAATGGATTCAATTTGTGATAGTAACTTATGTATTAACGTTAAAGATGGAAGTAGATTAGATTTAGTAGTTTTAGGATCTTATAATGGAAAAGAAAAAATTACAAAAACAATTGAAACTTATATTGAGAAAAATGCATATCTTAATAGTAAGAAGCTTTATGCGTTTTTAGGTGATGTTGCTTTAACTTCTAAAACTAATATTATAGGAAAAAATGGAAGTAATGATGATTATCACTTTATAATTGGCACAAACCAAAATAAACAAGAATATTATTTTGAAGTAAAACATTTAACTAATGAAACAAAATCAACACTTAAAAATTACGCAGTATGTAAAAACGCTTCTAAAATTGCTATCGACACAAATGGAATTATCAAAAATGGTAGCAAAGATAGTAATTTAAGTCAAAAAACAAAAGGAATTTTACTTTCAAAAGAAAGTATGATTAGCGCAAATCCATGGCTACAAATTGATGAATACGATTGTCTTGCATCTCATGGAGCTGGGATTGGTGCTATTGATGAAGAAGATTTGTTTTATTTGATGAGTAGAGGACTTTCGCGAATTGAAAGCGAAAGATTATTGATTGCGGGATTTGTAAATCCAATATTAGAAGAATTAAATGAGTGTGAAAATGAAAAACGTTTTGCACTAAAATTATTAGAATTATTATAGAAGGGGATAATAATATGCCTAATGTGAATGATATTCGCAGAGATTTTGCAATGTTTGATAATAACAAAGAAATGGTATATCTAGATAATGGTGCCACTTCACTTAAACCAAAATGTGTATTAAATAGTATGTTAGAGTATTATGAGCATTATGGCGTAAATATTCATCGTGGTGTTTATCATCTAAGTTACTTAGCAACAGATAAAACAGATTTAGCTAGAGAAAAAGTTGCAAAATTTATTAATGCTAAATCCAGTGATGAAATTATATTTGTTCGAAATGCGACTGAAGCACTTAATTTATGTGCATTAACTTATGGTGAAAAATATATTTTTGAAGGTGATGAAATTATCACATCAGAGCTTGAACACCACTCTTCAGTTCTTCCTTGGCAACAAATAGCTAAAAAGAAAAAAGCTATATTAAAATATATACCACTAGATAAAAATAATCGAATTACTGTAGAAGCATTCAAAAAAATGTTAACAGATAAAACTAAAGTAGTAGCATTAACTTTAGTTTCTAATGTCATGGGATATTTAACACCAATAAAAGAAATAGTAAAACTAGCCCACGAGAAAAACGTGATGGTAGTTTGTGATGCGGCACAAGCTGTTGCCCATATGAAGGTTGATGTAATGGACTTAGATTGTGATTTTCTAGCTTTTTCTGGTCATAAAATGTGTGGTCCTACAGGCATTGGTGTTTTATATGGTAAGAAAAAAATCATAAGAAAGTTAGATCCACTTTATTATGGTGGAGATATGAATGAAGAAGTATATCTAGATAGTGTTGATGTTAAAGATGTTCCATCAAGATTTGAGGCAGGTACCCCCGCAATTGCTGAAATTATTGGTTTGTGTAAGGCAATTGAATATATTGAAAGCATCGGATATGAATATATTCATGAGCATACAATGCAATTATATAATTATACGATTGAGAAATTAAAAGATTTAGATGGCATTGAAATATATAATAAAAATCCAGAAGTACCAATAATTGCTTTTAACATAAAGGGTATTCATCCACACGATGCTTCAACAATATTTGATGAAGAAAACATTTGTTTAAGAGCAGGACATCACTGTGCTCAATTATTAACTAAGCACTTGAAAGTAAATGGAACGCTACGCGGAAGCTATTATATTTATAACACGTTAGAAGATGCGGATAAATTTATTTCATGTATTAAGGAAGCAATAGAGTTTTTTAGAAAAATTAATATATAAAACTAGAGGGAGAATTTATATGGATACAAGAGAATTAGAAAGTTTATATAAACAAGTTATTTTTGATCACTATAAAAATCCACGCAATCATGGTTTAAAAGGTTTTGATCATGTTCATCTTCGTAATCCTTCTTGTGGGGATGATATTACTGTTGAAATATTAGTTGAAGACAACATTATCAAAGAAATAAACCATGAAGCAACTGGTTGTTCAATCTGCTGTTCATCTGCTTCTGTTTTATCAGAAATATTAAAAGGAAAAACAGTCGAAGAAGCAGAAAAATTAATTCATGAATTTTATGATATGATGCTTGGCAAAGAAGATCCTGATGAAGAACTAGAAGAGGCTTTGGTTTATCAAGGAGTATCAAAGTTTCCAGCGCGTATTAAGTGTGCAACTTTGTCATGGAAAGCAGTAGAGAAGTTATTAGATGGGGATAAAGACGATGAATAAAGATAAGGAAAATGCTAGTTTCAAAGAAACAAGAGAACAGACAATCGAAAAACAAAGTCAAAACATTGACCAAATTATCGGTGATTATAAATATGATTTTAAGACTAAAACAGAAAATGTTTATAATACTGGAAAAGGTTTGACTAAAGAAATTGTTAGACAAATTTCTGAGTATAAAAATGAACCAGATTGGATGTTAGATATTCGCTTAAAAGCATACGATGCTTTTATGACAATAAAAAATCCAAGCTATGGACCTGATTTAAGCTTTATTGACTTTGACGATTATACATATTATAAAAAAGAAAGTAAACAAGTAGAAAAAAAATGGGAAGATGTTCCAGAAAATATTAAAGATACATTTGACAAATTAGGTATACCTGAAGCAGAACGTAAATTTTTAGGTGGAGTAACTACACAATTTGAATCTGAAGTTGTTTATCATAATACTCTAAAGGAACTTGAGGCACTAGGAGTAATTTTCTGTGACACAGATTCGGCCGTGCGTAATCACCCAGAACTCGTAAAAGAGTATTTTGGTAAAGTAATTTCTTATAATGATAATAAATATGCGGCATTAAATACGGCTGTATGGAGTGGAGGATCTTTTATTTACATTCCTAAAGGAGTAAAAATTGATAAACCGTTACAATCATATTTTAGAATTAATTCTGAAAGAATGGGACAATTTGAACGTACACTCATAATTGTTGAAGAGGGTGGAAGTTTGAATTATGTTGAAGGTTGTACTGCACCAATTTACTCAAAAGATTCACTTCACGCTGGGCTTGTTGAGATATTTGTTAAGGATAATGGTTATTGTCGCTATTCTGCTATTCAAAACTGGTCAAATAATATTTTGAATCTAGTAACAAAAAGAGCAATTTGTTATAAGAATGCGCAAATGGAATGGATTGATGGAAACATCGGTTCGATGATAAATATGAAATATCCTGCATGCATTTTAGCTGGTGAAGGCGCAAAAGGGACAACAATTTCTATTGCGTTTGCAGGCTCTGGTCAATATCAAGATACTGGCGCAAAAATGATTCATACAGCTCCAAATACATCTAGCAAGGTAATTAGTAAATCCATTTGTCGTGGTGGTGGAGTAGTTAATTACCGTGGAATCGTAAAACATGGTAAAAAAGCAGATAATGCTAAAGCGTTTGTTCAGTGCGATACAATCATTTTAGATGGAATATCAAAAAGTGATACAATTCCAACTAATATTGTACTTAATAATACTTCAAGAATTGAGCACGAAGCAACTGTATCGAAAGTTAGTGAAGAACAAATGTTCTATTTAATGAGTAGAGGACTTACAGAAGCTCAAGCATTAGAGTTAATTATTATGGGATTTATTGAACCATTTAGTAAAGAATTACCAATGGAGTACGCTGTTGAATTGAATCAATTAATAAAATTAGAAATGAATGGATCAATTGGTTAATATAAGCTATTATTAGTAACTATTTTGCTACTAATGATAGCTTTTTTTCATATTTATTACTAAAAGTAAATATAATTTAAAGAAATGAAAAATAATAAAAATGACAAACAAAAAATCAATTATTTAATATTTAATAAAGAAAGCGAATATAAAAGAGAAGTAATACTATTTTTACATGGCTTTAAAATGGATATGAATACTTTTGATAATATTTATCCATATTTAAAAGAATATATGATAATTACTTTAGATTTGCCGGGCTTTGGTGAAAGTAATATTACAAAACCAATGAGCGTAAAAGACTATGCAATATCTGTGAATAATTTAATAAGTCAAATAGTTAGAAAAAAAGATCTAATAATAATTGCTCACTCATTTGGTGGGAGAATAGCAATTGAATATGCTTCCCTTTTTAAAGTAAGTAAGATTATTTTAGTTAATGGTAAAGTATTAAGAAATAATAGCATTAACTTTAGATTAAAAACATTCTTATACAAACTTAATAAACCATTACTAAAGATATTCAACAAAGAAAAGCTAGAGAAAATAAAAAAGCAAAGAAGTTCTAGAGACTATAAAGATTTAAATGAAATAATGAAAAAAACTTTTGTGAAAGTTGTAAATTATAATCCATATAGAAAACTTAAGAAAATAACAACAAAAGTGTATATTAACTCTTCAATAAATGACAAAGAAGTTTTACAAAGCGAAAATGAAACTTTATATAAATTACTTAAAAATAGCATTTTAGTAAATTTTTATCATTCAACACATTTTATATATATCGAAGAAGAAAAAAGATTTATTGAGTGTTTACTAAAGGAGTTAAATGATGATTACAGTATTTAGTTTGTATTCTATTATATTAACATATCCATATTTACTATTTTTACAAGAAAATCATTATCATTTAAATTCATATATTTTAATAATAAAAAAAGAATTAAAAAAAATAGAAAACTTATTATTATTTGCTCCAGCTTTATTATTAATAAAACAAAGCATATTAATTAATTTAATAATAATTATTTTATTAACATTATATTTGTTAATAAGAATACTTAAAAAAACAATTTTAAAACTTAAAGTAACAAAGAGAATTATTAGGTTTTTTTGTGTAATAACTTTTATTAATATAATATTAGCTTATTATTTACAAAATAAATATTATCTAATAATTTACCTTCCACTTTATGTAGTACTACTTAGTCATCTTTTGCTTTTGCCAATCGAAAAGGTAATTAACAAGTGTTATCATCTTAAAGCTAAAAAGAAAATTAATAAAGTTAACCCTTTAGTAATTGGAATAACAGGTAGCTATGGTAAAACTACTTGTAAAGTCTATTTATATCAGCTACTAAAAAGTACGTTTAGAACATATAAAACACCTAAATCATATAACACTGCAAATTCGATTGCAATGAGTATTAAAAATATGCCTAATTATACCGAAGTATTTATTGTTGAGTTTGGTGCTAGTAAATTAAATGATATAAAAGAAAGCTTAAAAATAGTAAAACCAAATATCAGCTTAATAACCGCAATTGGAAACCAACATCTTGAAACATTCAAAACTTTTGAAAATATAATAAAAGAGAAAACAAGAATTATAAAAGACAGTAAAGTACATTTTTATAATATTAATAAAAATTATGAAGTAAATATTAAAAGTTTTTCATATGCTATAAATGAAAAGGCTGACTTTTATATTGATAACATAAGAAAAGAAAATGGCAAAACAAAATTTACTTTTCACGAAAGCGATAAAGAAGTAGAATTTACAACTAACATTAATGGCAATGCAAACCTAGAAAATTTATGTGCATGCTTAGCTATTTCAAGGTTTTTACATGTAAAATACAAAAAATTATTACAACAAGTAAAAAACTTAATTGGTGAAAAAAATCGTTTGGAAATTATCAAAAAAGGAAATGTAACAATTATTAATGATAGTTTTAATAGTAATAAGGTTGGGTTTGTAGAAGCTTTAAATATTTTAAAAACATACTCTGAGGAGAAAATTTTGATTACTCCTGGAGTTGTAACTGGTGGAAAAGAAATGAGAAAAAACAATATAGAACTTGCGAAAATAATAGCAAAAATGGACATAAAAGTTATTTTAGAAGAAAGTATTGTTAGTAAAATATATGTGCAAGAGTTTAAGAAAGCAAACAAAAAGTACTTAATAACGAAATCATTTAAAAAAGCATATGAATTAGCACTATTAAATAACAATAAAAAAGTAATTTTAATAGAAAATGATATTACTGATATATATAAATAAGGGGGATAAAATGATTAATATCGGTATATGTTTTGGTGGAAAGTCAGTAGAACATGATATTTCTTGCGTGTCTTATTTTCAACTATATCATGCTCTTGATAAGAAGAAATATAATATATTACCTATATATTTAGATAAAGATAATAACTTTAAAACTTTTGATAATAAAGTAAATAATATTAGTGACTTTATAAAGGCTAAAAAGAAAGGACTTAAAATATATAAATATACAAAAAAATTAGAATTAGTAATACTTGCTTTACATGGTAAAGGATTAGAAAGTGGAGAGGTGCGAGGGTATTTTGATTTATTAGGGATAACTTGTGTAAGTCCATCTGTTAAAGCAAGCACAATATTTCATAATAAATACTTAACAAAATTAATATGTGCAAGTATTGGTATACGCTTTCTTCCTTACTTTAAAATTTCAAAAGAAGAATATGAAAAGAATTCTTTTGAAATTGATAAGAAATATAAAAACGAAAAAGTAATAATAAAACCAACAAGTTTAGGTTCAAGTATTGGCATATGTAAAAGTTCTAATTTACTTGAGTTTCAGGAAGCAATTATAAATGCATTTAACTTAGATGATGAAGTGATAATTGAACCAATTATCGAAAACTTTAGAGAAATTAGTCAAGCATGTTATAAGAAAAATGGAAAAATAATATTATCAAAGTTAGATGAAGTTGTTACTAAAGATGGTTATTATAGTTTTGAAGAAAAATATAAACCTAAAGAATCATTTCATATAATTCCATCAAATATAGAAAACAAATTGCGTTCAAAAATAAGTAATATAACAAAAAGGTTGATTTCGGAATATGGTGATACTGGAGTATATCGCGTAGATTATATCATCAAAGATGAAATAGTTTATGTTAATGAAGTTAATGTAATTCCAGGAGCTTTTGCTTTTTCATTATTTGAAGCAAAGGGTATTTCTTTTTCAAGATTAATTGAAGATCTAATAGAAGAAGCAATTCATCAAAAATTATTAGATGGTGAAAAAGTAACAACATATGATACGAATATTTTAGATGCGATGCAAAAAGTTCAAATGAAAAAATAAAAAAATATGGTCATTTATATGGCCTTTTTTTACGTGACAAAATTACTAAATAGTATTATAATAAATAAAGACTGGATGTGATCAAATGAATTTAGAGAAAAATTTATTAAATTTCTTAAACGAATATAATATTATCTTAGAGAATAAGAAAGTAGTATTAGCAGTATCAACAGGAGTTGATTCTAGTGTATTACTTGATTTATTTTTGAAATTAAGAAAAGAATTAAATTATGAATTAATTGTATGTCATGTTAATCACCATAAAAGAAGCCAGTCAGATGAAGAAGAGGCATATATTAAAGATTATGCGAAAGAAGAGAAATTTACATTATTTGTCAAAGATTTGTATTTTGAAAGTACAAAAAACTTTCAAGAAGAAGCAAGAAATAAACGTTATGAATTTTTTGATGAAGTAATGGATAATATAAAAGCAGATTATTTGGTTTTAGCACATCAATTAGATGACAATGTGGAAACTATATTAATGAGGATTTTAAGAGGTGGAAGTATTACTAGTCTGCAAGGAATCAAAGAAGTTTCAAAGCGTAATAATTTTTATGTACTAAGGCCATTATTAAGAGTTTCAAAAGAAGAAATTTATTCTTATCAAAAAGAAAATAATATAAAATATTATGAAGATGAATCTAATCATCACACTGATTATCAAAGAAATAAAATTAGACTAGAAATAATTCCAAAATTGAAAGAGATAATGCCAAATTTAAATGCTAAGTTCTATGATTTTTCCAAAAAGATGGAAAATGCATCTATCATTGTCAATGAAAAAAGAGATGAGTTCATTCATAGTTATGTAAAAAACGTAGATAATAATATAGTGATAGATAAAAATAAATATTTAGAGTTATCAGAATTTCTAAGAAATGAGGTTTTATTTGAAGTACTAAAGAAGTATAAGCTTAGCACTAGTAATATTGATGAACTAAATAAAATAATTTTGTCAAAAAAACCTAATATTTTAGTTAATTATAAAGATTTATTTTCTTTTGAAACAACCTATGATACCATCAATATTAAAACGATAATAACAAAAAAAGAAAATGATAAAGTGTTTATTGAAATAACAGATCCTGGTGAATATCATATTAATGACAAAATAAAATTAATTGTTAGAAAGAAAGACAAAAAAGAAGTAGTAGATGTAAGTAATCTATGTTATAATATAATAACACTACCGGTTGTCATTCGTAGCAAAAAACCTGGAGATAAGATGAAACTGAAAATCGGCACTAAAAAGATATCGGACATTCTTATTGATGAAAAAGTACTAAAAAATAAGCGTGATGATGTTTTACTTTTAGAAAAGGATAATGAGATTCTATCTATCTTAGGAATTAAAAAGAGTATTATATTAACAAAAATGAATAAGTGTGATATAATATTAGAGCTAGTAAAACTAGATAATTAATGTTTCATTTTATTTGTAGGATTCAAATATAATGGAATAATAATAAGACTAATTTGGAGGATGCAATGGATAGTTTTATTGAAGAAGTTATTTTATCTAATGAAGACATAAGGAATATTTGTGATAAGTTAGGAAAAAAAATAACAAAAGATTATGAAGGCAAAAGACCAATTCTTGTTGGTATGTTAAAAGGTGCAATACCTTTTATGGCAGAGCTAATGAAGCATATTAGTTGTGAAATGCAAACTGAGTATTTATCTGCTTCAAGTTATGAAGGTGGAACAAGTTCAACAGGTGTTTTAAAAATCAAAAGTGATGTCAGTGTTGATGTAAAAGGAAGAGACATTATCATTGTAGAAGACATTGTTGATACAGGTTTAACAATGACTAATATAGTTGAACTATTTGAAAAAAGAGGAGCAACTAGTGTCGAAATTGCGGCACTTCTTGATAAACCATCAGGAAGAAAAACAATTTGTAAAGATATAAAGTACCTTGGTTGTACGATTGAAAACAAGTTTGTTGTTGGATTTGGTTTAGACTATGCTGAAATATATCGTAATCTTGACTATGTTGGTGTGTTAAAAAGATCTGTTTATCAAAAATAACTACCAATATTTTATTAAATATTAAGGAAAGGAAAAGTAATACTTTAGTATTACTACGAAAGGTATGCAAGGAAATAACAATAAGAAAGTAAAAAAGGGAAATATTGGGTTGTTCCTTATTGGTATTTTAATGATTGTTGGAATTTGGATGTTTATTAGTAACTATGCTAATAAAGCAGATGAACTTGAAGCAAAAGATTTCTGGCAATATGTTTTAAATGCTAAAGAACAAACTGATACTAACAGAGTAATCAAAATTACAATATCACCTGCTGGTGGTGTAAATGATATGCATTATGATATTAATGGATATTATATAAATACAGAAGGAAAAGAAGCTAAATTCCATATTTTATTACCAATTGATGTAGTAGATGAATATCTTTTTACTCCTGAGCTACATCCAGAATATCAAGAAGCTGTGCAGTTAATTGATTTAAATATTAAAAAAGTATCAACTGTAAATTGGCTTGATATTTTATTAGTGGTTGGACCTTTAGTACTAATTGGAGTTTTATTCTTTTATTTCATAAAAAATGCTGGTCAATCAAATAATAAAGCATTTGATTTTGCGAAAAACCCAGCTAGATTAAATCGAAACACTAAAAAGACATTTGCGGATGTTGCAGGCTGTGATGAAGAAAAAGAAGAACTTGTGGAAATTATCGACTTTTTAAAGAATCCTAAAAAGTATCAAGAAATTGGTGCTCGAATTCCAAAAGGTGTAATTTTAGTAGGCCCTCCAGGAACAGGTAAGACATTACTTGCAAAGGCAGTTGCTGGTGAAGCAAAAGTTCCTTTTTATTCAATTTCTGGTTCAGACTTTGTAGAAATGTTTGTTGGTGTTGGTGCAAGTAGAGTTCGTGATATGTTTAAAACTGCTAAACAGACAGCTCCATGTATTTTATTTATTGATGAAATTGATGCTGTTGGTCGTCAAAGAGGTACAGGCCTTGGTGGTGGACATGATGAACGTGAACAAACACTTAATCAATTATTAGTTGAAATGGATGGTTTCCAAGAGAACTCTGGCGTTATTGTTATGGCCGCAACAAACCGTGTTGATATTCTTGACCCTGCACTACTTCGTCCAGGTCGTTTTGATAGACAAATTCATATTAGTAATCCGGATGTTTTAGGACGCGTTGCAATATTAAAAGTTCATGCACGTAATAAGAAATTATCACCAAAAATTAAACTTGATGATATTGCTCATCGTACCCCTGGTTTTAGTGGAGCAGATTTAGAGAATCTACTTAATGAAGCTGCACTTTTAGCTGCTAGAGAAAATCGTAAAGAAATTAAGATTTATGATATCGATGAAGCAATTGACCGTGTATTAATGGGACCTGCTAAGAAGAGTAGAAGATATACTGATTATGAAAAACAAGTTGTTGCTTATCATGAAGCAGGACATGCGATTATCGGAATTCGTTTAAAGAACGCTTCAACTGTACAAAAAGTTACAATTGTTCCTCGTGGTGAAGCAGGTGGATATAACTTAATGACTCCTGATGAAGAATTATTCTTACATACAAAGAATGGTTTACTTGACCAAATCACAGGTTTACTTGGTGGTAGAGCAGCAGAAGAATTAATGAGTAATGATATTACAACAGGAGCTTATGATGATATTCGTAAAGCAACTAAGATTGCCCGCGCAATGGTTGCGGAATATGGTATGAGTTCACTAGGATTAATTCAATATGAAAATTCATCACATGAAGTATTTCTTGGTCGTGATTATATGAGTGAAAAGAACTTCTCTGATCAAGTAGCTCTAGAAATTGATACTGAAGTAAGAAAGATAGTAGAATCTTGCCATCAAAAAGCGAAGGAAGTATTAAATGATAATAAAGAACTTCTAATGAATATTGCTAAACATTTAGTTGAAATTGAAACATTAACAAAAGAAGATATTTATGAAATTGTTGAAACAGGTAAACTTGAGTGGTGGGAAAAGAAGAAAGCTAAAGAAGAAGCTAAGAAAATGGTAGATGAGAAAGAAAAAGAACTTCAAGATATGTTCAAAAAACAAGCTGAACAGCTAAAAGATTCTCCAAATTTAGAAGATAGTAGTGAAAAAAAAGAAGATAAATAATGAGAATTGATAAATACTTAAAACTATCAAGAATAATTAAAAGGAGAACGGTTGCAAAAGATGCTACAGCTGGTGAAAAAGTAATCATCAATGGCAGAATTGTAAAACCAAGTGCCGAAGTAAAACCTGGAGACATTGTGGAAATCAAGTTTTATAAAAGCACTATGAAAATTAAAGTCTTACAGCTTATTAACTCTTCTAAGAAGGAAGATGCTAATAAGATGTATGAAGTGCTAGAAATCAAAGAAGAACAGTAGAATAAATCAAATATTTTAGCTACTTATAAAAAGGTATGGTGTTATGCCATACCTTTTATTGTTATTTTAATTTTATATATTATATTGTATTCTTATTTTTATAAATAAATATAATAAAAAAATATGTTGCTAATGTAACATTGCTACGTTATAATATTTAAAATGAAAGGGAAAAGAAAATGGAAGATAAAAAAATTAATGTATTTAAGAATAAAAATTTTATACTTCTCTTTCAGGGAGCTTTAACAAGTAACATAGCAGGAACGCTATATAGTTTTGCAATGAGTTTTTATATTCTAAAGATAACTGATAATAATGCACTAATACAAGGGATATATTTAGCAATGTGTAGTCTAGTATTTATCATATTCTCATTAATTGGTGGAATAATTGCTGATAGGATGGATAAAGTAAAAATAGTATATGGGACTGACTTTATTAAAGGTATATTTATAATATTATCTTTGTTACCTTTGATTTTTGCATTAAATAATGAAAGTATAACATTGCAAGTGGTTATATTATTTATAGTAGGTTTTGTAAATAACCTTCTTTCAGCAATCTTTGTACCTGCTTCAGGCGCACTACTACCTGAGTTACTTTGTGAAGATGAATTGCAACAAGCTAATTCATTTTTCACAGTGCAAACTAGCTTTGTTGGCATATTAGGTGTAATCCTTGGAAGTGTTTTATATTCAATAATATCTATAAAGTTATTATTTTTATTAATTGGTGTATTGTATATTGCATCAGGAATATCTGAGATGTTTATTAAAAATAAGAAAAAACTAACAAAAGATGAAAAGTTAACTCTTAAAGTAATGAAAGATGATTGTCTAGAAGCTTTTAAATACTTAAAAACATTAAAAGGTCTTTTAGCCTGTATTTTTGGTTTTGTATTTATTAATTTTTTCTTTACAATGATTGATGGTAATATCTTTCCATACATCATAAATACAGATGTTGCTGGTAGTGACTATTTAGGAAAAGGTTTCTTTGAAGCTCCAACTTGGGCAGCTATTATTAGTGTATTCTTCTCGTTAGGATCAATAGTTATGGGAATTATTTTTGGTAAGAAAAAACAAAAAGAACATTATGGTAGTAATATAAAAGGAGCAACGCTTTTAGTTTCATTATCCACAATTATTTTGTGTCTAATCTATGTTTTTACAAAAAGAGTAGATATTAATATATTCTTACTTTCCTGTATTGCTTGTATGTTTATTAATGGTATTGCGATAATCTTAATTAATGTACCAATTTCAATTATTATGCAAGTATCAATTCCTCAAGATAGGTTAGCTAAAGTGTCAAGTTTTATTTCAATATTAGCACAAGGGTTATGCCCATTAGCAAGTTTACTTGGTGGAATATTGATTACTTTTTTAGGTGTGAATGGTATATTATTATTCTGTATTGCAGGATTTGCTGTAGTAAGTTTATATATTTGTCTAAATAAGGAAATTAATATGCTTTAATTAATTTATTTGTTGTGGTAAAATAATGTTATAAAGATTTACAAAAAAAGGAGATAAGAAAAATGAGTGTAAATAATGAACTTAAAATAGCTATTATTGGTGCTGGAAGTACATATACACCTGAACTAATCGAAGGAATAATTAATAAGAATGCAACTTTACCATTAAAGCATTTGTATTTAATGGATATCGAAGATCGAAAACTAAATATAGTTGGTGGTCTATGTAAAAGAATGATTGAACATGCAAAAATCGATTGCGAAGTTATTTTAACTAAAGATTTAGATGAAGCTATTACTGGTGCTGATTTTGTTTTAGCACAAATACGAGTTGGTAAACTTCCAGCAAGATTACTTGATGAACGCATACCATTAAAATATGATTTAATCGGTCAAGAAACAAATGGTATTGGTGGATTTTTTAAAGGAATGAGAACAATTCCTGCTATTATGAATATAGTTCATAGAATGGAAGAACTTTGCCCAGAAGCTTGGCTTATAAACTTTTCAAATCCATCAGGAATGATTGCTGAGGCGGTATTAAATAATAGCAAAATAAAAATGATGGGTCTATGTAATGTTCCTATTAATACTATTGATGGTATTCGTAAGAAAATGGAACTTCCTAATGCTTATATTGAATATGTTGGACTAAATCATTTAGCATGGATTACCGGAATTCGTGATAATGGAGTGGACTATCTTGAAAAGGCAATTAATGAAGGATTAAATGGAGCGGTAATGCAAAACATCCCCGCAAGTGGTTTTTCTCATGAATTAATTAAAACAGTTGGTGCTATACCAACATGTTATCTAGAATATTATTATTTTAAAGATGGAAAGTTACAAAAGGCAAAAGAAGTTGAAAAGTGTAGAGCAGAAGTTTGTATGGAAATAGAAGAACAACTTTTAGATATATATTCTAATGCTGAACTACATGTAAAACCTGAGCTATTAAGCAAACGTGGTGGTGCTAGATACTCAGAAGTTGCAATCAACCTTGTTAATTCAATTTACAATGATACAAATGACATTCAAGTTGTTAATGTTAAGAACAATGGGGCTATTCCATTTATGGATGATGACGATGTAGTTGAAGTGTGCGCACACATTGGTAAAGATGGAGCTAAAGTTATTAAAACAAATTGTCATAACAAGCATATTGAGGAAATAATGAAAATGATGAAAGCTTATGAAAAACATGCGGTTAATGCGGCACTAACAGGTGATGAAGATGAAGCGATGAGAGCACTTTTAATTAATCCTTTAGTATTCGATTATCATAAAGCAAAACCTTGTTTTGATGAATTAAAAGAAGCTCATAAAGAATATTTACCACAATTTTATAAAAATAAATAATAAATAGGATAAGTATTATGAATAAATATATTTTAGGTGTTGATGGTGGCAACACAAAAACCGATTATTTCTTATTTACTAGTGATTTAAAATTTGTTGATCATGGTAGATATAAAACTTGTAGTCATGAAGCTTTACCTGATAGTTTTGATGGTACATATAGAGTTTTAAAAGAAGTTTTAACAGAATTTTTAGGAAGAAATAAACTTAATATTTCTGATATTTCAGCAGCTTGCTTTGGCTTAGCAGGAGTTGATACACCTTTTCAAAAGAAAATGATAGAAGAAAAAATTTCTCTTTTAGGGTTTACAAACTTTTATGTTGCCAATGATTCTTTTTTAGGTGTAAAAGCTGTTGGTAAGGCTGGTGTCTGTTCAATTTGTGGAACAGGAACGTCTGTTGGCGGAATTGATGAAAAAGGAAATTATCTCCAGGTTGGGGGAATTGGCGCAATAGTTGGCGATGAAGCAGGTGGAAGCTGGCTTGCTAGAAGAGCAATAAGACAAACTTTTGATTCGATGTATCGCTTTGGAAAGCCATCAAAGCTTGATAGTTTTGTAATGAATGAATTAGGAGTAACTGATAAGTATTACCTAATGGAATCTATTAGTGAAAAATTAGCAAAACGACAAGTTAACTTAGAAAAAATATGTAAACAAGTTTTTGAATTTGCTAACCAAGAAGATGAAGTGTCAATAAATATATTAAAAGAAATGGCTGATAATCTTGCTAGAAGCTGTGGTGGTTGCGTTGTAAACTTAGATTTAGGAGAAAACCCACTAGTTGTTTTAGCTGGTTCTGTATGGGCAAAAGGAAGCTGTCCAGTTCTTGTTAATGAATTCAAGAAATTAATAAATGAATATACTAATAAGAAATGTAATGTAGTAGTTTTAGATCTTCCCCCTGCAACAGGAGCAATCATGTGGGCTTTTGAGCTCTTAAATGGCGATATACCAAGCAATGAGGAAAAACGATTAATAGTAGAAGAAATAACAGAAAGGTTAAATAAATGTTAATTTTGGGCTCAAAATCACCAAGGAGAAGGGAAATCCTAGAAAAAGAAGGTTTGCAGTTTATTGTAAAATCCAGTGATGCCAAAGAAGATATAACAGAGGATAACCCTTATATATACCCAATGCTCACCGCAATCAAAAAAGCACAAGAAATAGAAATAAGTGATGAAGATATCTTACTATGTGCAGATACTATTGTATATGCAGATAATAAAATACTAGGAAAACCAAGAAACATTAAAGAAGCTTTTAAAATGATAAAAACTATAGAAGGTAAATATCATGAAGTTGTTACTGGAGTATTTCTAAAAAGTAAAACGATAGAAGATGCATTTTACGAAGTAACGAAAGTGTATGTTAAGAAAATGACTGATGAAGAGATTAATGAGTATATAAATACCAAAGAGCCTTATGATAAAGCTGGTGGATATGCTATCCAAGGAATCTTTTCAAAATATATAGAAAAAATAGATGGAGATTATAATAATGTTGTTGGTCTTCCGGTAACAAAAATAAAACATGAATTAAATAAATTCATTTAAAGGAGTTAATAAGAAAAAATATGAGTAATGTAAATTGGGATTTAACATATTTATTTAAAGATAGAAATGAATTTTTATTAGAATTAGAAGGACTAAAAAGTATAATTTTAACATTAAAAGATTATCAAGGAAAACTTGCAAATGAGGAAAAACTAAAAGATTTTTTATATTTACAACTAGAGCTTGAATGTAAGATTGGAAAAGCATATATGTATGCTCACCTAAAATCAGATTTAAACAAAAAAGATGTTGAAAGCTTAACAGACTTTGGTATGTGTCAAAATTTACTATATTTATTAAATAATAATTTATCTTTTGTTGAACCAGAAATAATTTTAATTGGTAAAGATAAAATATTAAAAGTAATAAATAGTGATGAAAAACTAAAACAATATAACTTCTATTTTGAAAAGATTTTTAGAATGGAAAAATATATTTTATCTGATAAAGAAGAAAGTATTTTATCAATTTGTTCTAAGAGTATGAATGCTTCTTCAAATCTTTATTCATCTTTAGCCGTTTCTGATAGTGATAATAAAGAAGTTATTTTAAAAGATGGTACTAAAGTATTAGTTACCCAAGGAAACTGGTCATCACTAATTTGTAATGCAAAGTGTGAAGAAGATAAACAAACTATTTTCGAAGCATTATATGAAAAATATGATAAACATAAAAATACTTTTGCACAAATATATCAAAATGTAATGGATAGTAACTTAGCAGTAATGCAAGCAAGAGGATATAATTCTATTTTAGAGTCGTTCTTATATCATAATAATATTGATCCTAAAGTATATGAAACTTTAGTTAAAGTAGCAAGAAATGAAAACAGTGCTTTAAAGAAATATATTTCTTTACGAAAAGAATATTTAGGTTTAAAAGAATATCATACTTATGATCGTTTTGCTCAGCTTGCTAAGTCAGATAAAAAATATGACTATGAAGAAGCTAAAAAGTTATTCTTTGCTTCAATTGAAAAATTCCCTGAAGATTTTAAGAAGAAAGCTTTTATGGCTTTAGAAGATGGATTTGTTGATGTTTATGAAAAAGATGGAAAACGTACTGGCGCATATTCATCTAGTCAAACAAACTTACGTCCATATATTTTATTAAACTATGCTGGAGAACTTGATGATGTATTTACAGTAGCCCATGAGGCAGGACATTCAATTCACTCACTTTACGCTATGGAAAATAATCCAGAAATGTTGCAAGGATATACAATCTTTGTTGCGGAGATTGCTTCAACATTTAATGAACATAATTTGCTTGATTATTTAATGAATAGTGGTAGTTTAGATAAAAATGATAAGATTTATTTAATACAGAAAGCAATAGATAGCATTGTATCAACATTTTATCGTCAAACATTGTTTGCGGACTATGAACTAGAAGTATCAAAGATGGTTGAAAAAGGTACTCCACTAAATCATGAAGTATTAAGTAATGTGATGATTAAATTATATAGTGATTATTATGGTATTGATATTACAAAAGAAAAGGTTAAGAAATTTGTTTGGGCATACATTCCACATTTGTTCTATACCCCATTTTATGTTTATCAATACGCAACAAGCTTTGCGGCATCATTTAAATTATATGATGGTGTTGCAAAAGGTGAAGAAGGTGCATTTGATCGCTATGTAGGTTTATTAAAGATGGGTGGATCTAAATATCCAATGGATGAAGCATTAGAATCAGGAATTGATTTTACAAAAGAAGAAACATTCCTTGCAGTTACTAAGCGAATGGAATATTTAGTTGATGAACTTGAAAAATTACTAAAAGAATAAAAGATAAAAAAATAAGCAGGTCATCCTGCTTATTTTGCTTTTTTATAGAATTCTTTTAATGATTCTATTGTATAAGTGTAGTGAGAATTACAATAATGACATACTACTTCAATTTCTTTACCTTCATCAATCATCTCTTGTAATTCTTTTTTGCCTAGATTTGTAAGTGATATGCCAAAGCGTTCATAACTACATGGACAATTAAACGATACATCCATTTCCTCTAAGATATCAAACTTATCCCCAAAATATAGTTTTAGTATATCTTCTAAGCTATTTTCTAATAAAAGTGTAGAAAATTCTTTTTTTCCTTCTAATGCTTTTTCAAGGTATGTAATACTATCTTCAGATGCTTTCGGTAATAGTTGAATAAGCATTCCCCCACAAGTCATACAAGTATTGTCAACATCAAATTTAGATCCTAATAAAAGAGCAGATTTTACTTGTTCACTTGTAAGTAGGTAGTAAGTAAAGTCTTTTGCTAAGTCACCAGTGATAATTTCTGTTGAAGATGTGAATAGGTCATTCATATGCAAGTCTTTAATTACATCGATAAAACCATTATAGCCTAGTGTAGTTACCTCATCTAGTTTATTGGCTTTAGTAAAGTTAACATGCGGATTTGTGACATAACCACGAACCTGACCATGTCCATTTGCATCAACAATGACTTGGCCTATTGGTCCATTTCCATCAATTTTAATTGTGATAGCTTGATCTTGTTTTAATGTTCCCCCCATAAGAAGAGCTATTGTCATTGTCTTACCAAGAACACTAGCAGCAGATGGCCATAAATCATGTCTTTCTATTGCTTCTTTAGTTATTTGGGTTGTATCTGTTATATACACTTTTACTTCATCATTTAATGCTATAGCTTTTATTAATTTCATATAAATCATCCTTTCGTAAACTAATAAAACATTATAAATATTCTACCATTTTTTTTATAATAAAACAATAGTTACATAATAATGTCTTAAAACAATTTAATAGTTGACTAATTGTTCAACTGTTGATATAATATATCTAGTGAGGTAAGAATATGCAAAAAATTCCAATAGAAGAAATAAAAAACAAAATGCCTAGCGAAGAAGTAATTCAAAATATGACCGAATTATTTAAAATTTTAGGTGATGAAACAAGATCAAAAATTCTTTATGTGCTAGAACAAGGACCATTATGTGTTAGTGAAATTTGTGAATGTGTAGAAATGACTAAATCTGCAGTATCTCATCAGTTAAGGATACTAAAGCAAACTAAACTAGTTAAGAGTAAACGATACGGAAAAGAAATAGTTTATTCATTAGACGACTACCATGTATCAACATTATTTGCTTGTGCGTATGCTCATATAACTGAACATTAAGAAAATTTTTAAAACTAGAAAGGAAAAATAATATGAAAAAAACATATAATATTGAAATAGATTGTGCACTTTGCGCAAGTAAATGCGAAGAAGCTGTTAGAAAAATGGAAGAAGTAACTTCATGCGTGATAAACTTTATGACACAAAAGATGATAATTGAAGCAGATGATGTTGATAAAATAATTAAAAAAGTTGAAAAAGTATGTAAAAAAATTGAACCTGATTTTGAAATTGAGTTGTAAAAAGGTGTATTTATGAGTAAGAAATTAAAAAAGACACTAAAAAGAATAATAGTCTCTTTAGTACTATTTCTTATTGTAAAAGTTACTGATATAATTTTGATTAATTTATTTAGAGACTCTTTTGAAAATGGTTTAGCAAGTATTATTACAAATAAAAACTTTGGATGGATACTTCCATTAGTATTATATTTAGCTATTTATATATATATTGGATATGATGTAATAAAAAAATCGATAATTAATATTAAAAATGGGCAAATATTTGATGAAAATTTTCTAATGGTAATTGCAACTTTTGGTGCTTTTGGGCTTGGAATTTACACAGGAATTGTGGAAGGAAATCCTGAAGGATTTGATGAGGCTTGTGCAGTTTTACTCTTCTATCAAACAGGTGAATGGTTTCAAAGCTATGCGGTGGGAAAGTCGAGAAAAGAAATTGCAAGTTTAATGGATATTAGACCAGACTATGCCAATTTAGTAACAAAAACTGGTGTTGTGACAGTTGATCCTAACGACGTTAAAATCAATGATGTTATCGAAATTAGACCAGGAGAAAAAGTCCCATTAGATGGTACTATTATTAGTGGTAGTTCTTGCTTAGATACAAAAGCATTAACAGGGGAATCATTTCCACAAGATGTAATTGTAGGTTCTAATATATTATCAGGAGCTATTAATTTAACTGGAACAATTAAAGTTAAAGTATCTAGTGAGTTTTCAAATTCGACAGTTTCAAAAATACTAGAACTTGTGGAAAAAGCATCAAGTGAGAAATCAAAATCAGAAAATTTTATTACAAAATTTTCTAAATACTATACACCTATTGTTGTGTATTTAGCAATATTCTTTGCTTTTGTACCACCAATAATAAATGGTTTTCTCGGCGATTGGAGTACATTTTCAAGCTGGATTTATCGTGCTCTCAGTTTCTTAGTTGTTTCATGTCCATGTGCTTTGGTTATTTCAGTTCCACTTTCATTTTTTTGTGCTATTGGTGGAGCATCAAAAAAAGGAATACTTATTAAAGGATCAATATATTTAGAAAACTTTAATAAAGCTAATACATTTGTTTTTGATAAGACAGGAACGCTAACAAAAGGAAACTTTAAAGTAACTAAGGTTATTCCTAGCAAAAAAGCAGATAAAGAAGAAATTTTACGTTTAGCCGCAATTGCGGAAGGAAAGTCAAAACATCCTATTGCTGTATCTATTTGTAATGCATATGGAAAAGAAATCGATGATGGTTATGAACTTGAAAATATTGCTGGAAAAGGAATTAAAGCAAAAGGAAGTAATGTTATTCTTTGTGGAAATGAAAAACTAATGGAAAGTGAAAATATTAATTTTGAAAAAATAGATGAACTTGGTACGGTTGTTTATGTTGTAAAGAATAACTGTTATCTCGGTGCGATTGTTATTGAAGATGAAATAAAAGAAGAAGCGTATGATTTAGTTAATTATTTAAATAAAAATAACATTAGAACTATTATGTTAACAGGTGATAATAAAAAAATTGCAACTAGTGTTGCAAGTAAACTAGGTATCAATGATGTGAAAGCGTCTTTGCTTCCACAAGATAAAGCATCAGAACTAGATAAGCTTTTGAAAGATAAAAAACAAAATGATTTAATATGTTATGTTGGTGATGGCATTAATGATGCTCCTGTTCTTATGAAATCTGATATTGGAATAAGCATGGGAGGAGTCGGAAGTGATGCCGCAATCGAAGCTAGTGATATAGTTTTAATGACTGATAAATTAGAACTGATAAAAGAAGCAAAAAGAATTGCTAAAAAAACAATGAAAATCGTAAAACAAAATATCATCTTTGCTATTTCAGTCAAAATAATAATTTTAGTACTTACAGTACTATCATTATCAACAATGTGGCTTGCGGTGTTTGGTGATGTTGGAGTTGCTTTCCTAGCAATTGTTAATGCGATGAGAGCTAGTAAATAGATAATAACGTAGTACATTATTGGTTTATCCATGAGTACTACGTTTTTATTATAAAAATAATAAGTTGTAGTTACAAATTCGACAAAATAATGTATAATAATACATATGGAAATATTTTAGTAATTAATGAAAATCATAAGCTTATAAGTGAAATTATAATAGGTGTTATTATGCAAAAAGAAAAGTTTATAAATTTTTTTATTAATCGTAGAAAAGAACTAGGTTATTCCCAAAGTAAAATAGCTTGTGAGATGGGAATATCAGACCAAGCTGTTAGTAATTGGGAAAGAGGAATATCCTTTCCTGATTTAATATATTTAGATGATATTGCAAAGTTATTACAAACAAATGTTGATAGTTTAATAAATGGAAAAAATAAAAAAATTATATTAAAAGATAATATTAGTTTTGATAATTACAGATTTTCACAATATTTATCAAAATTAAGAAAAAGCAAACAACTGACACAAAATGACTTAGGAAAACTATTAGGAGTACCAGGGCAAAACATTTCTAAATTTGAAAATGGTGCTTTCTTACCATCTATTGAATTATTAGAAAAGTATGCAAAAGTATTTAAAGTATCGCTACTTAATCTATATTATGGCTTAGATGATAATGACTTGTATGAAGTAAAACAAAAAAATAATACACTTAAAATAATATTTGTAACAGGAATAGTAGGTATATTGTCTGTTTTGACTTTTATAATGTTTAATTTATTAGCTGTATCATACACAGTTAGAATTATTCTAAATGATGAGACAATACTAACTTATCAAATTAAAGATAACGAAGAAATCGAATTACCACAATTACCAACAAAAAAAGGTTATGAATCATCTTGGGATAATACTGATACATTAATAACAAGTGACACAACATATAAAGTTATATATACACCAAAAGAATATACAATCACTTATAGGTTTGAATATGATGTGTTAGAAGAATATGTTCAAACAGTTAAATATGGTGAAGAATTTGAATTATATGATCCAAATTATGAAAACTTTACTGGATATATTTATCAAGATAATATATTTAATGAGACAGTATATAATTATGATTATGATATCATTGTAATTGGAAAATGTAACAAAGAATATAAAGTAACCTTAATATTTGATGATGATAATACAAAAGTAATATATGCTTTAGAAAATACAAATATTACTTTGCCACAATTACCAACAAAAAAAGGTTATGAATCATCTTGGAATAATACTGATACATTAATAACAAGTGATACAACATATAAAGTTATATATACACCAAAAGAATATACAATCACTTATAGGTTTG
>CAYLPZ010000009.1:63613-64007 GCA_964385755.1 uncultured Coprobacillus sp.
ACTTTACTGGATATATTTATCAAGATAATATATTTAATGAGACAGTATATAATTACGATTATGATATAACAGTATTAGGAGTATTTTTAGATGAAGTTTATAACATATATCGTGAATTTCGTTATACAAAACACATAATGTATGATGTCGGATATCATTCTTCATTTTCTTTAAATAATATAAGTTTATCTTCATATTTAGAAAAATGTCCTTTTGTTCCTAGAGAATATAATAATTATAAAATTATTGCTTGGAAAGACCAGGAAGGAAATGTTTATGAAGTAGGAAAAACATATATTTATAACTTTAAAAAAGATCTAATCTTATGTCCTATTTTTGCATATTATGGTGATGCATTCGAAGTAACTATAAGTAATGAAGAAGCTCAAATAAT
>CAYLPZ010000010.1:0-245 GCA_964385755.1 uncultured Coprobacillus sp.
CTTCTTCTTTTGTTAATAGATTATTATTACTATCATACTGATTTATAAATGCTTGGAACATATATGTATTATCAAATAAATCTAATGTTCCTTCTATCTTAATATTATCAGGTAGTAAAGTAGTTGTTTCTAATTCTTCTTTTACTTTAAATATTTCTAGTGATAAATTACCAGTTATACTTTCTGTGTTATATTCAACTTCACCATTTCCAAATACTCCACAATCGATGTATTCAAATGTGATA
>CAYLPZ010000010.1:345-22556 GCA_964385755.1 uncultured Coprobacillus sp.
CTTCTTCTTTTGTTAATAGATTATTATTACTATCATACTGATTTATAAATGCTTGATATCTATATTCATCATCTAAATAACTTAAATATCCGTTAATTAATATATTATCTGGAGTTAAATTAAAACTTTCTTTTCCTTCTTCTATATTAATTATAGGATTAGATATATTATCCCATATATCAGGGTATGGTACTTTTATTTCTTTTTCAAATAATAATTCTACTAAATTATTTTGATTAATATCTTC
This sequence comes from uncultured Coprobacillus sp., assembly GCA_964385755.1. GTDB lineage: Bacteria > Bacillota_I > Bacilli_A > ML615J-28 > CAG-698 > CAG-698. The sequence goes on from CAYLPZ010000010.1 coordinate 593, forward strand.
ATACCCAGTTACATATAGATATAAATATTCTGATGTAACATTTTCAATAGAACCTTTATAAAAATTATTTAAATCAATATTATTGCTAGAATATATAATATTTTTAATCTTCGATTTATCTGTTTGTTTCTTCACACAAACATAAAAAATAGTATCTTTATACTCTTTATAATAATCAGATAAATAAATTGAATAATTGTATATTGCCTTTTTTAAATCATTATCAAAAGTAAAACTACAATTCAACTTATCATACACGCATAGTGGTTTACCATCAGCTAAAGTTGTTATGGTGCTTGTATGATATGTAGTATCATTACTAACAAAATTATATGTATAAGTTTCATTCGGTTCTAAACCCGTTACTAAATATGTATTTTCTCCATCAATAATTTCTACTTTCTTTGTTTCATTATCTGTTGGAATTTCTATGTAATAGTCACCTATAACAAAATTATTTTCATTTTCGTTTTTTATCCCTTCCATATCTACTGTTAAAGATATATAATCCATTCCAGCAGTTGCATCAATATAATCACTAGTGTTATATAATGTACCTCCTGATGATGTAGCTACGATAATAGTTGCTAGAGTAACTACTGTCGCAGAGGTGAACGTAGTAAAAATTTTAGTAATTGCCTGATTAGTTGATGTATTTGATTTTAATATTTGTTTTGTTTTATCTACATTTGTTTTATTTGCTTGTTTAATAACTATATTATTATTTTGATGTCCATTTTCAAATAATTCATTATAATTATTAGATTCTAAAGGAGAATTAAGCATCTCTGATGATTTATACAGTTCAGTTGTAAAATCATTATATTCTTGAAAATCATTATTTTCTTTTGAAATAAAGAATTCACCTGTTCTTTCTTTACTCATAGTGCTTTTTCTCCTTTATTTATATCTATTACTTAATATAATTATAGCATATGGCTATTTTATTTTCTATTTTTATTTAAATATTAACAAAATATGACAAAAGATAAAATTGATAAAAAAATCAAAAATTAATTTGATACATATAAAAAGTCAGTCCAATCGAACTGACTTTTATTAATTCTTATTTACTAAAATTTAATGTATTATTAATTGTAGTTTCGCCATCTGTTGCTGAAATAACGCATCCACGATAAGAATCTTTATTATTCCAGTCACATAAACACATCTCAACAGTGATTACGCTATCACCAAACTCTTTAAGCCAACTATATTGGTTTCCATTACTTGTATATAATAGTATTTCTACTGAGCCATCAGCAGATGTTAAATAGCAATTAGAGTAATATGCAGATTCAACAAATTTGACTTTAACTTCAACAACATACGCTAAAGTTGTATGATATTCATTAATTGATAAATTTACAAGATCTCCTAATGTCTTAGTTGTATCAAATGATGCTTTAGAATATTCATGTTCACCATAATAGTTAATAACAAGTTCAGAGTCTAATAAACAAATTTGTTGTGTTACACCTTTTGATGATTCATAAATCACTTTAGTACCTTTCATTATTACTTCATTACCAACTTGAATATCAGCTAAAACAGTTTCATTTGTTCTAATAGCAATAACACCTGTTTCATCTACTAAGTAGAAGCCTTTTTGATTAACAAGTGAACCAGCAACGATTCCTTTAACAGTGTATTCCACGTTAAATTCACTTTCTAAGCATTCTTTAATAGTTATATAATCAATCTCTCCAGCAAGTTCTACTTTCACATCTACTTTTTTAGTTGCTTCATATGTCTTGTATGTAGCTTTAACTGTAATAGATACAGTGCCATCAGCTAAAGCATGCATCACAAGTTTATCATTTTCTTCATTAAATGCGATAACACTAGTATTACTTGATTCATAACTTACTTTTACACCACTAAATCCTAATAGTTCGCTATCAACACTAGTGATTAATTCCATTTGAGGATCACTACTATATTTTTCTAAGAATTTATCTAATACATAATAATCTAATGTAAAATCACATACATCACTATCTTTCATTACATAGTTATCATAACTAACTAATACTGGAATAAAACGATATATACAACCAGCATCAGTTACTTTTGCGTTGATTACTGAAAGATAAACAGTACAAATCTTTTGATCAAATTGGTCTAGATAACTAAAATCATTACCATTACATTGAGTGTAAACATATGAACCAGTTTTACCATCTAAATCATTAATATAATAATTAACAAATCCTGGATTTTCACTCTTTACAACTAATGCACTTACTTTATAAATGTTAGAAGTAATATCTTCACTTGGATTAGTTTCCATTATTTCTTTAACAGTACTTTCAGTAATCCATGATTTGTCAAACTCATGTTTACCACCATCATTATCTAAAACAATAGCATTTGCTAATTGTAAAGCACCTAAGTAGCCATAGCTATTTTCGCTAGCACCATAGTGAATTTTTTCACCTGCAATTTTTACTTTATTACCAACTTCTAAAGATTGAGTAGCCTCACCATATACATAAATTGATGCAGTATTATCTACTAAGAAGAAACCATTAGGGATAAAACCATTTGCATATGTAATATATGCTACTACACCTTCAACTGTAACTTTTGATCCATCAGCGCTTTTTCTTGTCTCACTAATAGTTTTACTTGGATATTCACTTTCATTAACTTCTGGTTTGATATGCGTAAACTCAATTATCCAGCCTTTACCAAGTTCTGCTTCGCCTTTAAAAGTTTTTAAAGGACCATATAAAACAACTTCATCACCAGCAACAGGTTTATCTTCTAGTTCACTATATCTTAAATTTCCATCAGAAGAATATGTTCCATAAACATAAATTGAACCTGTTTCATCTTCTATTGTCATTTCACCATAAGTTGGATTACTTACAGTTTTAATCTTTGCGCGAATATAATACCATTCTGTTGTTCCTGTTTCACCTGCTTCATTAGCAAGTGCGATTGCTTCGCTTATTGTAATATATTTTTTTTCATCAACTATATCATCTTCTTTATTCTTTTCCCACTTAGCAACTAAATTGTAATTACCCTTTGTAATTACTTCAACTTTTGTTTCTCCATCAAACCAACCAACAAAAGTGTAACCATCTTTTGTAGGAGTTGGTAATTTTACTTCTGTTCCTTCTTCATAGTCTAAAATAAGTCCATCACAAGTTCCACCATCTAATTCATAAGTAATAGAATACTTTTCTAATTCTTCTTTAACGTTTTCGTTACATCCTATAAACAAGAAACATACTAAAATAATTAATAATAAACTAAACTTTTTCATGATAATTCCTTTCGACATTATTTTACATAAATATTATATAATAACTAATAATAATTTTCAATTAAAAAATTTGTCTTTAAATTATCATTATAATAATATTGTTATCTAGTTATTTATATATTATAATATAATTAGATTGAAAGGAGACTTTATATGAAAAAAGTATTGAATGTATTTTTACAATACGTGAAAAATTCATACAAACAACTTATTATTTTATTTTCATTACTTATTCTATCTATTATTTGTATTTGTCTAGCAAACGGAATTCAAACTGATTTCGGTGAAATCACGATTGAAAGTGGTTATATTGAAACAAAACTAATTGATAGTGATGAGAAAGTTAACATTGGTTTTAAAATATATATACCAAAAAATGCAAGTAGTACAAATAAACTTCCTGCCGCTTTATGTTTACATGGCTATCAAAATGATCATGAAACTTCTGCCGCTTATGCTCTTGAACTAGCTCGCCGTGGAGTAGTTGCATTGTGTATTGATGAATATGGACATGGCTCAACTGATGCTGGAATGATTGAAAGAGGTTATGTTAATCACAAAGTTACAACAAACTATGGTTATGATGAACTTGGAAAATCTTATTTAGAAATTGGTGGAGTAACTAGATATAAAGTTATGATGAATTTTTCAAACTTATCTTTCTTTAGTGATTACTATGCTAATTCTTTTGATTTTGAAACTCAAACATCTATTTCTAAAGAGGATGCAGCGTGTGTAAGAGACTCATCAATGGGTGGCACTGCAGCCTATGCATGGCTTGCAAGTTTAGATTATGTAGATAATACAAAAATGGCTATTACAGGACACTCTATGGGAACATGGGCAGCATGGACTGTTTCTGCGGCATACTCAGGAACTGAAATCGAACCTAGAGCAACTGCACTTCAGTGTGGAGAATTATTTAAAACAACAAGAGATGCTGATGGAAGATTAGCTTATGATAAAGATGAAGATGGAACACCTGATATTTATTGGAATAATGTATTATTAATTACATCAAAATATGATGAATTTAATTATTTCCGTGATTATATTAAAACTCCTGTTTTCGAAGATACCGTTAAAAATGAGATTAGAACAAACTTTTTAGGTGTTTCTTTAGAAGAAGCAGAATTTAATAAGACATTTAATGAAGATTTTGAAAAGGGAACTTCTGTAAGAAATGAATATATTATTACTAATCATAGACTAACAACTCATGATAAAACTGCTGTTAAATCAGTTATTGATTGGTTTTTTAATTCCTATGGTTTAAAAAATCCATTAGATTCTTCTAATCAAACATTTATGATTAAAGAAGTATTAGTGTTTGTTGCTATGCTTTGTGGTATTGCTTCTACTGTTGCAATGGCAATGTGCTTAAAACCTATTTTATTCTTTGCACCTGTATTCCAAGAAGTACCTAATAGACCTGAAAAAGTAAAGAAGGGATGGAAATTCTATAAAGGAGCAATTATCACAATTCTTTTATCAGCATTTACTTACCCATTCTTAACACAATTAGGACATGGCTTGATGCCTCTTCCTGAGAATATCTTTAAAATGACTATTGGTAATGGTTTCTTAGTTTGGTATGTATTCTTAATTCTAGTAATGTTAGGATTTACTCTTATTCCATGGTTCAGTCAAAAGAAAAAAGGAACAAAAACAACTGACTTTGTAGACCTTGGATTTGCAAGAGATGATGAAAAACATAAAAATAAATTTGACTGGGCATTACTTGGTAAATCTACATTAGTTGCTTTAATAAGTGTATTATGGATGTATATTCAAGTTATTATCTTTGAAAAAACTGCTCAATTAGATTATCGTTTTATTTGGCCATTCTTTAAAGGCTTTTCATTAAGTAGGTTTGGTCAATTCTTAGTTTATATTCCATTCTTTGCTTTATTCTTCATATTAAATAACTCAAGAATCTTTGCGGCATCAAGAGTAGAGCACACAGAAGAAAAAGGTTTCAAAGCATTCTTTAAATGCTGGTGGAAATATGCCTTATGTATGGCAGGAGGAATATTACTTCTATGTTTAATTGAATATATTCCATTTTTTGCTCAACTTGGCCCTGGAGCTGACTTATTATTCAGTACAACATTTGGTGGACCATTTATGTCACTTCTAATCGTATTTGCACCACAAGTAATTGTATTTTCATTTATATGTACATACTGTTATAGAAAAACTGGTAATGTGTTCTTAGGAGCAATTATTGTTGCAATACTATCTTGTTGGATTGTAACTGGTGGCTCCGCAATGCTTTATGCATAAAGATACATAAAATATAAATCAAATATCCTCATACTCTAGAATTATATCACCTCTAGAATATGAGGATTTTTTATATGAACAAGCAATCTATTTCATAGGTTATTTATTATTAAAGCAAATAAAAAAAATTGACAATCATGGTCAATTTCTTTAAATAAATATTTTATATTATAATAACTTATTTATTTTAATTTATAATTCATTATTTTCATTAACTTCATTTTCCTCTTCGTTTTTTGCAATCTTAATTTCTTTAAGATAAGCAATAATTGTTGATATCAAAAGATATAAAATTGGACATATTACAATAAGGAAAAAACCTAAAAAATGTGATGTAATTTGAATTATAAATGAAATAATAACTGTCTTATATACCATCTTACCAATTACTTGATCTAAAGTGATTAGTGGGTCTTCTTGCTCATTATTATCACCTTTTGTTGTAATATAGGTAATACTTCCTTCTTCATCATATTCAATTTTTACAATTCGATGCGTAACTCTCTTACCATTATAGGAACCTATAGTTCCATTATATGTAATGATATCATTGACTTTTAATTCCATATTATCAGAATAATTTTTTGAAATTATTACATCTCTTACCTTTAATGTTGGCACCATTGAAGGTGTTGCAATAGAATATATACTATAACCAAATATTGAAGTTGATTTATCAAAAATACGACTAAATGATAAAAAAATAATCATGGCTATTTCAATTATTATTATTATATAATCTATCACTGAAAATCTTTTTTTACTTTTTTCCATTTTTTCACCTAACATTCTTTATAATTAAATAGCTAAAATGATTTTATCAATATTAATATAAGAATTAGCGGTATCTTCAAGAGTTGCTTCACGGTCAAAATAGAAAAAACAATCCAGTACAGCAACTGAACGCCCAGGGATAGGTACAGCTTTAATCATCTCATATGAATAAACATTTTGCTTTACTTCATTAAGATTAAGCATACCATCACAGAAAATAGAAGGTTTATTATCTACTTGAACATCATTTCCATCGATTGTATAACTTACTTTATTTAATCCTGTGTATAAATAATTAAACATCTTAATATTATTTGTTCTAATTCCATAAAATAAAACATCACAGACAATCATTGAATCTGTATTATTTACCAATTCTAATTTATAATAAATTGTATCATTAGGTACAATTCCAATTAACATATCATTAACACTATTGGATTCTTTATATTCTTGTAAATCGACATCAAATACATATAAACTAGCAGATAAATCTTTATTAGTAACTTGTAAAGCGTCACCATCACCTTGATCATCGGTAAAAATTAATCCAGTTGTTTTACCAAAAATAGCATCGCTATAATTCATCCAAGCATAACTTGATACAACTAGTAGAAGAAACGAGTAAAATAGCATCATTACTTTTAAAACTTTTAAATTTTTATTTTTCATGATTTTCCCCTTTCTTCTAATGTACATTTAGTTTTCTAGTCGTGGTCACGACTATTAAAAATTAACTTTAAATCAAATTTACTCCCGGCAATTTTATCTGTGCAAGTAGTATCTGTTCCTTCAAGCCAAATTCTAATAGTTACATTAATACTCTGATTACTAACCATTGTATATAAAACATTTTCACTGCCATAATAATTTCCAGATTCTGCTCCAAACCTTACTAGTTTGTTATTATCATCTGGAATAAATACTTTGTTTAATGAATAATTAATTTGATTATCTTCAGTTTTTAGATTTTGTCCATCACAAACATATTTACCTTCCGAATCTATATCATTATTGATACCACAATGATAATTTCCAGATTTACTTAGAATATAATGCTTTGGTGCTTGAACATTATCATTAAACGAAAGAGATATTCTAATTGCATTTGTTGGATCTTTGTCATCATCTGCATTATATCGTAATAAACTTTCTTCATCGATATATACATCTTTATATATCTTTGAACTGTTTCCATATAAAATAAAGTTAAATTCAATATATCCATTTAAACTGCCCATTGTTCTATAGTCACTACCATAGTTTACATTAGTAATGTCTAAATGGGTTAGTTTTGGATTTTCGATATTCTTAGAATAATCAAGAGTGAAGAAATCATCACTTTTGCCAGTACAGTTTGAAACTTGTTTAAATGTAAAAGTATTAGAATTAACGTAGTTATTAATTGATACCATTGTTGTTAGAGCAGGATCATCATCTAATCTTATTCCTAAAGATCCACTAGTCTCAATTTTTAAGTTTTCTTCAGATACTGAAGGATTCCATTCTCTTTTTACCCATGCATAAGTTGACATAGTAGCAATTAGCAGCATAACAACAAAGAAAATAAAAATAATATGCTTTTTCATATATTTATCATTTGCTTTCATTATTAACTACCTCCTTCAACTATATCTTCTTCAACAGGTGGAATAATTATAGGATTGGATAAATCTAATCTAATACATTTACCTGGTAATTTCTTGTCTGTTTCTTTTACGCGTAAATAAACAAATGTCGTTACATTAGTATCAAATGTTCTATTAATATATTCATTCCATATAATACCATCAGTGCTATATTCAACATCTTTTACATATGATGTATATGCATCATCTGCATATAATGCCACTGTTTCACTAGATTCACCTTTTGCATAAATTGTGTTTGTATCAATAATCTCACTTTGGCTTTCCTTAGAAAAAGCTCCAAAGAAATCAAAATTATATTTTATACCACCATGAGACAAATAAGCTGAACATTCTCGATCAGTTCCTTCAAACCATAATCTAACAATTAATGTTTTAACTTTTTTATTATCTAAAGATAATAGTGGTTTACAATAACCAAACTTATTATTGCTTTCACTAGCTATGTTTTTTCCAATAACTACTTTTCCGTTCCAATAATCTTCATACGAATATTCTTTCTTTACAATATCATTATTTTCATCATAAGTATAATAATAATAACTGCTTTCACGTTTACTTGTGTTTCCAATATCAACCTTTGGTAAACCACTTTCATCTACATATAAATAGTAATCATCATTTGGAATCCAAATACATTTCAACTCTTCCTCAACACTATTATCAGGATTTACTACTTTTTCTAAAAAGGCAACCCTTGTTGCACCGCAAATCGCATCTGAATTTAAATTTTGATTGAATATTGAGGCAGTGTTACCATTTTCTTTTACAAATGAAGTATCTCCTAAAAATAAATCTAAACTAAGTGATGAACGGAAATCTAATGAAAATTCAATATAATAACCTGATATATCTTCACCAACCTCAATAAAATCACGCGGCTCGTCATTTTTATCTAAGCTAGTAGGATAAAAGAAATTTTTACCATCACCAGATATATCTAATAAATCTAATCTTTGATTCTTTAAGGTTAATTTGTTTGTCCAGGTTGTTTCATCCTCTTCAGAAAATTTTATTTCAATTTTTCCACCGACATTAACACTAACAGAATCACCAGATTTTATACCAGTATTTGTAAAGAATACAAACCAGGCAAATGTTGTGGTAACTAATAATAATAAAATACACACCAATAATGCGATAATAATTCTTCTTCTATTTAATTTTCTCATATTACCTATTTCCCTCATTTTCTAGTTTAATTGAAAAAATTAAATCAAAATTAATTTTTCCCCCCGCAAGTGGAATCTTTGTTTCTCTATCATATCCGTCAATCCATGAAACCATTCTAAACTCTGATTCGCCTGCGCTAATATAAGTAATAGGCACCTCATTATCACTTAAATCACCCCAAACGACATTAATAGATTTGTTATTTATCGTTAGTGATGTATTTCCGTTTAATTGATTATTAGTTAAAATTATTGTATTATCACTATATTTACCATTTTCTAAAAACATAAATGATTCTTCAACTGTTCCAGTAGGATTAAGTTTATAACCTTCACTATCTAAGGATAATTCAATACTAGTATTAGGAATCCAAATAAAACAAGGTTCATATTCATCAGTAGAAGAATTTAATTTATAGATTGCAACCCTTACGGCGCCAGCAATGTAATCTTTTGAAAAATTACCATATACTGAAGAAATCTCTTCTACCGATAAAGGCGAAACATTACTATTTTTATTTAAGTATAAATAACTGTTCTCAGTAGATTTCAATGTAAAATCTAAAGTAAAAACATAATCATCTAGATTAGAAGTTATTTTTCTTAAATTAGATGCAACCGCATCATTTGAATCATATCCTTCATTTTCTTTGTTGTTTGAATCTAATCCTGTTTTAGTAAAGGTATAAAATGATAGTGAATTTCCATCTAAACTTGCACTTACTTCTTTATAAGTGAAATCTTGATTGATTGCAAATTCTTTTGATCCAGTAGTATATTCATCATTTTCACTAACTTTAATTTGTAAATTCTTACTATCTATAGTATCAATTTCTATTAATGATGATGAAAAACTATCTCCGTCATAAAACCAGGCAAAAGATGTTCCAATTAAAGCAAAAACAGCTGTTATGATGAATATCAAGTGAATTGTCATCTTATTTACTTTTTTTCTTTTCATCTTTCTTCTCCTTTCTGGTTTTATTTATTAATAAGCTATTTAATTAACTTTTAATTTGTTAACTTTTTTATAAAATGCTTCAACTGTTATATCAACTTTTTCTTTCTTTTTAGCTTTTAAAATATTATTTATTGCCATCTCTAAGAATTTTTCATATTTAACTTTTGCTTCATCACTATAATTACGATTTTTAGCGTACGATTTAACTTTTTCCACTGAATCATTTTGATATGATGCAAAAATTCTCTTTTGTTTATTTTCTTCTTTTAATAAACGTTTCTTTTCTGCTTCTTTTATTCTATTAAAATATTCAGTTGTCCTATCTTTTTCATTTTTAATTGCTCTTGAAATGATTTCGTTAACAGTATTTTTGGTTCTTTTTGTTTTCTTGCTCGATATTTCAACTATATCTAAAAAAGTTTTTTTAATATCATCAGTTGATAAATCAAGATCATTAATTATTCTTTTAATCTCATTTGAAGCATATTGGTTTTTCTTTTCTTTTTCTATTGTAGAATTATATTCTAGGGATTCTATATTTCCTGTGTGCTTCTTTAACAAAACATATAGTTCAGAAGATATGATATCAAAATCCTCTTTAGCAACACTGCTTACTTCATTAGTACAATTAACACTCTTAATTTCTACACCTTGATGATCATAAGTTTGTATAAAAGCCCATAAGCTTACACATGCTTGATAATCGACATTCTTTAAAAGTTTATTTGTCATTTGTAATGGTGAACGAACAGGTGCTGTTCCTTCCATACTTCTAAAAAACTGTGATGCTTGGAAATCATAGATTATTTGTCTAATTCGATTTATTCTTTGTATTGTTGTCATCTTATTAACGTTTGCAGAAATGAGCTTATCAATATCATTAATTCCCGCATTTCTTCTATTAGATGAATCAACCTCAATCTTTACATGGAAATTATCATCACCAATAGAAACTCTATTTTCATATGAAATTCCATATTCATTAACACCACTAGCATTTAAAATAACCTCTAAACGCTTATTAATAAAGTATGTTAAATTTATTAATAGTGTATGAATAAACCTATTTTCGTAGGTATCAATACTTTCTTCCTTGAAAGAATTTAAAATCTTCTTAGGAGTGACATATCCATTGCTTACACTTTGAATATAATTAGTATGTTGAGATAAATGCTTAATTGATTCATTATCAATATTTCTAGCTAGTTCAATCGGAATAATTTCTTCTTCTCTTTTAATAAATCTTCCTGGATTTCTAACAACATTATCTAAGGGGATAATGCATGACTCTATCTTTTCAACCCAAGTTGTGTCAATAACTGCTTCAGCATAATTATTCACAACAGTAGAAGTTTTCTTACCTGATTGGATGGTATTATAGAACTTTTTCATCTCGTTACCATTATTAATCACAAAGTTATCGTGTTTAAATAATTCATACAAATCATTTCCCATAATTACCACCTCTTTTTCTACATAAAATTAAATATTAAACTAATTTCTTTAATCTTAATAAATATTCTTTTGATTCCATCATTTGATCTTTGCCAAATAATTCACTTAATTTATCAATTAATCCATCAATTTCATCACGAATAAATGTAATATTTAATGCTTCAAATTTTCTAAAGATTTTATTTGCAAGTACATAGTCAAGACCATCTAATTCAGTTCCACCACAAGCAACATATACTGGAACAAAATCTCTTAACTGTTTTACAATACGATTACCAAATGCTAAACGGAAATGTTGAATTACATAATCATCTAATTGTTCTATTTTTTCAAGTGATTCTTTGCTTACTCCGTTTACAAGTTTTGCATCTTCAAATAAACTTTCTAAATGACTCGAACTTAAATTTAGGTTCTCAGTGTATTGTGCTTCAAACTTCTTACCCTTAGAGTTAATATTAATAGGAATTGCTCTATCATATACTTTATCAGAAATCGCAAATGTTGAGTCATCATTATTTGCTGTTCCTACATACCACATATTTTCTGGTAATTTAAATCTACCACCAGTTATATGTTTAGGATCATTATCCCAACCACTTGGTACTAGGTCAATTATCCATTCTTCTCTTGAAGGCATTTCAAGAATTGATAACATTTCCGCAAAATAATATTCAACTCTTGCAATATTCATTTCATCTAAAATTGTAAGATATACTTTATCTGTGTATGATGCTTCATACATTTTCTTTAACACTTCTGTCTCATTAAAACGTTTTGTAAATTCATTAAAATATCCAAACAATTCTGAACGATCACGCCAAGAAGGCTGAACAGAAGCAATTTGTGATTCATTACTAATAAATTTACCAAATGCATAAGGTAATGATGTTTTACCAGTACCAGATATACCTTGTAAAATAATCAAACGAGTAGATGATAATGCGGAAATAAATAAACGAATAGTACGAATTTCATAGTATAATCCCATTCTTGAACAAGCAAAGTTTCTAAACATATCACATAACTCAGAAAGAGTAATGTTCTTATTAAAGTTTTCAGCAGAAGGATCATAATCTCTAAATAGATTATCGATTTCAGTTAACTTATAGAAACGAGAGTCACTAGAACTAACATAATTATCTTCTTCAGTATTACTATTTAATGCTCCTCCAGCAATCTTAAGTTGTAAGATTTTATCTTTCTCTTTGCTCAATTTAATTACTTCAGCATTTAATTTACCAACTTCACTAATTAAGGCATCTTGATTAATGGTATTTCTATAAAGTTTTATCTTTTTTCTAATCAATAAATAAATTAGAAATCCGATACCACCCAAAAATGCAATCAATACGATGAAAACAAGAATAACTAAGCACCATGCAAAGAAGTCGAAACTACCTTTATATTGATTAATAATTTCTACATATTTAGGGAAATTAAAAACATCTACTATTCCCCCAAAAAAGTTTGAAATAATTCTCCAAAATCCCATAAAAAATTGTTCTAAAATTTCAAACAGGAATTTACCAAAATCTTCCATTTACTTTTCCTCCTTTACTTTTGCTCACTTTCATTTGCCTTTTTTTCATCATTTTCCTTTTGTTCTAACTTTTGTCTTTCAAGATATTCTTGAATAATAGCATTCTTAACATCATCACTTGTGGAATCTTTAACATTTTCAATTAATTCTTCTTTTTTATTTGCAACAATGATAGAAATTAATCTATAGATTTCATAAATAATAAAAATCATTAATGGTGTGAAAATGAATATAAAGAATCCTGCTGTAGTTTTTAGGAAATCTATAACTGATCCAACCGCTGGAAGTCTCATTTTATAAACGCCAATGATATCGTCTCTGCTTCTGTAGCCATCATCAATTGCATCTACATTATCACCTTTTGTTTCATAGAATGTTTCTCCATCAATTTCAACAATTTTGTTTATTCTATGAGTATCAACAATTTTTACACCGTCAATTACAATATAAAATGAAATTATGTCATCTTCTTTTAATTTTTCGTAATCTTCATCTTTAATTAGTTTAATAAGAATCATATCTCCCTGGTTAATTGTTCCTTGCATTGAATCGGTTTGAACTGTCATTGAAGTATAACCAAAAACATCAGAAATACCATCCTTTCGATTAAATGAAGAAATAGCTATAAAGACGCTTATAACAAAAACTATACCTACTACAACATATAGAACAATATTTAAAACTTTCTTTGCTTTGGTCATATCTTTTTCTCCTTTTTATAATGGGAGTTAGAGGAAGTATAATAACTTCCCCTAAATCACTATTTAATTTTTAAATTTTTTTTATTAAATCTATTCGTTAACTTGTTGAGTAGGTTGAACATAAGGATTTTTCTTTGTTAATGCGATTAATGTGCTAAACTCTGTACCAGCAACATCGTTTAAGCAGTCAACATCTTGTCCTTCAATCCAAATATAAACACTAACTTTATTAACGCCTGCTTTTAGATTTAAAACAGGAGTTGGTTGTTTGTCTGTTGATGTTAATTGGTTATCTGTATATGTAGTTACTACTTCTAATGCATCTGGTGTATCACCTGTAGGATAAATTGGGAATGAAGTTCCTGATTCTTGTTTAATACCAAAGTATTTTAAAGCACCGTTTTCTAGTTGAGTACTACCACCTACATTTGCAGAAGAGATATGTGCTTCATGATTAGGTTCCCATATTACCATTGTATTTTCAGCATCTCTAAAAGTACCTAATTTATTATTTTCTCCACTATAAGTAGTGCTTCCTTGATTAATAAATCCTACTCTTGTAGATAAGTTGATATTTTTTCCATTTGTTGGTTTATTATCTACTGCAGAAGTATCCTTTAAATATAATGATAGGTTACTATCTAGTTTTACATAGAAATCAAAGCAAATATAATTTCCAGTATCTGGTGCAGCTGAAGAAGTAATTTCACCATTATTTTGTAAATTAGCTACAAAGAAATTTGGTCTAAAGTCAGTTTTTCCTTCAACTGCAGTTAATTGATTTACTGTAGACACTGGTGAAATAGAATTAGGTTTTTTATTATACTCATAACCAACACCTGTTGGCATTTCACCAATCACTAAATGGCTCTTCCAAGTTCCTTGTTGTCCTGTCCATGAAACTAAAACACCATCTGCTGCACTTACACCTACATCAATTTGATCCATTGTTGCATCATCACCACTTGTAAACCATGCATAAGTTACACTAGTTACTGATAAAATTCCCACTAATAACATTAATAGCACTGGAAAGATTGCTGCTAAAGTTTTTTTGCTTCTAAAATTACTTTTTTTCATTTTTTTCTCCTCTCAATTAGTAATAATTTTTTTAGCTTTTTTAGATTTGTTTAAAAGATTGATGGCTAATTTTGATCATCAATAACAGAGAAATTAATTGTAAATTTAATTGCTCCGCCTAGAATGTCATCTACGCATTCTGGATCATAACCTTCTAACCAAATTACTATTGTATATTTTATTAATGACTTAGGTTCAAATCCTACTATTTTGTCACTGAATACTATTGATTCAGAAGCAAAGTTCTGAACTTGCTCAGGAACATGTTCAGGTTCTCCATCGCTAGTTCGAGGTTTGGCGTAGATATTTGTCTCATCGTCCTTAATAACCATAATTCTTGTAGCCTCAACTGCATTCATGTAATTTGTGACTACTTTCATTTCGCTTAATACATCTACTTTAATATCTCCAGTATTAACTAAATAGAATGTATGTGCAAAATAATTCTCACCATTATGTGATCCATCAGTATTACATATCTCATCTAAGTCTTCTTTTAACCATTCATAAGTGATATTGTCACAATTATAAAGTCCTTCCGCATTTAAATGAGTTGTTGTATTTTTTAAATCTCGAGTCTCTGATAATGCTATTTTTCCTTCTTTTTGATTAATTATTACTGATAAACCACCTTTAGTGTTGATTAATGAACCAACTCCAAAGGAAACAAGTAGTAGAAGAAAAATAATAGTAAGTATTATTGATATAGATTTAATTAATACATTACGATGATATATTTTTCTTGCTTGACTTCCTATTATTGCTTTATCAATAAGAATTTGTTCAACTTTATTACTCTCAGTTGATTTCATTTCTTTCCTCATAATTAACCTTGATTAGCATAATTTCTTCTTAAGTACATTGCCAATTTCATTTCATTAATTGGTAGACTATACTTTTCGCCCTGAACAAAACTACATCCGAGTGATTTAAATGTATTTTCTTCTTCTTGGGTTGAAATATTTACACATATAACATCTAAAGAAAAACTCTTTAGTATTTGCATCATGCTTTTGACAATTAGAAGATTTCTAGAATTATTTTCGAGATTTTCAGTATACGTATCACTGATTATTACACCATCAAATGGTAATTTTAATAATAAGTCATATGTTGCATATTGTTCACCAAAGTCATTAAGATAGATTTTTATTCCCATTTCCTTTATCGAAGAAAGCACTACATTAATAAATGAGCTTTTACTGTATTCTTCTTTTGCTGTTATTAGGAAAGCAAAATTATCTGCAGACACTTGATATTTATCAAAAGTTTTAGAAATAGTTTGGACAAAATTAGGTAATAATAGTTGATTTGTGTTTATATGAATAAATATTTTTTGAAATTCAATATTCTTTTCATTTAACTTAAGAACTGTTCTACATATTCTACCTAATGACAAGTATAATAGTTCATTAATTTGATTTGTTTCTTCAGCAATTGGAATAAATAGTCCTGGTTTTATTAATCCAAAATATGGGTCATTAATTAATATTTTTGCTTCTAAATTGATTTCTGATTTATCACTCAAATTAATAATTGGCTGATAAGTCATCATTATTCCATATGGATTATTCTTAAGTCTATTTTGTTCTTTATTAATTATTTGATTAACATATGCCTCAAGATTTTCCTCGTCCTTGATAAACAACTTAACTATTTTTTCATCAAGATTTCCGCTTGCTTCTTCTTTAAATTTCTTTAATCCTGCTTTAAAATCAATACTTGTTTTTCCAACGAACATACAATTATCAAATCTATCAATAACAGCACAAACTCTCCCCGCAAAAGATAATTGCTCATCTTTTAATTTACCAGGATAACCTTTTCCGTTTATTGACTCATGATGTTCACTAACACATTGATACAAATAGTAAACAAATGAATCTTTTTTATGCTTTTTAGGATCGTTTGGAAGAAGTTTCTTAATTATTTCAATTCCTTTATCAACATGAAAATAATAAATGTTTTTATTATCTTTTGTTTTACAATATTTTAATAAAATATTATCAACTGGTATTTCCTTTTTACCGATGTCATGATAATAAATTGCCTTTAATAGATTTGTTTTATTAAAATCAACTTCAATAAAATCTTTATCATCAAGGATCTTTGATAAAAGAAAATCTCCAAGGCTAAAACATCTATTCAAGTGTTGCTTTATTGGAATGGGTAAATTGTCAACATACTTATCAAGTAGATTAGTTTTTATCCCTTTTAAAGCTGCCATCTATCTCCTCCTCCTTTCTTTAAACTCAGCATCATCGCTTATACACAAATAATATATCATATGCATCGCAACATAAACGCAACTTTAATGCAACATAAGTGCAACAATTCAACATTTTTTTCTTTTTTTTATCAATTTTTTCAAAAAAATGCTCAAAGCAAATATTTGCTTTAAGCATCTTTATAAGTCTACTGTTTTTTCTCTTTTGGAATAATTATATTTACTGTTGTTCCTTTACCTATTTCACTATCAAAATCAATAGATCCATTTGACATCATTTTTATTCTGCTTGTAATGTTATGTAAGCCAATTGATGTACTCTTATAATGAGAAAAAGTATCTTCAACATTAAATCCTACACCAGTATCTTCAATTGTGATGTACACATTATCATTATCAGCCTTAGTTGATAAAATCAATTTTCCTCCATCAGCCTTTTTAGTGATTCCATGTTTAATTGCATTCTCAATAATTGGTTGAACTGATAATGGAGGAACATTAAAATCGGTAAATGAAAGATTATATATAACCTTTAATTTGTTACCAAATCTAAGTTGTTCAATTTTTACATAGTTTCTAATATGGTTTAATTCATCAACAAAAGGAATTACTTCTTTTTTATCAAGTGAATTCATATTTGCTCTTAAATATTTAGAGAAAGAAATAATTGCATCTTCTGCCTTTTTTGGATCAGTACGACATAAATATACAATTGTATTTAAAGTGTTGTATAAGAAATGTGGACGAATTTGACTTAATAAAATTGAGGCATTTGATTGGTTAATTGTTTCTTTTAAATAATTAATTTCATTAATATTTGCCTCTCTTTGCTTCTTACGATTGTAATTATATGATATAAAAACTGATAAAAACAAAGAGAAGAATAAAATACCTATTACATACAGATACTTCATTTGATAAGCATTTATATATGTGAAAAAAATAATTGATAAACCTAATGTAAATGCACTTAATATCAACAAAAACATAGTAATATAATTATTATTATATTTTTTCCTTATAATTGCATTCAATATTAAAATAATAATTAATATTGGTATGATATTTGATACAGCTAATAATATTTTGCTATAGTAATCAAATAATCCTAAAATGAATAAAAGAATAGCAACTACAATAAATATAATTAAAATCATTAATGGTAAATAGCATATGAACTTTTTCGAATAGATTTCATCTTTTATAAATTTTCTAGTTATTGATAAACTTGTAATTATATAAATAATTTCTATTAAACAGAATATTATCAAATACGATAATTCGTAGTTATAGCTAAAACTCAAGCATATTATTGAAACACCCGGTGGCAAAAACAAAAACAAGGAAAAAATCACTAAGAAAAATCCAAAAGCAAACATTGTTATTTCTGCTTCTTTTTTTAAAATTAGTTCCGCTAAAAAACAAATAAATGAGGCTACAAACAAACCAAATACAATTCCTGATATAACCATTGAAATATCAGAATACATTTTAGATAAGGCATAACTTGTAATTATTGGAACTATTTGTAAACCAGAAGTGTACTGAGAAGAAACCTCAATTACAATAGTTGTTTCACTTGGTTCTAAGTTATCTAATTCATATGTGTTTGCTAAAGAATAAAATCTAACACTTTCAGTTTTAGATACTTTGCCATCTGTTTCATAGCATAGTTTTTCATTAGTAAAAACTCGAAATGAACATCTTGCTAAAGAAAGATCAATTGTAACTTTCTTATTTGCCTGAAAGTTTTTTAAAGTAATGGCATAACTAGCATATTTTATATTTTTATCATATGAATTTTTAGGATTTAGATAATTAAATTCATCTAAATCTAGTTCATTCTTTTCTGTAACAATCCACTTATTTGGATAAAATTTCCACTCACCATCTAAATATATTTTTTCTGAAGATATATCAATATTGTTTAAATCAACCTCACCATTAATAATTTGAATTTGCTTAGCTTTTTCTGAAGCAATAATATTAATTGATATTGGAATCACTAAGGCAATTAAATATGTAAAAAGATTTATTATTAATAATGGCAATAGTATTGATGATTTTTTTTGTTTTTTCATAATCTATTGTCTATTTAGAAGATATGAAAGTGTACCTTCTGCCCATGAATAATTTGTCATATACTCACCTGTAAATTGATTAATAGCTTGAGTACTTCCTGCTAAGAAATCAAAATAATCACAATCAACCTTATTTACATCTAAAGCTAATCCACCTTTAATTTTTATAATAATATCCTCAATTGCATATTCCTTTAAAGAAGCCATCAAAGAAGATATAATGTTACGATAATTACTTTTAAGTGATTCTGTTACCTCTTCATCTTGAAATATATATGCCATCATCTCATTATTAGATACAAATCCACCTTTTCTATCAGTTAACACTGCTAAGCATTCTTTAGCTCTGACTCTAGTAAAATTCATCAATTTCCCATCAACAAACACATCGAAATTCCCAAAAGTTCTAATCACCACGTGTTGGTTAGAATTTATTGACAATACTTTATTTGTTTTTTCAATTTCCTTTACCACTTCTTCTTCACTATATGGTTTAAGTAGATATCCACATGCATTCACTTTAAATGCGGAAAAGGCATATTGCTCATATCCTGTTGTGAAACAAATTCTGATATTTGGATCAATTTGATGTATTCTTTCAGCAGCTTCTATGCCATTTATTCCAGGCATTTCTACATCACAAAAAACCATGTCAGTATGATTTGATTTTATGTATTCTATTGCTTTAAGTGGATCATTAAACGGGTGTAAAACATGGCCTTGCTTTAATCCATTTATAATTAAAGATAAATATTCACTAGCCATATATTCATCATCAATTAATACTATATTCATATTTTTTTTATGCTCACTTTCTATATAAAAATATATTTTAATAATATATTCATAATATAACATTTTATGTAAAAAAATACAATTTTTTTTCGTTTTTTATTGTTTTTTTAACAAAATATAAAGGTATACCATATATACAAATCATATTTGATATAAAAAATATAATTTTTTCTATTATGTTTAATTTACTCTGAGATTTTTCTTTTTACACTTTATATCCTCAAATATAGGCCCATAATTGAGTTCTACTGCATTTAATGAAAAAGGTGTATAAAAACATGTATAGAACAAGTCACAATTTAAAGCTGAAAATTTAATATAGTTAATTTGATTTTTTAATAATTAAAAAATAGAAATTATTTCTTTTACAATTAATAAAGGAGTGGGTTTACCCACTCCATTTATTTTTGTTCTATATTAAAAGTTTATAATTATATTTCTAATGTTTTAATTATTTACAATGAAGTTATTCTATTGTATATTTCTTTATAAATATTATTCACATTTTTAAAACTCTTAACAAGAGAACTAATAACATAAATCTTAAAATCATCTGTACAATTAATAAAACTTAAGTCATTACCAATACTAAATGCTGTTATGTGATTAACTATTAATTTTGATAAATTATAACAGTTAACAACAGAATTAGCATCAAAGATGCAACTATTAGATACAACTATTTCATTTAAATAATAGTTTTCATCAAATGCATTTTTTGCAACTACATTAACAGAAGATGGAATTTCAAATCTTGTTTCCTCTTTTAGTTTTGGATAAGAAATCAAGATAGATTGATTATATGAATATAAAATCCCATCAATAGTTTTGAAGTATTCATTACTTTGTGAAATTGTAATAGCCTTAGTATTTAATTTATGAATACAATTGTCAATATACATTAGATTATCAGGAAGAATTACATTTTCTAATTCCCAAGTTTTAACTTGATTAAATGCAAAAGATCCAAGTGAAACAAATGAAGTAGTTACTAAAACTCCATCAATGTCTTCAGTTACATCAGTTGGAATTGTTAATATTCCGTTTGTTGGAACTGTTCCAGAAACAAATACTATTTCGTAACCATCATCACAAGAAAGATAATAATAATTTATATTTTCATAAGAATAAATATTACCAAATATTTCAACGTTTGATGGTAAAATCTCATTCCATGGTGTATTTACGTAATCGTCATACATTGCGGCGAAAACTCTTAGCTTAATATTTGAAATATTAGCAATAGTTCCAGTATAGTCACCTAAACGATTGATTCTAGATTCTGAAATTATTGTAGATAAATTAGATATATTTGTGAAGGTATTAGCCGCAAATTCAGTATTATCAGATTTAAAGACAATTGTTTCGATGCTTGAATTAGCTAAAGAAGATGTGCCAAAAATCATACAATTGTTACAATCTAATATAGATATACCAGTAGAAGAATCAAATACATTATTACCAATGCTTGAAAGACTATTGTTAAATTTAATAGATGCATTATTATTAGTTAATGTTGAGAATGCATAATCATTTACACTTCTAATTTTAATACCATTAATTGAATCAACTATATCATAAGCACCAGTGATAGAATGTAAGAATCTAATTAATTTGATAGAAGATTCTCCATTTTGATCTTCATAAACACCATAAACAAAATCACCAAATTGACCATTTTCAGGATCCCAGTTATATATTTCAAAATGAGTAATTTCACCAGTATTTATTTTTTTTAAAGAACTACTAAAGTATTGCATAAAATATTTAGATGATATTACGTTAAAATCCGAATCCATGTTATTGACGTTTTGGATAGATAATTTTACTATTGTATTTTGAATAACATCATTAATAATTACTGTTTTCAGACCCTTCAAATAATTATTACCATTTGCAAACCATGCATCATTTGTTTTAGCACCTATTTCAACTAAAGAAAGTTTATTAGTAGCATTATTTGATA
>CAYLPZ010000010.1:22656-62693 GCA_964385755.1 uncultured Coprobacillus sp.
CAGGATCCCATCCACCAACTTCAATATGTGTATATTCTTGTGTATTATTAACAAAAATGTTACCTGAAGAAACTAAACTCGCATGCTTAGATGTGAAAATATTAAAATCGGAATCAAAATTGTAAATACTCGAAACAACAAATCTTGGAGGGGTTGGAGTTTGTGTAACATCATTAATAATCAAATATTTAAGTCCAAATAAAGATTTATTATTATGTTGAAAATATTCATTAGATGTTTTAGAACCTATTTCAACTAAAAATAGTTTATTGTCTTTATTAGTAGAAATATAGAAAGGAGAATAACCAAGTGTAGTACAACGTGGAACTCTTACAGCGACTAATTCTCTACATCCATAAAAATTATCATCACCAAGAGATACAATATTATAACTTTCAAGATAAACTAGATTTGGATTATTTGCAAAACAGTAACTTCCACACTTAATATCATAAAGACCTTGATTTACTTTATCATTAAAGTTTATTTTTTGACATGTACTGTAATAGAAAGCTTCAGTTTTTATTGTTAGATTAGTAGTTCTATTATCCTCTTCAAAAATAATATTTCCTAGATTAGTAGTATATGTGAAAGCTCTAGTTCCAATTAAATCTACTGTATAAGGAATTGTTATATTGATGTTAGAATTAGGTACAGATCCATCTTCTATATTGTTTGTTATATCAAATTCTACATAAGCAAATGCTTTATCACAAATTGTTTTAACAGGTAAAGCAAATTCTGTTGATAATTTAGTAACTAAATCATCATCACAAGCAGTTCCTAAGTATCTAACAATACCAATATTTCCATTGTTTACACCATATAAATATAATGGTAATGAGATTCCTTTATAATCAACAGTTCCATAGTTTTGATAATGTTCTATTTCATATGTGTTGCATATTCTAACATCACTAATTTTATTATCATAGAAAGTTAATCCTGCTTGACTTATAAATATTGTTAGATTGATATTATTACTATTATCAAATCTAAGAAAACCTGAAATGATTCCATCATTTGTCTTTCCCGCAAATCCTTCTTCTGAACAATGATTAAATAAAACATATTTTGTTTTATATAAGCCGTTAAATGTTAATAAATAACCAGTCTCATAAACTGCACCTAGTTCAAGATAATATAAACTAAAATCATTATAAAATGGATATGAAACTTTTGAATTGCTTTCAATATTACTTTTTATATAATCACAATATGGAAAAGATACATATATTAAATTATAACAATCTCTAAATGAATAAGTTCCAAGAGTTTTAACTGAATTTCCTTGAACTGAAATAATGTTATTACATTTTTCGAAAGAACGATAATTTGTTTCTACATAGTCATTAACATCGTTACTAAATTTTAGAGAATAAATTGTAGTACTTGCAAATGCATAAGAACCAATGACTAAATAATTAGCATTAGAAAAATCTAAATCAATTAGTGGGCAAAACTGGAAAGCATATGCATCAATGATGACTCTACTAGGACCAATGAAATATTCAGAATTAAAGACTACATTTTGAAGTTTAGAAGTACTATTTATGTTATAAAAAGCATATTTTCCAATATGTATTTCAGAAGATTTAGAAAAATCAACTGTTAAAATAATTGTGTTGCCATAGAAGGCGTAATCATCAATGTTATTTACTATTGATGAAAAGGATAAATTAACTTCCATGCTTGATACGCTAGAATAATAAATAGATTTATAGAATGAATAGCTACCGAATGAAGATATATCTATTGATGTTCCATTAAGTGAGATATTTCTTCCAATATTTTCATCGGTATAAGGGATTGGACCAACATATTTTGTAATTTCATAATAATTATGAACAAAATCAATTTTTCGAACAAAAAATAATTTAGAGTCATCTAGTGATGATTCAGATACAAATCGAGCTTTTTGATCTAGATCAGAATAAAGAGCGCGATAGTCTGCTAATAGACCTTCATCTACTAGATAAAGGTAACTGTTTGAAACAGATAAATTAGTATAAGTTGTTACATCATTTAATAGATGAATATATTTGATATTAGTAAATGCTTTAGTATTAATAGAATAAACATTTGTGGGAACGTATATTTCTGTAACTTTTGTTTTACTAGCAAAATTAGCACCAATTGAGATAGTATATTTAGGTAGTATTAAATTTGTGAGGTTAATTAAATTATTAAATTCATTATCATTTATTGTATCATTAATGTAAGATGCATTTTCTAAGTTCAGATAATTTAGATTAGTGAACAAGTTCAAGAAATCTTTATCAGATTGATCTATAGAAATATTACCAAAAGTGTTTATTGTAAGCCCAATAGTTTTTGAAATACCTGTAGATATTCTAGCGTTGTTATCTAATAAAGCTAATTCGCTATGGTTAAGATAGAAATCTTCCAATGCTTCTTTTAGTGTATCTAGACTAGGATTACTAGGGTATAATGACACTGATAGATGTAAGTCGTTTGTTTCAAAACTTCCAGAAATAATTTGAACTAATGAAGATGAAGTTTCTACTATTACATCTTCAGTTTTAAAATGACTTCCATCAGTTGAATAAGGACCTTCAATTATAACTTTATTTCCAGCAACACCAATTTCGATATATGTGTTACCTGTATAATATCTAGTGAATGCTTTTTTAGTTTCAATAGATAAACTAGAAACAAATACATCATTTGGTTGAGATGAAGAAGGATTATCATGTTTTTTAATAAAAGTATCAATTTCTTTTGCGGTGATGACAGAAGTGTTACCTGTAAAAACTAATACTTCCTCATATAATTGATTAGCTTGTTCTTCTGATAAACCATAATCACCATTTAATAGAGCCATAGCACTTGAAAAAGAGATTGCTCTAAATGGTTTAGCATCAGGTGGTAATGAAATTATACCATCTGAAATATTACCATTATTATATATTACTATTGAAGGTTCATTAACAATTGAATTATCAAATACTAGATTCTTTAATTCTAATTTTCCTAATGTACCATCGTTTTGAATATAAATTTTATTTACGTTTTCAGTAGTAGTTAATCTTGGAACGATTGATTGAACTTTTGAATATTTAGAAATAATGAATTTCGTATTATTTATAGCAGATATTACCTTTTTAATTGCATTACCTGAAGGAATTTCACCATGTTCATTTGTATTGTAAATATCGATATGATCAAAGGTTGCACCAGTTAAATATGAAGCATTAACAGCAAATTCATTTTGAACATAAATATCTCCAACAGTACTTATATCAGAACTATGACCCTCAAAAGAAACTGAAGCATTAGGAGTATTTATATATAAGTTACCAGAAGAATTTACATTTGTAGGCTTTTTAACTATGATAATACCATTTTGTTTTGTTTTAATTGAATATGAAGAAGAATGATTGAATTCAAATACAATATTTCCCGTTACAGATAAAGTTGAAGAAGCAACTTCTAAGTTTACAGGTCTATTGAATATTAAATCACCTGTAATTGAAATATTATTAGTAACACGAATTATATCACCAGGTAAATATGTATGAATTGCTGAATTTAATTCATTCTCATTTTTCACTAAAATTGTATTAGATGAACGTTCTTCATCAGTTAAGGCATTGATTTGTGTAGCAAATATTGAACCTCTAATCTGTAATAAACGGTTTGCGTAAATTCCAGTAGCTTGATCATTAATATAGTATTGTAGTGCGTAAATTTTTGATGTTCTTATACTAGAATCTTCTAATTTACCAAGTCTACCTCTAAGAGAGCTTTGATCTAAACTCAATAATGATTTTTCACTAATGTTGTTTAGTGGATAATCATTTCCATTAAGATATGTTGCTAAAGCGGTTTTAGCATTGTTTCTACGAATGATGTTTGTGTCATCAACACTAGAATTAATAGTAGGAACTGGAACTTCAGATAATTTGAATGAATATCCTCCAGCAACAGCTGTGTCATCTGTGAAAATATTTAAAGTTTCTTCTTTGTTATCAATGTAAAATGATAATGCAAAATCAACGTCAATTGATTCAACTCCTAAGGTTACAACAAAATAGAAAGTATGTTTTTCACCTTTAACAATGGAATCTTCGATGGAAAAACTCTCAGTATTTCCACCATTATTTGTCTCCTCAACACCATTATCAGGTCTTAATGATATTAAATCACCATCTAACATTTTATAAGTGTCAGAAAAAACTTTTATATTTCCAGTCTGAAAATCAATACCATCAGTACTAATTTTTGATTCATACCAAGCATAAGTTACAATCGATAAAGTAATCAATAGGAAAATAATCATTACTCCAATGGACAGTTTTCGATTTCTTACATAATTAGATTTTACACTAGTGTTTTTACTTGTATTTTTAACGAATTTATTTAGGCCTTTTTTATTTATATTTGGCATAAAAATTCCCCTTTCATCTCTTATTATCATGGTTATCTATTATTATTAATAATATATTACCACACAAGGCGCAACTCAGGTGCAACTTAAGTGCAACAAATCCGCAACCAATTATAAAAAAATAGTAATTTTTTAGCAATAAATAAAAAATTTTGTTTTACACATTGAATAATATATTTATTCCAGATATCATTTTTTATAATCATTATTATGTTATCACTCGTATTTTAAAGTTCACACTAAATAAATCTCACAATGATATGTGAGATCATACAATACAAATTATCAATTTTATATTCCAAAACTATGAATTTTCCATATAAACTTGTTGCTATTTTTTGAGTATAATATTATATAAATTTTTATACAATATATGGTAGTTGACTTTGCTATTTCATCTATTTTTCTACTGACATAACAAATTCTTAATCTTCTTTTATCTTGTATTTCAATTTTTTATTTTTCTAAATAAACTTCGCCTCATAATAAAAACTTATTTGTTTATCTTGAAAAGTATTCGAATTATTATAAGGATTTATTGTTTTTAGTTTTTTCAATATAGTGCTAAATTATGTGAAGCTATATAATATATTATATATAAATCTGTATTATGTTTTCTTCTTATTTAATTAATGATGGAAGTTCGTTTGATAGAAAGGATGAATGAGATTTATTGAAGAATAAAAAAGAGCTTGATACTTACATAAACCCCGTAAGTGATAAAAGTAGATCAAACCATAATAAAACCTCATCCAAGAGTGAATATCTTAGGGGTGAGGTTATTTTTTCTTTTAAAATACTATAAGCCAATCGATTCATCATTTAGTAAAAAATCTTTTAATCCTATTGTTAAAAGTCCATTTTCATCTTTCTTAGGTTTTATATTATCCTTAACAATTATTACTTTCTCTCTGAGATGTTTATATTTTCGACTTAAAACTATACGCTTTAGATATATCACGTACATTGCTTGTAATCTTTACATATTCTTCTAACATGTAATGAAAATTTATTTTATTTATATAAACCACTACAATATTGTCTTTCACCAATTAAAGCTAAATAATTATCTAAATATTTTATACCATTTTGAATAGAATATCTGTATAATAATAATCCTTCTATCTCATCTTCTGTCTTCCCCTTTATATCGATTGTATGAGTCTCTGAATTTGCAGAATCAACATAAGATGAATACTTTTTATAGTTAACCTTTCCAGTCTTGGGATCATATGTATAATCAGTATAATAATACTTACCATAGGAACATACAGTTTCCTCCACTACTAAAGTAAAATTATTAATATTAATCTTATATCTATAACGATAAGGAAGATCAGGGCTGTCTACAGAACTAGATATGGATTTTCCCATAGTCTCCGATTCAGAATCAATCCAGAAACCATTTTTCTTAGCAAACTCAAGTGTAAGTGAATCTTTTTTAGGATGCATTAAGACATTGAATTCTTTTGAAACTGATGGATTTTCAACAATATCATATATAACTTCATTAAATGTTACTTTCAAAGTTACCTCTATTGACTTATCTGGATATTTCACTATTTTTAAAACATTATCTACTATACTCATATATTCATTTTTTGATTCCCATACTACATCATAATACTCATTCAAAGCACCACTATAACTTGATTCTAATTTTATATTGTCATAATATACTTCTGGTGTTTTATATTTCACAAAACTTTCGATATCAGAATTCATTCTGTAATAATAATCATCCTTATCATGGCCACACCCAGAAACAATCAAACATGAACATATCATAATCAAAACTATTAAAATTCTTTTTACTTGCATTATATCCCCCAAAAACTAAATTTTTTATTATTTAGGCTGTTTTAAACCTATAAATTATTATATATAACCTGCTCTTATTATATTTCAATTAGTGAATCATAAAGTACTGGAAATAAACACATTGCTATAGTATATAATGTCCCCCATAAAGAAAAACCAAAAATAGCCCACTGACAAATTAATATTACTAATCCTAAACCAAGTATTGAGCATGTTACTATCGCTTCGATTTTTTCGTTATCTGTTCCTTTAATCTTAACTATAAACATCACTATTGATAGTAACATAAGAATAATAAATAAAACTAAAAATATAGTTATGTATTATTGTTTAAGTTTATTGTGTATGGCGATAGTACCATTTGGAACTGAAAGATGGAGTATAGATCATGATATAAATCCTGATTGGTCATGGAATAAAGACCATGTAACATCAGTTACGAACCATTACCATGAACATTACACAGTTTTTCAAACTATCGAAGATAAACCTATACATAAGGCATTTTTGCTTTTTTCACTCATTTTATTCCTCCAAATTTTTTTAGTATTTAATCATCTATTTTAGAAATATTAGTTATAATATAACTATTTTTATTATAAATATTGTATTTTATTTATCAATTAATAAATTGTTTTAGTATTATGTATGTACTGAATTATATAAAAATTAAAAACTCATAAGAAAAGATAAAAGTGTAAACCCAATATTTACAAAAACATCAACTGCACTGGCATTATCTTTATTCATTTTCTCAGTATAACATTCACATTTTAAACAAAGGTGACTTTATCTTTATTTAAATCTAAATTATTCTTTTATATATTTATTTCATCTATATATAATAATAAATTTTTAAATTTTTAATTTACTTATAATTTTTCCACACTTTACTCTGAACATCATGGTTTATTGTTTCTTATCACGAATTACCTTTTATAAATCTAATATTTTCTTTTTCTTTTCTTCAAATTCTTCTTGAGTAATAATTCCTGCATCCAATAATTCCTTAAATTTTAATATTTCATCAGCTTGAGAGAATCCTCCAGAATTTTTATTTCTTTTGTAGAAATCGATTCTTTCTTTGATATACTCATATGCTTTTTCACATAATTTTAAATCGGTTTTACCATACATAATACCAAAGCTGTTTTCACTAAAGTGATTATTACCTGAGTGAGATCCTGGATATTCAAATTGAATAAAACCGTTTGTCCATATTGAAGCCTTTTTATATTGAACACTTGTTAAATCTTGAAAATAAAATTGCTTTGATCCATTCCTCATTTTTCCGTACATGAATCCATAAAGATTTTTTTTCCCAATAATAACTGCTCTGTCTTCGTAGATTTTCATAGTTGCATCAAATCCTTCTAAATTAATAACTACTTTTTCATCCATAATTATCTAGTATAATCAAATTGTACTTAAGATTATACAATCTCCTTCCTTAGGTTTTATTTTATAGTTATGAGTACAACATAACTTTCATATCATAACACTAGATGTTATAATTTAATTGGCACTGTATTCCGTTTCATTATTTTCCTACAGGAGTCTACGACTCTCTAGTTATGGAAAAGTTCAGCTATAGTTTTTCCTTTAACTGCTATAAATAATTTGTTTTTCCAAAAATCTTTTGATTTATTCATAGTTGGCTTCTATTAAATTATTTATCTAATTTTTATCATCGTTTTTTGCTTTTGCACGAACATATAACCTTCATTTGTAAATCTTAATTCATAATTAATAATCAAGTTTTGGTACTTCTATTTACCATTATTATCACTTCTAGTATTCCTCCTTAGAATAAACAATTAATAGAAAAAATATTTCTATTTATCCTTATTATATAGTGATAGTATGACAATATTTGGTATTTTGCTATTTTAAGACATATTTCTTCTCACTTCTACAATACGCAATCGTTTCTTTCTTATACATATTACTATAATAAGCTTTTATTTCTTGAATATAACGATAAAGTGTTTTGCTTTCTAGTTCAAACTTTTCTTTTACTTCTTTCGAGTACAGTTCTCTTTTCATCAATAACTCTTCATGCATATATAAAAGAACTTGTGATTTTACAACTTTCATATCTAATACAAAAAAGTAGCTACAATATAATTCTCCTTCTGTCGACAAGAGTATTATAATATAGCTACTTTATTAATTTAATAAATCAAACATATAATTGTATAAATCAATTATATATTATGACTAAATTATTTGTATAATTACTGTAAAAAGGCATTTGGATGCACGTTCTCTACATTTTCTAAGTTTGTTATATTTGCAACACAAGAGTAGATGAAGGCATATTCTTCAATCGTATGTAAGCTATTAGGAATTATTACTTCATTTTCCCTAAAGAAAGCTAATGCGTAAGGCTTAATAACTTCTACTCCCTCAGGTATGTTTAGTGAATTCATATAATAAAATTCTCCAGTTAGAAATTCTGATGTGGTTAGATACATACCTAGTTTTGAATTATTAGATACGATAAATTCTTCAAAGTCAATATTAAACCATTGTTGTAATGTCCCACGATAAAAAATATTGCCTGCACTAGTTATGTTATCTTTTGAATCATCATAACAAAAAGTATTTTTTACTATTCTAGTTATATTTGAAGAAAATGAGATTTCTCTAAAATAAATATCTTGGAATGTCTTTTCAACAATCCCTGTTACTTTATATTGATTATTATCAATAACAATATAATCAGGTATAATTAGATAAGTAATTTTTGGAATATTGTATTTTATTATTTGAGCTTCTTCATTACTTATAGTTACTTCGAATGCATCACCATAATATGATGTCGGTATGTTGCCTCAGTCCGTCGATTTAGGTCGAATAATGCCTTTTGGCGTAGCTTCGTCGCAGGTCTAGTAGTACGGTCCGGCGGTATTTGGTCAAACAAAAAAGACCGCTCTTTCAAACGATCTTCATCTTCTTTTCAAATAACGTTTTTATTAATAATACTATTGTAATTTTTCCAAATTCAAATTGTCAATTTTTTTAAAATGAACTTGTGCTGTTATAGTTATAAATTATTCTCTAACGAATGGTAATAAAGCCATTTGTCTAGCTCTTTTAAAAGCAAAACTTATTTTATGTATCTTTGGTTTTTACTATTTGGTTTGTCTGGTAAAGTCATTTTTATTAATCCATTTTCTAATGCCGGATTAAGATAAGCAGCTCTCAATGTTTCTTTTGATTTTATATTTAATAATGATAGAAGTTCTTTAGCGCTATAAGGAATTTCATCATCCATAACACTTAATAGTCTATTTACTTGTTCGGAAATATGTCTACTTTCTTTTTGAGAACTTAGCAAAACTTCGTCTAAAATTTCATTTAGCATTAAAAGAATAAATTCTATAAATTCATTTGAATTACCACTCTTATGACAAATATCTATTTTATTATAATATTCACTTTGATACTTGTGAATTTGTGATTCTAATGGAATGTACTCAAAAACACTATTCCAATTACTTAATAAAAGATTTTGCCAAAATCTTGCTATTCTCCCGTTTCCATCACTAAAAGGATGAATAAAAACAAACTGATAATGAAATATACATGATTTAATTAATAAAGGTGTTTCTTTATCGTTTTTTAACCAATTAAATAAATCTTTCATCAAAGTTGGAACCATATTTTCTGGTGGGGCAACAAAAATGACTTTATCTCCATCAAACACACCTTCTCCATGGTTTCTATATTTTCCAGATTCTTCATCTATTAAATATGTTAATACACTATGTGCTAATAATAGATCTTTCTCGCTATAACAATTTAATTTATCAAACATACTATATAAGTTATAAGCATTTTTTACTTCTTGTATTTCTTTTCTTGGACCTATTACCACTTTACCTTCAATAACATCTTTAACTTGATTCAAAGATAACGAGTTTGCTTCAATAGCTAATGAAGAATGAATAGATTTTATTTTATTATTCTTTCTTAAAATCGGCATTCTTTTTAATGATTGATAATTATTGATTTGACCTACTTTTTCAGTAATTGAAATACACAACGAAAGCATTTGATTAGTTATAGTAAAAGGTGGTTTGTACATAGTTATCATCTCCACTATTATTATATCATATCTTCTAGGCAAACTCAATCATCTTGCTTAAATCTTGCTTAATTTCTTGCTTAAAAATTAAAAAGACCGCTCTTTTAAGCGATCTTATATAATCTTTTATACGTTTGCTTACTGTAATTTTTCCAAATCTATTTTGTTATAAAAGTTTAAATTAGATTTGTAATAATACATATTAGTTTTTTATAAATCCGATAAATCTATTTTATTAATCTTCGGCAATTGAAATGATTGTTCTTCTAAAAACATAATAAAGTAAATTGGGTAATATATTATATTTCCATTGACCTCTACATTAAAATTAGAAAAAACGAAGGCATTCTTAATTCCATAATCTTTATTATTTAACACATTATTCAAGGCGCTATGTTTAGCATAATCTTTTCCGCTTTTCACTTCAATTGGACACACAAAATCTTTATATTCTACAACGAAATCTAATTTCCCTTGTTTATGGCTGTTAAAATAATAAGTTTTAAATCCATGCGAATTTAATTCTTGGGCAACCACATTTTCATATATAGCCCCACAATTTAGTGATATATCATCATTCATAATAGCCATTTGGGTAGTCTTTCCATATAAACTTGTTAGCATGCCTATGTCAGATAAAAATAATTTGAATAAATTACTCTTGCTGTTAATTAACAATGGCAACCTTGGTTCTGTAACATTATAAACAGGAAGTGCAACATCAGCATCAATTAACCAATTAAAGCTATTTTCATATCTATCATATTTTATATTTGGATCAATATTTTTAAAGATATATCTCTTATTCTTATCAGCAAGTTCAGCAGGAATAAGGTCATATATTTTCTTTAGCTTTAATCTTTTTTCTTTTTCATATTTAGTAAAGTCCAATTTATATTGTTCTATAATACTTAAATGTATGTTATAAACCTTATTATAATCCGCTTCATTAACATAAAAGTCAACTGCTTCTGGCATACCACCAACTAATAGATAACTCTTAAAAGGTTCTATCATTCTATTATGTACAAATTCATCTACTTTTATCTTTTCATCAAAAGATTTTTTTAATGTATTAATTGTTTCTCTTTTAATGTTTAAGGCAACAATATATTCTTCAAAATCTAAAGGAAACATTTCTATTGTATTCAAATAACCAACTGGAGCTGATTTTAACCCTGTTAATTCTACTCCAAGTAAAGAACCACTAAACACATACTTAAAACCGCCTTCTTCAACTAAAAATTTAATTTTAGTAACTATTTCTTTATACTCTTGAATTTCATCGAAAAATATAATAGTTTTCCCCTTCTTTAAATCATGTGTAGTGGCAATAGTCAAACGTTCTAAAAATGTTTTACAATCATCATTAGAAACAGATTATAAAAGCTTAACAATTTCAGGTTGTTTAATTAGATTGAATTCAACGAAATCACAATTTTCTTGTTCTAATGTTTTATTAATCAAATATGTTTTACCAATTTGTCTAGCACCAGTTACTAATAATGCTTTTTTCTCATTATAAATCCAATCTATAATATCTTTTTGACGTTTTCTCCATAGCATAAATATCATCTCCATATATATTATATAATGTCCTCTTTTTCAATATAAAATGATTTAATTGTGCCCTCTTTTTCAAAAGCAATTTATCTTTTTATGCCTTAAAACGCAAAAAAGACCGCTCTTTTAAGCGATCTTATAAAATCTTCTACCCGAGTTTGTTATCTGTAATTTTTCCAAATCTATTTTGTTATAATAGTTTAAATTAGAGTTGTAATATTACATTATTGTAGCTGCACAAACCAAAATGCACCAATAGATACAGAACCAATTGCGAAACTCTCTACGCATAATTATGTCGTGTTTTGTTGAAAAAGTACATAGTTTATTTTATATAGATTTTAATTTTTAATTCTTTTAACTTGTCAAATGAAAACTATACACTAATACTTTAGAATTATTATTTATATTATCACCTTGCTTATTATTTAAGTGTATATTGTTTTACTTCCGAAAAATCATTATAATGCTTCAATAACTCATCCATTTCAGCTTCTAATACAATGTGTACACCATTAACTTTGTTTTCCGGTAATAATATTTGTTTATTTTCGTGATTTGGATGTATCGAAACTTTACCTACTTGTTTCAACACGATAATTTTAATGATTTCTTGACTTAAAGTTAACATCTTATCAAAATACTTAGATTTATATTCACTAATATTACTTGTTTCAAAATGTATTACTGATGGAATAACGCTTTTGTTTTCTATCTTCCAAGAACTAGGATAAATACATAATTCATTAGCATTAATTTTTTCATATGCAATAACAAACATATTATTATTATATTCCACAAAATAAAGATCATCTTTCTTTATACATGGTATTTTTTCATTATATATTCTTATTTTACTATTATATTCTATTTTTTTCATTTCTTTCTTTAATCTCCAATTTTTATCAAAAACATTTTCATTCAAATTATATAATTCTAATATACTTTCTACACACCACTCCATACTTTGTGTGTGGTATGTATAATATAATTCATTAATTTTGTTATAGTCAAATATTTTAAATAATATTGGAGTCTCAATATTCCTCGTATAAGACAAATATCTATAAAAATAACCCATCCAAAATAAAGATTCCTTTGAAAACTTTATTTTACCATATTTTGACGGCCCATATTGCTCTTCAATTTTTTCTATTCCTTCTTTAACATCCAAAGATAGTCTTGAAGATTCGGTTTTTGTTTTTTTATAATGTTATTATTACATTTGTATTGAATAATTTTTGCAATTTGTTTTGTATGATTTTTTGCAAAGCAAATTGTATTAATTCAAATATAGTACTATTCTCTAACGAATGGTAATAATGCCATATGACGAGCAAACTTAATAGCCATTATACAAACATTATCATATATATAGGAAATGTGTATAATTCATCTTCTTTCTTACATATATTTTGATTTGCAAAAATATAACCTTTATTCAATTTATAGTTTCCATCTTTATTAACTAGTTTAGGAATAGCTCTAAATTCATAACCATCTTTACCCGATTTTATTTCAATTGGTAAGATAGACAGATTATCATAATCATTAATTAAAAAATCTACTTCTCCTACTTTTTTACTATCAAAATAATATAATTCATGGCCGTGAGCAATAAGTTCCATAGCAGAAACAGTTTCGTATACTGAACCGATATTTAATCCTTTATCAGTATTTAAAATGGCTGATATATTATTTTTATATAATATATTTGTTAAAATACCAACATCATTAAAATATAATTTGATTAAATTTTTACTACTTGATTCTATTAATGGGAATCTAGGATCTGAAATAGCCTTAACACCTAAAGCACAACCAGAATTAATTAAATAATCAAATTCATCTTTATACTTTAATAAATTTGAATCATCTATGTTTTCAATTTGTTTAAATTTAATTCTTTTAACTTTGTTCTCCATATAGGAAGGCATTAAATCATAAATTCTTCTTATTTTCAATAAATGTTCTTGATCGTATTGTGATGCATCATATTTATAATAATTATATGTTAAAGTTTGATTTTCTCTTACTTTTAACACATTTTTATTTATAACCAATTCTTTTATAGAATCCGGTAAACCACCTGTAATTAAATATTCTCTAAATCGTTCAAATATAATCTTATGAACCCCCTCAGAAACAGGTTCAACATCATTAAAACAATCTCTTAAATATTCTATGACATCTTTCCCTACATTATTAGCATATAAAAATTCTTCAAAATCCATGGGATACATTTTTATTTCATCAATGCTTCCCATAGGTATAAATGTGTGTTTTAATGTTATACCTAACAAAGAACCACTTGCTATATATCTATATCTATTTTCTAACTTTAAATCTTTTAACATTGTTAACAAATGAGGATAAACTTGTATTTCATCAAAAAAAACTATTGTATCATTTATATCATGTAACTTGTCACCATATAAAGCACTAAGTTGCAAATATAAATCTTTTGGTTTCTTAATGTTTTTGAATAATTGGTCACCATCATAGTCACTTTTTAAATTTAATTCTATATAATTAGGAAAATGTTTTTTAGCAGTCTCTCTAATAATGAAACTTTTACCAATTTGTCTAGCACCATTAATAATAATAATTTTAGCGTTAACATCGTTGTAATATTCATATAATCTACTTTCTATTTTCCGATAAAACATATAAACAAGCCTCCTTAGTATAGTTTTCTAATATTATTTTACCACGTTTTTCCGGTTTTTACAATGTTAATTAATGTCATTTTTTCGGTTTTTCTAAAATTAATCCCCACATTACAAACCAAATTTGGATAAATTTTACAAATGTATCTGGACCTTTTAAACACACATAAAGCTTGTGATTGAACTGGAATTTAAAAATATTTATATTATACAAATTAGAAAGTGCGATATGGGCTGAATATGGTTTGTTTATGGGCGAACTAGAAGTCTCTTTTCCCATATTATCGGCGAACTAATTTATATTTTTCTAAATCTCGACCGACTCAGGCTTACTATTAGGAATATCAATGAATCATAAAAAAAGGCCACCCAGTTTTGAGTGATCTTATATAATTGAATTTATCTTTTGTCTATATTATATCGCTACAAATATGGTGTAGTAACACAGACCGAATCTGAACAAATTTTACAAAAAGTATTTGAATTTATTTAAAGCTCATAGTCGTACACAATCGAACAATCTAAGTATTTGTATTAGTTATTCTAGAAAGTGTGATATAGTCTGAATATAGATTCTCATTTTCAGTTGCTTGCAAAATGTAATCACCTTAAAAAGAAAAAAGACCGCTCTTTTAAGCGATCTTATATAATCTTCTACCCGAGTTTGCTATCTGTAATTTTTTCAAATCCAAATTGTCATATTTTTTCAAAATGAACTTGTAATATTACAATATTGTAGCTGCACAGACTCCAATGCACCAAATCATACAAAATCCATT
Source organism: uncultured Coprobacillus sp. (assembly GCA_964385755.1). Taxonomy (GTDB): domain Bacteria; phylum Bacillota_I; class Bacilli_A; order ML615J-28; family CAG-698; genus CAG-698. The sequence continues at coordinate 37,993 of CAYLPZ010000010.1, forward strand.
GCAGCGGCGCACATGCATTATTATGTCGTGTTTTGTTGAATTTGTAAATAGTTTTGAGAATTTTAATTCTAAATATTTTCTTCAACAAACATATTCTTTGTACTAACAATCTTACCATTTTTTATAGTTAATTCAATAACCCCTACTTCTTTATTATCTTTATTGGTAGCTATTATAGCAACAACACCATCATTTAATATTGAAATTGTTGAATACTTGCTGATTGTTAGGATATTAGTATCTGTAGAATACCAATCATATTTCAAACGAGAAGTGGGCTTACCATTAGTAATTATATAACATTGTAGCTGCTTATCGTTATTCTCTTTAATTTCAATAGCAAATGAACAATCATATAACTTATAATCAACCATTATATTTTTTTGATAATAATAAGTATATCCTTCTACTTCAAATGAAAAGTAATATATACCTGGTTCAATAGCATATAACTTACCATCTTTTTCAACAAACTTATCTTTATCATATTTAACATCAACATTATATACTTCATTTGTTAAAATATTAGTCAGTTGTGTTGGAATAATTACAGGATCTGATAATTTGCAAATATCATTACTAATTTCTTTAAAATACGGTAATATTTCTTTTTCTACATATAGTTTCTCAAATACTTTTTGAAATTCTTGGTATTTCCATTCCCCAGTCTCTTTATTAATAATTGAAAAAGTAAATTCTCTATCATAATAGCTTAAAAAAGAATCCCAACTAATACATTTGATTCCATAGTTATAACTTACATTTATATAGTACTCAAGCCATTTACTTCTTTCAATAATATTATTTTTATCACGAGAACCATATTCAGTCATCAAAACTGCAATATTATTGTCTAAAAATTTATCTTTAATATTTTTGAAATGACTGGTTAATTCAATTTGATATTCTGCTTTTTTATCATCCCAACTTGCTTCATCATATGTACTATCATGCACAAAACCAAAAGGGCCATAATAATGTAAACTAATAATAATATAATCATCATTAGGAACTTTGAAGCACTTTAAAACTTCATCATTACTATTACCCCATATTGGTGTTATCAATAAATGTCTATATTTATTATTATATCCTTGACTCCTAATAATTTCTACAAACTCTTCATTTAATAAATTTAATATTAGTGCACCTTCTCTTGTATATTCATTAGTTATATAATCACGAGGTTCATTTAAAAATGAAAACATTAATCTTTCATCATAATCAATAAAATAATTACCTATTTGGTCCCATAGTTTTTTCATAATTTCTACTGTTTTATCATATTGAGAATAATTTAAACTACTCCAAGCATCTTCATAACTATCATATGAAGTAATAATAACATAAAAATTATATTCTAAAAGTGTATCGACTATCTTTTTAGTTACAATTAGTACATCTTCATCAATATCGTAATCTTCATTCATATACTCATACCAATTTATTGGAAGACTAACTATATTAAAACCACTTTGTTTTAATGTTTTTATCATCGGTTCTATATTACCATTTAAACTCTTATAATCATCATAATAATCTACAAAATTAAAGCCACCAGTTATATCTTTTATTAACTCAGTTGAAGATATTTTATTTATCGTTAATTTTTGATAAACAGCTTTATAAACAACATCATTTGTAACTGCCTCAATTTCTTTATCAAAACCAATAAATTCATAACCATCTTTATAAAATACAGGTATTTGAGGAAATTCATTATATGCAAGATATTGTACTTCCTTTCCACTTATTAAAGTCCCTTCATCTGAATCAAAAGTAACACAATATATTTTATTTTCCTTAATTTGATAATCACATATTATACACTTTAATAGTCTATTATTTAACTCATCCACATATTCTTCAAACTTATGAGAGATAATATCGATTGAACTTGTTTCCAATACTTTGTGACAATTAATACACAACAACTCTTTTATTCCTTCGGTTTTACATGTAGGCTCTTGTAATATTGTCCATTTTAAATTATGGCCATTTTCACATTCATATTTGTCATCCGTATTGCATGAAATAAGTACAAACATTAAAATAATCATAATTATAATACCAATTTTACGCATAATTTATCCTCCATATAAAATATTTAATTAATTAAATTAGAACGTTATTCTTTTCAACTTTATTATATTATACATTGTTTACACTAAAAATCAAATATTTCACTTTTTTAAACACAATTATTACATTTCTAGAGATAAATATAAAAAAGAGCTTAACATGTAGTAATGTTAAGCTTTTGTTTTTGTTATATGTTATTATTACAATTGTATTGAATAGTTTTTTGCAAAGTAAATTGTATTAATTCAAGTTATAAATTACTCTCTAACGAATGGTAATAATGCCATATGACGAGCACGTTTGATTGCTACTGCTAATTCTCTTTGATAAATAGCTTTAGTTCCTGTAACTCTACGAGGAAGGATTTTGCCGCGATCAGAAACGAATTTTCTTAATAATTCAACGTTAGTCCAATCGATTTTTTCAATTTTATTATCAGTAAAATAGCAAGTTTTTCTTCTTTTACCACCACGGTAATTGTTCATTGCCATAATTGTTTCCTCCTAATAATGTTTTTTGTCTTAGTTGAACGGAAGGTCATCATCTGTAATATTATTTTTAGATATTAATTTTGCAAAAGGATCTTCAGGTTCTTCTTTAGACTTTGTGCTAGGGATTTCAAATGGATTTCCCTTTCTTTGTTGACTAAATTGATCAAATGAAGGTTGTTCATATTGATCTTGATAGTCAGGAATATCATAAGAATTGATGTCTGAATAACCAGAGTTATCTCGAGCATTCTTTGACTCTAAGAACTGAATATTTTCACATATTACCTCAGTAATATTACGTTTAGCTCCATTTTGATCTTCATATGATCTAACTTGTAATTGACCTTCAACACCAATTAAACTTCCTTTACGCATAAATCTTGCTAAATTGTCTGCTAAATTTCTCCAAGCAACACAATTAATAAAGTCAGTTTTCTTTTCTTGTCCAGTTCTTTGAATACGATCAACTGCAACTGCAAATTGAACAACTGAAATATCTGTGTTAGTCTTACGAAGTTCTGGATCTCTAACAAGTCTTCCAACAAGGATAACTTTATTCATTCTTACAATCTCCTTATATTATTCTTTTACTAAAATATGTCTAATAATATCTTCTTTAATGTTACAAATACGATCATATTCAGCTGCTGATTCTTTGCTAGCATTAACAACGAATTTTACATAGTAGCCTTTTTTGAAATCATCGATTTCATATGCTAGATCTCTAATTCCCCATTCATTAACTTCTAAAATGCTTCCGCCTTTGTCTGTGAAAATTGCATTGATTTCAGCAATTACTTGTTGGAAACCTTCTTCAGTTAGTGTTGGGCGAATAATGTACATACCAGTATAGTTTTTCATTTTTTCGCACCTCCTTTTGGTCTTTTGGCTTCTTTTTGAAGCAAGGGTGAGTTCTTTCTCACATCTATTTATTTTACCATAATTCGTCTTAAAAGTAAAGTGATTTTTTATTTATTTTATATATTTAAAAAATGCTAACAATATTATGCTAGCATTTCTCTATACCTATTTCTTTTTTGCGGCAGGGATAATATGAAGGGTTACAAGTAACATCTTTATAAAAGACATTGCAGGGTATGCTGCTTGTAATAATACAATTAAAAGTAGCCATTCAGTTCCTGAAAACTTACTATAATCAAGTCCCGCCTTATTACTAAACCATGGAACAAAGACGAAAATCATTATAAAAATAAATACTACAGATATTAATAGTTTACGCATTGTATTCATTGGTTTACATGTATCAATTAACACAAAGAACATAACTGCAGTTGTAACTATTGATGAAATAGTAAAATATACTTCTTTTATACAAAGTTCATCAAATAATAACCCATCTTTAAATTCTATTCCTTGTGCAAAATATAAAAATAATTGAAATACCACAACAGTTAAAGTACCTGGCAAAATTTCTCTTAAAACATTTGTGATAAATTTACCATTTATTGGTTCATTATTTGGTTGAATAGCCAAAATTGTAGTCGCAAAGCCTAAGATAATATATTCGATCATCATTAAGTTTTTAGCTTCAAATGGAAAATTCGTATTAAATGCGGTAACAAGACCTTTAGTTGTGAAACCAATTATAATATACATTATTGCAATTAATGCCGCGAACAAGTTCTTAGTTAAATATAGCGAAGAAGTTTTTTGAATATTATTAATTACTCTTCTACCTTCTTTTACTACTTTCGGCATTGATGAGAAGTTTGAATCCATTAATACTAAATGGGAAACATATCTTGTTGCTTCACTTCCTGAAGCCATCGCAATACTGCAATCAGCTTCTTTTAACGCTGGAATATCATTAACACCGTCACCAGTCATCGCAACTACTTTTCCAGCTTTTTTGAGTGTTTGAACAATTAATTTCTTTTGACTTGGAGAAACACGTCCAAATATTGTATAATCAAAGACTTTTTCTTTAATTTCTTCATCAGTCATATTATTAAGATTAATATAATTATCAGCACCTTCAATGCCGACTCTATTAGCAATAATAGACACTGTTTCAGGGTTATCACCAGAAATTACTTTTATATCAACATCATTTTGTTTAAAGAAACTTATTGTATCTGCCGCATCATCTCTAATATGATCTTGTAAAACAATTAGTGCTAATGGTTTAATATAACGTGGAAGATCTTCACCTTTTATTTTATTAGTTGTATAACCAAGCACTAGAACACGACAACCTTGATGAGCAAATCTATCAACTTTAGCACTTATCTTTTCATAGTGTTCTTTAACAACAAAGTCAGGAGCACCAAGAATAAATGTTCCTTCTGTACCAAATGTTACTGCACTATATTTTCTTTTTGATGAAAAAGGAATAATCTCTGTAGGTGATAAAACACTATTTTTATCAAAGTATTTAATTAATGCGTCACTAGTTGGGTTTGTTTCTTTAAATGCATTCATCATTGATCCAACAATTTCACGAATAGTATAGTCAGTTGTGTTGTTTACTTCTACACAATCACACACGCGCATTGTACCATCTGTGATAGTTCCTGTTTTATCTAAGCATAACACATTTACACGTGCAAGCATTTCAATACAGTATAATTCTTGTACTAAAGTATTATTCTTTCCAAGTCTATGTACACCAACAAATAAAGCAACAGAAGTTAGTAAGAATAAACCCGCAGGAATCATTGCTAAAATGATATAAGAAACTTGTTTAATGCTTTGGAATATTTTAATCCATTCAGTGCTTTGGGAATGAGCTAAAATATAAAGAATAGCAATTGGAAAAATTAAAATTGTAATGATTCTAATTACACTTTTAAGAGTTCTTAATAGTTCTGATTTTGGTGGTGTATATTTTTTTGCATCACTACTCATTTTTTCAATGAAACAATCTTTACCAACAGTATCAGCTCTAGCTATACATGTTCCACTTGATAAAAACGAGCCAGAAAACAATTTACCGCCAACTCCTTTTTGAATAGCATCAGCCTCACCAGTTAATAATGCTTCATTAACTTCGATACTACCATCAAGAATGATACAATCTGCACAAATTTGTTTTCCTGCTTGTAGATATAAAATATCATCTAAAACTACTTCTTCAGTAGCAATTTTAATTTTCTCACCATTTCTAATTACAATTGCACTTGGCGCAGACATTATTCTCATCTTATCAACAGTCATCTTAGCTCTAACTTCTTGAAAAATACCAATAAATAGATTAGCAAAAACAACTACTAAAAAGAATAAATTACTATAATCTTCAAGGATAATTAAAATAATCGCAATAACGAAATATAAAATATTAAAAAAAGTAAAAATATTAGACAAAACAATTCCTAAATATGATTTACCTTTATTATTAGTGTTTTTATTGACATATCCTTGTTCAATTCTTTTCGCAACTTGTTCATCATTAAGTCCAACATTTATATCAACATCTATAAATCTTTCGATATCATCTTTAATGATTGTTTCTTCTTCAAAATTTTTAATATCAAATTCTTCTGTTGTCTCAACCTTAGGTATATTTGCTATTTCCTTCTCTTTGATGGCTTTTAATGTGTCACTTGTTTCATTATCTATTATAACTGGTTCGGTTGGAACAACATCTTCTTTTTCCACTTCAATAGGTTCTTCTAGTTTCTCAAGCTGTTCATCTGTAAACAGTGTATTAACTTTTTTTCTACTCTTTTTTTCCATATAATCACCTACTTTTATATGGTTTTATTTTACCATAATACCTCATTTTCTTCAATAAAAATATTATATTTATTTATTAAAAAACAAACGGAAAACTCCATTTGTTTATTTTTTATTTTTTCCTTTGATTGACATTTCAACTTGTTTTGCTTTTTCTTTGCCTAATAATTTTTCCACAATTGCTAAAGCAAAATCAACTGTATATCCCATTGATTTACCTGTAATAAATTTATTAACCACTACTGCTTTTTTAGTATAGTTTCCTTCCATATTTTCTTCACAACCTGGAAAACATGTATATTTCATACCATTAAAAAGTCCGTGCTTTGCAACTACCATTGGAGCTGCACAAATTGTAAAAATATACTTTTCATTGCTATTAAAATACTTAATGATTTCTTCTACTCTATTATCATAATATAAATATTTCATAACAGCCCTACCACCAGGAATAATTACAAAATCATATTCCTCTAAGTCAATATCTTTGTAAAAGCAGTCGACAATTAGTTTTAAACCTGATTGTGTTGTAACAACTTTATCATCTGACATATTTACAAGTATTGGTTTAATACCTGCTCTATTTAATATATCTATAGTTGTTATTGCTTCAGTATCCTCAAATTCGTTTTGAATCAATATTATACCCTTCATAAGTAAACCTATCCTAATATTTTTTTAAGTTTGTCTTCATCAAAATCTGTAATGATTAATTCAATAATTCTACACACTTGCTCGACATCATCTAAATCAACCATTGTTGATGGTGAATGAATATAACGGCCAGGAACTCCTATAGTGGTTGCTAAAGTGCCACTACCAATATATTGTGCTGCCCCCGCATCTGTTCCGCCACGTGATTTAAAGTATTGATATTTAACTTCATTTGCTTCTGCTAATGAAGTAATATATGATTTTAATTTTGGATTCATTATGCAACCCGGATCAAAATATCTTACTAAAAAACCACCGCCTAAACGTCCTTCTTCAGGTTTTCCTAAATAATCCATCATCGGACTCACATCAACTGTAATAAATAAATCAGGTTCAATCATTTGAGTAGCTACTCTTCCACCTCTTAAACCTACTTCTTCTTGCACAGTTCCACCAAGATATACTATATTATTATGTTTAATATTTTGCATTTTTTCTGCAAGTTCACAAATAACACTACAACCAATACGATCATCAAATGCTTTATTTACAATTCTTTTTTGATTTTCTGTGACATAAAAGTAATCTACGGGAGTAACAAAGCAGCCTATTTCTATGCCTAATTTTCTTACTTCTTCACCACTTTCAGCACCAATATCAATTAGTAAATCTTCGACTGTAAAAGAATTATCTTTTTTAATATGTGGAGGAACTGAAGAAATCACACCTTTTATCAATTTATGATCTTTAGTTTCTACATATACATTTGTAGAAACTAGCACTTCTGGATTAATCCCACCAATAGCTATCATTTTCATTAAGCCATTACTTCCTATCGAAGTAACCATCATTCCAATTTCATCCATATGTGCACAAATCATAATCTTTGGTCCATTTGAACCATAAACACCGAAAACACCACCTAAACGATCTTCAATTATTTTATCAGATGTCTTTAGTTTCTCTTTCATATATGCTTTAATATTATGTTCATTTCCACTTGGCCCATGAAGGGATGATACTTCTTTTATTAAATCTATATTAATCATATCAAGCTCCTATTATTTATTAATTTTTAATTTTATAAAGTAAATAACATTACCAAGACTAGTAAATTTATCTTCATATTCTGTCGTAATAATGTTTTCATAACCTGAGTTATGCAAATCTAAACTTAAATCTAAAAATTCTAAATTTTCTTTATGAAATGAAATAACCGAATATTCAAATAATTTACGATTATCTGTTTTAAATTCAATTTCCCCATCTTTTTTAATAATTTTCTTATACACATTTATAAAACTAGCACTTGTGAGTCTTCTTTTTTCATGTCTTGATTTTGGCCAAGGATCAGAAAAATTTAAATATATTTTATCAATTTCCCCATCTTCAAAGACATCACCTAATTTTAGTGCATCTATATTAATCATTTTTAAATTATCAAGTTTTAATTCATCAACTTGCTTTCCTGCTTTATAAATTATACTATTTGAAAGTTCACAACCAATATAGTTTATATTAGGATTTGTTTGTGCGTATGTTTTAATAAATTTCCCTTTCCCCATTCCTATTTCTAGATGTATGGGATTATTATTATTAAATAATTCATGCCATTTACCTTTATATTCTTCAGGGTTTTCAATAATAATATGGGAATATTTCTTTATTTTTTCTTCTACATTTTTTACTTTTCTTAAACGCATATTTCTACCCTTATTTGTTTACATTATAAATTGCATCTGTAATTATTACTCCTGCTCTTAATAAGCTATCTATAGAAATAAATTCATTAGGTTCATGAGCCATCTCTATTTCTCCAGGGAACATTACTCCAAACGCAACACCATTATTTATATGACGAGCATATGTTCCTCCACCAATTGTTTTTAGTGGTGATGGTTTTTCATATCTTAAATAAGACTCATATAATGATGTAATAAATTCAGATTTAGGATCAACATAGTGGTATGTCATATTATGAAGACATTTTACTTCTACACCATATTCTTTTGCTTGGCTACTAAACTCTTCGAAGAACTTTTCAAAATCTAAATTTTTAGGATAACGGAAATTAATTAGAAGTTTTGATTCTTCTTTCATTTCTAGTACTCCAATATTCATTGTTAAATCTCCCATTTCTTCATCAGTTACATTTAAATTCATGTCTTTTAATCTTGTATCCATTAATTTATCATAAATGAATTTAATAAATAAATCATCGGTTTTATCATGAATATATGAAACAAACTCCTTAATGGCATTAAGTCCATTATTAGGTTCCATAGCATGAGCACTTTTTCCTTCAATATAGTAATAACCATTATCTTCTTTAAAGTTTTGCTTGTTTAGACAATCTTCACAGTTTTGATATTTAAATTTACACCATGGAGCTACTACATTTAATCGTACTCCACCATACGCTTCAATTCCGCTATCATTTTTCTTAGTTAGTTCAAAAGATGCAATACCTTTTTCACCATATATAATTGGAAAATCCGCATCAGGTGAAATACCTAGTGTTGGATTTTCTTCTGCTTCTAAGTAACGAATTAATCCTCTTGAACCAGTCTCTTCATCAGTTCCGACAATTAATCTTATTCTTCTTTTCAATTTAACATTAAGATCTTTTAACACCTTTAAAGCGTATAATGATGCAACAGCTGGACCTTTGTCATCACTTGAACCACGACCAAAAATCTTTCCATCTTCAATCCATGGAGAAAATGGCGGATTTTTCCACTCACCATCTGCTGGCACAACATCTAAATGACACAATACCGCAAATATTTCCTCTCCTTCACCATATTCAACATGCCCACAAACACCTTCAACATTTTTTGTTACAAACCCCATAGAAGAAGCAAGTTCAAGAAATCTATCTAAAGCAATTTTATTATTAATACCAAATGGATATACTCTTCCATTAACTTCTTCATTTTCTACTAAAACACTAGGAATCTTTATTAATTCCATTGTATTTTTAATAATTTCATCTTTATATTTTAGATACTCGCTTTTGAAGTCATAAATATAATTAGTCATAAACATCACCTTTTCCTTATAATACTTACATTTATTATTTTATTATATCATAATATTTAAATTTTTATAATATTAAAATAAGAAAAGTGCGTAGTTTTTAACTACGCATTTCTATTTAACTTTTCTTTAATTTTTTCTTTTACGTCTTCTTTAGTGAAATGATATTCTTTTAAAACATCAATTGCTTTTCCTGATGCACCAAATGAAGTAATATTGTAAACAAAACCATTATCAATATATTTATACATATGAGCAGCTTCACTCATCTCTAATCCTACTTTTAATACACCTTTTGGAAAGACTTTATTTTTGTATTCTTCATCCATTTTATCGAATAAATACATTGAAGGCATACTTACAACACGTACATCTATATTATCTTCTAATAGTAATTCTTGAACCTCACAAGCAAGACTAACCTCTGACCCTGTTGCGAAAATGATTGCATCAAGGTGCTCTTTTTCATTTCTAACAATATAAGCACCTTTGCTTGTTAAATTTTCATTGGCGTTTTCGTTTGTTCTTACTTCCTTAATTCCTTGTCTAGATAAAACTACACAAGTTGGATTAGTTTTACTATTGTAAGCTAAAAGTATTGCTTCTTTTGTTTCTTCTCTACCACATGGTCTAATAACGTTTAAGTTAGGGATAGAACGAAGCATAGTTAATTGTTCAATAGGTTGATGTGTTGGGCCATCCTCTCCAACCGCAATGCTGTCGTGTGTAAATAAATACATTACCGGTTGATTCATAAGTGCTGCTAAACGAATACTTGGCTTGCAATAATCTGAAAATACAAAGAATCCACTACAAAATGCTCTTGTCATTCCATTTAATGTAATTCCTAAACTCATTGCGGCCATGGCATGTTCACGAACACCAAAGCAAATATTACGTCCTTGTGGTGTTAAATGAGTATAATTTCCTTCAGATCCTTTACAATTTGTTGACTTAGTTAAATCAGCAGAGCCACCTAATAAAACAGGTGATAATGAACTAATCTTATTGATAACCTCTCCAGCTACTACTCTTGTAGCTTTATCATATTGTTCCATAAATGGCATATCTAAATCTTCTTTATTAATGATATCTTTTCCTTGATAGAATAAATTAAGTTCCACCCATTCTGCTGGATATTCTTTTTCATATTTTTTTAAAAGATTCATACTTTCAAGATATTTTTCTTCTGCTTTTTTATTTACTTCTTCATAATATGCTAAGACATCTTCATCAAAAGTAAATTCATCTCCACCAAAGTCTTTACGCATCTTCAAAACTTCATCTTTAAATAAAGGTGCACCATGTACTTTACAATCACCAGCAGCACTTGATGTTTTACCGATGATTGTTTTTATTTCAATGAATGTAGGTTTATCACTTTCTTTTGCACATGCTATAGCTCTTGATATTTCTTCAACATCATCTCCATCATTAACTTTAAGATAATTAAAGTTCATAGCTTCTACTTTTTGCTTTATATTCTCAGTATTAGCGTTAGCAACCTTACCATCTAATTGGATATCATTGGAATCAAATAAAATTATTAGTTTATTTAAACATAAGTTTCCCGCGAGACTTAAAGCTTCAACAGTAACTCCTTCTTGTAAATCCCCATCTCCACACAATACATAAGTATAGTAGTCAAAAATATTTAACCCTTCTTTATTATATTTGTTCGCAAGAAAATTCTCTGATAATGCTAAACCAGTTGCAATAGCAATTCCTTGTCCTAATGGACCACTAGTACAATCCACGCCATCAGTATAGCCATACTCAGGATGTCCTGGAGTTTTACTATGAAGTTTCCTAAATGATTTCAAATCCTCTATGCTAACATCAAAGCCACGTAAATGAAGCATTGTATAAAGAAGAGAAGAACCATGACCTGCTGCTAAGACAAAACGGTCACGATTATACCATTTACTATCTTTTGATGAAATCTTTATTTGTTTAGAAAACAAAGTATGCATAATTCCACTAGCACCCAAAGCAATACCAGGGTGTCCAGAATTGGCATTTGTTATCATTTCTTGTGTTATAACGCGAATATTCGCAATTGATTTTTCATTAATATTATTCATAACTTGTTCCTATAAATGTTTATTTTAGTATTTTAATTACATATTCTGCACGGTCTTCAAATGATGATCTAACTTCATTACCTATAATTAGAACATTTGTTGCACCTAATGTCTTAAGAGCATCTCCATTAACTTTTTCTACTTCTTTTACAAAAGCAATGATCTTATTTCTTTCTAATTTTACATCTTCAATATTATCAGCTCCACCATAAGCAAGCAAAAATTCTTCTTTTTCTTCTGGTGTTACTTCTTTAGTCTCTAAATTTTCTAATCTTTTTATTTCTTGTTTTCTAGCAGCACGAATTCTAAGAACCAAAGCAGCTATAATTAAAGCTCCGATTGCTACTATACACACTATTAAAATTGTTAAAGCTATTTTTTCCTCAGCTGATGCTAAAAAAATCATAATCAATACCTCCATATCTCTAATATTATTATATCACATAATCTTTATATTTAAAAGAATAATAAAAAGATATTAACATAGTAGTTAAAAAATATCGCAATCTATAAAATATTATCTTTTATTGTGTTTGTCCTAAACATCACTTTATTTTTTTCATACACTATATTGAAAGGAGGTTTATTAATGGCTTGTCCAGCTACAACACAAACACCATGTCCTACTACACGAGGATTTATCTATGAAACACTTTGTAAGATTGATCAAATGCAAAAGGCCGCTTGCGTTCAAACGGCATGTGAAGGATGCGAAGGTTCATTGATTAGTGCATTTTACAACACTAAACCAATCGTAATTTATTTACGCGGCGGTGTTAGATATGCTATCGATATTCCAGAAACTGAAACTCAAGCTACAGTTTTTAGAATTGAAAACATTAAAAATGATTGCGTAATTCTTAGATTATTAACAACTAATGCAACAACAGGGGACTTAGAATGTACAAACTATACTGTAATTCTAACAATTGAATGTATTTGTTCATTACAATGTTTAGCACCAATTTGTTGTGATCCTTGTACTAAAAATTGTGGAGCAAACTAAATCTCTTCAATTTTAAACTCAGAAATATCTTCAAGGGGTATTTCTCGTTCTATCCCATTTTCAAGATAGAAAAGCTTATTATTTGTTATTATTGTAGGGATGATTATTCTTTTAACTCCCCTACAATTAATACTGCATAAGACGGGCATTTGATGTGAGAACAATGTGCATGCATTTTGGATTGCATCTAATACCGTCTTTTCTATTTCTTTACTTTCGTTTGTTATTTTTTTACGCTTCGTTATTCTTTTATCATATCTACTATCAAATGTTTCTTGGCTGTTTGTGTTAACATCAGATATGTCAGAGTTAATAAACATTAAAGGCTTCCTGTTCATAATAAAATCACCTAATACAATTTATGCATTAGGTGTTTTTTTATTACTTATTTTTTTCGTATATTATTTTTAAGCCTTTCATTAGTAAATCACCATCAAAGATATAATCACTACTATTTTCTAATGAATCTCTTAAAATAAATGCTTCTCCACCAGTAAATACTACCTTAAATTCTCCTAACTCATTATTAAACTTCTTTATTATTCCTTCAATTAAAGAAGAATATCCAAAAAACATACCACTTTGAAGACATGTTTTTGTATCTTTGCCAATAATTGATTTACTCTTTTCATAAGAAAAATCTTCGAGTTTAGCAGTTGAAGAAATCAGCGAAGAGAAAGCAGTTTTCATGCCAGGGAAAATAAGTCCTCCAAGAAGTTCTTTTCTTTCGTTAACATAGACAACAGTCATTGCGGTGCCAATATCAATAACCAACACTTTAGGACCATAAATTTCACTTGCGGCAACGGCTCCAACTAATATATCAGCACCAAGCTCCTTAGGATTATCAAGACGAATTTTTATTCCACTTTTTATTCCCGGCGCAACAAAAACTGGAATAATATCAAAGTATTTTTTACACATTTCCTTTATTACAAAATCAAGTGCTGGCACTACGCTACTTACAATAAAATTTATATTTTTTTCCTTTATTTCTAAAGCATTTAAAAGCATTTTTACTTGAATGCCTAGTTCATCACTTGTAATATTTTGTTTTGTAGAAAGACGAAATGTTTTAAAATTATCATCATCACAAATACCTAAAACAATATTCGTATTACCTACATCAATGCAAATTAACATATTATTTCTCTCTTATATATATTATTTTATTATTTGTCTAAAATAATCTTAAGCTCTAGAAACATATGTTCCTTCATTTACATTTACAATAATCTTATCTCCTTGTTCAATAAATAATGGAACTTCAAGTTCAAATCCTGTTTGTAAAGTAACTTTCTTACGAGCAGATTGTGAAGTGTTTCCCTTTACAGCAGGTTCAGCTTGTACAACTTCTAAAGCTACTTTTTCATCTTTTGTTTGTACACCAAGAATTTCACCTTCATATAAAAGAACTAAACATATTGTTTCGCCTTCAATCATAAAGTTTTTATAATATTCTAATCTATCACTTGGAATTTCTAAAGTAGAGTAATCTTCATTATCCATAAATACATATTGATCACCTTCAACATAACTAAATAACATTTCTTTTTTATCAATTGTACATTTTTTGTATTTGTTATTAGGATTTAATGTTGTTTGAATGATAGATCCTGTTCTTAAATCTTTCATACGCACACGCATTACAGCGTTTCCTTTTCCTGGTTTCATAAAATCTTGTTCTAATACTTGCCAAACACTATTATTATATTCAAAAGCATGTCCAGCACGTAAATCAATCGCACTAATCATTTCCATGATATATAAATTCCTTTCTATTACTATTTTAATTTTTATTTACATAATATTATATCACAGGTTTATTGCATTTATAAAATACTTTTTATAGATTATCTTATTTTATTACTTTAATAAAGTAACTTGCACTAAATTTTTCACCTTTATTTAAATATACTAAATCTTTTTTTGTTTTATAATCTTGATTAGTATTTACTTCATCATTATAACCAATCCATGGTTCTAAACATATAAATGGTGCATCATTATATGGAGTCCAAATTGCTAAAGTAGTAAATTTAGGAAAAGAAAATTCGATACCTTTATTATCATCATCAAGTAATTTTACTTTTTTAGACTTTATGTCTTTAATTAATATTGTATCAATTGTAAAAATATCTTTTGATAAATTTATCTCTTTACAATTTTCTTTATGATAAACTGACTTTGAGAAATCTAAAAGTCCTCCTTCCTCAACACTTGGGCTGTCAAAAGTCTCCTTTTCTTCAAAAACAATACGATAGTCATTAAATTTCCTATCACCAATAGGGCAATTAAAAGCAGGATGTCCTCCAAGATTAAAGCACATTTCATTTTCCATACTTTGTATTGTGATTTTTGTTTCCAATGTATCATCTGTTAAGATATATTCTATAAATGATATATAATCATATGGGTAACTTTCTTTAGTTTTTTCGTTTGATTTGCTTGTTAGACAAATATAACCTTCTTTTTTTTCTACCACTTCAAATTCTTGATCTCGCAAAAATCCATGTTGGCTCATTTCATACCTTTTATTATCTATATATATTTCTTTATTCTTTACAGAACCAACGATTGGAAACAAAAAAGGGGCGCTACGTTTCCAATATTTTGGATCAGATGACCAAATGTATTCAGTTCTATCAACATTAAAACTCTTTAGTTCTGCACCAACTTTACTAACTTCAATAAAACTATTTTTATAATAAATCTTTTCTCTCATATTCTTTCTCCCTCATATATATAATACCAAAAAATAAAGCATATTAAAACACTTTATAAAAAATCACTTTAGAAATTACTCTAAAGTGATAATTTTATATTACAATAATTTAATACCTTGTTCTTCAAGTTTCTTAATATCTTCTTCTGGCCATACAGAAGCTTGTACCTCACCAATATGTGCTTTTTTCAAGAAGAACATACAAAGACGTGATTGTCCTATTCCTCCACCAATTGTGTATGGTAATTCTTTAGCAAGAATACTCTTACAATATGGATTTTCTAGTTTAAATTCTTCTTTTCTTTCTTTTATTTGTTTAACTAAACTATCTTCATCTACACGAATACCCATAGAAGATATTTCATATGCTCTTCCTAAAACTTCATTCCATAGAACAATATCTCCATTTAATTTCCAATCATCATAGTCAGCTGCTCTTCCATCATGTGGTTTTCCATCTTTTAATGGCCAACCAATTTGATAAACAAATATTGCTTTGTATTCTTTAGCGTATACATCCTCTCTTTGTTTTCTTGTTAAATCTGGATACTTCTTTTCCATTTCTAATGTAGAAACAAATGTAATATCCTTAGGTAAATCAAAAGTTATTTCTGGATATTTTTTAGTTACAAGCTTGCTTAATTTAACTAAACATTTATAAATTGTTTTAACTGTTTTCTTTAAATAAGCATAAGTTCGTTCTTCTTTTGTAATTATCTTTTCCCAGTCCCATTGATCAACATATACTGAATGGATGTTATCAACATCTTCATCACGACGAATTGCATTCATATCTGTATATAAACCAGTTTCTGGTTTAAATTCATATTTTTTTAGGGCATTACGTTTCCATTTTGCAAGTGATTGTACAATTTCAACATCTTTTCCTAAATCTTTAATATCAAATTTTACTGCTCTTTCATATCCGTTTAAATTATCATTAAGTCCGGTTTCAGGCACAACAAACAGAGGAGCAGACACTCTTGTAAGGTGCAAATCCTTTCCTAAAATTTTTTCGAAGTTATCTTTTACATATTTAATAGCAACTTCAGTTTCTAATAAATCAAGTATTGGTTTATAGTTTTGCATAAGTCAGTCCTCCCTTATGAAAAAATTATACTACTTATACTTTATTAAATAAATATGAAAATGCTTACATTTGCATTTTTTCTTAAAAAATGGACTTTTTGCCCTAAAAAAATTAAAAGGTGGAATAAATCCACCTTTATTTTTTTTCTAGTAATTTTCTTTTCTTACTTCAAAATAGCTTTGTGAATGAGCACAAACTGGACATACTTGAGGAGCTTTTTTACCAATTACTAAGTGACCGCAGTTACGGCATTCCCACATAGTCTCTTCACTCTTTTCAAATACTTTTTGCATTTCAACATTATTTAATAATGCTAAATATCTTTCTTCATGAGCTTTTTCGATTTTAGCAACAGCTCTGAATTGGAATGCAATTGCAGTGAAACCTTCTTCTTCAGCTTCTTTTGCGAATGTTTCATACATATCAGTCCATTCGTAGTTTTCACCTTCAGCTGCAGCCTTTAAGTTTTCAGCAGTTGTTCCGATTCCATTTAAATGTTTGAACCACATTTTAGCATGTTCTTTTTCGTTGTTTGCAGTTTGTTCAAAAATGCTTGCGATTTGTTCATAACCTTCTTTTTTTGCAACGCTAGCAAAATAAGTATACTTATTTCTTGCTTGTGATTCTCCAGCAAATGCAGCTTGTAAATTTTTTTCAGTTTTTGATCCTTTTAATTCCATTTTTTTTATTCCTTTCGTTTTTTATTTACAATATATATTTTATTATCAAGTTTTTATTTTGTCAATAATTATATAATGCTTTTTTTTAATAATTCATTATACACTTCACTCTTAGACATTCCTCTATCTTTCGCAACTTTTTTCATTGCTTCTTTCTTATCATCTATTTTATTTAAGTAATAATTAAAGTGTTCTTCAATAGAAAGTTCATTTAAACTTTTAGTTATTTGACTTTGTTTAGCACCTTCACATATTAATACTATTTCGCCTTTAATCTCTTGGTTTCTATTTAAAATTTCTTTAGCGGTGCCTCTAATATATTCTTCATATTTTTTAGTTAATTCCCTTGCAATACATAAATATCTATCACCATAAATTTTATCAATAAGCATCAGTGTTTCATTAATACGATGAGGAGATTCATAAAAAATAACTGTTTCTTTACGGTCAATTAAGTTTTTTAGTTCAATTTCTTTTTGACTTTTAGTATGTGGTAAAAATCCATAGAAATAAAATTTATCACACGCTATTCCACTTGTTACTAAAGCAGTCAGTGAAGCAGTTGCGCCAGGAAGAGTGCTAACAACAAATCCCGCGTCAATTGCCTTTTTACATACTAAATAGCCAGGATCGCTTATCCCAGGGTATCCAGCATCACTACAAATTGCTAGAGTCTTTCCTTGTTTTAATAATTCAATTATTTCATCTACTCTTTCTTCCTCATTAAATATATGATAACTCTTTAATGGAGTTTTTATATCATAATAAGCTAAAAGTACTTTAGTGTTTCGTGTATCTTCGCTAAAAATCACATCACAATTTTTCAATACTTCTACGCTTCGATATGTCATATCATCTAAATTTCCAATAGGTGTTGGAATCAAATATAGATTAATCATTATTCACAAACTAACCTTTTAACTTTTTCTTTTAAATCTCTTTCAGCGTATACACCTTTTAATAATTCTACTTTTTTCTTGTTAGTAATTAAAAACTCATGTTGAATTTGTTCAAGTATAGAGTGCACTTCAACACTATAAAATTCATCTGATAATGACACAGCTGTAATGTTATAATAAACTATATTTTTAACTGTTTTTGCTTTTGTTGAAAAATACTCTACTAATTTTTCAAATGATAAATTACTACGACGATAACGATTAATATCATCGCCCATTTCTGTCTTATACATCTCTAAAATATGTTTTTCATAATCTGATATCGTACCATCAACAACAAAAACCTTTTGTAATAAATCAATAAAATAACATTTTTCTTCTTTTGACAATAAGTTAAGTAACATAATTACTCCTTTCTAAAATTAAATATTTTTAAGACTTCTTTTGTATATTCATTGTTTTCATCATATGAATATATAGGGTCTATAATCTTCAGATCACTTTTTTTGTTCTTTTTTGCTTCAACTAAGAAAAATATCGCTTCTTTGGATACCTTTGGATACACAATTTGTATTCTTCTTATTCCAAAATTATGTTCTTCTAAAGTTCTTAATATTTCAGGAATTCTCGAAACTCTATGAACTAAATATAATTTCCCGCCATCTTTTAGTAATTTTTTTGCTTCTATAATTGCATCTTTATATGAAGATTTCACTTCATGCCTTGCAATAGTCAAATAATCATTTTTATTTTTAATGCTTTTATCAACTTCAAAGTATGGGGGGTTACAAGAAACAATATCAAATGAATTAGCACCAAGTTCTTGGTATATATTTTTGTAATCACGATTAATGATATTAATTTGCTCAGCAAAACCATTCATCAAGACACTTCTTTTTGCAAGTGAATAAACATCTTCTTGTATTTCTACACCATATATTAAAGCATCGGTTTTGAGCGTCAAAAATAAAGGTATTGGTGCATTACCTGTTCCTAAATCAATTATTTTTTTAGCTCCTTTGGTATCTATAAAATTAGCAAGTAAAATAGAATCTAGTGAAAAAGAAAACATAGATTCATCTTGAATTATTTTTATTTTCTCATATCCTAGAAGCTCATGAATTTTCTCAGTTTCTTTCATTATATAATTAGTCATCTATTACATCATCCGTTAAGTCTTCTTTTTTGATTTCTTCTTTATGACTTTTCACCTTAATGCACTCTTTTGCATCCCATTCAGTAATTATATCTTCACTATTAATTACTTTAATACGTTCTCTGATACAATCAATTGAAACAACTTTTACATTTTTTTCTTTTGGTGTATTTACAATATCACCAACTAAAGGGATTCTTTTTCTTACTTCACAATAATAATCATTTTCGTAACCAATACAGCACATTAATTTTCCACATAGACCTGCTGTTTTAGATGCGGAAAGACTCATATTTTGATCTTTAGCCATCTTCATTGTAACTGTACCAAACTCACGCAAGAATTCTTTACAACAAAGTTTTCTTCCACAAGGTCCAATTCCACCAATCACTTTAGCTCCTTCTCGTGGTCCAATCTGACGTAGTTCAATACGAACACGAAACTCACTAGCTAAGTCTTTTAAAAGCTCTCTAAAATCCACTCTTCCTTCCGCATTATAATAGATAATAATTTTTTGCTTATCTAATGTATATTCGCAGAATAATAGTTTCATTTCTAGTTTATGTTTATCAATGATTTTCTTACATTTATCAAAATCTTTTTCTGCCTTTTCTAAATTTGCTTGATAATTTTTAATATCATATTTATTGGCTATTCTAATTATTGGCTTTAACTCATGTTCTAGGAGTTCATCAGCAATTTCTTTTACTGGTGTTTCCACAAAACCAAGTTCTAATCCTCTTGCAGTTTCCACAACTACTTTATCACCTTTTTTAGGTGAATAAGGTTCTGGTGAAAACCAGTATATTTTTCCAACTTCTTTAAATATTACCCCTACAACTTTTGCCATCATCAAACCTCTTATATATTCTTTCTAATTTATTTTTTACTTCTTAACTGTTCTAAGCTTGCAAAATAATCAATGAATAGAAGTTCTCTATTCACATAACTATTCAATTTTTGCTTATAATCTAATGTCATTGTAATTATATCATATGCTTTTTCTTTTGAAATAATCGTATTTAATTCTTTAATTTCTTCTTTATTTTCTATTTCTTGAAATAGTGAAGTAAAAATCATATTTTGTGCTTTTAGAAGATATCCTACTAAATAATCATTAACTATTTGTACAAAGATATCAAAGAAAAGTTTTGTATAGATATCTTGTGATAATGATAATAATCTTGATTGTTCAAAAGCAAGTATTAATAAATTTTTAGATGTAAATAGATTTATGAATAATTGTTTTGCGAAAGCTAATAATTCTTTGTAATTGTCACTTTTTATTGTTTCTAATCCTTCGGTCAAATCATTAGTAAATTTCGCAAGCAAATGTGCATCTTCAAAACTAACATCATTATCTAAATACTCTTTTAATAGATTATCTTCTTTTAATTTGTCAAAATGAATAATTTGTGAACGTGACTTGATTGTTTCTAAGACCTTATCAATATCACTAGTTATTAAAATACCATATGAATCTTCTTTCATCTCTTCAAGAAACTTTAAAAGCTTATTTGCGGCAGCAGGATTCGCTTTTTCAATTCCATCAATAATAAATATTCTAGTGCCGTACTCAAGCCCTGTATAACTAAATTCCTCAATTAGTCTTTCTATTTGATCAACTTTTATACTTTGAAGTGTATCTAGATTTTCTGGTGATACATAAAAAATACGTGGATGAACGTTTTCTTGTATTCTTCTACAATCAATACACTTTCCACAAAAGTTATGATTTTCACATAAAATCAAATTAGCAAGATACATTGCACCGAGCATTTTAGGCGTACCCTTTACACCATCAAATAAATAAACTTGTGATAATCGATTATTTTTAAAACCATTATCTATAGTTTTAACAAACCTAGGTTGTGTTTTACGTAATAATTCATAATTCATAAAGCACCTAATTTCTAATTTTATCTAATACTATTGATAAAACGTCTTGATATACTTCTTCAATGCTACGGTTTCCATCAATCACTTTAATTCTATTAGGAAATCTTTTCGCAATTTCTAAATATCCTTCTCTAACTAAATTGTGAAAATCTAAAACTTCTAAATCAAGTCTATTTACATCTCGATTATTACTACTAATTCTTTGTAAACCAACCTCAGGAGGTAGGTCAATTAATAACGTTAAATCAGGTAAGAAACCATTTGTTGCATACATATTGATATCATAAATAGTTTTAACACCTAACCCTCTAGCTTTACCTTGATACGCAAGGGATGAATCAATATACCTATCACTAATAACAAGCTTGCCATCATTAATTGCTGGTTTTACTATTTCTTCTAAGTGTTGTTTTCTGCTCGCTGCATATAATAATGCTTCAGTCATATAATCCATATTAGTGTTCTTAACATCTAATATTACATTTCTAATCTCTTCCGCAATCTTACTTCCACCAGGTTCACGAGTTTTTAATACTTTTATATTCATTTTTTCTAAATCGGAAGAAAGCATATTAATTATCGTTGTTTTGCCTGTTCCTTCTCCGCCTTCAATTGTTAGAAATTTTATACTCATCTTAATCACCTTATTTATTATATTATAACTAAAAATTATTAAAAAATAAAGAGCTTTTTTCTTTATATTGACACATCAATTAAATGAGTTGTATAATTTATATGAAAAGTATGATTTTTCATACGAAGGAGGTAAAAGATACTTATGAATAATGATGGAAAATACATTTTTGGTGTGTGTAAAGTTGGCGAAAGAGGACAAATAGTAATTCCTAAACAAGCTCGTGATGTTTTTAATATCAAACCGGGTGATAATCTTGTAATGCTTGGTGATATCAATAAAGGAATTGCGATAGTAAAATGTGATATTATTTCTGATATTACAAATACCATTTTAGGAGACAATAATGAACAAAAGAAAAATGATTAATGTAAATAATTTATCAAAGAAATACAAAGATATCTTAGCAGTAGATAATATTTCATTTTCCGTTGAAGAAGGAAACTTGTTTGCTATTCTTGGCGTTAATGGAGCTGGCAAGTCTACTACTATTCATATTCTTACAGGATTAATTAAAAAGGATTTTGGAAAAGTCACAATTGATGAATATGATATAGACAAAGATAGTAGTAAAATAAAAGCTATTTCTAATGTATCGTTTCAAGATTCTTCTATCGCATTAAATTTAACCGTTTACGAAAATCTTGATTTGATTTGTTCTATTTATGAAATTACTAACAAAGAGAATAGAATATCAGAAATTGTTAAACTATTTGAATTTGAAGATTATTTAAAAACTAAAGCTAAAAACTTATCAGGTGGCTTTAAGCGTAGACTTTCTATTGCTTTAGCGTTAATCACAAGCCCAAAAATACTTTACTTAGATGAACCAACTTTAGGTCTTGATGTCTTATCAAGAACAGATCTTTGGAAAATTATCAAAAGTTTAAAAGGTAAAATTACAATTATTCTAACTACTCACTATTTAGAAGAAGTCGAACATTTAGCTGATAGTATTGCAATTATGAATAAAGGAAAAATATTAACAAATGGATCACTTAATGATATTTTAGTCCATACAAATAGTAATTCATTAGAAGAAGCATTTATTAAAATAGTTAGAACAAATAAAGAAGGTGTTAATAATGAATAAACGTTTATTAGGGTTTGCGAAAAGAAACTTTTTAGAAATAGTTCGTGATCCACTAAGTTTGATCTTTTGCGTAATTTTTCCATTAGTTCTTCTTTTGATATTTAAATTAATTGGTATTAGCATCTCATCAGAACAAGCTAATGCTCTTTACCAGTTTAAACTAGATTCTTTAATCCTAAGTATTACTGTTTTCGGTTTTTCTTTTCTTACTTTATTTTCTGGAATGTTAGTTGCGAAAGACAAGGCAACTTCATTTCTCAATAGATTAAAAGTTTCTCCAATGAAAAGCTCTGATTTTATCTTAGGATATTTACTACCACTTATTCCTATTGCACTTTTACAAATAATACTTACTTATTTATGTGGAATTATTTTAGGATTAAAGGTAACATTTAGTTTATTGTTATCTATTTTATTTATGATACCAGTATCACTTTTATTTATTTGCTTTGGACTACTTTTTGGAATATTCTTCTCAGATAAATCAGTTGGTGGTATCTCTTCTATTCTAATCAACTTTAGTGCAATCTTTTCAGGTATGTTTATGCCTATTGAAACAATGGGAAATGTAATTTTAGTAATTGCGAAAATATTTCCATTTTATAACAGTTTAAGAGTTGTTCGTAGTGTAATTAATAACACCTACACTTTAGAATTATTCTATTATCCACTTATTAATGTTTTTATTTATTTAACTATTTTATTAATTGCCACTATTATTATCTTTAATAAGAAAATAAATCATGCAAAGAATTAATAATATTGACTTTTTTCGTAAAATATATATAATAATATCGAAGAGGTGATAATATGTTTAAGACACAAGAACAAATTTTAAACCGAATGAAGGAATCAGAGCACAAAGCATTTTGTCCATCTGACTTTTTAGATATTGATAATCCTCGTATGGTATCTAAGAGTTTAGAACTTTTAGTAAACCAAGGGTATATCCTACGTGCAAGACGAGGTATTTACTATAAAGAACTTGAAGAAGATTATGATGTTCTAGAAATTGCTTTAGCTATCGGTAGAAGTAATAATTGGATTGTTTGTCCTTGTGGATCATTTGCACTTTATTTAGTTGGTTTGCATGATGAAAATCTACCAAGCATTTCTTTTGTATCAACAGGACAATATGGATTTTACGAAATCGGAGATACGATTATTGAATTTAAACATGCTTCTAGTCGTTATCTACCAAATATCTCAATTAACTTACTTATAGCTATTCAAGTTCTTAAAGAACTTGGAAAAGAAAATATAAACAATAAAGTTATTTTGGCCATTAGAAACTTTCTAAGTGATAGTGATAAAAATATTATCTTAAAAGGAAACATTTGTATTGTCTCTTGGATTTATAAAACTTTATATGAAATTTGTGAGAATAAATAAAAAATAAGCGTAATTACTTTTTTAGTGGTTCTTACGCTTAAACGGGTATAAATCCAATAATTTAATTATGAGCAAATAAGA
>CAYLPZ010000011.1:0-60285 GCA_964385755.1 uncultured Coprobacillus sp.
AAGTGGGGTTTTTCAATCCCACTTTCAGTTATAGTGCAGGCAAACTTCGGTTATAGCATTTTAATTAGGTTTTTTCAACCAGTTGAAGTGTATTAATGTTTATAATGAATTATTAATATTGCTTATTTTCTTAATTATTTATTCATTAATTATATATTTTGCTTATTTTTGCTATTTTTTTTGCTGGGCCTTTTAAGAAAAATTCACCATTTATTTTTTTTATTGTTAAAGTTCCATATTCGTATTTTACATTCACAACGTTATCAACTAATCCTTTTCGGTCTAGAACACAAACAGCAGCTGTTGTACCGCTTCCACATGCTTTTGTAAAACCTACTCCACGTTCGTAAGTTTTTATTTCAAGCGTTTGTCGATTAATTATTTTCACAAAATTTACATTAATTTGTTTTTTAAACATCTCATTTTCACAAAAATATCTTCCAACTTCTTCAGTGATGTTTAAATCATCTACAACGATAATCAAATGATGAGTTGTCATAAAAACAGCATTAAGGTAATATTCTTTATTTTGGTATAAGTGTTTGTAATCTATCATTTCATCTTCACAAATAGATAATGACAAATCTTCCTTATTAAACGATGGTTTACCCATATTTATTAAATACTGATTATTCTCTTTATATACTGTTCTAACTCCAGAATCAGTTTTTATTTTAATAACATTATTTAACTTAAATAATCCTTTTGTCTCGTCAAGATAAGATGCTGCACAACGTATTCCATTACCACACATTGGAGCTTTACTACCATCACTGTTATAAAAAAACACTGCATAATTCTCTTTATCTTCTTTGACCACAATCAAAGTATCTGCTCCTATACCAATGTATCTATTACAAATTTTCTTTGTTAAATCATTATAATCATAATTTTTATTATATTCAGTAATAATAAAATCATTCCCACAACCATGATATTTATAAAACATTTTATCCTCCTTACAAAGAAAAGTACGCTAATAAAGCGTACCTTTTATTATTTAAATTCATATTTTGCTTTATCAAAGAATACTTTTTCTTCACCTTCAAGTTTATAGCCTGCTAACTCTGTAAAATCAAAATCTAAAAGTGTAAAATCATTATTTTGCTTTGCTTCTTTAGTTAAGTATACAGCTACTTTAAAACTACCATCTTTACTTAACAAAACGTTGACTTTTGTTTTATCTGCGAAAAGTTTTACATATTCAGCATTTAATTCGTTTTCAAAAGACAATACTACTAAACTATTAAGCTTATCAAATGCTTTTTCTTGAATTTCGCAATTACTCTTTACGTAAACTTCTTTGATTTTTGTTGCATTTGTGAAAGCATTATTTTCTATTTTTTCAAGTGTAGAAGGTAGGTATACTTTAATTGCTTTTGTATTTCCACTTAATGCACCTTTTGCAACAACTTTAACTCCCTCAGGAATAGTTAATTCACTTTCTTGAGAAACAACTCCGTATAACACATTGTTAATGATAAAGTATCCATTGCTATCACAATTATCTTTTTCAAACTGAGTGCCACTAAACACTAAAGAACCCATTTCAATATTAGTAATGTCGCATTGTACAGTTTTAAGATTTTTACAATCGATAAACGCTTCATCACCAATTGATTTTACATTTGTGCTAATTTTTATCTCTGTTAAAGATGAGCATCCTTCAAATGCGTTACTACCTATTTCTGTAACACTTTGAGGTATTTCTATTGCTTCTAAACTAAAGCATTTATTAAATAGACCATTTCCTATTTTTGTGATTTTCTCAGGTAATATAACCTCTTTTAATAAATCACATGTTGAGAACGCTTTGTCTCCTAAAGATACTACCGAAGATGGTAATGTAATTTTTTCTAAACTCTTCATTCCTGAAAATGCACTTGCTTCAATAATTGAAATACCTTCAGAAACTACAATCTCTTTGATATATTCTGATTCAATACGTTTTACTGATGTAACTTCTTTGCCTTTATGAGTTGCGGGAATAGTAATTTTATTTTTTAAGAATAATCCACCACGATACATATTCTTAACATCAGTTACCTCATATGTACCATCTGCTCTTTCAGTATAAATTAATCTTTGTGCGTCACTTGCTGCAGCAATACAAATAATTATTATTGCTAAAACTATGATAGCAGCACCAATAATCATTGCATATAATCTTTTTTGTTTATCAGCTAATAATTTCTTGAACATAATAAATCTCCTCTATTTACTCTTATTATAAAGGATTTTTATCAATAAATCAAGCACTTAAATTTAAGCTTTATTATTTTTAATTCTCTAAGTATTTTCCAATAAAGATAGAACTCATATTTGCAAGCATTTTTTCAACATCTGTTAATTTATTTTCTCCAAATACAATCACAGCTCCAATTAAATCTCCATAAACACTTATAGGTTTAACAATTACAGGTCTAATCACAGTATATCCATTAGTTACTTCAAATTCATTTCCCATTTCTTGACTAAATAGATCACCTTTTTTTATTTTCTTTTCTAGATCATTTGTGATTTTCTTACCCACAAGATTTTGTGATAAACTTTTTGAAACCGCTAATATTTTTTCATCATCTGTAACTATAATATCTTTCTTACTAGAAGAGTGTACGGCTTCAACATATTTAGTAACAAAATAGTTAATGCTTTCAACAAGCGAATACTTTTTAATTACTATAGCACTTTCACTATTTTTTATTTCTAAAGAATCTCCTTCATGGATATGTAATACTCTTCGCATTTCTTTTGGGACAACTATTCTACCTAATTCATCTATTCTGCGAACTACTCCAGTTGATTTCATTTTTTCACCTCAAAAGTAGTATGCCATTTTTTTACAATTTTATACGAAAAAATGGCTGCAAAACCATTATTAATATTTTTTACAGCCTATTTATATTGTTTTTAAATTCATATTTACTTTAGTTAATAGTTCAGTCATCAAATAAATCCATTTTTTATCATTTTTTGATACTTTTTTTAGATTTATTTCAATAGATTCACTACGATAATTAAAACTAAATCTACTACTAAGTTTATATGCTTCCATTACTAAGTAATCACCTTTAATCAGTCTTGAATAATCCTTCGGAACATTAATAGTCACAAACATTTCTTCTTCTTTTACTTTATCAACAGCCATTTTTCTTAGTAAGTTTTCTAAATATTTTTCTTCTACATAATCTAATACTGTTTCACTTAGTTTTCCAAAACGATCTTGCAATGATTCAATAGTATTTTTCTTTGATTCCATACTATCTATAGAATTTATTTCTTTATGAATGTAGATAATAATTGAATCATCATCAACATAGTTTCTTTCTACGTGTTTAGAGATATTAATTTGATAGTTTGCTTTTTCCTTTACTTCTATTCCTTGTACTTCTCCTACTGCTTCATTAAGTAGTTTCATATACATATCAATACCAATAGAATTAATAAAACCAGATTGTTCTTTTCCCAATATATCTCCTGCACCACGAATTGCTAAATCACGCACTGCAATTTTATATCCACTACCAATTCTACTATACTCTTTAATTGCGGAAAGTCGTTTTTCCGAATTAGAGCTAAGTTTCTTCCCTGGATTATACATAAAATATGCATATGCAACCCTATCTGTTCTTCCTACTCTTCCACGTATTTGATACATTTGCGCTAAACCAAGTCTTGTTGCATCATCAACAATTAATGTATTAGAGTTAGGTATATCAATGCCCGTCTCTATAATTGTGGTGCATAGAAGAACATTATATTCTCCGTCAATAAAACTACTTATTACATCTTCTAAATTTTCACGTTCCATTTTACCATGTCCAATGCATATTTTTGCTTCAGGAACAAGTTTTTTAATTTTTCTTGCTACTAACTCTATATCACTAATTTTATTATGTAAAAAGAATACTTGACCATCTCTTGCTAACTCACGGCAGATTGCTTCTTTAATAATAGTATCACTTGCTTCATATACAAATGTTTGGATTGGATATCTATCTTTTGGAGGTGTCTCAAGAAGACTTAGTTCTCTAATTCCACTTACTGCCATTTGTAGTGTTCTTGGAATCGGTGTTGCAGTTAACGTTAATACGTTCACACTATTTTTTATTTGTTTAATTTTTTCTTTATGTGTTACTCCAAAACGTTGTTCTTCATCAATTATTAATAAACCTAAATCTTTATATGTAATTTCACTATTTAATAATCGATGCGTTCCGATTACAATATCTACTTTGCCTTCTCTTAACTTCTTTATAACTTCCATTTGTTTTTTTTCAGGGACCATTCTATTTAATAATTCGACAGTTACACCATATTTACTAAATCTTTCTTTAACGGTAAAGTAATGTTGTCTAGAAAGAATGGTTGTTGGAGCCATAAATGCTACTTGTTTACCTTCATAAATTGTTTTAAAAGCTATTCTTAATGCTATTTCGGTTTTTCCAAAACCAACATCACCACATACTAATCTGTCAATTAAGACACCTTTTTCCATTTCACGTTTGATTTCATTTACAATTGTTATTTGGTCTTGAGTTTCTTCAAATTCAAAATCTTCTTCAAATTGCAATTGTAACTCACTATCCTCACAATATTTATAGCCACTTAATTTACTTCTTTTTACTTGTAAATCTATTAATTCCTTCGCAATGCTCACAAGTTCATTTCGTACAGCATTTTTTCTTTTTTCCCATTCATTAGTACCTATTTTTGTTAAATGAGGCACTACTCCTTCGCTACCTAAATACTTTTCAAGTTCTTTTATGCGATCTACAGGAACTAATAAATCCATATTACCATATTGGATTTTCAAATAGTCATTTGTTAACCCATTTAATTCGACACTTTTTATACCTAAATATTTTCCAATTCCATAATCATAATGAACAACATAGTCTCCAACCTGTAAATCTTCTTTTGTGGAAATAATAGTAGTATTTTCTGTTACACTTCTAAACTTTCCTCCTGCTACTTTTCCCTTTTTATAGATTTCGTTTTCTGTTAAAACTTCAAATCTATCAAAAAAACCAAATCCTATCGCATTTTCGCATACTACTAAACTAATTTTTTCATTTGTATTATCATAAAAAGTGCTTAAAACATCATATTGTACATTATTTAGTTTTAAAATTTCTTCAAAAACATTTAAACGTTTTTCACTTGAAAAAGTAATATAAATTTTTTTATTTTCCTGTTTTAAATATTCCACCACATGCTTTATATCATTATCAAAAGCTATAACCTTATAACTATTTAAAGGATATAAACCAATTAATTCTACTTTCTCTTTTTTGTTTTTTATATCTGTTAGGTATACATTATTCTTAAAAAATGAATTTACATAATAATAATCAAGATATGTAGTGATTTTGATCTTCTTATACATCATTCGATTTTCTAAATAATCTATAGTTTCTGTTAACTGATTTTCATATGCTTCTTTAATTTTACTTTCGCTATCAAAAAATGTGATAAATTCACTATCTATTTTCTCTAAATACTCCGGCAAACATGAAAATTTTTCATCAATATAACTAATATATTTATATAGTTTATCATAAGCACCAGCACTTATAATATCATTAAAGTCATCTAACAAATACTCGTTTTCCTCAATCTTTATAAGTTTGTTTTTGAGTTCATCTAAATTTATGTCCACTATCATCTCATTAACTGGAAAAATTGTTAAACTATCATAAGTTTGCTTTGTTGTTAGTTGTGTTTTTACATCAAAGGGTTTTATTGTTTCTACTTCATCAAAGCCAATATTAATTCTTATTGGTCCTTCATAACAACTTGGAAAAATATCTATTACTTCTCCACGAACGCTATATTCCCCACGCATATAAGTTGTAGATGCTCGCTTATAACCCATTTTAGTCAGTTGATTAATTAACTTTTTACTATCTATTTCATCACCTTTATTAATTTTAGTAATCGCACTTGTAAATCTATCTAAACTAAGAAGAGGTCTTGCTAGTGCTGTCATATGCGTAACAATAATATTTTTATCCTTATTGAAAATAGAAAATAAAGTGCTTAACCTTTCTTGTTTTAACTCATTGCTAATTACGATTGCTTCTGTCGACGCAAAATCATCGCATACGTATAAATTAACGTTATTAATGCCGACAATCTTTGTTAGTTTATCGTATGCCATATTTGCTTTATATGCATTTTCACATATATATAAACATGTTTCATTCATTCTTTTATGAATAGACGCACACAAAAGCACAGAAGCATTTGAAGTTGCCCCTGTACATAATATATTTCCTTTTTTCTCGTTTATATTTTTATTGATATCTTGTATCTCTTTACTCTGATTAAATAATTCTAAAATATTATTCATTTGCATTATATTTATTCATAAAATTTGCAAAAGTAGTTGTTAAATAATCATCTAACATCATTTTTGCCTTTGCTAAATCTTCCTGAATAATCTCCATTTCTTCCTTTTTAAATTTCCCTAAAACATAATCAACTACATTTTCTTTTTTATCAATTCCTATTCTTATTCTTTTTATATCATTTCTGCCAACAAGACTAATAATATTTCTCATACCATTATGACCACCATGTGATCCTTTTTCTCTTATTCTTATCTTTCCCAAAGGTAAATCTAAATCATCATGTATTATAATGACATCTTCTAAAGCCACCTTATAATAATCCATAACCACATGCACAGCTTCACCTGATAGATTCATATATGTCATTGGTTTACAAAATATAACATCATTTCCTAAATAGTTAGTTTTATATATCTCACTTTTTAATTTTGGTTGAAGTTTATAAGTTCCTCCAAGCGCACTAACCATTTCATCAATTAACATAAAACCCACATTATGCCTTGTATTTTTATATTCTAAACCGGGATTACCTAAACCTACTATTAACTTCATAATTTACCTCTTTTCTTATTATTTATAAATATTGAAAATCAAAAAACCATAATTTTCATTATGGATTTTTATAATTTATTAAATTGTTGTTCATTATAACATTTAAGTATATTTTGTAAAAGAACTGCAGTAGTCATTGGACCTACACCATTAGGAACTGGTGTAATATAACTTGCAACATTAGAAACCTCAGCAAAATCTACATCACCAGTTATCCTGCCTAACACTTTATTAATTCCTACATCAATTACTATTGCATCTTTTTTTACCATATCTGCTGTAATAGTATTAGGTTTTCCGCTAGCGACTACTAGAATATCAGCTCGTCTAGTAACTTCCTTTAAATTAACAGTATGTGAATGACAAATAGTTACAGTTGCGTTTTCTTGTAAGAATAACATTGCTAAAGGCTTTCCCACAACGATACTTCTTCCAACAATAACGACATTTTTACTTGTAATATCTAAGTTATTGTTTTTCAATAAAGTAATTATGCCTTGAGCAGTAGCAGGTTGTACACAAGGAAGTCCCTTAAATAGTTTTCCTTGGTTAACAATACTTAGTCCATCGACATCCTTCATAGGATCAATTGCATTCAAAACATCTTCGGTGTTGATATGACTTGGAAGAGGCATTTGCACCATAATCGCATGAACAGATTCTTTTTTGTTTTGTTCTTCAATATAATTAATAATATCTTTTTGGCTTGTATTTTTCGTAAACTTATGTGTTTCACAAATAATACCAACATCATCACATGCTTTTTCTTTACTTTCTAAATAAACTGAGCTTGCTTGATTATCGCCAACTTGAATAATTGATAATTTAATTTCAGCATCTAGTTTTACAACTTCTTCTTTTATCTTTTTTCTAATAACTTCAGCTGTTTTTGAACCATTAAGAATCATATTGTGCCTCCTTTATAGTCTAATAAATTTTTAATTAATTTATATCCTCATCATCAAAGCTATCTTCTTCTGTATCGTCCTCAAATAATTCATCAGAATCATATTCTATTCCATCTTCAGATAAAGCTTCTTCAATATCATCTTTTTCTTCTTTTTCTTCATCCATATCATATTGATCATCAGAATCTGTATTATCAACAAATCCATCTTCTTTATCAAGATATTCAGTTTCATCTTTAAGTTCATTTCTAACTACTTCTTCATCGTTTTCATATGGATCAGTATATTCTGCATCATTTTCAAGTAAAGAGCTATGTTGACGAGTTTTAATATCCCATAACTTTACTCCTTTTTTATCTTTAATTTCTCCACAATAAATAAAGTATCCACAAAGCATAAAATCAGATACAAATTGACTATAAAGATCTGGATGTTCATTTACTTTTAATCCTTGCATCTCAAAAACTTCTTTCGCAATACTTTTTAAAGTATGAGGTTTTTTCTTTGTTTTCATCAATTCTATTGCACATTCAATCATTGATTTAGTTTGATTCATTATTACATCTCCTTATAAAAACTTATTTCAATTTTTTATTCTACACTAATTTTTTGTTTTTTTCAAGAATTATATAAAAAAGAAAATAGTTAATAAAATAATTCCCGGTAATCTCAAAAATAAACATATCGTAATTGTCCAAATATTTATTGGAATATTAAAGTTTAAATACGAACCAATAAAATTAAAAATAAATAAAAGAATTAAAGCAATAATTAAGGATTTTATAAACCATTTAAGATATTTCATTTCATCTTCTCCATTTAAATTCCTTAATTATTTATATGTTTCTTTATCTTTTATTATTCATTTATTTTTTCTACAACATTATTTTTCTACAACCAACCAGTATTTTCTTTTTTAAATTTTCCAAGTAACTTATCACAATCTTCAATTAAATTATTCATTTCTTCAATTGAATAAACAGTTGCTCCGCTTGCTCTTCCGTGTCCCCCGCCATGATATTTTTCAGCTATTTTATTTATATCTAAAAACCTTGAGCGTAATCTAACACGAATTGTTCCATCTGGACTATCAATAAATGCAATCCAAATCAAACTATCTTTTATTGAGTCTAGTGAACTCACTACTAATGAAGCCTCATTAGACGTTAAACCAAATTCTTCTTGCATTTCTTTAGTTACATAAATATATGTTACTTTATTAGTTGTTTGTTTCATTTTTCTATATACTTCACTTTGTAATTTATAAGACTCAAAGCTTTTTAAATATAAGTTAGCATAAAGTGTTTCTAAGTCTAAATCATTATCAATTAAAACACTTGCGTTTCTTAAGGTATCACCATTAACGCTATTATATTTAAATCTTCCTGTATCAGTAACCATTCCCATAAATAAAAGACTTGCACTTAAATTTGAAAAAGTGTAATTATTTAGGCGTGCAAAAATGGTAATTAATTCACAAGTCGAGCTAATTTCTTCTAAAACCCAATTTATATCACCGTACGGTTCTACATTTGGATGATGATCTATTTTAATTATTTCTTTGCATCTTTTATAAAAAGTATTAGAAATTCTGTCAGTTGAAGCAGTATCAACAACGATTCCTAAAGCATCACAATAGTATTCTTCGCTTTTCTCTTCATCTTCCTGCGCAATAAAATTTAAACTCGTTGCATAATCATTTACAAGACATGTTATTTCTTTATCAGGGTAGTTATCTTTTAGTATTTCTCTTAAGCCTAATGAACTTCCTACTGCATCACCATCTGGACGAATATGCCTCATTATAATTATTTTTTTATATTCTTCTATTTTATTTTTGATTTGTTTAATTACACTATCTCTATTCATTAATGTATTCTCCATTATTTTTACATAAATCATCTAATTCTTTTAATAGTTTATCCGCAACTTCAAATGATTCAACTGAAGCACCACTTGCTTTTGCGTGACCACCACCACCATATTTCACTGCAATTGGGTTTATATTATATTTACTTGACCTAATTTCACAAATTACTCTCCCATTAGAAGCATCTTCTGTAAAGTTAACCCATACATCAATATCTTTTATTCCTGCCATTGTGTTTACCATACTTCTTGATACTGTAAAGAGTTCAACATTCATTTCTTTTAGTTCTTCATCAGTTGTTTTTATATATGCAACATTATGTTCAGTAAATTTCATTTTTAGAACATATTTAGCGCGAAGAATTACCATATTTAAATCATCAAGGTAGATATTATTATATATTTTAATATAATCTACTTTCTTATCAAGTAAATTAGCAACTATATTAAAAGTTCTAGAAGATGTCGCATCATAACGAAATCTACCACTATCAGTTACTATTCCTAAAAATAAATATTCTGCAGCTTTAGTTGAAATATCCCATTTTAGTTTCATTGCCATATCCGCTATAAGACCTGCACAACTTTCAAATGACTCATCAACTAATTCTAAATCACCATACTTTTCTTTATAGATATGATGATCTATTTTAATTAAAAAACTACCTTTATAAATTCTATCATCATTTATCATTATCGTATCAGATGAATCTAATGCAAAAACTAGTGCTCCATCATATTCATCATCTGTAATTTCATCCATTTTATCAACAAAATTAAAACGACTATTTGCATCACCAACTATATATACTTCTTTATCTTTAAAATTAGTTTTAATTAACTCGCTTAATCCTATTTGACTACCAAGAGCATCTCCATCAGGACGCTGATGACGATGAATAATTATTTTTTTGTACTTTTTAATACATTTTTCAATTTTATTATACATACTTATTTTCCTTTTTTGTTATTTTTACTATTTTATCATACTTTTTAGTTAAAGTAAAGAAAACATTTTTGTTCTATTTTTTTTCTTTATACATAATATTTATTAGAGGTGAAATAATGGCAGTAGTAAATTATAATTCAGCAGAGGTTAAACTTTTAGCAAGATTATTGAGAGCTGAAGCAGAAGGCGAAGGGACTTTAGGAATGCTTTTAGTTGGTAATGTCGCAATTAATCGCGTAAGAGCAAAATGTTATGAATTTAAAAATATCAACTCAATTACTAAAATGGTATATCAACGTCCTGGTGGTTTTGAATCAACTTTATATAGCTATTTTTATCAAGCAGCAAGAACAAAAGAAATTAACCTTGCGAAAAGAGTAATAAATGGTGAAAGATTTTCTCCAGCTACTAGAGCCTTATGGTTCTATTCAACATATACACCTGGTTGTAAATCTAAATGGTACAATCAGTGGAATAGTGGTAAATATAAGCACCACTGCTTTTATGCACCAGTCCAAAGCGCAAATTGTTATTAAGGAGGAGAAAAATGAATTATTATCAACAACCATTCCCACCAATCTCTGGAGGTTTTGTTCCTCTTCAACCCGTTCAAGATACATATAACCCTTATTCAGAACAATCCTATATTGAAAATATCTTACGTGATAATTTAAATAAGGTAGCAACGGTTTATATGAATTTTGAAAACAGTGAGTGGGGTTCAAAAATCTTTAAAGGAATTTTAAAAGGTGCTGGAAAAGATCATATCATTTTAAAAGATATTCAGTCAGATACTAGATATCTTTTACTAACCGTATATCTAAGTTACATTACTTTTGAAGAACGTATTGAATATGATTATCCTTACAATAATCGTAAAGAAGAGTAGTATCTTCTTTATTTTTTTATATTTTTATTTTATAATAAATACGAGGTGAATTATATGTGTGTATTTTGTGAAATTATTAATGGCAACATTCCATCAACAAAAGTGTATGAAGATGATTCGTTTGTAGCATTTTTAGATATTAACGGTTTAACTAAAGGACATACTTTAGTTGTCCCAAAAAAACATTGTGAAACTCTATTAGAACTAGATGAAAATTATACTTCTAAAGCTTTATTAGTTTGTAAAAAGGTGGCTATGATTCTATTAGAAAAATACCCTGATAGCAAAGGGTTTAACATAGTAAACAATAATGGTTCTTGTGCAGGACAAACAGTTAATCATTTCCATATTCATGTTATCTTAAGATATGATAATGATAACATAAAAATTTTATAAAATAAAGGTTGTGAATCTCTCTTTTTCAAAGATGATTTCACAACCATTTTTTTATATCATGTTTAATAATATGTATCCAAATACAATTATTAATTCTCCACATATTAGAGGTATAAAATTCTTAATTTCTTTATGTTTTTTAATTACATCAAAAATACATACACCAAATATTATTATTGTTGATATTATTGTAAACATCATAACTGGTATTAATAATAATTTTGCATTAATTAATAATATTATTTGATAAATTTTTCCTAAATTTTAATTTGTTTTTTATCACATTTTAGTTAGTATTTACTATCATCTGATATTTCACAATTACATTTTTTTACAATTTCTATTATCTTCTCTTTAATTTTCTTTAAGAACTTTTACTGGGTCTTTTTGGCTTGCTTTTATTGATGGAATAATTGTAGCTAATAATGTTAATATAATATTTACAGCTAATAATATTACAACATTCCATTTATCAAAAATAATTAGCTTTTCTTTTATTACAGATGATGCACCACTAACGTTTTCTTTAATTAAATTTTGCACAATTGTATTAATTGGATTTTTGATTATATTTGCAAAGATAAATCCTAGTAATCCCGATAAAAAGCCGCATACTAAAGCTTCTGAAGAAAATATTTTTATGATGTCTATCTTTCTTGCTCCATTACTTCTTATTATTCCTATTTCTTGTTTTCTTTCATTAACATTGATACTAAATATAGTAGCTATCATTATCGTTGATACACAAAGAGATATCAATGCGAAAATGATTAATACTTTTGTTAAAACTTTTATAAAAGTAGCAAAATCTTTCGCAATATTACTCATATAATCTCGATAATAAGGGTTTGTTAGTTCTTTATATTCTGTACTGTTTTTTATATAATTTTCAATATATTCTCTATCTTCAAATGATTTAGTATATATTTCAATAGAAGTTACTTCAGAGGCAATACATAGTTCTAGTAGCTGCTCTTCATATAAGTACTGTGCTCTATATATATAAGAACTCGTTATTCTGTCTTCAAATGGTTTCCCTGTTAGTACGTTACAATCTAAACCATATTCTAATTGTTTTTTTACAATCTCAGAATTACTTGCATCTTCTAATACTTTTTTTGTTAATTCTTTTGTATATAAAATTCCACTATTATAGAAAGAATATTCCATCTCTTTCGATACTCTTAATATTCCACAAATTTTTATTTCTTCACCGTATTTATCTATCTTTTCTTTAGTTAATGCTGGTTCATAATATCCTAATTCGTTTTTATTATAGTATTCATCATTTGTTATGTAATAATACTTTTTTTCTAATATGTCATCAAAGTCTATTTTATCAACTGAAGAATCAAAACCTAAACTTTCAATTATGTAGCTATTTACTGAATTATATCTATCCACTAATAAAGCTACTTCATTTGCTTGTGTTGGCATATGACCGTATATAACATCATACTCATTTTCCATGACTGATTCTTCATTCATTTCATAAAAATATGAGATAGATTGCTTTTGATATGAAGTATTTGTTTTTGAATATAATTTCATTCTAATAGATCTTCCATAATCGATTATCGTGTACTTATCTGTCGATAAATTTTCAACTAAATTAATGAATTCTTCATTCATCATACTTTTATGTTCGTAAGTTGTATTAATTTTACTAACTAATACTTCATTTGTGTCTGGATATTCAACCTTTAATCCACTAATATTAGAACTAGATGAATATTTTGTACTATTACTAATTAGAATAGGACTAGTTTTTAACGTATCAGTTTGTAACTTGTTAATATATGTTGATACACCAGATGAAAGAGTAACAACTAGCAGCACTGCAACAAGACCGATACTCCCTGAAAATATCATAGCGATAGTTCTAAACATTTTAGATATCATATTCTTTATTCCTAAATTTAAAGTTTTGAATAAAGTTAATCCTACTTTCTTTAATTCTTTTTCTTTCTTTTTTTCTATATCTATTCTGTTTTTTATATCTATTTCTTTTTCTATATCTATTTTTTTTATTTCTTTTTCTTCTTCATTTAAACTTTTTATGTTACTTATTTTCCCATCAAATAACTCTATTATCCTATCACTATAAGCATTTGCTAACTCTTGGTTATGAGTCACCATAATAACTAATTTAGTTTTTGATAATTCTTTTAATATTTCAACTACTTCTTTAGAAGTCTTTGAATCCAATGCACCTGTTGGTTCATCAGCTAGTATTATATCAGGATTACTAATAATTGCGCGAATTATCGCCACTCTTTGCATTTCACCACCCGATAGTTCTTTTGGTTTTTTATGCTCTTTACCATGTAATCCAAACTTTTCTAGATAATTTAATATTTTCTTCTTTTTATCAATATTTTTATCGCCATTTAATGATAACTTTAAGGCAATATTATCATATACTGTTAGATTTTCAATTAGATAGAAATTTTGAAATACAAAACCAATCTTTTGATTTCTAAAACTATCTATATTTATTTTTTTATAATTTTTTTCATAATATTGTATTATCCCATCGTATGATGTATCTAACCCACCTATTATATTTAATAACGTTGTTTTCCCACATCCGCTTGGGCCAACTATTGATACAAATTCTTTATCATAAAGCTCAAACGACACATTATTTAACGCATTATATGACTTTTTTCCCTTTTTATAATCTTTATTGATATTTGTAAGTTTAATTAGTACTTTTTCTTTTTTTTCGTTATTCATATAATCACCTTTTTATAATTATAAATCTTTTTAATTGTTTGTTCAAATAAAAAAAGAAAAAGCTGGAAAACCAGCTTCTATTTCTCTATCTCTTCAGTTTTGTTTTCATCTAAGAACTCGTATTCTTCATTTATTTTTATTTCGTTGTCTGTATCACTATCATCGCTACGTGGTACTATAGTTACTGATGCTGCAACTTGTCCTTCATTAAGTTTTATTACTCGAACCCCTTGTGTATCACGACCTATTGTTAAGATCTGATCTAAGTGCGTTCTAATAACCATACCCATGTTGGTAATTACAAGTAAGTCTTCATCTCCTCTAACAGTCGTTAATGCTATCATCTTACCATTCTTTTGTGTAACATTTAATGCTTTAACACCTTTTCCACCACGTATTTGAACACGGAAGTCTTCAACATTAGTACGTTTACCATAGCCATTTTCAGTTGCAATAAATATTTCATCTCCATCTGAATTTACAACTGCCATGCCAACCATTTTTTCTCCTGGTTCAACTTTTAAGCCACGTACACCAGCAGAGATTCTTCCCATTGGTCTAATATCACTTTCACTGAAACGAATACCTTTACCATTTGATGCTCCTAAAATGATATCTTTTTGACCATCAGTAATATCTACTTTGAATAATTCATCACCTTCATTTAATAAAACTGCTCTTATACCATTAGTTCTTATGTTTTGGAAAGCACTAATTTCAGTTTTCTTCACTATTCCTTGACGGGTTGCGAAAATAAAGAACATATTGTTCATTTCTTCTGTGAAATGTAGATTTAATACCGTTGCAAGTTTTTCTCCTTCTTCAAAGTTTAGTAGGTTTACTATTGGTAATCCTTTTGCTAAACGACTTGAAGTAGGAACTTGAAAGGCTTTGAGTTTATATATCTTTCCAAATGAAGAGAAGAATAATAAATCATCATGTGAAGAAGTAAATAGTACTTTTTCGACATAATCATCATCGCCTAGTTTTGCTCCAATAATACCTTTACCACCTCTATTTTGAACTTTGTAAGTATCAGCAGTAAGTCTCTTTACATATCCTTTATTTGTAACAGTAATTATAACATCTTCTACAGGTATTAAATCCGCATCTTCTAAAATAAGATCATCACCCATTGTAACTTCAGTACGACGTTTTTCATTGTGTTTATCTCTTATTTCAGTTAATTCCCTAACAATTATATCTAATTTTTTGTTATGATTTGCTAGTATTGATTTATACTCATCAATAGTTTTTAATAATTCTGCCAACTCTTCACGTAACTTATCTATTTCTAAGCCAGTAAGACGTTGTAGTTTCATATCCAAAATTGCCTTAGTTTGAGCTTCTGTTAAGCCAAAAGTAGACATTAAATTTATACTAGCCTCTTCAGTAGTCTTTGCTTTTTTAATAATCTGAATAACTTCATCAATATTATCTAAAGCTATCAATAATCCTTTTACAATATGTGCACGCATTTCTGCTTTATCTAAATCATATTGGGTACGTCTTGTAATTACTTCAATTTGATGTTCAAGATACACTTCTAGAATTTCTTTTAAGTTCAATACTTTTGGTTGACCTTTACATAAAGCAAGCATATTTATTCCAAATGTTGTTTGTAATTGTGTATGCTTATATAAATTATTCAAAACAACATTAGGATTTGTATCTCTTCTTAATTCAATAACTAATCTAATATCTTCTTTAGATGATTCATCTTGAATTCCAACAATTCCATCTATTATTTTATTTCGTACTGTATCAACAATTCTTTCTATTAATCTTGTTTTATTTACTTGATAAGGTACTTCTGTTACTACTATTTCTGTTTTACCATTACCAAGTTCTCTAAACTCTGTTTTTGCACGAACAGTTATAGCTCCTGATCCAGTTAAGTATGCTTTTCTTAATTGACTTATTCCCATGATACATCCACCAGTAGGAAAATCAGGTCCTTTTATGTAGTTCATCAGTGATTCGATCGAAATCTGAGGATTTTCGATTAACGCAAGCAATCCATTAATCACTTCCGTAAGATTATGTGGAGGTATGTTTGTAGCCATACCAACCGCGATTCCTGTTGAACCATTAACTAATATATTAGGAAATCTAGAAGGTAAAACTGCAGGTTCTTGTTCACTGCCATCGTAATTATCTACAAAATCTACAGTGTTTTTCCCAAGATCACGAAGCAATTCCATCGCAATCTTACTCATTCTTGCTTCTGTGTAACGCATTGCAGCTGCACCATCGCCATCAACACTACCGAAATTACCTTGTCCATCAACTAAAGGATATCGATAGCTAAAGTCTTGAGCCATACGAACCATTGAATCATAAATAGCTGTATCACCATGAGGGTGATATTTACCCATAACGTCACCAACAATACGCGCTGATTTTTTAAATGGTTTATCTGATGTAACACCAAGTTCATTCATCGCATACAATATACGACGATGAACTGGTTTCATTCCATCACGAACATCAGGAAGTGCACGGGAAATAATAACACTCATCGCATAACTCAAAAATGATTCTTTCATTTTACGAGAAAGGTCTACCTCTTTTACTCCTCCATTATGATGTCCATCAACTACGTTATCTTCAGAGTTTTCAATTGTTTCAGGTTCGTATTCAAACTCTTTATATGTTTCTTCTTCGTTTCTTTTTGCCATTTTCTACCTTCCTAGATATCTAGATTCTCTACAAACACAGCATTTTCTTCAATAAATTCGCGTCTAGGAGCAACATCATCCCCCATAAGCATGCTGAAAACTGTATCAGCCTCAATTGCATCACTTAATGTTACCTGTAAAAGTGTTCTATTCTTTGGATCCATTGTAGTCTCCCATAATTGGTCATAGTTCATTTCACCAAGTCCTTTGTATCTTTGAATATTAGGTTTTGATGCTTTTGAGAAAGTCTCTAATATTTTTTGTAATTCTTCATCACTATATGCGTATTCTACACGTTTATTTTGTGACACCTTATAAAGAGGTGGTTGTGCTAAATATACATATCCGTTTTCAATTAATGGTTTCATATATCTATAGAATAACGTTAAAAGTAGTGTTGCAATATGTGCACCATCGACATCAGCATCGGTCATAATTACTATTTTATGGTATCTTGCTTGTTCAATATTAAAATCATCACCAATACCAGTTCCAAATGCTTGAATCATAGAAATGATTTCTTTATTTTCTAATGCTTTATCCATTCTAGCTTTTTCTACATTTAACACTTTTCCTCTTAGTGGGAGAATTGCTTGGAATTCACTATTTCGTCCTTTTCTTGCTGAACCACCAGCTGAATCTCCTTCGACTATATATATCTCACATTTTGATGGGTCCTTGCATCGACAATCTGTTAATTTAGAAGCTAATCCTAATGATTCAAGAGGTGTTTTTCTTCTAGTTGCATCTCTTGCTTTCTTGGCAGCTAATCTTGCACGACTAGCAAGTAATGATTTTTCCACAATATCTTTTGCTGATTGTGGATTTTCCTTTAAGAAGGCATCTAAT
Source organism: uncultured Coprobacillus sp. (assembly GCA_964385755.1). Lineage (GTDB taxonomy): Bacteria > Bacillota_I > Bacilli_A > ML615J-28 > CAG-698 > CAG-698. Next base: position 18,189 of record CAYLPZ010000011.1, read on the forward strand.
CCATCTGTAAGTACTTGCGATACTATTCTTCTAACTTCAGTATTACCTAATTTTGCTTTAGTCTGTCCTTCAAACTGAGGATCAGGGTGACGAACTAATATAATTGCAGTCAATCCCTCTCTTACATCATCGCCTGTTAATGATTCATCTTTTTTAAATATATTATTAGTTTTTCCATAATTATTTAAAATTCTTGTCAACGCATTTCTGAATCCTTCTTCGTGTGTACCACCATCAGGAGTATGAATATTATTAATAAAAGAATATATAGAACTATTAAAATCGTCAGTATATTGCATAGCAATCTCTACTTCAATTTTTTCAATGGATTTAGACACATAAAAAATATTATTGTGGATTGGATTACTACTTTTATTACTATTTAAGAATTGTACATATTCTTTAATACCGCCTTCATAACAATATGATACTTTTTTAATATGTTCATCATTTCTACTATCCGTCAAACTAAGCCTTAATCCTTTATTTAGGAATGCACTTTGTTGTAAATGTGATCTTATAGTTTCATAAACAAAAGTAGTAGTATCTTTAAATATCTCAGGGTCTGGCTTAAAAGTAACTCTAGTTCCATGTTCTTCACTTTCACCAATTATCTTTACTTTGTATAGTCTTTTTCCACGCTCATATTCTTGTTTATATATTTTTCCATCTCTTTTTACTATTACTTCAAGTTTTTCACTAAGTGCATTAACAACGCTAGCACCTACACCATGTAATCCTCCGGAAACTTTATAAGAAGAACCATCAAATTTACCACCAGCATGAAGAATTGTAAAAACAGCTTCAAGGGCACTTTCACCAGTCTTCTTATGAATACCTGTCGGAACTCCACGTCCATCATCTTGAACCGAAATAAATCCATCTTTCATTAACTCGATTTCAATATGTGTACATACTCCCGCTAAAGCTTCATCAATAGAGTTATCTAGTATTTCCCATACACAATGGTGTAATCCTCTTTCACCTGTTGAACCAATATACATACCTGGTCTTTTACGAACAGCTTCTAATCCTTCCAAAATTTGTATATTTGAACTTCCATAGTTTTCGTTTGGCATTTTAATGCACCTCTTTCTATCAATATTAATACATATATATGTATATACGTACTATAATTTTATTATTTTCGCCTTTTTTAATACTTTTTCATCAATTTGTGAAATATCAGTTGTTGTAATAAAAGTCTGATGCTCATCCCCTAATAATTTAATTAAATCTTTTTGGCGATTATTATCTAATTCTCCAAAGACATCATCTAATACAACAATAATATCTCTTTCTTTATCACTTACAAAATCCGCAAGTCCTATTTTTATTGATAACGCTAATGTTCGTTGTTGTCCTTGTGACCCATAGCTAATAGCGTTTTTACCATTTATTCTAACAACAAAATCATCACGATGTGGCCCACAATTAGTAGTTTTTGTTATTAAATCAAGATTTCTCTTTTCGTTTAGTGTTTTTTTAAATTCGTATTCTAAAACATTTGGAAGATATTCAATCATTCCTTCTTCTTTATCTAATGAGATTTTTAATACATTCTTTTTTATATATTCATTTAATTTATCAATAAAATTCTTTCTAATATTTATTATTGTTTTACCATATTTATATAATAAATTATCAAAAACATCTAACATTTCTTTTTGATTTATTGTAGGTTCTTTATCAAATATGTTTTTCTTTAAGAATTCATTTCTTTCTTTTAATACTCTATTATAATTACTTAAATTTTCTAAGTAAATCCTGTCAATTTGTCCTAAATTAATATCAAGAAATCTTCTGCGATGCTTAGGATCTCCTTTAATAAGTTTTAAATCATCAGGTGTAAAAGAAATAATTATCATTTCACCTAAATAACTACTTAGTGATTTATAAATTTCTCCGTCTTTACTTACTTTTTTTCCATCAATAGAACACATTACAGATATATCATGTTCATTTTGCGTTATAACCTTACCGTTAATGCAATAAAATTTTTGTCCTTCTTTTATCATATCAAAATCTTTTGATGTTCTAAAAGATTTGCACATTCCTAGCAAATAAACTGCCTCAACTAACGATGTTTTTCCTGTAGCATTATCTCCTACAATGATGTTAATCCCATCATCAAATAAAAAAGAATCATTTTCATAACATCTAAAGTTAAATAAATCTATTTTCTTAATTTTAACCATTGTTCTTAATTAATATTTCTAATTCGTTTAATTTTACTGTATATTCTGGATAAATTTTTCTGCCCCTTCTATCCTCTTTCTCTCCATTAACTAAAACAATATTTTGTTCAAGAAACGCTTTACAATCAGAACCATTACTAAGAATTCCAACATATTTTAAAAGTTGTCCTAATTTTATATATTCTGTGTTAATAAAAACCTCTTTTTTCATAAAATATACGACCTTTCTTATATATATTTATTATACCACATTTCATTTCCTTTTTCTAGTCTTTTTTTGCGATTTTTGATTTTTGCCATTATATTTCGCTTATAATAGTTTTTTGCAATAAACCTATTTTTTTACAATTATAAATTTTTAACAAAAAATCGCTAATTTTACTTTAGCTTCTTTATATCATTAAATAATCCCTTTCTATATTATATATTATAATTTTTATATAATTTGATTATATCTTATTTTTTTTAATTTTCACTTTTATTAATTTTTCTGAAGTTATCAACATTTTTTATTAAGTTATCAACATTTTTTGTTAAGTTATCAACATTTTAGTTTGACTTTTATATAACTCAAGATATATTTCTTGTTTTTAATTATTCTATTTTTAAAAAGCACCCAAAAGTAACATTTATCTATAAATATTTACATAAATAAATATATATGTATTAAATTTTTGTTTTATGTACAACTTATATTAGTAATTTTTCAAACATTATCATTACTTTAACGTCTATATGTTTTTTTAAGGATAGATATTCAATTTTATAATTTAATATTTATCCCATACTTTATATATTTTTTGATATAGTTATAACCGCACAAGGAGCATATACGTATATACGTATTTATGTATAACAATACATCCTTTTCAAATAGTTCAGAATATTTATATTTGTTAACTTTTTTATTTACTTTGTTAGTAAATAAATCTTTTGATTTCAAAAATATAATTTTAATTTTTTTATAACTGTGTTCGTATATTTATCTTAATAATGAAATATTTTTAATGTTATTCTGCTTTTGATATTACATGATGTTATTCAAAGACATTATCCACTTTCTTATATAGTAAAATTTTTTTATATTAAGATTAATACATAAATACTTATTTATGTATATATGTTAGTTTTATAATTACAGTTTTAAATATAATAGTTGCTATATGTTTTTTCTTTTGCTTATAAGTTAATTTTATTGTGATCGTCTCCCATGGGTACTAAACAAAATAAACTATTAATTTGTGTGTATTTACATATTTACATATATATGTAATATCATTTCTAAAATATAAATAGCTTTTTCGACTTATTTATTTATAAGAAATTATTTACTTTTATAATTTTCACATTACAAATTCGCAATATATGTTGTTGTTTGTTATCCATAAATACATCTTTATGTATATATTTCTAACAACTATTTATACTATCAGAGTTAAATTACTTCAAACATACGTATTTATTAATATAGATCCCTATATTAGAAATATTTTTATTTCATCTTCGTAATTTTTTCTTTTTCTTAATAGCTAGAAATGCAAACAGCACATTACACATATATACATAATTAAATATTTACGTATATATTTATTATTTATTAATTAATTTGTAACAATTTTATTAAAAACATGAAAATTTAAGCAAAAACAACTATTAATTATCTATAATTATCATTTTTCATCAATCAATTAGAAGCTTTGTTGAATAAAATATAAAGTCATAATCTTCAAAATTATAATTTTTTCAATAAAACAAATACATATATACCACTATATGTATAATAAAAAGGAGACAGATTGAATAAAAAAAACATTTATATAGATATTATTATCTTTTTAATCTAAATATAAACAGTTATATAGTCTTAAAAGCATCATTATTAAATTTAAGAATCCCTTAAACAAGTACATATTTACACATATACATAAATAAATATAAAAATAGAAGGATTTTTAATGATTTTGTTATAATTAATAGAGTTAATGTAAAAACTATTCATAAACACAATTGTAATAAAAAAATTTTTTTTAATGAAAACAAAGTATTTTTTTGGCTCGTAAAAAAAATAAAGAGTAAATCATGTCAAAAAAAGTAAAAAAGTAGAATTAATCATTTCTTTTTTTTGATTAAGCTTACAAAAAAAAGAATAAACTTTCCACACTATATATATTAACTATGAAGTATGATAAAAAAAACATATTTTTAATAAAATCACAACCTAATCAATAATTAGTTGTATATATGTATATACATATATACGCTTATATGTATTTAAATATTTACGTTATATACATATTTATTTTTTTACATATTTAAATATTTACGTTTTTGTTTCTTTATTGATTTACATATTTAAATATTTACATAATATTTTGTCTTTTTTTGTCATTTTTCAGTGTTTGAATTTTTTCGTTTATATTGATTTTTTGTATATGGGGTTAATAACTTTACCTAAAATTCATAAAAATTGATTATAGCTCAAAATTTTAGAGATTTTTTTGTTTTAATAATTACATTTTAAAGTTACTTCCTATTTTATTTTACATTTATTTAATTATTATATGTTTTTATGGTGAATGCTATTATTTTTATTTTTTCAAAAAGTGTTGACTTTTGATTAATATTGTTTTAATATATATGTATATATTGAAAAAAGTATATCAATAAATATTTATTTATTTTTATATTTATTAATGTAAATATTTATTTGTGTATTTATTGATGTATTTATGTATGTATATACATACAATTCTTTTTGGTTTTGGTGATAAGGAGGTATGAATATGAACACACCATTTAAAAAACGTGAGAGTCCTTTATCTTTTGACTCAAAATCTACCCAAACAGCTCAAGTTGCGGAGGGTGATCGTATTAAGTATACAGCTACAATGGATAAGGAACTAAGAAAAGCAGTTAAGATAGCAGCTGTTAACAAAAATCTTCAATTTTCTCAATACATTGAAGAGGCTTTAAGAGAAAAACTTCAAAGAGAGGGATATTAGTTATGGCAATCATTTCTACATTTTGTAAAAAAGGTGGTGTTGGTAAGAGTACTTTTATAGGTTTCATGGCTCATTATTATGCAACTAAAGGTAAAAAAGTATTAATAATAAGCACAGATGACCAAAATAGTATCTTTAAAATATTTGGAATTCAAGATGATGGAAGTGAAAATTATCTAGAATTCTTACTTGCTAATAGAGCTGATTTAGGTGATATCCTTATTGATGCTAGAGAAAATTTATGCTTGATAAAATCTTTAAATACTGACAACATGTCACTTAAATTAACTTTAGAGAGAAGTCAAGAGAAGGTAATTCGTAAAATGTTACAAGATTATAGTACTTACTTTGACTATATTTTTATTGATTTCCCTCCTTCAAGTAACCGTTTAACTGAAGTTTTGCTTGATTTAAGTGATTCTATCTTAATCGTTGTTGGTTTAGATAGTCTAGGACTTGATGGTTTCTTTAATACAATTCAATATTTTGTTGATAAAGACATCGATTTAAATAGTATTAAGTATATTATTCCTAATGGATATAGTAATAATAGACGTGCCCCTAAGATATCCTTAGAGCGCTTAAAAGAACAGGTTAAAGATTTCACACCTAATGCAACTATTTTAGAACCATTACAAGAAAGATCAATTATTAAGAATTTACAAGCGGAAGGCATAAGTCCATTCGATGATGTTATTCTTGATAGATACGATGCAAACGCTAAAGAACAATTAAAACGCGTTTTAATTAACACTTTAGAAAAATTAGATATATAAAAAAGAGGCTTTAATGGCCTCTTTTTTTTATCCTCTTACTGGCAATATTAATTGAATTAAATTAGTATCTTTATCAGATTGAATAGTGATAGGTTTTATTTCACCAGTAAAGTTTAATGTTATTTCCTTAGCGTTAAATGTTCTTAATGCATCTAAAAAATATTTAGAGCTTAATGATACCTCAAATGAAAGATTAGAAGTACGATCAATCGGAATAACTTCTTCTACTGCACCACCTATTTCAGTTGAAGTAGAAATAAATTCGACTTTATTATCACTAGAAATAGCTAATTTTATAATATTTGACATATCATTCATAACAAATATTGAAACACGATCAATTGTTTGTATTAATTCGTCTTTGTTAAATTTTAAAGTAAGTAAGTATCTTTCTGGGATTAAAGATTCTATGTTAGGGAATACTCCATTAATTAATCTTGATTGGAAAAGAATATTTTTGAATTTAAATAACACTTTTTGTGAAGTAAAATGCATCTCTACTACACCATCATTATCTTCTAAAATCTTTAAAAGTTCATCTAAACTTTTACCAGGAATAACGACTCTCAACTCAGGTAAATCTTTTTCGAAAACAATTTGTTTTCTAGCTAAACGAAAACTATCAGTAGCAACAAATTCTAAAACTTTTCCGTTAGTTGCAACAGAAACACCTGTTAATATAATTCTAGATTCACTTGGTGAAATAGCAAATGAAGTATTCTTAATTAATAATTTTAAATCTTGTGAAGAAATTTCAAAGAATGTTTGTGAATCTTCAAATGAAATAGAAGGATATAACTCTAAAACTAATTGATTAAGGGTAAATACACTTTTTCCAGCAAGAACTTTTATTTCATTTTCTTCATATGAAACAAAATCTACATATTCAGAAGTAACTTTTCTAATAATTTCAATTAAATATTTACCTTGAACAATAAAATCACCTTTTTCGAAAACAGTAAAACTCTCTTGTATGATTGTTTTTATTGAAATATCATTATTACTTGCGGTTAAAGTAATGCAAGAATCAGATACTTGAAAAACAATACCTGTAAGACCTGGCATTTGTACTTTATTTGATAAAGCACGAGAAACATTATTAAGGCTATTTAGTAGCATATCACGTTTAATTTGAAATTTCATTTTTTTCTCCTTTATTTATATTATAAATATATTTATTATTATTAAGAGATGTTGATATGTTGATAACTTTACTTATTTAGTAGTTTTATTAATGTTTGATAATCCTTATCAACCAATTCATTCTCTTTAATAGAGTTCTCAATTTTATCTAAAGCATGTAAAACTGTTGCATGATCTCTTGATCCTATGTTATCACCGATAGTTTGTAGGGGTATTTTATAGTAAGTACGTAGAACATACATGAGCATTTGGCGTGCGTATGAAACTTGTTGTTTTCGTGAAGAAGAATAGATACTTTCCGGTGTAACATTATAATATTTACACAACACATTAACTGTATTAGTTATTTTTTCTTTCGATTCATCTACTTGAATTTGCTTTTTTGGTAAAATAGACTCTAAAGAAATGTATAAATTATCTTCGTTAAGTGGAGAATTCATACAAATACAGTAATTTACAAAAGTACGTAATGCTCCTTCTAAGTCTCTTATATTCTCAGAAAAACTATTTGCAAGGATTTCTAAAACATTGTCTGATACATCAGATGGATCATCTATTAAAAACTTAAGTTTATTTCTTAGTATATTTTTACGAAGAGTCAAATCAGGTTTTTTAATATTAACGCTAATTCCCCATGAAAAACGAGATTTTAGACGTGCCATAACTCCTTTTAAATCATTTGCGGATCTATCTGAAGTCAATACTATTTGCTTTTGTGAAGTAGATAGATGTTCAAAGATCTTAAAAAACTCTTCTTGAGTGCTAGTTTTACCTTCTAAGAATTGAATATCATCAACTAAAAGAATATCAGCACTATTATATTTATTATAAAAAGCTTCAATTTTTTCTCTACTATTTTTAGCTGAAGTAGCTAGAAAATAATCTTCGGCAAATTTTTGACTACTTGTATACACAACATTAGTGGTAATATCAGCATCTAAAGCATAATTGCCAATAGAAGTCATTAAGTGTGTCTTACCAAGACCAACATCACCAAAAATATATAGCGGATTACATATTTTAACACCATTCTCAGCAACTTTAAGAGCTGTTAAGAAGGCATAACGGTTACTTTCACCAACTTCAAAGTTATCAAAACGATATAAAGAAGATAAATTTCGCCCGATAGGCCTAACATCAGGAGTTGTTAGTTTATTTTGCTCTTCAACTGCTTCTTCTGGTAGAATAAATTTAAAAGATAGTTGTTTATCAGATATAAGCGGTAATATTTCTCTTATTTTCTTTAAAAAATAATTTTCAATACGATATTTAGTTAAAGCATTAGGAACAACGATAAAAATCTTATCATTTTCAACTTTATTAACGGTTTTACATTCACTAAAAATCTCATTAAATTTATCTGTTCCAATACTTTCTTCTAGTAGTGTTAAAATTTGATTCCATAGATTTTGATATGAATCCACAAAAATACCACCTTTCAATAATCTATCTTATATGATATCATAAAAAAGAAAAAATATAAATAAGAAATTTAATATTAACTAAAAAAGTTATCAACATATAAACATGTTAATATTTATGTGGATAAGCCATGTTGATAACTTAAAAGTTATCAACATGTTTATATGTTAATAAATTAAATAATAGAATTTTATTATTTAGATTAATACTATATATAATATAGAAAGATAATAATATAAAAAAAAGATAAAAAAATGTAAAAAAAAACAAGAATAAAAAAAAGGTTTGCAAATATTAGAAAATGTGATAAAATAATAATGTTACAAACAAGGAGGATTTATCTTATGAAAATAAATCAAGAAAATAAAAAAAATCTATGGCTTTTTCCAGAAAAAGCAAAATCAATACATTTATTCTTTATACTATTTTTAGTTTTAGTATTAACAGTAGTAATAGGAACTTTATTAGCTAATAAGAAAGTTAAACCATATTTACCTGAGTATGAAGAGCAATTATATGCTGAAGATATTAACACTTCTATTTTGGTTTTTTCAAGTTATACAGTTTCTAATAAGGAATTAAAGAAAACCAATAGAATAACTGTTCAATCTTCTCAAATTAAACCTGATTTTGATTATTCAATTGTTGGTGTAAAAGCATCATTATATGGTTTATATGAAGATGATTTCGAATATATTTCAAATATATCTTTTAATGATAAATTAGATACATATTATAGTGGTAAGGTTCCACAAGTTAGATTACATACTAATCAAATTCAAAGCCTTCCAACAGCAAGTAGTAAAGATTATTTAGCAATTCAAGGAAGGGTAGTATATAATTATGTTACTAAAGAAGCTGAAGAAGAAAGAGTATATACATTTAGAGAAAAATTCTTAACTCTTTCAAAAGAGGAAATTGAAAAAATTGAAACTAATGAGATCTTTGGTTCAGGATTATTTGATTCATATTCAACTACTGTTTCAGAAGGTTTATCTAATATGAATATTTATTTGAATTTATCATTAAAATCTGCTGAATTAGAAAAGAAATATCATTTGGATTACCAATTATTTGGAGTTGATGAAGGTGGAAAAGTTTATACATTATTAGGTATGTATAATTTATCAAGACAATCAAATGCAAGTGTTTATCAAAGATCTACAACTTTTCCAAAAGATCAACCTTTAAAATATTTAGTAGGAAAACTTGTTTTTACTGATAGCGAAGGAAATACAAGAACATTATATAGTAAAACAAATTACTAAAAAAATTATAAAAAAAAATTATATTTGACAAATATAAAAAAATAAGATATAATATTCTAGCATGGTTTTAAATAGGAGGTGCTCTAAATGAAAAGAACATATCAACCAAACAAACGTAAGCATATTAAAACTCATGGTTTTCGTGCTCGTATGTCTTCTGCAAATGGAAGAAATGTTATCTCTCGTAGACGTCAAAAGGGTAGAAAACAATTAACTGCATAATTTTAAAATACCAAGGCCACCATTTGCTAATTGTCAAAAGGTGGTTCTTTTTAAAATTTGCTAACTTTATAAATTTATGAATAAAAATTATATTTTAAAAGAAAGCCATGATATACAAAAATTACTAAAATATAAGAAAAGTGTTGGCAATAAATTTTTTGTAATATATTATGTAAAGGATAATGAAACAAAAGTAGCATTTTCAGCTTCAAAAAAAATTGGCAACGCAGTCATAAGAAATTATAACAAAAGGGTAATGAGAGAAATTGTTCGTAAGAATATAAAATGCTTAGAAAAATGTAAAGCTCTTATTGTGATTAAACAGGAAGGTTCAAAACTTGATTTTCACGAAAAAGAGGTTCAATTAACAAAATTATTAAGAAAAATAAAGGTGGAAATACATGAAACTATTTAAAAATGAAAAAAACAAATATTTGGTTGTTTTTGTTATTTTGTGTCTTTTGTTTTTAGTAGGTTGTGGTGCTACACAATACTATGATGCCGCAAGCACAGAAGAAAATCCAACAAAATTCTTACTACCTATTGCTCATGGATTATATGGAGAAACACTAGATTTTCTTGTTTATCCAATGGCATGGTTACTATTTAATATTGCGAAAATAGTTAATTACAATTACGCAATAGCAATTTTGATTACAACTGTATTAATTCGTGCAATAGCTTGGCCTATTTATGGTAAAACAAATGATATGCAAATGAAAATGAATCTTTTATCACCTGAGCTTCAAAAAATTGAAAAAAAATACGCAGGAAAAGATGATAAAGAAAGTCAACAAAGAAAAAGTATGGAAACAATGCAACTTTATAAGAAATATAAAGTTAGTTTTTCAGGATGTTTAATGCCATTTATACAAATGCCTATATTCTTAGCGTTTTACGAAACTTTAAGAAGAATACCATATACATGCTCTTCTTTCTTAGCTACAGTTTCAGGTACATTTACAAATGGTAAGAATACTATTTCTTTAGTACCAAATGAGAGCGGAAGTGCATTACTTTATGATGCTGATTTACTAAATACTAATATTTTAGGTCTAGATTTGTCTAAAACAGCTTCTGAATCAACTGGATGGGGCAAATGGGGTATTTATGTATTAGCTTTACTTGTTGTTGCAACTCAATTAGGTATGCAAATTATCTCACAAAGAAGAAGTAAAAAAGCAAGAAACGATATGCAAAGTGACGTTCCAGATTATCGCAAGAGTGGTCAAACAGAACAACAAAAGCAATCTGAGAGTATGATGAAAGTAATGATGTATATGATGCCTATTATGATGGGACTATTTGTAATTCAAAGCACTGCCGCATTAGGTTGGTATTGGTTAGTTGGTAACTTGTTTACAGCATTCCAAACATACATTAGTGCTAAAAATAGTGAAAAGAAAATGTTGAAACTAAAAGAAAAATATAATAGTTCAACAAATCTATATTAATTTGGGGGAATATATGGAAAAAATATATGAAGTTAAAACTTTAGAAGAAGCTAAAAATCTTGCTGTGAAGGATTTTGAATTAGCAGAAAATGAAATAAATTTTGAAATAGTAAAAGAAACAAAGGGTTTTTTAGGGATAGGTGCTAAACTAGAGGTAAAAGCATTTGTAACTATAGACGGAATTGAACAAGGCAAAAAATACATTAAAACTATATTAGAAAATAATAATGTTGAAGGATTTATTGAAAAAAAAGTTCGTGGTAACAATGTTGAATTTAATATTGATACACCAGACTTTAATGGATATTTAATAGGCCATAATTCAAGAAATTTAATTGCTCTACAAACAATCGTTAGCATAGTTGTTAATCGTTATTATGATGAAGATAACAAAAAAATTGTTCTTGTTGATGTAGGCGGATATAAGAAGAAAAGAGAAAAAAGCCTTGAACATATGGCTGTAGAATGGGGAAAACAAGTAGTTCGTACACGCCAAAGTGTTACTGTAACAGACCTTAATGCTTATGAAAGAAAAATTATTCATAACAAACTATCTACATGGAAAGAAATTGAAACTCATTCTGAGGGCGAAGGATCTAATCGTGTGTTAATTATTTCATTAAAACAACAAGAAAAATAAAAAAAATTAGTGAGCATAGCTCACTATTTTTGTTTTTCTAAAATAAAATCAATTAATGGATTAATATCCTTCTCAACTTTAAATTTTTCAAGTACATCAAAGTATTTATCACTTTCAATGTAAGATATAATAACTGGTTTATAACCATTTTTTAGTAACATATAGTTTAGCACAATTCTCGCAACTCTTCCATTACCATCTAAGAAAGGATGAATTTTCATTAGTTGTGCATGACTGAAAGCAACGTTGTAAATTTTTTCATTTGATGAATCATTAATTGTATCAAAGTATTTTTTCATACGATCATACACTTTAACATATGAAGGTGGTGTGTGATTTGAGCCTTTAATTGAAATATCGACATTACGATAAAGTCCACCTAAAGAAAAACCAGAAACAACTTTATCATGAATATCTTTTAAATCATCTTCAGTAAGAAAAGTGCCGCGATCTAGAATTGATAAGGCTAAATCAAACCCATTTACATAGTTTTCGATAACTTGGATTGTCTTTTTTTCGATTCCAGATGTATCTCCATCGACGATTTTTAATACTACATCTTCGCTAACGGGTTCAGATTCAAATGAAATGGAATTAGCTACAAAAGAAACTAAAAATTCTTTGCTAACTTTAGATAAAATGTTATTTAAATCCATAATAATCACTCCTTTTTGAAAAATAGCATTTCATTCTTTTAATAATTATAACATAATAAAACCGAAAAACAAAACAAAATAATAAATAAAGTGACAAATAATACAAAAATGGAAAGAAAAGTTTATTTATTAACAAAAATAATATATTATGGTATAATGAAAAAGGTGAATAAAATGAAATTCAATAAATATAATTTTATGTTTAAATTTATACATATTCTATTAATCATACTTTTGACATTCATATGTTGTCTTATTATATTTATTGGTAAAGGATTCATAGAAAAAGAAAGCGTTAAAAATGAAATTTCAGATTTTATTAATAGAGCTATGTTTGTGGAAGAAATAGTAATACAAGCACAAAGAGTATCTATTTATAAAGTAATAGCAGAGAAAGATTATGAGATAGAAAACTATAAAAAAGTGTTTGAATATGGTGATACAAGTAAATATTATATTGGGAGTACGTTAGATATAATCTTAACAGACAGAAACCCATTAAGAAATCATGGTTTAGCAATAGTAAATGATATAGGAGAGTTTGCATCAACAAATTTCTTTATTGGACATGCGACTATTAATGTAAATAAAGATGGAAGTGAAATGGTAGAAAGCGTCGGTAACGATAATGGATTTATAGGTGTCAGAAGAGTAGAAAATACATGGATAGAAACTGAAGTTAGATATGGCAATGATGCTAGTACAATAATCGGATTAAGAGTAAAGGGTATTGATGAAAAAAAAGAACAAAACATTGTCAAAAGTCTTGAAAATAAAATCGGAAAAGGATATAATTTTAACCTATTGATAAAGAAGAAAAATAAATATTATTGTACAGATTTAATAACAAGATCTTTTTTAGAAAATGATATAAGGATAGATGATGATTATTTCTATCCGATAGGAAATGATATAATACTTAGTGACAATACGTTTATTATATTTTTATGTCAAAGAATCAAAGAAGGGTATTTCAATATATATTATTTAAGTGAGGAATAAAAATGAAAAATCAAACAACAATCGCAAGTATTGCGACAGCTTTGGGTAAAGGAGCAATCTCAATAATTAGATTAAGCGGAGAAGAAAGTATAACTATTGTCAATAAAATATTCAAAGGAGCAAATCTTTTGAAGGTTAAGAGCCATACAATTCATTATGGACATATTGTAGATAGAAATAACAAAAACATTGATGAGGTTTTAGTTAGTGTATTTAAAGCTCCAAAGACTTATACTAAAGAAGATGTAGTTGAAATCAATTGCCATGGTGGAATTTTTGTAACAAATAAAGTTTTAGAACTACTATTAGAAAATGGTGCGCAACTAGCAACTGCTGGGGAATTTACAAAAAGAGCTTTTCTGAATGGACGAATTGATCTAACACAAGCTGAAGCAGTAATGGATATGATTAAAAGTGAAACAGATAGGAGCTTAAAGTGTGCTAACATATCATTAAAAGGAGAAGTAAAAAGATTAATCAAATCCTTTCAAGAAGAGATAATGGATGCAATAATGAAAATGGAAGTAAATATTGATTATCCAGAATATAATGATGAATTTCAAGTAACTAACGAATATTTGAAACCAAAGCTTACAAATCTTAATAAAAAATTAGATGATATATTACAAAAAACAAACGATTCTATAGTAATTAAAGAAGGAATAAAGACAGTAATTATTGGAAAACCAAATGTTGGAAAGTCTAGCCTTTTAAATGCTTTATTAGATGAGGAAAAGGCAATTGTAACAAGCATCGCGGGGACAACAAGGGATGTAGTAGAAGGAAAAATTTCTATTAATGGCGTAATATTGAATTTAGTAGATACGGCAGGTATTCATAATTCTGACGATGTAGTAGAAAAAATAGGTATCGAAAAATCAAAAAAATTGATAAAAGAAGCCGAACTTGTCCTTTTGATGTTAGATAATAGTAAAGAACTAGAGCAGATAGATAATGAGTTACTAAAAGAAACAGAGAATAAAAAAAGAATTGTTATTATTAATAAATGTGATCTAAATCAAAAACTAAAAAGTAAAATTGATGCATTATATGTATCAGTAAATAATAAAGATGATATTGTAAAAATTAAAGATGCAATAAGTAACATGTGTATTAAAGCTCAACTAAACGATCTAGATGCAACATATATCGGTAACACAAGACAAATTAGTTTAATAAAGAAAGCAAAAGAATCTATAGAAGATGCGATAAACTCAATTAATTATGATATGACAATGGATATAATATCATCATCAGTACGAGAAGCATATTTAACTCTTGGTGAAATAATTGGCGAGGGAAGCCCAGATGAAATTATTGATAAAATATTTGAAAACTTCTGTTTAGGTAAATAAAAATAGGCTCAAAGAGCCTATTTATTTTTTTAATTATTTCCCACTATTTATTTTCATCTTTTACAATTTCACTTAATGAAGTTGCTAAAGAAGCAAGTCCTTGTAAGTTAGAAGGAACAATAATTTTTGTTGCTTTTCCATCAGCCATTGTGCCTAAAGTTTCAAATGCTTTTAGAGTAATAACGTTTTGATCTGGTTGTGAATTCTTAAGTTCTTTTAATCCTTCTGCAGTAGCTTGGTGAATGGCAAGTAAAGCTTGAGCCTCACCTTCAGCTTTTAGAATAGCAGCTTGTTTAATACCTTCAGCTTCTTCAATTAATACTTGACGATTTGCTTCAGCTTTTAAAATAGCAGATTTTTTTTCACCTTCAGCTTTTAGAATAGCAGCTTGTTTGATACCTTCAGCTTGTAAAATGGCTTCTCTTCTTTCACGTTCAGCACGCATCTGTTTTTCCATTGCGTCACGAATATCTTTAGGTGGAAGAATATTTTTAAGTTCAACACGGTTAACTTTAATTCCCCAAGGATCAGTAGCCTCATCTAAAATAGTTTTCATTTTTGAATTAATGATATCTCTACTAGTTAATGTAGCATCTAATTCAATTTCACCAATGATATTACGAAGAGTTGTAGCAGTTAGTTTTTCAATTGCAATAATAGGATTATCAACACCATAGCAATAAGCTTTTGGATCTGTAATAGTAAAGAAAACAACAGTATCAATTTGCATTGTTACATTGTCTTTTGTAATAACAGGTTGAGGATCAAAGTCCATAACTTGTTCTTTTAATGAAACTTTTTTAACGATTTTTAAAATAAATGGCCATAAAATATGAATACCAGTTTGCCAAACAGTATGAAAACGACCTAATCTTTCAACAACATAAGCATTTGATTGAGAAACAATTTTAATTCTCGTAGCCGCAAAAAATGCTAATAGTACAATCGCAATAATTAAAATAATAATTAAAGTAGTTGACCCACTTAAAAACATAATAAAATTACCCCCTTTAAAGTCTTATTATTTCATCAGAATTGTTTTCTGTAGAAATCTTTGAAACTAATAACTTGTTTCCAGTAATAGATTTAACAATTATTTTATCGCCTTCATGTATATCTGAAGAATCTAATGTAACTGCACGCCAAGTTTCTTGACGTACTTTAACTTCGCCAATATCATCTACTAAAATTGTTTTAGTACAAACACCAAGCGAATCAATAATACGATCAGCATTTGTGTGAACAATTGCAGTGGAATTAAATTTCTTAAATAAAGGTCTTGTAAGTATAATTAATATTATGGATACTGCTAAAAAAGCTAATATTTGATAACCAATTGGAACATTAAATATTGAGAGAATTAAAGAAACTAGTGAACCTGCACAAAACCAAATAGTAGTAAGAGCAGCAGTAAAAATTTCAATAAGTAATGCGACAATTAAGATTACAACCCATAAAATAATTTCAACTGTATTTCCGGATAGAAAAGTGATTGCAAACATTAATTAATCACTCCTTTCTCATTCATGTAGATTATTAATGATTTAGTTGATTCGTTCCAAGAACACTTATATTTATAATATAAAGCCTTTGAAAAATCAAGTTCACAGAAATGAGATATGTTTTTTATTATCTCTTTTCCGTTAATTCTACCATAACTTTTCTTAATTGAAATATCATGAAGTTCATATGAGCTAAATGCACCACTTTCCGAGTCTTCTTTATTTAGGCTTTTAATAATTAAATTACTATTTTTAACGTCAAAGCCTATAATTACTTTATAAGAGTTTTCAAAATGGTGTGTAGCTTCTGTGTTTAATGTAATGTTGGTTTGATAGATTGAAACTTGTTCGTTACACTTTTTAGAAAACCATTGTATCTCCATAAATATACCTCCTTTACTATATTATACAAATAAATTCAAAAAAATTCAAGAAAAATCAAACAAATATTTTAAAAGTGTCATTATTATTACATTTACAAAATAATAGAAATGCTTTATAATGTAATTATGAAAAAATTATTAGAAAATATAGTATTTAAAAAAATAGTGTTAGGTGTAATATTTCTTCTATACTGGGTGTTTACAATTGTTGATTTATTTACTGGTGGTTATAGTGATTCTGAAAAAGTTGCATATCTAGTTTTTCAGATAGTAGTATTTTTGCCATTTACTTTTTGCTTAGTTAAGTCATTTGGACCAATATCCATATTTTTATTAATAATCTATCAAGTTTTGATGATAGTGACAGGTTTTATCTCTATTTTTATGGCAGTAATCAACTTTGATTCAACATATATTTTTGAGATGATTTTAGGTTTAGCTAAAATGACTTTAGGAATAATTTGCATAACAAAACTAGTTTCGTTACTCAGAAATAAAGAAGAAAAATTAAGCATAGCTGTAGCAATTCTTTCTTTAATTGTTGTTGTATTAAGCATTTTAAGTTTTATTTTTTCACAAGAAGTAGAGAGCAAAAAAGTGTTTGAACTAATAGCTAACTGTCTTCTTACTATCCAAATAGGAGTATACATAAGTTTATTTCCAAAAATGGAAATACATGTCTTTAAAAATGATTAATTATACGAACAGACAATGGTCTGTTTTTTTCAAAAAATGACAAAAATTAATGTGTAAAACGCTTTAAAATAAAAAAAGATTGATTAAATAGTAATTAAGTGGTAAAATATCAACGCTGTAAAAAACAAAAACAAATAAAAAAACAAAAACAAATAAAAAAACAAAAACAAATAAAAAAACAAAAACAAATAAATAAATTAAAAAAGGAGAAAAAGTGTATTATGAAAAAATGGTTAGCGCTCGTTCTTACGATTGTACTAACAGTAGTAGGAACATTAGGAATTGTTTTATATGATTACAATGTTTTTTATTCGCCTGATGGCTCTAATGGATCTGTTTATAGTTCAGAGTATAAACAATATCTAATTGGTAAAGTTGAAAAGTCAATGATTGACGAAGATCTTTCAATTCAAACTGAAAATAAAATCGATTTAAACATGAAATTTAATGGTGAGTATTATTCTTTAGAACCTATTTTTAAAAAAGATGTTGAGTTAGATGGCAAAAGAATTTTTACTCTAGCAATTTATAAAAATGTAATAACATATGCACCAAACACTGATACTAATGAATATCGTTATCGTTACGAAATATTTGCATATAACGTAGATTATGAAGCATTAAGAAATATGTTTTTAGCAGAGCCAGTTCCAGAAGATAAAACATTGATTACAAAAGCTGATTATCCACAATTAGCAATTAATTTTTATCCAAATGATGAATATAATGATGAAGAATCATTATACTATAGTGCAACATCAGTAATAAACTTAATTACTTTAAATAATGGTGATGAAATTTATCGTAATCAATTCACTTCATCTCCTGCATTTACATTATGCGATTATGGTTCAAATCCTTCAAAGAAAGATGAAGATAAAATTTTTACAGTAGGTTATATCGATTTTCGCTCTTATGATAATCAAAGCGAGAACATGGATTTATTTAGTGGTGATACATACGTAAAAGTTGATGCTATTTGTAAAACTTCTGAAGTTACATATATTTTAAGCGAATCTTTGCTTGAAGAAAAAGTAGACGGATTTGAAGTAAGAGGAGATATTAATGTTGAAAACTATGAAAAAGGTTATAACACTTCATCAAATGTTAGTGAAGTTTTAAATAATGTAGATATCAAAGGCGTTTTAAAATATAACGGTTGGTTGTTTACAAGATATGTATGGTGGCAAATGCTTATTGCTAGTGCCTTATTGTTTGTCGTTTTTGGAGGCTTCTTCTTTGCATTAAGTTTAGATAGTGAAACTAAAGGAAAACAAAAGAAGAATAATAAGAAAGTAAATGCAAACACTAAAAAAGCAAAGAAATAATCAAATTAAATAAAGGGGAAAAGAGTTATATGAGCAACATAGATAATGTAAAAAAGAAAAAATATGTTTATATGTTTACAGAAACAGATGAAACAATGAGAAATTTGTGTGGAGGAAAGGGAGCTAATTTAGGTGGTATGACAAAACTTCAATTGCCTATTCCTCAAGGTTTTACAGTGACTACAGAAGCATGTACATACTACTATGATCACAATAGAACTTTATCACAAGATATTATCGACGAGATTAAAGTTGCATTAGAAAAGTTAGAAAAAATAACTGGAAAATGCTTTGGCGATCCAAAAAATCCGTTACTAGTTTCTGTTCGTAGTGGTGCTAGAGAGTCTATGCCTGGTATGATGGACACAATTTTAAATTTAGGTTTAAATGAAGAAGTAACTGAAGGATTAGCAAAGAAAACTAATAATCCAAGATTTGCATACGATTCTTATCGCCGTTTTATTCAAATGTATTCTGATGTTGTTAAAGGTTTAAGTAAAAAGCGTTTCGAAGAGATTATCGATGAAATGAAGAAAGAAAGAAATATAACTAATGATACAGAATTTACAACAGAAGATTTACAAGAAATGATTAAGAAATTTAAAGAATTCTATAAACAAGAATTAAAAGATGACTTCCCACAAGATCCTGTTAAGCAATTATATGGTGCTGTAAATGCAGTATTTGAATCTTGGGAAACAGAAAGAGCTGTATATTATCGTAAGATGAATGGTATTCCTTCTTCATGGGGAACTGCTGTAAATGTACAATCAATGGTTTATGGAAATATGGGCGATACTTCTGGTACAGGTGTTGCATTTACTCGTAACCCTGCAACTGGCGAAAATAAATTATTTGGTGAATATTTAATTAACGCTCAAGGTGAAGATGTTGTTGCGGGTGTGCGTACTCCAGCAGCTATCGATACTTTAAAAGAAGTTATGCCAAACGTATATGATGAGTTCGTTCGTGTAACACAAATTCTTGAAAATCACTTCAAGAACATGCAAGATATCGAATTCACAATTGAAGAAGGTAAATTATATTTACTTCAAACAAGAAACGGTAAGAGAACTGCACAATCTGCATTAAGAATTGCAGTTGAAATGTATGAAAGTAAAATGATTACAAAAGAAGAGGCTATTATGCAAGTTGATCCAAAACAACTTGATAATTTACTTCACCCTCAATTTAGTAGCGAAGCACTAAAAGCAAATAAACCTATTGCATCTGGTTTAGCAGCTTCTCCTGGTGCTGCTACAGGTCAAATTGTATTAAATTTACAAGAGGCATTAGCTGAAACAGCAAAAGGAAATAAGGTAATTTTAGTTCGTTTGGAAACATCTCCAGAAGATATTGAAGGAATGGATGTTTCTGAAGGTATTTTAACTGCACGTGGAGGTATGACATCTCATGCAGCAGTAGTTGCTCGTGGTATGGGTAAATGCTGTGTATCAGGATGCAAAGAACTAAAAATTGGAAATGATCATATAATTATCAATGGTCAAAGATTTAACCGCGGTGATTATTTATCATTAAATGGCTCAACTGGAGACATTTATGGTGAAAAACTTGAGACTGTTCCAGCAACTATTTCTGGTAATTTTGAAAAATTCATGAATTGGTGTGATGAAATTAGAAGATTAAAAGTTCGTACTAATGCTGATACACCAAGAGATGCTTTACAAGCACGTTCATTTGGAGCAGAAGGTATTGGTTTATGTCGTACTGAACATATGTTCTTTGAAGCTTCAAGAATTAAAGCAATGCGTGAAATGATTTTATCAGATAAGCTTGAACAAAGAGAAGAAGCATTAAATAAATTATTACCAATGCAAAGAGGAGATTTTGAACAATTATTTGAAGCTATGGGAGATTATCCTGTAACTGTTCGTTATTTAGATCCACCTCTACATGAATTCTTACCAACAAAAGAAGAAGATATTGCTGAAATAGCTGAAGAAATGAATATGTCAATTGAAGCAGTTAAAGCAAGAATCAATCAATTACATGAATTTAACCCTATGATGGGTCATCGTGGTTGTCGTTTAGCAGTTACATACCCTGAACTTGCTAGAATGCAAACAAAAGCTGTAATTGAAGCATATATCAATGTTAAAAAACGTAATCCAGAATTTAAGCCAGTTCCAGAAATCATGATTCCACTTGTAGGTGAAGAAAAAGAATTAGCTAATGTTAAGAAAGTTGTTGTTGAAACTGCCGATGCTATTTTAAAAGAAAACAATATGGAAGTTGCATATAAAGTTGGTACAATGATTGAAATTCCTCGTGCTGCATTAACTGCTGATGAGATTGCAAAACATGCTGATTTCTTTAGTTTTGGTACAAACGATTTAACACAAATGACATTCGGATTTAGTAGAGATGACGCTGGAGCATTCTTAAATGATTACTACAAGACAAGAATTTACGAATTTGATCCATTTGCTACTGTTGATCAAAATGGTGTTGGTAAATTAGTTAAAATGGCTGCAGAACTTGGAAGAAGCACAAAACCAAATCTTAAATTAGGTGTTTGTGGTGAACATGGAGGCGATCCAAAATCTATCGAATTCTTTGATAAAGTTGGCCTTGATTATGTTTCTTGTTCTCCTTTCCGTGTTCCAATTGCTCGTCTAGCAGCTGCTCAAGCTACAATTAA
Source organism: uncultured Coprobacillus sp. (assembly GCA_964385755.1). Lineage (GTDB taxonomy): Bacteria > Bacillota_I > Bacilli_A > ML615J-28 > CAG-698 > CAG-698. The sequence continues at coordinate 39,898 of CAYLPZ010000011.1, forward strand.
ACACAACAAATAGTGAAAACGTCCGCAATTTAATTTGTGGGCTTTTTTTTTGAAAAAAAAGTGGTATAATTAAGCAAATTAAAATACTTAAAAGGGGGAGTAAAAATGAATAGTAGTGTAGTAATTGAATGTATTGAATTAATCAAAAGTGCACAAAGTGATGAAGAACTAAGAAATGGACTTTTGCACTTTCATGAAAATGACATTGCGAAAGCATTTCCACTTTTAGAAAAAAATGAAAGACAAAGACTATACAAAGTAGTGGATCAAGAAGTATTATCTGATATATTTAGTTATTTAGATGATCCAGAAATATACTTTGATGAAATGTCAGAAGATAAGTTAACTGATATCTTTGAAACAATGGATACGGATGATATTGTTGACGTTTTAGATGACTTAGAAGAAGAAAAACAAAAAGAATTAGTGGAATTATTAGATGATGCTTCTTTAAAGGAAGTACAACTTATTCAATCATATGATGATGATATGATTGGTAGTAAAATGACAACTAACTACATTTCTTTAGAAAAAGGTTTAACAGTAAAGCAAGCTATGCGTTCAGTGATTAGTCAAGCAGCTGAAAATGATAATGTATCAACTATTTATTTTACAGAAAATGGAATGTTCTATGGAGCAATGGAATTACGTGATTTGATTAGGGCACGTGAGTATGATAAATTAGATGATTTAATTGTTACAAATTACCCATATTTAGTTGCAACTGACGATGCTGGTGAAGTGTTAGGAAAACTTCAAGATTACGCATTAAATTCAGTGCCAGTTGTTGATGAGAACTGCAAACTTATTGGTGTTATCACTAGTGATGATGTTGTGGAAGTAATGGAAGAAGAAATGGGAGAAGACTATGTAAAACTAGCAGGTCTTTCTGAAGAAGAAGAGTTAGAAGAATCTATATTTAAATCAGTTAAGAGAAGAATACCATGGCTTGTAATATTACTAGGCTTAGGATTATTAACGTCAGTTTTACTTTCTAGATTTGAAAATGTAGTTTCGGCTGTACCGATTATTGTATTCTTTCAAACACTTATTTTATCAATGGCAGGTAATACAGGAACACAGTCTTTGGCTGTTACAATTAGAGCAATTTCAGATGATAATTTTAATAAAAAAGATCGAAGGAAATTAGTATTTAAAGAAATAAGAATCGGATTATTAAATGGATTATTAATTGGAATTCTAACTACTATTTGTATTTTTGTATTTTTATTAATAATTGAAGATATTAGTATAATTGAAATTAGTAAAATATCAATTTCAGTAGGTGTTAGCATGGTTGTATCAATGACAGTTGCATGTGCGTCAGGAAGTTTAATACCAATTATTTTTAAAAAATGTAAAATTGATCCAGCGGTAGCTTCAGGTCCATTTATTACAACTTTAAATGATGTTATTGCAATTGCTATATATTACGGTTTAGCATGGCTTTTGTTATTAAACTTATAATAAAAGAAGATATAAAAAAGAAGCTTTTTCTTTTTGCATCCATAGCAAATAATTAACAGCACAAATGGTTCGGGAAAAAATTTGGTGTTGCTGCCGATTTATGTTATAATACGGTTAAAAAAAAGCCTTCCTCCAGGAGGAAGAAGAATGTGTAACTTAACGGGTGTGGGCTTTTTTTCGAAGCGTTGTAATACAAATGTGAAATTCGTGCGAAAAGGATGATTAATAAATTAAATAACAATAGATTCATTGAGGCATTTAAATATTTTCAATCTTAAAGAAATAAAAGTTTGGATAAATGAAAGAATAATGGTTTTAATGAAAAAACCCGACAGACTCTTTTTAAGCCTGTCGAGTTTTCTTTTTTATTGTAAAGTGGAGCTGCACAAAGTGAAGAAAATATTTTGTAATTTCTTCGCTAAATAAGCACGCCATTAGCACCAATTTTTTATTAATATTCACAGTTTTTTGGAGTTCTTGGATAAGGAATAACATCACGTATGTTTTCAACACCAGTTACATACATAATTAATCTTTCAAATCCAAGACCAAAACCAGCATGTTTTACGCCACCGAAACGGCGTAAATCCAAATACCATTGCATATCTTCAGTAGGAACATTCATTTCTTCCATACGTTTTAACAAAACATCTAAACGTTCTTCACGCTGACTACCACCAACAAGCTCACCGCTTCCAGGAACAAGTAAGTCAACTGCCGCAACAGTTTTATTATCATCATTTACACGCATATAAAAAGCTTTAATATCTTTTGGCCAGTTAGTTACAAAAACAGGGCCATTAAAATATTCATCAGTTAAGTATTTTTCATGTTCTGTTGATAAGTCATCACCATATTCCAAACGGTTTTCAAACTTTTTACCAGATTTTTTACAAATCTCAACTGCATCTTGGTATTCACAAATATGAATATGTGAAGATAGTAGATCTTCTAATTGTTTTATTTTTCCAGGAGAGACAAATTGTTCAAAAAAGTTCATTTCGTCTTTTGCGTTTTCTAGCAAATATTTAATGACATATTTTAGCATGTTTTCAATAACATTCATATCATCGTAAAGGTCCGCAAATGCCATTTCAGGTTCAATCATCCAAAATTCTGATGCATGACGTTGAGTATTTGAGTTTTCTGCACGGAATGTTGGTCCAAAGGTATAAACATTTTTAAATGCTAAAGCATAAGTTTCTGCTTCAAGTTGTCCAGAAACAGTTAGGTTAGCACTTTTACCAAAGAAATCCTTTGAATAATCAATAGGTTTATCTTTTGGAAGTTTATCTAAATTTAGTGTAGTAACTCTGAACATTTCACCAGCACCTTCACAGTCACTAGATGTAATGATTGGTGTGTTTACATAGACAAATCCTTGTTTTTGGAAAAAGTCATGGATGGCATACGCCAAAACACTTCTAACTTTAAATACAGCATTAAAAAGGTTTGTTCTAGCTCTTAAATGTGCTTTTTCACGCAAAAATTCTCTAGTATGTCTTTTTGGCTGTATTGGATAGTTTTCTGGACAATCACCTTCTAAGACAATCTTTTTTGCTTGAAGTTCAAATGGTTGTTTTTGGTTTGGTGTTAAAACTACTTTACCATAAACTGTAAGAGAACATCCAACGCGATATTTTGATACTTCATCAAAATTTTCAAGATTCTTATCATAAACAATTTGAATATTGTTAACAGTTGAACCATCATTTAAATTAATAAAGCCAAATTCTTTTTGGTAACGATTTGTTCTAATCCAACCTTCAATTTGAACTATTTCCTCTAAAACTGAAGAGGCACAGGATTGTAATTTTCTAATGCTAATTTTCATAAAACCTCCCATAAAAAAGTCCTTATACATAGAATAATACAAAATTATTCTCTATATAAGGACGAAATAATCCGCGGTACCACCTTAATTTAAAAATTAAATAATAATTTTTACGCTTAAAATGCTTGTAACGTAGCATAAACGGATGGTTCTACTCGATCTTATAACCTAAAGTGGTGTGTAAGAAATTTCTTCCATCAGCTTAACCATGTTTTTCAAAAGAATACTTTAATAATTCACACAAACCATTATCTTTCTGAAAAAGTAATTCTTCTTACTCTTGGTGTCATCGCTTTAGTAGTAAGTACATTTTATCATAGATAAACTAAAAAAGTAAAGATAGTATTTAAAAAATTAAGAAAAAAGAGTATAATAAAAAAGAAAACTAAAACAATAATGATATAATGATATTATAGACGATGCTTTGATAAAATATCTAAATATGAAGAATATAAAAAAGAAAAAAATCTTTTAAAAAAATATGTGATATGGTAAAATAGGTTGATTAATAGGAGGATTTTATGGCATATAAAGCGTTATATAGAACTTATAGACCACAATCGTTTAGTGATATTATCGGACAAGAAGCGGTTGTAAAAACTCTTAAAAACGAAATTAGAGAGAAGAAAATATCTCATGCATATTTGTTTTGTGGTCCTAGAGGAACTGGAAAAACAACTATAGCAAGAATATTTGCAAAGGCTCTAAATTGTCCTTTTGAAGATAATAGTGAACCATGTAATAAATGTGATATTTGTCGTGAAATTACAGAAGGATTAAATCCAGATGTGATTGAAATCGATGCCGCAAGTAACAATGGTGTTGAAGAAATTAGACAAATGAAAGATCATATTGGGTTCTTACCAGCTGGTTCTAAATATAAAGTATATATTATCGATGAAGTACATATGTTAAGTACTAGTGCGTTTAATGCTTTATTAAAAACATTAGAAGAACCTCCAAAACATGTGATCTTCATACTTGCAACTACTGAGCCACATAAAGTATTGCCAACAGTACTATCTCGTTGTCAAAGATTTGATTTTAAATCATTAACTGTTGATCAAATTATGTTGAATCTAGAAAAAGTATGCGTAGAAGAAAAATTTGCATACGACGAAAATGCATTAAGACATATTGCAATTGCAAGCGATGGTGGTATGCGTGATGCTTTAAGCTATTTAGATCAAGTAATGAGTTTTGCTTCTGGAGAAATAACAGATGAAGATGCCTCAAATGTAACTGGATTATTAACTAATGAAAAAATAACAAATATTGCACAGTTAATTAAGAAAAAAGATCTTGTTAATACACTTTCAGTAGTGAAAAAGTGTTATGATGATGGAAAAGAAGTTCGCTCAATATTAAACGGATTACTGACATTTTATCGTGATTTATTATTAGAAAAAAATCTTGATTCTGATAATTTGTCTTCTCTTGCAAGTATATTATCTTTTGATGAAATATTCACATATATTGATATATTAAGTGATGTGCAAAATCAAATAAAATATAGTTCTTCACAAGCTATTTATTTAGAAGTTGCATTAATTAAAATGTGTAATCTATCAGTTGAAGATTTTGATTTTCATAAGCGCCTTACACGTCTTGAAGAACAAATACGAAATGTAAATTTTGAAGGTATGCAAGATAGTAATCAAAATACAGGAGTTTCAAATAGAAAAATAAATGAAATTGAAGATCGATTAAACAGCTTACTTAGTTATTTGAGTAAATTAAAGATTCAAGAGGTTAATGATCGTTTATCTTCATTAGAAGCAAACAAAGAAACAGTACCTTCAATTAATGTTAAAGAAGATATTGAAAAATTAGAAAATAAGATTATTTCATTAGAAAGCTTAAAAAATGATAATAACCAAATAAGTAGAATCGACTTGTTGGAGGCAAAAGTATTAGAACTAGCAGAAAAAGATAGTGAGATAACAAAAGATGAATTTAACTATCGCTTAAACACATTAGAAGAAAAAATAAATACAAGTATTAATAGTTTAAGTGAAAAATTAAATGAATTAACTAACATAACTTGTGATAACAAGACTCAAGACTTAACTAAACGTCTTGAAGAGTTAGAAAATGAAGTATTAAATCAAAGTGTAGCAAAAGAAACAATTAAAGAAACTAATGATTTTTCTAACGATATACAAAACGCACAATATGAAAAAAGATTTGATGCTTTAGAAGAAAAACTAAATAGATTCAATTCTATATTCTTACAAACAATTAATAATATAACAGCTCCTAAGAAGGTTAAACAAAAAGTAAATACAAAACAAGTATCGTTTTGGAATGATGAAACTGCTCTAGAATCAAAATCAAATATACATCAAGGAAAAGAAAAGTTTGATTTTGATGAACTAGCAGTTGATCCAAGTGAACCTAAAGTTCCAAATAATCAAATGAATATTTATAATTTTATAGATGAAAAGACAAACCAAATTAAACAGCCTATTATCGATGATGCAGTAATAGATAGCCTAGATAATACATCTAAAGACAATAATTTAGAGAATTTGGAGCCTATAAGCACGCAAGAAATCGTAGAAGAAGAAAAAGAAACTACATTTGACGAAGGAAAAGCTGTTCAGGGATTCGAAAAAACAAATGCTTATTCAGATATTATTGTTAAAGATATAATTGAAAAAGAATCTATAGAAGAAAAATATGAAGAAGGTATTAATTTCTTTAACTCTTCTAAAAAATCACAAGAAAGCGAACGTAAAGAGGAAGTTAAAGGAATTTTAACTCATAGCAAAGAAGAAATAGTCAAGAAGAATAAAGAAAGTGAAGCAGTAAATAAAGCAGAAAAGAAGCAAGAAGAATTAGGAAATTATTTTGCGGATGAAAAGAAACTTTTAGATCCTAAAACTGAAGATGACTTAGATGAGTATGAAAGATATGATATAAAAGTTTTAGAACGTATTATGAACGATGGAAGAAATCCAAAATGGGCTTCTGAAATGCAAAGAATTACTAATTTATGGATGAATTTATTAGATGTTGTATCTAATGATAAACGTGCTATTGCTGATTTGCTGCAAGAAGGCATCATTCGTGTTGTAGGTGATCACGAATTTGTTATTACTTATGACAACCCACAAGTATGTAATCAAGTAATGAGTCGTAAGTTTAAGAGAAAGTCAATAAAATTATTGTATGATTTGCTAAGTGATGATTACAATTATTTAGCAATTACAAATGAACAGTGGCTTTTAAAAAGACAAGAATATTCAAGACAATATAATATGGGATTTTCATCTATTAAGCTGACTCCGTTTACAGATCCTAATCTTCATATCTCCCTTGAAGAAGATGAAGACGAACAAATAATAAAGAAAAATAAAGATGTTTTTGGTGATATTATAAATATAAAAAATGAATAAAAGGAGTTAATAAAATGAATCAACAAGTAATGATGAGAAAATTAATGAAGATGAAAGAAGAGATGGAAAAAACTCAAAAAGAGATCTCAGAAACTGAGTTTACGGCTTCTGTTGGTGGATTAGTTACTGTAACATGTTTAGGTACTAAAGAACTTGTAAAGGTTGAAATAAATGAAGATTTTGAAGTAAGTTCACCAGATGATTTTGCTGACTTATCTGATGCAATCGTTACTGCTTGTCAAGTAGCATATAAAAACATTGATAAAACAACCGAAGAAAAACTAGGTAAATATTCTTCATTATTGAATGGCTTTGGTTTTTAGAAAATGAAATATCCTAAATCATTGCAGGATTTAATAGATGCATATATGCTTCTTCCAGGGGTAGGGCCTAAAACCGCTGAACGATTTGCGTTTTTCACAATACAAAAAATGACAAACGAAAGTGCTGAAAAGTTTAGCAAAGCTATTTTAAATGCAAAAGAGCATATGAAAAAATGTAATGTTTGTGGTAATATGTCTGAAGAAGATATGTGTGAGATTTGCAAAGATAAAAATAGAAGTAATACGATTATGGTGGTTGAATCAAGCAAGGAAGTTAATGTGTTTGAAAAAACAGGAAAATATAATGGTAAATACCATGTTTTGAATGGCTTAATTTCACCACTAAATGGTGTTAATGCAGAGCAAATAAATGTTGAAAATTTGTTTTCACGCATTGAAAGTGAAAACATAAAAAAAGTAATTATTTCCACAAGTGCAACAATCCCTGGAGAAATGACTGCAATTTACATAAAGAATTCTTTAGAAAACAAAGATGTTGAAGTGTATAGAATTGGCTATGGTCTTCCTGCTGGAGGAGATATTGAATATGCCGATGAAGTTACATTAATTAGAGCATTAGAGGGAGCAAAGAAGTTTTAAAATACGCATTTTTTGTGCGTATTTTTTTATGTTATAAAGATATTAATTATTTAGAAAAATAAAGAAATTTGTAAAAATAATAAAGAAAAAATAAAATAATTGAAAAACAATAACAGTGTATGCTATAATAAGAATGTATTTATGATAAGGAGACTATCTATGGAACAAAAACAAAATTTCACAAACGGAATAGACGTAAAACTTGGACATCTTACTAAGGAATTTACTGATAAGACTGGTAAGATTACAAGAGCTGTCAATGACTTTGATGTAGTAATCCCAGGAGGAAAACTAATTGGTTTATTAGGTCCTAGTGGTTGTGGAAAGAGTACAACTCTTTATATGATTGCTGGTTTACATAGACCTACAAGTGGTGAAATCTATTTTGGAGAGGAAGACGTAACAACTTACCCACCAGAGAAAAGAGGTATTGGTCTTGTATTCCAAAACTATGCCCTTTATCCTCATCTTACTGTTAAACAAAACATTATGTTTCCTCTAGAAAACATTAGACCAAAAATGGATAAGGAAGTAATGTTAGAAAAGGCAAAAACAGTAGCGAACTTAGTACAAATTGGTGAGTTATTAGAAAGAAAACCAAATGAGTTATCAGGTGGTCAACAACAACGTGTTGCCATTGCCCGTGCATTAGTAAAAAACCCTCGAGTATTATTATTAGATGAACCACTATCAAATCTTGATGCTCGTTTAAGATTACAAACTCGTGAAGAAATTAAGAGAATTCAAAGAGAAACTGGAGTAACAACAATTTTCGTTACACATGACCAAGAAGAAGCAATGAGTATTTCAGATGAAATAGTTGTAATGAATTATGGTGTAATGAAACAAAAAGGTCATCCACAAGATGTATATGATGAACCTAATTGTCTATTTGTTGCGAAATTCCTTGGTAACCCTCCAATCAATATTTTAGAAGGAAAAATTGAAAATAATCAGTTAAAACTATTAAACGGAGATGTTTTAATGGAAACAACTGGTATAGAGAATAAGAGCGTGATGGTTGGTTTACGTCCTGAGTTCTTTACTGTAAAGGAAAACGGACCTATTAACGCAACAATTGATATTATTCAACATATTGGTCGTGATACAATGCTTATTTGTAAGTTAGATCAATATGAGAATACAATTAGATTAATTGTTCCTAGTCTAAAAGGATTTGAAGAAGGACAAGCAATTAAACTTGGATTTAATAAAATATTTGTCTTTAATAATGATGAAGATGGAGGACGTATAATCTAATGCTAGAATTTAAAAACGATACTTGGAGAGCAATAGTAGCTTTACTTGCTCCGATGGGATTACTAGCAGTATTTACTTTTTGGCCAATCATTAATGCTGTTCGTATGTCTTTTATGAATGGTTATACAATGGTACCAGGTAATTTCAATGGAATAGGTATAGATAATTTTATTCAAATAGTTAGTACAACAGGTGATTCTGGTTTTTGGGCATCTGTATTAAATACTTTAATTATTGTTGTAGTTACAGTTCCACTAACTATTATTATTGGTTTAGTTATTGCAGTTGGATTAAACTCTATTAAAAGATTCCAAAAAATATATCAAACTGTTTTCTTCTTACCTTATGTTACTAATACAATCGCATTAGGTTTAGTATTTAGTGCATTATTTAGTAGATATGGTATTATCAACTCATTATTTGATACGAATATAAGTTGGGTAGGAAGTGGTGCTACAAAACTTTCTGCGATGGTTGTACTTACTGTGTATAGTGTCTGGAATGGGTTAGCATTTAAAATCATTGTATTCTTATCAGGTATGCAAGGAATCGATAAACAATATTACCAAGCAGCGCAAATAGATGCTGCTTCTAAGTGGAGAATCTTTACAAAGATTACAGTTCCACTACTTTCACCAATGATTTTATATATCACAATAACATCATTTATCGGTGCGTTTAAAACTTATTCAAGTGTAGTAGCTATCTTTGGTACTGGTCAATATGGTCCGGGATCAAATCCTACATTATTAAGAACTGTAGTTGGTTATATTTATGACCAAATGACACCTCAATTAGGTATGCCTCTTGGAATAGGAGCTGCAGGTAGTTTAATTCTATTTGCAATTATTATGCTTATCACTCTTGTTCAAATGCAAGTATCTAAGAAGAGAGTACATTACTAGGAGGCCTATATGAGTTCTATTGATGAATTATATTTAAGTCCTGAAGAAGTCAAAAAGTACAAACGTAAGATGGTTATTAGTAATGTATTAATGTATACATTCTTAACACTTATCGCAGTTTTTATTCTTTTCCCATTCTTATATATGATTACTACATCTTTTAAGAGTGTTGAAGAAATTACTTCAGATACATTTACTTTCTTTCCAGGCGAATTGCGTTGGGAAAACTATTCAGAAGTTTTAACAAACACACAAGGAAAGAATTATTCTGTATTAACAATGTATAAAAGTACAATAATTGTTTCAATATTTACTACTTTAGGAACAATTATTACGACAGTTTTTGCAGCATTTGCTTTCGCAAGATTAAACTTTAAAGGCCGTGAAGCATTGTTTAGTTTACTTCTTGCAACAATGATGATTCCAGGTGAAATTTATATCATTAGTAATTATCAATTATTAAGTGGTTTAAAAGATACTTATATTGTATTGATTTTGCCTTTCATGACTAGTGTATTCTACACATTCTTCTTAAGACAAACATTCAAACAAATTCCTAATGAATTATATTTAGCCGCAAAAGTTGATGGTTTAGGCGATTTTACATATTTATTTAAAGTAATGATTCCGATTGCAAAATCATCAATTATTACAATTATTATTTTAAGTATGATTGGAACTTGGAACGCATATATGTGGCCATCATTAATGACTACACAAAATGCTGCTGATAAATATTTAATAAGTAATGGTTTAATGAATTTCTTTAGTAGTACCGTAAGTGCTTATGGTCCTGACAAAGTAATTAATCAACAAATGGCTATGTCAACACTAATCACAATACCTTTATTAATCGCATTTATTTGTTTAAGAAAGTATATTATGAGTGGTGTTGGACGTAGTGGTATTAAAGGATAATAATAAAAAGAAAGGGTTAAAAATGAAAAATTATTTAAAAAGATTCTTTATTCTTTTAGTTTGTCTATTTAGTGTGTTTGCTTTAACAGCATGTGGTAAAAACGAAGTTGATGATGTATTTGAATTAAAAACTGCAGAAGATCTTAAAAACTATAGCGGAACTATTAATATTAAATTCCGTGTTCCAAGTGGAACTATTGCAACTGCTTTAAATAACATCGTTCCTGAATTTGAAGCAAAATGGGATGGTAAAATAAAAATTGAAATGGATGTAATTTCAGGCGGTTATGATGGTGTTCTTGAACAAAATGTTTACGACTTAAATAATGGTAAAGCTCCTGATATGACTATCGGTTATCCTGACCATTTAGCTGTTTATTTAAGTGGTAATGGTTTACAAAGTTTAACTCCATTTATTGAAAATGAAAAAGAAGAAGTAAATTTGGAAGATTTTATTCAATCATTCTTACCAGAAAACCAAATTTCTGACGTTAATGACGATTTTTACGGATTACCATTTAATAAATCTACAGAAGTTATGATTTATAACAAAACTGTATTTGATGCAATGGGATATAATACTCCTGATACTTGGGATGAAGTTGAAGAAATCGGCTTACAAATTTTAGAAGATGTTAAATCTGGTGCTTTAGATAAAAAATTAGATGATTTAGCAAAACAAGGTTTATTCCAAAAATCTTCTACTGATAAGACTTGTAAAGAATATTTAGAAAAAGATTTATTCTGTCCATTTGCTTATGACTCAACAGATAATGCCTTTATCACTATTCTTCACCAATGGGATGCTGCTTACACTCAAAGAGAAACTATTAATAAAGGCTATGCATTATTCAATAATGATGATGCAGTTGAAGCATTATCTTATTTCCAAGATTTAGCAAGCAAAAATGTATTTACAGTTGCTGAAAAGTTTGAAGAAAGTTATGCTTCTAACGCTTTTAAAGCTTTAAAATGCTTAATGACTGTTGGATCAAGTGCTGGTGTAGGTTATAACCTTCCTGAAGGAGATAAATTTGAAATTGGTGTTGCTCCAATTCCAGTAAAAGATGAAGATCATAGATATGTAATTTCTCAAGGAACTAACATTTGTGTTCTTTCTCAAACAACTAATATCAAGAAAGCTGCTTGCTGGCAACTTATTAAATACTTAGTAAGTAGTGAAGTAACAACTAAGTTTGCAACATTAACTGGTGGATATTTACCAGTTCGTATGTCTGCTTATGATACAGATACATATAAAAATTGGATTAATGAAGATATAAATCTTTCATATCATTATGCACGTTCTGCAGCTGTATCTATCCAATATCGTGATTATTTTAACATGTTTGTTGATGATGCGTTTGTAGGTTCAAGTACTATTCGTGACCAAGTTGGTACAACATTTAGTAAGATTATTGTTCAAAAGGCAAATATTAAGAGTGCTTTAGAAGAAGCAATGAACACAATTGGACCTAAATATTGGAAGAAATAGTTAAGTACCTATACTAAACTCTTGGAGAAATAAATAATGAAAAGAATAAATAAATTGAGAGTTTTTTCTAGTGTATTATTAATCGCTATATGCTTTATTACTTTTGCGTGTGGCGGTGATAAACTTGAAAAAAACACAGAGTATACTGATTCGTTAAAATTAGAATCAGCTTATGAAGGCAAGAGCTTTATTAATGAAGGCATTGGTAAAGTTATTCTTACACAAAATGTAGATGGTGATACTGCTCACTTTAAAGATCCTGTTGCAGGGATTAATTTTACTTCTCGTTTTCTAATGATCAACACACCAGAATCTACTGGTAAAATTGATCCGTGGGGCAAAAAAGCAAGTAAATATGTTGCAAATATTTTATCTAATGCATATGAAATAGTTTGTGAAAGTGAAATAGTAGGAAAACCTGCAGAGAAAGATACAACTGGAAAACGTTACTTAACATATGTTTGGTATCGTAATTCAGAAAATGAAGATTTTAGATTATTAAATTTAGAAATTGTTGAAGAATGTTATTCTCGTTTTACAGATGATATAGAAGCAGGCAAATACGCTCAAATATTCCAAAAAGCTAATGATAAATGTGAACAGTTAGCATTAGGTGTATTTGGCCAAAAAGATCCAGATTTTGATTATTCATATACAGTAAATGAATTATCAATTGCATATCTTCGCGAACACTTTGAGGACTATTCTGGAAATGGAGCTAAGTTAAAAGTGACTGTTCGTGTTGTTAGAATAAATGGAAGTAATCTTTATGTTGAAGATTATGAAAAGACTGAAAATGACGAAACAGGAGAATATGATACAGCTGGAATCTATTTATTTAGTGGATATAATTCACCATTTGGAAGAGCAAAACTTGGTGATGTGTTTACATTCCAATGTCAATGTGTTAGTAACGATACATATGGAAATCAATTGACAAATCCTATTGAAATTACACGCGTTGCTAGTGGTGAGGAATTACAAATAAGAGAATTTAGCGGCAATGAAAAAATTGATCTTGAAAAATTAGAAGGATTAGTTATTAAAATTGGCAAAGTACGTATTGAAGAGGTAAATAATCCTAATGAAGAAGGAGCATATACTATTCGTGTAAGTACTGCTAGTGGACAATCATTTAATGTACGTATTGATGCCGCTACAACACCAAAATTTGATTATTATCAAGTTGTTGTTGGTGAAGAAAGAGTGTTAATTGGTGGAGTATCTAGATATTCAGATAGTTTCCAAATTATGCTATGTAATCAACAAAAAGGTGGAGAAAACGACTTTGTGTTATTTGAACAAAAATAGATCATTAAAATAAAAGGAGAAAAACATGAAAAAATTTATTTTTGCTATTTTAGCTTTTGTGTTATCTTTTAGCCTTGTTGCTTGTGGTAACAATGAAAAAGAAGAAGAACAAAAAGAAATGAATAGAGTTATCTCTTCATTAATTCTTGCTTCTGAAACATTTAATTCTGACACCGAATTAGAAGAAAAAGTGTCTGGTTATACTATTACTTGGACACTTACTGAAAGTGAATTTGCAGAACTTACTCAAGTTGATGGCAAATATGTATTAGTTGTTCATCGTGGAAGTGAATGGAGTGATGCATTAACTTTAACTGCTACAATTACTTCTTTAGAATTTGCTGATATCACAGCTTCTAAATCTTTTGAAATTTATATTGAAAAAGAATCTGAATATACTGAATATGATATTTTAACTGTTATTAATGACAAATCTACTGGCACTACAAAAGTTAAAATTTCAGGTACTGTTACTGCAGTATTCAGTCAAGGATTCTGGGTAATGGATTCTAAAGGTGATTCAATCTATGTATTTACAAAGTCTACTCCTGAGGGTGTTGCTGCTGGTGATGAAGTTAGTGTTGTTGGTGGAAGAGCTATATTCTATAGCATGATTGAAATTGAAAATCCTGTTACTGAAGTTACTAAGAAAGGTAATGGAACATTTGATTATAGTAAAGTTGCTACTGAAATCACTTTAGAAGATTTTGCAAGTAAAAATGGCGATAATAAAGCTGAATTTGGTAAAATTTATAAAATTAAAGGTTATGTTGCTGATGATCCAAGTGGAAAATATACTTATGCTATTAAGAGTCATTTAACTAATTCATCAGTTACTTTCTATGATTCACCTGCTGACTCTTCTGTAAAAGATGCAATTGGAGCAATGAAAGGAAAATTTGTTGAAGCTACAGTTTTATTCTGGGATTATCATTCTTCTAACTTTGTAAGAATTGTTTCTGTTAGTAGTTTAGTTGAAACAGAAATTCCTGAATTAACTGATGATCAAAAATTAATCTTAGCTGAAAGCGTAGTTAATGATGTTGCTGGCGATGTAGCTGGAAATATTGCACTTCCTACTTCTGCTGAAGGAGCTGAAGGCGTAACAATTTCTTGGGTTTCTGAAAATGAAGAAGCAATCACAAGCAAGGGTGTACGTAAGATTTTTGATAATGAAACTAATGTAGCAGTTACATTAAAAGCTACTATTACTTTAGGCGAAAAAACAAAAGAAGTTAGTGTTACTGTAAATTTAGTACCAATTTCTGAAAAAGATATTTTATCAGTTGAAAAAGAAACATTGGCTGCTGGAACAAACGCATTATATTTTATCATTTCTGGTAAAGTTGTTGCTTTTGATACATATAGTGGCTCAAAGAATTATTTCTATATTGCTGATAATACTGGTGTAATCTTCGTTCGTACTCAATCAGCAACAAAAGGAATTGAACTTGGAAAATCATATAAATTATTAGTAAGTACAACTGTTTACTATAATTCTAATAAGGAAGTTACTCCTCAATTAAGTGTTATTACAGCTGAAGAAATTGAAGAAGTACAAGTTGTTGAACCAGAAGTTGTTGATATTAATGTACTAGCAGAAAAATACACTACTGATTCTACAATGACTCAAGCAGTTATTGATAAAGCTTCTGCAAGTAGCTTAAATGGTAAACTTGTTAAATTTGTTTGCTATATTAGTGTTCGTACTTCTGGAAGTTATACAAATGTATATTTAGCAGTAGAAAATAGTCAAACTTGTGCATCAGCTTATTATCAACATACTTCTTACTATCAAGATGAATTAAAAGCATTAGATGGTAAAAAAGTTGAAATTGTAGCTCCAGTTTATGGTTATCATGCATCTTATGGTTGGAGAATTGGAACATATTTATCTTGCACAGTTGTTGAATAATGTTTATAAAATCTATCCGTTTTAGGATAGATTTTTTTCTTTTTAATCTAATATTTCAAAAATAAAAAAAGTATGATATAATCATATAAATTAAGTTAAGGAGAATAATAATGATCACAAAAAGAAAATGGTATGACAAAGAAATAGAAACTTCGCTTCTTGGCTTTGGGTGTATGCGTTTAAAGACAAAGAATGGGGAAATTGACGAAGAAGAATCATTAAAATTAATAGATATAGCATATAAAAATGGAGTGAATTATTTTGATACTGCAATGCCTTATTCAGATGGAAAAAATGAAACGTTTGTTGGAAAGGCATTGCAAAGGTATAAAAGAGAATCATTTTATCTAGCAACCAAGTTTTCTTTTGGTTGTTTTAAAACAAAAGAAGAAGCTATAGCAATTATTGATAAACAATTAAAAGCTTTGCAAACAGACTATATAGACTTTTATCTCCTTCATGCCATGAGTAAAGAACGATTTGAACTATTTAAAAAGTGGGATATGATGAAAGAGATTATAAAGTGGAAAGAAGAAGGAAAGATACGTCACATTGGTTTTTCATTTCATGATTCGCTTGACGTTTTCAAAGAAATAGTGGATTATTATGATTGGGAGTTTGTTCAAATTCAATTAAATTATATGGATACAGATATTCAACAAGGATTAGAAGGATATAAAATATTAAAAGAAAGAAAGATTCCTTGTGTTGTTATGGAACCAGTGAAAGGTGGGAAGTTAGCATCTTTTAATAAAAATATTAGTAAAGATTTTTTAGAATATAATAATAAAAACTCTTTAGCTAGTTGGGCATTAAGATGGGTAGGAAGTTTAGAAGGCGTTAAAGTAATTTTAAGCGGGATGAACGATGAAAAACAGGTAATAGATAACTTAAATACATTTAGCCCTTTTATTTGTTTAAATAATGAAGAACAAAAGTTAGTAGCAAGTGTTTCTGAAAAATTAAAAGGGATTGTTAAGGTAGGATGCACAAATTGCAAATATTGTATGCCATGTCCAAAAGGTGTTGAAATTCCTGTTATGTTTTCAATATATAATGACTATGCGATGTATGAAAATGAAAACTCTAGCAAATGGAACTTTTTAAGATATAAAAAGGAAAACAAAACACTAGAAAACTGTATAAAGTGCAATGCGTGTACTAAAAAGTGTCCCCAAGGGATTAAAATTCCAGATGAATTTGAAAAAATGAAGAAGGAAATGAAATTTATAAATGATATCAACTAAAACAAAAACTATAGAAATATTAAATAAATATAATTTATCAGCAAAAAAGAAGTTTGGACAAAATTTCTTGATTGATACAAATATAGTAAACAAGATAGTAGAAACTGCTTCTATTGATAAAAAAGTAGGAGTATTGGAAATAGGTCCTGGTATAGGAGCTATGACAGAAGTTTTAGCTTTAAAAGCTAAAAAAGTACTTTGCTTCGAAATTGATAAAGATATGGTGGAAATCCTAACAAACGAAATAAAGAGCGAGAATGTGCAAATTATCAATCAAGATTTTTTAACTGTTAACATTGAAGATAGCCTTAACTACTTTGATGATGTAGAAAAAATAGTTGTTGTAAGTAATTTACCATATTACATTACCACACCAATTATATGTAAGTTACTAAATTATCAAGATATCATTAATGAAATGTATTTTATGGTCCAAAAAGAAGTATGTGATCGACTTTGCGCAAAACCAGGATGCAAAGACTATGGAAGCTTAAGTTGTCTGATTAGTTTAAAAGGAACAGCAAAAAAAGAATTTATTGTACCTCGAAATGTCTTTTACCCTGCTCCAAACGTTGATAGTGCAATTGTATCAATTCACCTTGATAAAAACGATTCAAGCGCAAATTTTGGACAAAATTTTGAAAAATTCGTACACAATATCTTTGAACAAAAAAGAAAAACTCTTTGCAATAATATTTTAAATAAATATGACATAAGTCGTGATAAAATATATAATGTGTTAGCAAAATTGAACTTAGACAATTCGGTTCGTTCTGAAGCTTTAAGTGTTGATGTGATTAAGAAAATTTATTTAGAATTGTTTTAGTGTGACTTGTCACAATGCTATAATTTTAGCATAGAATAAGATGGTGATATCTTATGAAAATAGGCCACGAAAATAAAGTAAAAGTTAACGATTTAGTTTATTATAAAAAAGATGATACTAAATTAATTTATCGTGTAGAAAAAATAAACTTAGAAAATGTGTTTATCAAAGGAATAAATCACCGTATTAACCGAAACGTTTTAATAGATGATGTCGTTGTTGCTTTAGAATCTGATATTGAAAAAGAAAAAGAATATACAAAGCGAATACTTTTTAAATCAAAAAATATTTTAATGAGAAATAAGAGTACAAAGTATTTACCAGGAAAGATTTTGCATATTGATGGAGATCAAGAATATTTAGATAAATGCAAGGAGTTATATGATGAAGCAAATCTTTATTCAATGGGAATATGTATTAAGGAAGAAGAGTTAGAAAACAAACTTGATATGATATTACAAAAAGTTTCACCAGATATTATTGTAATTACCGGCCATGATCTTTTTGAAGGGACAGATATAAAAAATCTATCACATTACAAAAATACGAAATATTTTATGAATGCGGTGAAGAAAATTAGAAAAATAATGCATCATGATTGTGTAGTGATTGCGGGGGCGTGCCAATCGAATTTTGAGGCGCTAATAGCTAGTGGAGCTGATTATGCTTCAAGCCCTAAGAGAATAAATATACATACATTTGATCCAGCTGTGATTGCAATTTGCGTGGCAACAACATCATTTACTAGTTTAGTAAGCGATAATCTTTTTCAATACATAGAGAATGGAAAGGATGCCTTTGGCGGAGTTCAAACTTACGGAAAGATGAAGTTAATAATATAATGAAAAGAAAAATTTTATGTAATGCGAAAATTAATTTAAATTTAAAAGTAGTAGGTAAAGAGGATAATCTTCACTTGATTGAAAGTGTAATGTGTCCTATATCAATCTATGATGTTATGGAAATATCAGAGAATAATACGTTTGTTATAAACGGAATGGAAAGTGTAAGCTTAGAAGATAATATATTGTTTAAAACTTATAAATTGATGAAAAGTTTTGTAAAAGATGCACGTGAGATTGGTATAAAAATGACAAAGCATATACCAATTGGAGCGGGACTTGGAGGAGGAAGTAGCAATGCTGCATTCTTAATGTGCTTTCTTAACAAGTATTGGGATATAAATATGAATATAGAAGAACTGAAGAAAGTATCAAAGAAAATAGGATCAGATGTTGCTTTTTTTATTGATAACAAGTTATCTTTGGTTACAGGAACCGGTGATAAAATAAAGGCAATACAAAATAATAAAAAGATATATGGCGTGCTAATATTTGATAGTGATTTTTCAAGTACAAAAGAAGTATATGACAAAATAGATAATATTACACTAGTAGATGCTAATAACCAATTAGAGCAAGGACTAAATGAAAAGTTAGCAGCAAAAATCCAAGAGATAAAAGCTGAATTAATTAAAGAAGGTGCAATTACCTCTTCAATGAGTGGAAGTGGCGGAAGTGTGTTTGGAATATTTAAAAATAAAGAAAAATGTAAAATAGTAGAAGAAAAATTAAAAAATAAATATTATTTTGTAGAAGCTTTTGAATCAATTTAAAACGTTTACTAAGTTAAAAAATAATAATAAAATTGAAATAAAACCATTTTAGAACTATAATATATATGTTATAGGAGGATTTATTAAAATGGCGGATGTGCACGGAAAGAAAGTGAAAATTTTCTCTTTAAGTTCTAACGTTGAATTAGCAAAAGAAATAGCAAAATATGTAGGAATAGAATTATCAGAATGTAGTTTAGCAAGATTTGCTGATGGAGAAGTAAGCATAAATATTCCAGAAACTGTTAGAGGCCATCATGTTTTTGTAGTACAATCAACTTCAAAACCTGTTAATGAAAATTATATGGAATTATTAATTATGATTGATGCCTTAAAAAGAGCTTCAGCAAGAACAATTAATGTAATTATGCCATATTATGGTTACTGTAGACAAGATAGAAAGGCTCTTTCTCGCCAACCTATTTCTGCAAAATTAATGGCGGATCTATTAACGGTTGCGGGAGCAACAAGAGTTTTAGCTTTAGATTTACATGCTGCGCAAATACAAGGCTTTTATAATATTCCGATTGATAATTTTGAAGCTTCTTCAATACTTGTGAAATATATTAAAGATAAGAATTTAGATGACATTGTTGTTGTTTCACCAGACCACGGTGGTACAACTAGAGCAAGAAAATTTGCACTTAATTTTGATGCTCCTATCGCTATTGTTGATAAGAGACGACCAAGACCTAATGTTGCTGAAGTAATGAATTTAATTGGTGAGGTTGAAGGTAAAAATGCTGTTATAGTTGATGATATAGTTGACACTGCTGGAACAATCATCGCTGCTGCAAAAGCTTTAAAGGAAAGAGGAGCAAAAGATGTATATGTATGCTGTAGTCATGGTGTATTGTCTGGTGATGCGTGTGATAGAATTCAAGCATCAGATATTACAGAATTAATTATGACAAATTCTATTAAACTTCCAGAAGAGAATAGAAGAGATAAGATAAAACAGTTATCTGTTGGTGAAATATTAGGATTTGGTGTATTAAGTATTATTGATGATGTATCAATTAGTCCATTATTTACTTATAAACCATCTAAATAAGGAAGCTCTATTATGAGCTTTTTTGTTTTTAAAAACGATGGAATAATAGGAAAAATGATATTTGTATAATACTATGTATAAGCTTTATTTTTTGTATATGCTAATAAAGGCTTATAAAAAAGAGGTTTATAAAATAATAAAATAATATTTAAATAAAAAAATAAAAAACACTTGCATTTAATAAACAATTATTGTATAATATATAAGATGTTTGATT
>CAYLPZ010000012.1:0-59776 GCA_964385755.1 uncultured Coprobacillus sp.
AATAATCATATTTGTTAGTACATATTTTTCAAAAAAATAAGGTGGCAAAGTCGGGAAATTAAAAATATTAAAGTAAAAATTAATGGTAATGAAAAACATAAAAAAGGTAGTATGTCACTTTTAGAAAAGAATGTATTTGAATATTATAAAAGTGGTTATCATCCTAAAGAAATTTCTCTAATGTTAGAAATGGATATATCTGTAATATATAATGCGTTAAAACGAGCAAAAAAGAAAAATGGTGCGAATAAATAAGATAATTTATTACATGATATTCATATTGACATTTTAATAATAAAATGATATAATAATCAAAGGAATTGGTGAACATATGAGAGAAAAAGTGATTTTAATTTGTGAAGAGTGTTTATCTCGTAACTATACAATTGAAAAGAATAAACTTGCAAATCCACAACGTATTGAAATCAAAAAATTCTGTAAAAGATGTAATAAACATACTGTTCACAAAGAAACTAAGTAATATTACAATTGGAGGATATCATGGCAGAACAACAAAAAGAAAAAGGTTTAATGAAGATATTAGCAAAAGAGTATAGATATGAAGGGCTTATTCTATTAGTCTTAGGATTAGTTGTAGTAGTTTTAGGTACACTTATTTTAACTGGTATAGCAACTGATGGAAAAGAAGGATTAGTAGTTAATGAGAACTTTTTCTTCCTTGGAGAATATCCTTTAGCATTTGCTTGGATTTTGATTATCGTAGGAGCTATTGGAATTATTTTAGCAATCGGACCATATTATAAACCTTCTATTTCAGAAGTTAAAAAAGTTACATGGCCTAGCAAAAAAGAAATGTTAAAGAATTCACTTATTACACTTGCATTTATCGCTATCATTGCATTATTGTTTGTTGGATATGATGCAATCTTAACTCAAGTAGTAAAACTATTCAAATGGTTTGCTGGAGTAATTAGATAGTTTATTAGGTTGCTCATATGGAAGAAAGATATTGGTATGTAGTTCAAACTTCTCCTGGATTTGAAAATGCTGTAAAGAGAAATCTTGAGCGTCGTATTGAATCTATGAAGATGAGTGATTTGATATTTAATGTTTTAGTCCCTGAAAGAGTAGTAGTTTCAAAAAATGCTAAAGGGGAAACAAAAGAAAAAATAGAAACGATTCATCCTGGTTATGTGTTTGTTGATATGATAGTAACAAATGAATCATGGTTCATGGTTCGTAATACACCATCTGTTACTGGATTCCTTGGATCAAGTGGTGGTGGTGCAAAACCTGTTCCACTATCTGATGATGAAATCTTACCTGTGCTTAAAGCTTGTGGTGTTTCAATCAAAAAAGAATTTGCTGGAAAAGTTGGCGATAAGGTTGAAATAGTACGCGGTGATTTTGTTGGTCAATCTGGAACAATTGGTGCCATTGATAACTCTAAAGAACTTGTTAAGGTTGTTATTGAAGGATTTGGTGGTAGCGCTACTATTGAACTTGGTTATGATGATATTAAAATAACTAATATGTAATATCAACTAAAGAAATTAGAAGCATTTCAATTTTGAAATGCTTTTTTTAATTTATTTTTTTAATTATGTACTAAAGTATGATATAATAAACGTAATATAATAATTTGGAGGCGATTGCTTTGGAAAAAATCAATAAATATAATCGAGTGTATAACTTTGCAGCAGGTCCTGCTACACTTCCTGTAGAAGTCCTAGAAGAAGCAAGAGATGAGATGCTAAACTATAAAAACACTGGTATGTCTGTTATGGAGATGAGTCACCGCTCAAAAATGTATGAAGAGATTATCACAAGTGCAGAAAATGATTTGCGAAAATTATTAAATATACCTGATGATTATCATGTTTTATTTATGCAAGGCGGAGGAACAACACAATTTGCTTGCGTTCCACTTCATTTGCTTGAAAATTGTGGCGGTTATATTTTAACAGGCCATTGGGCGAAAAAAGCAATGGATGAAGCTAAAAAATATGGAAATGTAAAAGTTTTAGCAACAAGTGAAAAAGATGGTTTTAAATTAATTCCTGATTGTAAAGAACTTGATACTGATGATGTAGATTATGTCTATTATTGTGATAATAATACGATTTATGGTACTAAATTTAAAGAAATACCAAATACAAATGGCAAAACATTAGTGTGCGATATGTCCTCATGCTTCTTATCGGAAATGTTTGATGTTACAAAATATGGGATAGTTTTTGCGGGGGCACAAAAAAATGTTGGGCCAGCCGGAGTGACTATTGTGATAATTAGGGATGATTTAGTAAATAAATGTAAAGATTTTACTCCTACTTTGTTACAATATAAAGTGCAAGCAGATAAGAAAAGTCTTTATAATACACCACCAGCATATAATATTTATATTTGTGGTAAAGTATTTAAGTTTTTACTTAATAATGGTGGACTTAAAGAAATGGAAAAAAAGAATAATGAAAAAGCTAAACTACTTTATGATTACTTAGATCAAAGCTCTTTCTACACTCCTAGAGTTAATAAAGATTCTCGTAGTCTAATGAATGTAGTATTTTATACACCAAATGAAGAACTAGATTTAAAATTTGTAAAAGAAGCTAGTGAAAATGGGTTATTAAATCTTAAAGGACATAAGGTACTTGGTGGTCTTCGCGCAAGCATATACAATGCTATGCCAAAAGAAGGAGTAGAAGCTTTAATTAAGTTTATGAAAAAATTTGAGGAGGAAAATAATGGCATATAAAATAAATTGCTACAATGTTATAAAAAATGAAGCATTAAAATTACTAACTGATCGCTATGAAATGAGTGATTTAGAAACGGCAGATGGAGTACTAATTCGCTCAACTAATATCCTAAACTTAGATATGCCAAAAAGTGTATTAGCGATTGCTCGTGCTGGTGTTGGTGTAAATACAATTCCTTTTAAACGCTATGGAAAAGAAGGTATAGTGGTTTTTAACACTCCTGGTGCTAATGCAAATGGTGTAAAAGAAATGACAATTTTAGGTTTGATACTTGCGGAAAGAGATATTATCGGGAGTATTGATTGGGTTAAAAGTATGAAAGACAATAGTGATATTGTTGAAGTAGTAGAAAAGAAAAAATCTGCATACGCAGGTTATGAGGTTAAAGGTCGTAAACTTGGCGTGATCGGACTTGGCGCAATAGGTGGTTTAGTTGCTAATAGTGCAATAGACATGGGAATGACTGTTTATGGTTACGATCCATATATTTCAATCAGCCATGCATGGGGACTATCAAAAAACATTAACCGCGTAACAAGTCTAGAAAAGATTTTTGAAGTGTCTGATATAATAACAATCCACGTTCCGTTAAACGAATCTACACGAAATATGATAGATAAAAAAGCATTTTCAAAGATGAAAGATGGCGTTGTTTTTATCAATTTTGCTAGAGATGAATTGGTTAACGCAGATGCAATTGAAGAAGCTTTAGAAAGTGGAAAGGTGAATAAATATATTTCAGACTTTCCTACTCCTAGAACTGTAAAAATGAAAAATACTATTGTAATTCCGCACTTAGGTGGCTCAACACTAGAGTCAGAGAATAATTGCGCAATTATGGCAGTAGAAGAATTAAAAGATTATTTGGAAAATGGAAATATCATTAATTCAGTAAATTATCCAAATGTTGATGCGGGAATATGCATAAGCAAACAAAGACTTACTATAAATCATTTAAATCTCCCTGGTATGATAAATAGATTCACTTCTTTTTTGAGTGATAAAAAAATTAATATAGCTAGAATGTATAACAATAGTTTAGATGACCTTGCTTATACTATTTTTGATTTAGATGATGATATTGATGAAAATATTATTGAGGATTTAACTAAAATAAATGGTGTTTTAAAAGTACGTAAAATAAAGTAGGTGTTTTTATGAAAATAGGAATGCCAATATTATATGAATATAATTCTATACTAGAAAATCTAATTCTTGCAAATAGACTTGGTTATGATTTCGTTGAATTAAATTTAAACTTTGGATATTGCAAAGAAGAGTTGTTAGATAAGAAAAAAATTAAAATAATAAAAAAATACTTAGAAGAAAATAATCTTGATGTGACAATTCATTTCTTTGATGAAGCTGACTTTGCACAAGATAAAGAAATAACTAACGCATATCTTAAAATATTAAAAAAGTATATAAAAAGTTTTAAGTATTTAAACATGAAACTAATGAACTTTCATATAAATGTAGGACCAATTGTTACTATCTCTGGGGTTAAAAACTATATTTATGAGAAAGAATATCAAAACTACATTAAAAGACTTATAGATAATCTAAAGGTGATAGAAAAAGTCGGTAAAAGATACAACGTCCAATTGGTTTTAGAAAATACAAAAACTCCATCATTCATTGAAAGAACATATTATGATTTACAAAAAGAAGGTTTTAGCTTCAATTATGATGTAGGCCATGATTATATGGAAAATGAATTTTTACGTGAGTTTTATGAAAAAAAGATGCTTACATCTTTAAAAGAAATGCATATTCATGATAGTAACAAAAAACAAGATCACCTAGCAATAGGCAGTGGAACAATGGACATAAAATACTTTAAAGAAATTGCAAAGGAAAATGAAGTATATGCACTTTTAGAAGTTAAATCAAGTGATGATATTATTTCATCAATTGAGATATTTAAGAATTTATAAAAAAAGTCACAGTGTAAACTGTGATTTTTTATTATTTTATTTTCTGTTTTGCGAAATTTAAAACTTGCTTAAGTGCATCTTTTTTATTCACACCAGAAAGTCTAAGAGAGGTAGCAAAGTCTAATAATTCTTTCATTTCTTTTGATTCACTAATGCCATTTTCAAGTAAATCTTTCCCTGTTACATAAGGCTTAGAAATGACTTCATTATATATTTTTAGTTTTTCAAGTTGTTCATTAAAGCAGTCATAGTAATTTTCTGTGATACGTCCTTCGTTATCTGCTCTTGCCACATATAATAAATCTAAAGGGTTTATAGAAGTGAAAAATAGCTTATTAAAAGCTTTTTGCTTTGCCTTATTTCTAATATATAAGTTGGGCTTCATGTGTAAAAGAACCATATTTTTAACATAATTAATTATCATTTTTTCATTAGTTATTCGTTTTAATAATTTTTCAGCTAAATTTACACCTTCTTCACTATGAAATAGAGAAGTAATCTTTCCGTTTTCGTCTTTTGTACAAACTGCTTTTCCTAGATCGTGGCAAAGAAGAGAAAGCATAAAACTTAGAGGATTAGATACTTTGCTTATGTATTTTGTTCCACAATCTAAAACGAGCATGGTATGGTTCCAAACGCTTCCTTCTTTGTGATAAATAGGGCTTTGATTTATTTTTTGTAACGCTTTTATTTCAGGAAAAAAATCATCAAGTTTATTCATTTTATCTAAATATTCAAAGAATATTGATGGTTTATTAGATTTTAATAATGCTTTTTTAAGTTCTTCAAATACTCTTTCTTTAGAAAGCGTTGTAACATCAATAGTTTTGCAAAGGTTAATTGTTTGGTCACAAATAGTAAAGTTAAACCTAGAAGCAAATTGACATGCTCTTAAGACTCTTAGTGGATCTTCAACAAAAGTAGAATCATTAATATGTCTTATTATCTTATTTTCAAGGTCTTTGATTCCACCAAAATGATCAATAATTTCTAAGGTAAGAACATTTTGCATAATACTATTAATTGTGAAGTCACGACGAATTGATGAATAGTATGTTCCAAGATTAGGCGAAACTGTAATATCAAAATCCACGTGAGAATCTCCATTTTTTATTTCTGTTCGTGGTAAAGCAAAATCAATATCGTAATTATCAAGATGATATACACCAAAACTTTTGCCAAAGTAATTAACTTTACCAAAAATAGAAAGAATAGAAATGAGTAATTCAGGTGTAATATTGTGAATTTCAATATCACAATCTTTACTATCTATTCCCATTATTTTATCTCTTACGTAGCCGCCAACGTAGTAACATGTACCACCATGTTTTGCTATCTCACGTGCAAATTTATTGATTAATTCTAAATAATTATTATTCATATTTTTCCTACTATTATATATCAATCTTATATGCTAATTATATCAAATATTAATATTTAAGTAAAGAAAAAAAGGTAAAAAAAATATTGACAATCATGTGTAAATTTAGTATAATAAATAAGGTGCGTTAATCACACATACTATTTTATTATTAGTGGGAGAGCAAAAAAACTCAAATACCACATCACGGACAAAAAGGAGGTGTGTCTCGTGGCTTCGAAAAAAATTACGAAAGTTGTAAAACTACAACTTAATGCAGGTAAAGCAACACCAGCTCCACCAGTTGGACCAGTATTATCACCTACAGGTATTAATACTCAACAATTTTGCGTGAAGTTCAATGATCAAACAAAAGATATGGTTGGTTACATGATCCCTGTAATTGTTACAGTTTATGATGATCGTTCATTTTCTTTCATCACAAAGACTCCACCAGCATCTGACTTATTAAAGAAAGCTGCTGGAATTGAAAGTGGTTCTTCAAACGCTAAGAAGATTAAAGTTGCTACTATTTCTCGTGAAAAAATCAAAGAAATCGCTACAACTAAATTACCTGACTTAAGCGCATACACAGTTGAAGCTGGTATGAAGATTATTGAAGGAACTGCAAGAAATATGGGAATTGTTGTTGAAGATTAATTATTTATTTTAAAAATTTAAACAATGAAGATTCAAAACCCCAAATAAAGTTGAACACTCAACTTAACCTGTGGGAGGAATTTCCGTTAGACCACATTAAGGAGGAAAAAATATGGCTAAAAAAGGTAAAAAATATCAAGAAGCTGCTAAATTAGTTGATCGCAGTAAAAGATATGATCTTAATGAAGCTGTAGAATTAGCAAAAAAGACAAGTGTTACTAAATTTGATGGAACTGTTGAACTAGCATTCAAGATGAACTTAGATTCTCGTAAAGCTGATCAAAACTTACGTGGAGCAATCGTTCTTCCTCATGGAACTGGTAAAACTCGTTCTGTATTAGTATTAACTAAATCACCAGAAAAACAAAAGAATGCAACTGAAGCAGGAGCTGATTATGTTGGTGATGCAGAATACATCGAAAAAATCAAAAATGGTTGGTTTGAATTTGATGTTATCGTAGCAACACCTGATATGATGGGTGAACTTGGACGTTTAGGTAAAATTTTAGGTCCTAAAGGTTTAATGCCAAATGCAAAAACTGGTACTGTAACAATGGATATCACAAAAGCAGTTAATGAAATTAAAGCTGGTAAAGTTGAATATCGTGTTGACAAAACTGGTAACATTCAATGTTTAGTTGGTAAAACAAGTTTTGATACTGTTAAACTAATTGAAAATATTCGCGTAGTTTATAACACAATTATCAAACTTAAACCATCAACTGTTAAAGGTGTTTACATGAAAAATATGGCTATTTCTACTACAATGGGTCCTGGTATCAAAGTTAACCAAGATTTAGTATTAGCAAAATAATTCAAAAACTAGTTTTAAATAACTAAGATAGTAAAAGCAAAATTAAAACCATAAAAATAAAATAGTTTGATTATTCGCCGTAGACAGTAGGTGCGAAAGCTTAATTTCCTACCGAGGTTTAAAAAAGTTCTCTTTACCTCTTTTTGTCTACCAAAAAGAGGTTTAATTTTTAAGGAGGTAAAAATGAAGAAAGCGACTTTAAACAAAAAAGTTGAAAACGTAAATTTAATTGTTGAAAAGTTTGAAGCTTCTAATACTGCAGTTGTTGTTAATCCTATTGGTTTAACAGTTACTGAAGTTTCAGAATTACGTCAAAATTTATATAATGCAAATTGTGAATTACAAGTTGTTAAAAACAATATTTTACGTCGTGCAGCAGACAAAATGGGATATAGTGATATCCAAGATACATTCGCTGGTCCAAGTGCAATTGCTTTCTCAAATGATGCTGGTTCTTGTACAAAAATCTTATTTGATTTCTTAAAAGGAAATGCAAAATTTGAAGTAAAAGGTGGACTAATTGATGGTAAGTTCACTGATAAAGCACAATTAAAAGCACTTGCAGGTTTACCAAACAAGGAAGGTATGCTTGCTATGTTACTAAGTGTTATGCAAGCTCCAATCCGCAATTTGGGTTGCGCTATAAAAGCTATAGCAGAAAAAGAAGAAGCATAATTTTTTAAGGAGGATAAAATATTATTATGGCTAAAATTGATACACAAAAATTTATTGAAGATTTAAAAGAAATGACTGTTTTAGAACTTAACGAATTAGTTAAGGCTATAGAAGAAGCATTTGGTGTTACTGCTGCTGCTGCAGTTGTAGCTGGACCTGCTGCTGAAGAAAAAGAAGAAGGACCATCTCTAGTTAGTGTTGTTCTTAAAGATGCAAATGCTAACAAAGTTGGTATTATCAAAGCTGTTAAAGATTTATTAGGTTTATCATTAATGGAAGCTAAGAAATTAGTTGAAACTCCAGATGCAAAAATCAAAGAAGGCATCTCTAAAGAAGAAGCTGATGGCATCGCTGCTAAACTTACTGAACTTAAAGCAGTTGTTGAAGTTAAATAGTCTTAATTCTAATGAAGTAGGTTTTCCTACTTCTTTTTTTACAGTATCTATTTAGTTAGGGAATATTAAATATTACTTACTACTGTTAATATATAAGATTATTTAATTATTTTGAAAACGAGGTGATAGATATGATAGAATTAAATGGTAAGTATTCTAATGCTTACATATATGCAGATATAATAGACGAAGAGACGTATGGACAAATTATTAAGGTGATTAATAGCCCTGTATCTGAAAACTCTAAGCTTGCAATTATGGCTGATTGTCATGCGGGAGCAGGATGCGTTATTGGTACAACAATGCTGATAAAAACAAAAGTATGTCCAAATTTAGTCGGTGTTGATATTGGATGTGGAATGCTTACAATAATGTTAGGCAAATTAAATTTTACTAGTGATGACTTTAAAAGGTTTGATGAGTGTTGTAATAATGTTCCATCAGGTTATGCTATTCATAATACTTTACCAGAGTATGGTTATGAAGATTATGAAAAACCACTTGATTATTTTAAAAGATTACATTGTTATAAAAGATTATCAAAAGTATATCGTTTAGTTAATTCACTTGGAACATTAGGTGGAGGTAACCATTTTATCGAACTCGATATTGATGAAGAAGGAAATTATTATTTAGTTATTCATAGTGGTTCAAGAAATCTAGGCAAGCAAGTATGTGAATATTATCAAGCTTTAGCAAATAAGAAATGTAACAATCACACTAAAGAAATTAATGAATTGATTAAAAAATTAAAGCAAGAAAATAAAGAAGAAAAAATCAATTGTGAAATAGAAAAATTAAAAAAATCTTTTCCAAAAGTTTCAAGTGATTTAGCATATCTAGAAGAAGAAGAGATGGAACAGTACATAGATGATCTAAAAATATGTCAGGAATTTGCGCATAAAAATCGATTAATGATTGCTATGCAAATTTTGATGAACTTTTTCGGTTTTAATAAGATTTCTAGGTGGAATGGGTTAGAATTTAATTATGCTACTAGTAAAGATAATAGATTAATTAGTGGAAAAGGAAAACTGAAAGCTTTTGAGACAATTCATAATTATATTGATTTAGATAGTATGATTTTAAGAAAAGGTGCAGTTTCTGCGAAAAAAGATGAAAAATTATTAATACCAATTAATATGCGAGATGGAAGTTTAATTTGTATAGGGAAAGGAAATAGTGACTATAATTATTCTGCCCCACATGGTGCAGGAAGAATAATGTCACGAAGTCAAGCAAAAGATTTAGTTAATTTAGAAGAGTATATTGATAGCATGCGTGGGATTTATACAACAAGTGTTTCTGCCTCTACAATTGATGAAGCTCCATTTGTTTATAAACCTATTGAGTCAATATTAGAAAACATAAAAGAAACTGTAGATGTTATAAAGTTTATCAAACCTATTTATAACTTTAAAGCAAGTGATACTTGTGACTAATAATTTTAATATAAGAGGCAAATGTTATGAGTCAATATTTTGAAAATGATCCAAATTTAAAATCAATAATCAAAGAAATTGATTATACTTATAAAGGAATAATTATAAAATATAATGTTGATATCGGCGTTTTCAGCAAAGATCGAATTGATTTTGGTACAAATACTTTGTTACAATCTTTACCAGATCTATCAGATAAAAAGATATTAGATGTAGGATGTGGTTATGGTGCAATTGGTCTTGCTTTAGCGAAAGTGTATGTTGATTCAACTGTAACTATGGTAGATGTAAATCTTCGTGCTATAGATCTTGTTAAACAAAATATCATTAAAAATAGAATTAAAAATGCAGATGTTTTTGAAAGCAATTGTTATGAAAATGTAATAGAAACTTTTGATGTAATAATTACTAACCCACCAATTAGAGCGGGGAAAAATGTAGTACATAACATTTGTTTAAATGCAATTAATTTTCTTAATGAAGAAGGAAAAATTTACATAGTAATTCAGAAGAAACAAGGGGCAGAATCATTAATAAAAGCGATGAAAAATTGTTATAAGAGTATAAATATAATTAACAAAGAGTGTGGATATTGGATTATTGAAGGAATAAAATAGTATGCGAAAATAAGCATACTATTTTTATTTTTAAAGAGAATTAATCGGTTAATAAAAAAAACAAAAAACAATTTACAATTTTTTCTTGACATATTGCTGAATTAATGCTAAGATAATATAATGCAATAGAATGTGTTAAAAAAATCTTATGCTAAGAATATTTATTGGATCATTTTTTCATTCTTAGCTAAAATTCACTAAAACGCGTCTTTTTTTGCTTATTATTGAGAGGTGAAAAAATTGGGCTACAAAAATGTTAAATATGGAAAGAATCGTATTCGTCGTAATTATTCGCGTGTTCAAACCAATGTAGAATTACCTAATCTTATTGAAATTCAAACTAAATCTTTTGATTGGTTTATAACAACTGGTTTAAATAATCTTTTTGCGGAGTTTTCTCCTATTAAGGACTATGGTGGAAACTTAGAACTTTATTTTAATAATTTTGAATTTGGTGAACCTAAATATACAATTAGTGAAGCTAAAAGAAATGATATGAATTATTCACGTCCATTACGCTGCGAAGTAATGTTAAAAGAAAACTCAACAGGTGAAATCAAATATGATACGATCTTTTTAGGTGAATATCCAATGATGACACCTTATGGAACTTTTATCATCAATGGTGCTGAGCGTGTTGTTGTTACACAAATTGTTCGTTCTGCGGGAGCTTTTTATTCTTCAACTGTAGATAAAAAAAGTGGACAAAAACAATTTTATGGTCAAATTATTCCTACACGTGGTGCATGGATTGAATTTGAAACTGGAAGCAGAGATGTATGGTATGCTAAATTAGATAAATCTAAGAAAATATGTCTTACTACATTCCTAAGAGCATTAGGTTTAATTAGTAATAAAAATATTTATAGTTTATTTGGTCATAATAAATATTTTGAAGCTACTTTTAGTAAGGATGAATCTTTAGGTTCTGATGATGCACTTAAATTTTTATATGAAAAATTACGTCCAGGTGAGAAGGCAAGTCCTGAAAATGCTCGTAATTACATTGGTAGCCGTCTTTTCGATCCAAGAAGATATGATCTAGCAAGTGTTGGACGTTATAAAGTAAATGTTAAATTAGATGTTTTAGATCGTATACGTTATGTACAATCTAACTTTAATAATGCTTATGCAACATTAAAACATATTGATAATATGGAAGCAAGTCAAGTTAATGAAATGCTAGATGAAAAGTTAGGATTAGTTTATACTGAAGATAAGAATTTCGTATATGCTGATTCTGGTGAAGTATGCTTTGCTTATGTTGCGGATAAAGGTTATGAGTTAACAGATGAATTTATTGATTTCATCGCACAAAACCGTTATTTAATTTTACATGAACATAAATATGGACTAATGATGGATGAAACTGATTCTGTACTACTTGAATGTATGGATGTAACTTATGAAGTTAATCATGAAGTTAAAAAGTCTAAAATCATTGGTAACGATAATTCAGAAGTTAAAGAACATGTTACTATTTCTGATATCCTTGCGGGGGTAAGTTATTATATTAATTTACACGATGGAATTGGCCGTGTTGATGATATCGATCACTTAGGTAACAGACGCTTAAGATTAATTGGAGAGTTATTACAAAATCAATTCCGTCAAGGTTTAGCAAAGATGGAAAAGAATGTTAAGGATAAAATGTCTATTGCAAGTGATCAAAAGACAATTAATCCACAAAACTTAATTAATATTAAAGTATTAACTTCAGTTATCAAAGAATTCTTTGGTAGTAGTCAGTTATCACAATTTATGGATCAAATTAATCCTTTATCTGAGCTAACTCATAAACGTCGTTTATCAGCTTTAGGTGCTGGTGGTCTTGCACGTGATAGAGCAGGCTTTGAAGTACGTGACGTTCATGTTTCTCACTATGGTCGTATTTGTCCAATTGAAACACCTGAAGGTCAAAATATCGGTTTAATTAACTCACTTGCTACTTTCGCAAGAGTTGATCAATATGGATTTATTGAAACACCATATTTTAAAGTAATTCAAAAAGATGGTAAAACAATAATAACTAATGAAAAAGTATACTTAACTGCTGATAAAGAAGAAAAATTCTATATTACCCAAGCAAATACTAGAATTAATGAAAATATGGAAATTATTGATGATAAAGTAACTGCACGTCATATGGGTGATACTAAGATATATTCTAGAACACAAATCAATTTAATGGACGTTAGTCCACAACAAATTGTTGCTGTTTCAACAGCTTGTATTCCATTCTTAGAGCACGATGATGCTAACCGTGCACTAATGGGTGCTAACATGCAACGTCAAGCTATTCCGCTATTATGCCCAGAAGCTCCATTTGTTGGAACTGGTATTGAGGCAAAAGCAGCTCATGATTCTGGTGTAGCTTGTATTTGTGAAAATGATGGTGTTGTAATTTATGTTGATGCGCAAAAAATTATTGTTCAAGAAGATAGTGGCGCATTACATGAATATAAACTTATTAAATATGATCGTTCTAACCATTCAACTTGTGTTAACCAAAAACCTATTGTCTTCAAAGATGAAAGAGTTAAGAAAGGTGATGTACTTGCGGATGGTGCATCAATGGATCAAGGAGAAATGGCATTAGGTCGCAACGTAGTTATTGCCTTCATGACTTGGAATGGTTATAACTATGAAGATGCTGTAATTATGAATGAACGTTTAGTTCAAGATGATGTATATACATCAATTCACATTGAACGCTATGAAGTAGAAGTTCGTGAAGGAAAACTTGGAAAAGAAGAAATCACACGTGAAATTGATGATAGTAAAGAAGCAATTGCTAATCTAGATGAACGTGGTATCGTTAGATTAGGTGCTGAAGTTAAAGAAAATGATATTTTAGTTGGTAAAGTATCTCCAAAAGGAGTAACTGAACCATCTCCTGAAGAAAAACTAGCACAAACTTTATTTGCTGATAACTCAAAAGATGTTCGTAATACTTCTAAGAGAGTTCCTCATGGTGGAGGAGGAGTTGTTCATCGTATTGAATACTTCTCACGTAAGAATGGTGATGAACTTGATCCAGGTGTAAACGAAGTAGTTCGTGTTTATATCGTTCAAAAACGTAAGATCACTGAAGGTGATAAGATGAGTGGACGACATGGAAATAAAGGTGTTATTTCTCGTATTCTTCCTCAAGAAGATATGCCATATATGGAAGATGGTACTCCTGTAGATATTATGTTAAACCCTCAAGGTATTCCTTCTCGTTTAAATATCGGACAGGTATTAGAAATTCATTTAGGTATGGCCGCAAAACGTTTAGGAATTCACATTGCTACTCCAGTATTTGATGGTGTTACAAATGATGATTTAGCTGAAATAATGGCAGAAGCTGGCATGGATCCAACTGGTAAGGTTGTACTTCGTGATGGACGTACTGGTAAACCATTTGACAATAAAATCTCAGTAGGTGTCATGTATATGATCAAACTTGCGCACATGGTTGATGATAAATTACATGCACGTAGTGAAGGATCTTATACATTGATTACACAACAACCTATGGGTGGAAAAGCACAAAATGGTGGACAAAGATTTGGTGAGATGGAAGTTTGGGCACTTGAAGCATATGGTGCTGCATATACTCTTCGTGAAATGTTAACAATCAAATCAGATGATATTGTTGGACGTAATAAAGTATATAAAGCAATTGTTGATGGTAAACCAATTACTAAGCCAGGAATTCCTGAAGCCTTTAGAGCATTAGTTAAAGAGTTACAAGGTTTAGGATTAAGTGTTAAATTAATTGATGCTGAAACTGGAGAGAATGTTGCAAATCAAAGCTTAGTTGAAGAAATTGCGGAAGCAACTAAAGCTAAGAATGATACAACAAATGCTAAGAAACCATTAAATTAATTTATGAGGAAAATGGTAGGAAATAAATAAAGCTTATAAATAACTTGAAAATGTTTACTATCATTTTCATCTTATAACTTAAGAATATAAAAAAATGAAAAACCTGTAAAACGTCTAGAAGTTGCTTTAAGGTAATAATTTTAAGCCCATCTATATATTTATATATAATATTCAATGTTTATATAAATATCTATTACGTATGCAAAAAAAATTTAATTATGCAAATTTATAATTAAGGCTTACTTACTTAAATAAGTTTATTTAAAATTACGAAAGCAACAGAGATAAAAATGATTTATAAAGATCATTTAATTAATATTTTGAGGTGAATTAATTGAAAAGCAAGAAAAAATATAGTTATATACAAGTAGGAATCGCATCGCCTGAAGAGATTCGTAGCTGGAGTCATGGAGAAGTTAAAAAGCACGAAACAATTAATTATCGTACTTTAAAACCTGAACGTGACGGTCTATTTTGTGAAGTAATATTTGGACCAACTAAGGATTATCAATGTGCTTGTGGAAAGTCTAAAAAACTTTCTAAGAGTGATAAAAAATGTGAAAAGTGTGGAGTAGATATTACAGAAAGCAAAGTAAGAAGAGAGCGTATGGGTCATATCGAACTTGCTGCTCCTGTTGTTCACACTTGGTTTATGAAAAACAGTCCAAGTAAGATTGCATTACTTCTTAATATGAGAAGTAAAGCTATTGAAGAAATCGTTTATTACGCTTCTTATCTAGTAATCGATCCAGGTGAGATTGAAGAATTCCAATCTGATGATGAACCTGTAATTCTTACAGCAAATCAGTATGAAATGAAACGCCGTGAATATGGTTTTAGATCTTTTAAAGCTTTAACTGGTGCTGAAGCAATCAAATATAAACTTGAAAGACTTGACCTTAAGAAAATGGTTGTTGAATTAAGAGAAGAACTAAAGAAAGCAACTCGTCAAAAACGTGAAAAATTAGTTAAACGTTTAGAGGTGGTTGAGGCATTCTATAAATCTGATAATAAGCCTGAGTGGATGATTATGGATGTAATCCCAGTTATCCCACCAGATTTACGTCCAATGGTACCACTTGATGGTGGACGTTTCGCAACAACAGACTTAAATGATTTATATCGTCGTATTCTTATTCGTAATGCTCGTTTAAAACGTGAATGTGAACTTGATGCTCCTAGTATTATTGTTAAGAATGAAAAACGTATGTTACAAGAAGCAGTAGATGCATTAATTGATAATGGTAAAAAATCTAAAAAGGTTGTTGAAAAGAATAGACCTCTTAAATCATTATCTGATGCACTACGTGGTAAGCAAGGTCGTTTCCGTCAAAACTTACTTGGTAAACGTGTTGACTTCTCAGGTCGTTCTGTTATCGTTGTTGGACCAGATTTAAAGATGTACCAATGCGGTATTCCACGTGAAATGGCATTAATATTATTTAAGCCATTTATTATGAATGCAATTATGAATCGTCCTTCCGATTCTCCAGATAATACAACTCGTATTGGACCAAAAGAAGCACGTTCAATGATTGAACAAGGTCATCCAATTGCTATGACTGAGCTTGAAAGAATAATTGTTGAACATCCAGTCTTATTAAACAGAGCTCCTACACTACACCGTCTTGGTATTCAAGCATTTGAACCAAAACTTGTGGAAGGTAAAGCTATCCGTTTACACCCACTTGTATGTACAGCTTTCAACGCTGACTTCGATGGTGACCAAATGGCTGTTCACGTTCCACTTTCTGAAGAAGCACAAACAGAAGCACGTTTATTAATGTTAGCTTCAAAGAATATTTTAGCACCAAAAGATGGTAAACCAATTGTTACTCCTTCACAAGATATGGTATTGGGTAATTATTACTTAACTATTGAAGATCCAAATGATCCAAATGAAGGAAGAATATTCTATGATACAAACGAAGTTGAAATGGCTTATGAGAATGATGAAATTGGTTTCCACACACGTATTGCTATTCCAGCAAAAGTGTTTGGTGAGAGAATTCGTCGTTATAATCCTGATAATTATGACGATTATCTAATTACTACTTATGGAAAAATAATCTTTAATACAATGTTCCCAAATGTTGAACCATATTTACCATATGTATGTGAATCAAATAAGAACAACTTAGTTAAGGAAACTCCAAAGAAATATTTTGTAAAACCTGGAACAAATATTAGAGAATATATTAAGAATTTAGAAGTACCACATCCATTCGTCAAGAAATTTTTATCTGTTGTGATTGCTGAAGTATTTAAGAAATTTAAACTTGCTGAAACTTCTAAAACACTAGATAGAATGAAAGATTTAGGATTTAAATATTCTACTGTTTCTGGTATTACTGTTGCCGCAAGTGATATTCAAGTAATCGGTACAAAAGAAAAAGTTATCGCTTCAGTAAATGAAAAAATAAATAAACTTGATCAATTATTAAGTTTAGGTATAATCACTGCTGAAGAAAGAAAGAAAACTTCAAACGATTTCTGGAAAAATGCAAAGAAGACACTTGAAGATGATATTAAAGAAGAAGCTAAGAATAAATACATTGAGAACCATATTTACTTAATGGGTGACTCTGGTGCCCGTGGTAATATTGGTAACTTTATCCAATTATCTGGTATGCGTGGATTTATCGCAAAACCTAATGGTGAAGATATGGATATTCCAATTATTTCATCATTTAAAGAAGGCTTAACAATGTCTGAATTCTTCGTTTCAACTCATGGTGCACGTAAAGGTTCTACAGATACTGCCTTAAAGACAGCTGAATCTGGTTATTTAACAAGACGTTTAGTTGACGTTAGTCAAGACGTAATCGTAACTGATGATGATTGTCATACAGATAAAGGTATGGTTGTAAAAGCATTCTTCAAAGAAGATGGAAATGTAATTGTACCATTATATGATCGTATTATTGGTCGTTTCACAAATAAACCAGTTTATAATCCATTAACAGGTGAGTTAATAGTTGATAAAAATGAATTTATTTCTGATGCAATTGCTGATAAGATTTGTGAATCTGGCGTTACTGAAGTATATATTCGTACACTCTTAACTTGTAACTGTAGAACAGGTGTATGTGTTAAATGTTATGGCTCTGACCTTTCTACTGGTGAAATTGTTGAAAAGGGTGAAGTTGTTGGTGTTATCGCTGCACAATCAATCGGTGAACCTGGTACACAATTAACTATGAGAACATTCCATAGTGGTGGTGTTGCTGGAGGCGAAGATATCACACAAGGTCTTCCTCGTGTACAAGAGTTATTTGAAGCACGTGAGCCAAAAGGTAAAGCAATTATTTCAGAAATTAGTGGAGACGTTGTTAAAATTGAACTTGTTCAAGATACACGTTATGAAATTCATATTGTTAATAAACAAACTAAGGATGAAAAGAAATACATTACTGATAGTGGTAAAGTACCAATTGTTAAGAAAAATGAACATGTTATTGCTGGTCAAAAATTAACAGCTGGTCAAATTCATCCAAAAGAGCTTATTAAAGTATCTACAGTAGAAGAAGTAGCTAATTACATCTTACTTGAAGTACAAAAAGTATATCGTTCACAAGGTGTAGAAATTTCTGATAAACATATCGAAATTATTATTAAACAAATGTTACGTAAAGTAGTAATTCAAAATGAAGGTGGAACAGATTTACTTCCTGGTTCTCATATTTCTCGTAATGAATTACAAGGTGTAATCGAAGATTGCATTAACAAAGGAATTGAATATCCAGTTGTTAAACCAATTTTATTAGGTATTACAAGATCATCACTTAAATCAGATTCATTCTTATCTGCCGCATCATTCCAAGAAACTACAAGAGTTTTAACAGAAGCTGCGATACGTGGTAAGAAAGATATGCTTGAAGGTGTTAAAGAAAATGTACTTATTGGTGGTCTTATCCCTGCTGGTACTGGACTTGCATTTGCTGATTACAAAATTGTAGATGAAGATAAATAAAAATAGCTTAGGTTATGCCTAAGCTTTTTTATTTTAATAAAGATATTTATATAAATTTTCAAATATGTTATAATAAGTGTAGTTTTATTAAAAATTATTAAGGAATGGTAAAAATATGAAATTAAATGAGTTTAACAATATTCAAAAAAAGATAATAATTAAATGGTATTTTTGGAGATTATTTTTCTTGCTAACATTTTTAGTACTTTTAATTCTATCTGTGTTTAAAGTATTTACAGATAATGTATATGTTAATTGCGGAATAATTACTCTAGCAAGTTTATTTTCTATTATTACATTTATTAGAATTGTTTTAGTCAGATTAAACTATAAAAATTACAAATATCAATTAAAAGATGATGAATTAGTTTACAAACGTGGAGTAATTTTTAAAACTAATGCCTATGTTCCATATTGTCAACTACAAGATTGCGAATTATTCCAGGGACCAATTGATCTTATTTTAAAACTTGTAACTGTAACTTTTAGCACAGCTGGTGGTAGTCATGAGATTGTTGGCTTAACAACACAAGAAGCAGAGGAAATAGTTTTATTTGTTAAAGATAAAATAAAGGAAAGAGTAGCAATAACTCGTAAGGAGAATAAAGTTAATGAATAATCTAAAACAATATAAAAATGTAAATCATTATCCTAAAAGATATATTATTTACTCATGGCTAAAATACTTTGTAATATTAATAATGATATCTATATGGTGTATTGGTAATATAATGGAAGAAGATGCTGATGTAAATTTATATTTTGAAAAATATTTTTCTTACTTTATTATTGGTGCGATTATATTTTTAGTTATAACGTTATTAATTTCTATTCTTAGGTATAAATTTGTAACTTTTGAGCTAACAGAGGATTATATTGAATTTAATCAAGGTGTAATATTTAAACAAAAAGTACTTGTTCATTACAATAAAATGCATGGAGTAACAAAAACACAAAATATCATATTACAACTATTTGGTCTTTGTAAGATTGCAATTGATTCAGGTAATGCTTCGACTGGAAATAAAGATGAAATAATTATTTATCATACAAAAGAATTTTGTTTTGACTTAGAAAAATTCATTAGTGGAAAGAGAACAAAAGAAACTATTTTAGATGTCAAAAATATAATTGAAACTACTGATGAAAAAAATGAAAGCAAAAAGCTAAATGAAACTAGTAATAATATTGATTATAAGTATACATTTAATAAAATATTTAAAACAGTATTCTTTAGTATAATGAATTTAATTGTTGGTTTAATAGGAATTGGAATAATAGTTTTGTCTATTATATCTGGGGTTTTAAATACCAATAATTTAATTATTATCGGTGGAAGTATTGGTGGAATATTACTTTACATTGGGTTTATTGTAATATCAATAGTGACATTTTATTTTAAGTATTATAACTATCAAATAGAAAATAAAAAAGAAGAAATATCAATCAGCTTTGGCTTATTTAATAAGAAACATTTAATAATTAATAAATCAAAAATTAAATCACTCAAAGTAAAGCAAGATATTATAATGAAAAAATATAATCTAGCTAGTATTGAAATTCAATTAATTGGACTAAATAATATTAATGAAGATAATGATAATTCTACTATAAATAATTTATTTATTCCTTTATGCAATTTTGATGAAGTGAATAAAATGATTAGTTCATATCTTGATGATTACTATTTATTACATGGGAAAATTAAACCAAGAGAAAAGACTTTGCTTTTATTTGTTGAGGTACCATTCATAGTGTTTACTACTATTTTCCTTTTTGGATCACTATTTTTGTTATTAATAAACTTAGAAATTTATATAATATTAGTACTTATAGTTTATATATTAATAATGTTATTTGTATTAATGTTAGCAATTTTAGAAAAGAAAAATAATAGTTTAGTTTATGATGATAATTTATTATGTGTTCGTAATGGATCATTAGTTTATAAAACAACAATAGTAAAATGGAAAAATGTAATTGAAGTTGTTAAACATGAAACAATCTTAAGAGAAAAGAAAGAAGTTGTGAAAGTTAACATAAACTATTATAATACACAAGGCAGTAATTCTGTAACACTAAAAATGTTTGATAAAAAAATATTTGAAATAATAAATGAAAAAATGATTAAATAATAGGAGTTAAAATGTTTGGATTAAGATCAGATGGAAAAAAATTAAATGGAATTGACCCAATACAAAAAATAATGCCACATATTATGAGTGCTCGTCATGATGCCCAAAATATTGCGAAGTATGAGGTTGAATGTGAGCCTTTTGATGCATTTATAAAAGAACAAAGAGAAAAAGGGGAAAATTTTAATTATATGCATTTAGTAATTGCGGGGATGGTACGCACTATTGCCACATATCCACGCTTAAATCGTTTTATTATGAACGGAAGAATTTTTAGAAGAACTGGTGGAATATTTATTAGTTTTGTTGTTAAAAGGAAACTAAGCGCAAATGCGGCAGACTCTACAGTAAAACTATGTTTTACAGGCCATGAAAGTATTTATGAAATTCGTGATAAAATCGATGAGGGTATCAGAACAATTAATATGACTGATAAGTCAAATAGTACTGATAAAGTATCAAGATTATTTACAATGGTGCCTAATGGAATAATTAAACTAGCGGTTGGGATTGTTAAATGGGCAGATAAACATGGCATGTTAATTAAACCAATAATTAATGCTAGTCCATTTCACACATCATGTTTTATAACAAATTTAAAGAGTATTAAAGGTGAATACATTTATCACCATCTTTATGATTTTGGAACAACAAGTATATTCTTCTCAATGGGAAAAGAAAAAATGATGCCGGTAGTTAATAGTGATAATCAAATTGTTCCAGCAAAGATTATGACAATTGGCATTGTAATGGATGAAAGATTTTGCGATGGCTTTTATTATGTTTCAGCACTTAAATTCTTAAAAAAACAATATACTAATCCATATTTGCTATGTGAAAGATTAGAAAAAGTAGAAGAGGATATTCCTTTTGAATATAAGAAGAAAACTAAAAATAACAAAAAATAAGATAAAAAATGTATAATTTTTATAAAAAATATAAATAATAAAAAAGATAAAAAAACAATTGACAATTACAGTGATTTAATGTATAATAATAAAGGATTTAATGAAATTAATTAGTTTTGATTTGCTTTAAGCATTTCAAAACTATTATTTCGGTATAATTGGTACACCGGGAAATGTGGTGTATTAATCGTAACAATTATAATTATTTATTATTTGTAGAAAGGAGGACATTACATGCCTACAATTAATCAGTTAATTAGAAAGTCACGTGAGTCAAAAATTAGAAAATCTAAATCTCCACATTTAGCTGTTGGATTTAATAGTTTAAAGAAAGTTTATACTACTGTTGAATCTCCACAAAAACGTGGTGTATGTACACGTGTTGCTACTATGGGACCTAAGAAACCTAACTCTGCTATTCGTAAGTATTGCCGTGTTCGTTTATCTAATGGTATCGAAGTTACAGCATATATCCCAGGTGTTGGACATAAATTACAAGAGCATAGTGTTGTTTTAATTCGTGGTGG
Source organism: uncultured Coprobacillus sp. (assembly GCA_964385755.1). Taxonomy (GTDB): domain Bacteria; phylum Bacillota_I; class Bacilli_A; order ML615J-28; family CAG-698; genus CAG-698. Next base: position 22,037 of record CAYLPZ010000012.1, read on the forward strand.
ACGTGTTAAGGATTTACCTGGTGTTCGTTACCATGTTATCCGTGGAACACTTGATTCAACTGGTGTTGATAATCGTAAACAATCTCGTAGTAAATACGGTGCAAAAGCTAACAAATAGTTGTTAGTAAAACGAAAAAAATAAAAAAAATAATAATTTAAATATTTGAAAGGAGGATCTATATGCCACGTAAGGGACATATTGCAAAGAGAAAAGTTTTACCAGATCCAATTTATAATTCACAAGTTGTTACTCGTTTAATTAACAACATTATGTTAGATGGTAAAAAAGGTGTTGCACAACAAATTTTATATGGTGCATTCGAAAGAATAGAAAAACAAACAGGACGTCCTGCTCAAGACGTTTTCAATGATGCAATCGCAAATATTACACCTCAATTAGAGGTTAAAGCTCGTCGTATTGGTGGTGCTAACTATCAAGTACCTACTGAAGTTCGTCCAGAACGTAAGATGACTTTATGCTTAAGATGGTTAACTCAATACGCTAGATTAAGAAAAGAAAAAACAATGGAAGAAAGATTAGCAAATGAAATTATTGATGCTTCTAATGGTATCGGTGGTGCTGTTAAGAAGAAAGACGATACTCATCGTATGGCTGAATCTAATAAGGCATTTGCTCATTATCAATGGTAGTTTAAAGTTATGCCTCGTGAGATATCTTTAGAAAATACGCGTAATATCGGTATTATGGCTCATATTGATGCTGGAAAGACTACAGTAACTGAAAGATTCTTATATCACACAGGAAAAATTCATAAAATAGGTGAGACCCACGATGGTGCCGCTCAAATGGACTGGATGGCTCAAGAAATAGAACGTGGTATAACTATCACTTCTGCTGCTACAACTGCTTTTTGGAAAGGTCATAGAATTAATATTATAGATACTCCAGGGCATGTAGACTTTACGGTAGAAGTAAGTCGTTCTCTTCGTGTTTTAGATGGTGCAGTTACAGTTCTTGACGCACAAGCAGGTGTTGAACCTCAAACTGAAACAGTTTGGAGACAAGCTACTGAATATAGTGTTCCTCGTCTTGTTCTAGTAAATAAAATGGATAAAACAGGAGCAAATTTTGATGAAGCTGTTCAAAGTATTCATGATAGATTAGGTGCTAACGCTCATCCAATTGCTTTACCAATTGGAAGTGAAAGCTTCTTTAGCGGTATTGTTGATTTAGTTGAATTAAAGGCTTACCATTTTGATGGTAATCCAGATGAAAACTATACATTAATTAATATACCAGAAAATATGAAAGAAGAAGTTATGTCACGTCGTGAAGAACTAATTTCTGCTGTAGCTGATTTTGATGAAGAATTAATGGAATTATATTTAAGTGAACAAGAAATTCCTACTGATTTACTTAAAAAAGCAATAAGAAAAGCAACTATGTCAGTTGATTTCTTCCCAGTAACATGTGGTAGTGCTTTTAAGAACAAAGGAATTAAATTTGTAATCGATGATGTTTGTGATTACTTACCAAGCCCAGTTGATGTACCAATGATTGTTGGTCATAATAAAAAAGGCGAAGAAGTTGATATTATCTCTTCAGATGATTCAACATTCTCAGCTTTAGCTTTTAAAGTAATGACAGACCCATATGTTGGAAAACTTACTTTCTTTAGAGTATATTCTGGAACACTACAATCTGGCTCTTATATTTATAATTCTAGTAAAGGTGTAAAAGAAAGAATAGGACGTATCCTATTAATGCATGCAAATGATAGAACAGAAATAAAAGAAGTTTATGCTGGTGATATCGCTGCAGCAGTTGGTTTAAAAAATACAACAACTGGTGATACACTTTGTGATTTAAATAAAGAAATTATTCTTGAATCAATGACATTTCCAGAGCCTGTTATTAGTGTTGCAATTGAACCAAAGACTAAAAATGACTTAGATAAAATGAATAATGCACTACAAAAATTATCTGAAGAAGACCCAACATTTAGAGCATCTAGTAACTCTGAGACTGGTCAAATTATAATTGCGGGAATGGGAGAACTTCACTTAGATATTATTGTAGACCGTATGAAACGTGAATATAATGTTGAATGTAATGTTGGTGCACCACAAGTTTCTTATCGTGAAACTATTAAACAAGCTGGTGAAGTACAAGGTAAATTTGTACGTCAATCAGGTGGTCATGGTCAATACGGTGATGTTAAGGTTAGATTCGAACCAAATCCTGGTAAGGGCTATGAATTTGTTGATGCAATCGTTGGTGGTGTTGTTCCACATGAATATATTAGTTCTGTTTCAAAAGGTATTGAATCAGCATTAACTAATGGTAACCTTGCTGGATACCCAACTTTAGATATTAAAGCTACATTATTTGATGGATCATACCATGAAGTTGACTCAAGTTCTATTGCATTTGAAGTTGCTGGTTCATTAGCATTTAAGAACAGTGCTAGTGTTTGTAAGCCAATATTACTTGAACCAATTATGTCAGTTGTAGTTGAAACACCTGATGAATACTTAGGAAATGTAATTGGTGACTTAATTGCAAAACGTGGACGCATCGATTCACAAGAAATCCATGCTCGTTATCATAGAATTAATGCATCAGTTCCTTTAGCATCAATGTTCGGTTATTCCACTTCACTTAGAAGTAATACACAAGGACGTGGAAACTTCACAATGCAATTTTCAAGATATGAAGAATGTCCAAAGAGCATTGCTGAAGAGGTAATTAAAAAAAGAGGTCTTGGTAAGTAAAATTTACAACAAGTAAATAATACTTATTAAAATGCTTGAAAAAAATAATAAAATATTATAAAATATAAATAGTTCATTATTAGGAGGAAAATTATAATGGCAAAAGCTAAATTTGAACGTACTAAACCACATGTTAACATTGGAACTATTGGTCACGTAGACCATGGTAAAACTACTTTAACATCTGCTATTACAAAAGTATTAGCACAACAAAACGCAAATAACAAAGTTATGGATTACTCTCAAATCGATGGTGCTCCAGAAGAAAAAGCTCGTGGTATAACTATTAACACATGTCACGTTGAATATGAAACTGACAAACGTCACTATGCACACGTTGACTGCCCAGGGCATGCCGATTATGTTAAGAATATGATCACTGGTGCTGCACAAATGGATGGTGCTATCCTTGTTGTTGCTGCAACTGATGGACCTATGGCTCAAACTCGTGAACATATCTTATTAAGCCGTCAAGTAGGTGTTCCAAAATTAATCGTATTCATGAACAAATGTGATATGGTTGATGATGAAGAATTATTAGACTTAGTTGAAATGGAAATTCGTGAATTATTATCATCTTATGATTTCCCAGGAGATGAAATTCCTGTAATTAGAGGTTCTGCATTCCAAGCTATGAATGGTGATCCAGAAGCTGAAAAAGCAATCATTGAATTAATGAATGCTGTTGATGAATATATTCCAGATCCAGTTCGTGAAAATGATAAACCATTCTTAATGCCTATCGAAGACGTATTCTCAATCACTGGTCGTGGAACAGTTGCTACTGGTAGAGTAGAACGTGGTCAAGTTAAAGTTGGCGATAACGTTGAAATCGTTGGTATCAAAGCTACTCAAAAAACAGTTGTTACTGGTGTTGAAATGTTTAGAAAATTATTAGACTTTGCTGAGGCTGGCGATAACATTGGTGCATTATTACGTGGTATCACTCGTGAAAGCGTACAACGTGGTCAAGTATTAGTTAAACCTGGATCAGTTACACCTCATACAAACTTCGAAGCACAAGTTTACGTATTAACAAAAGAAGAAGGTGGACGTCATACTCCATTCTTCACAAACTATCGTCCTCAATTCTACTTCCGTACAACAGATATCACTGGTGTTATCGAACTTAAAGAAGGCGTAGAAATGATTATGCCTGGTGACAATGCTGAACTTCGCGTTGAATTAATTCACCCAATCGCAATCGAATTAGGAACTAAGTTCTCTATTCGTGAAGGTGGACGTACTGTTGGTGCTGGTAACGTTACTAAAATTATTAAATAATTTAATTATTAAATAATATAATTATTAAATAATTTATTATTATGTAATTTCTAATAGGCTCTTTTAGAGCCTATTTTTATTTGTAAAAAGAAGACAAAAAGTGTATAATATATTAAAGGAATGGTTAATATGATTGTAGATACTCACATACATTTATATGATGATAAATTTAAAGAAGAATTAAATGATGTAATAACAAAGGCACAAGAAGTTGGCGTGACAAAAATGATTTGTGTTGGATGTGATTATGAGACATCAAAAAAAGCTTTAGAGATTGCTAAAGAGTATGATTTTATATATTGTGCAGTAGGAGTTCATCCAAGTGAAGTTCATAAAGGTGATAAAGATTTAGAGTGGATATATGATTTTGCCAAAGAAGATAAAGTTGTCGCAATTGGAGAGATTGGTTTAGATTATTATTGGGATAAAACTTACGTAGAATTACAAAAAGAAATGTTTATTAAACAAATCAAAATCGCAAATGATCTTAAACTTCCTGTAATTGTTCACTCACGCGATGCCCATTTAGATACATATAATATTTTAAAAGAATATCACTGTAATGGTGTTCTCCATTGTTACTCTGGTAGTTTAGAGTTAGCAAAAGAGTATGTTAAACTTGGATATTATTTAGGTATCGGTGGAGTACTTACTTTTACAAATAGCAAAGAAATAAAAAATGTAGTTGAACATATTGATGATGATTATTTAGTTACTGAAACTGATGCACCATATTTAGCACCTCATCCATTTCGTGGGAAAGTAAATAAGCCGGAATTTTTACCACTAATTATTGAGAAAATAAGTACATTAAAAAATTCAAATATGGAAATAATAGAAGAGAAGCTTTATAATAATGCTTTAAGACTATTCCATATTGATGATTAAGGAGTAATATATGAATACTAATCTAAATAATAAAACTATTTCAAAAAATCTATTATTATTAATAATAATATTTTGCTTGTTTGTGCTAATAGGCTGTGAATTTTCATTTACTAGTCAATATGTGATAAACATAAATTGTGATAAAATAATAAATGTTGGTGAATCAAAACAAATTGTTGCAAGTATTAGCCCAAGTGGAGCATATAAAGATGACTTTTATTTTAATTCATCAAACAAAAATGTTCTAGAAGTAAATGATGATGGCATTATGACGGCTATTTCTGCTGGTACTGCAACTATCTCTGTAACTTCTATAGAAGATAGTAAGATAACTGGAAAAACCTTTATAAAAGTAATCGAAAAAGAAGTAATTTATAATGATGAAGCACCTACTAGTATCTCTTTAGATTACAGTAGAAATGCTTTTGTAGGCCAAGTTGATTACTTAAGAGCAGTAACTTATCCAATATATTCTTCTCAAGATTTTATTTTTGAATCTAGCGATGAAACTGTTGCTACTGTGACAAACTATGGAATAGTAAAGTACTTAAATAAAGGAACAGTAATGATAACTTGTAGATCAAAGAAAAATACTACAATTTCCTCAACCGCTTTAATTTCTGTGGAGGATCGTTTAACTGAAACTGATATTTATCAAGGAACTATAGATACAATTAATAAAACTAAAAATTCAATCCTAGGTGTAGGAAATTATGTTTATAATGCAAATGGAGCATTAATAATTGAAAGCTTGGGAAGTGGTTTTATTTATAGTGCTACAAAAAAAGAAGATTCATCAGGTTATAAATACTATTTAGTTACTAATAAACATGTTATTGATGGATCAGATGCAATAAAAGTATATTTACATTTTATTGATGATGATGTTGATGCAAAAGTTATATATTTTGATCAAAAAATTGATATTGCTGTGGTTACATTTGAATATGATGAGTATATAGAACCATTAAAGTTTGCAAATTCCGATGATTTAATTCATGGGCAAACAGTAATTGCTATTGGAAATCCAACAAGTTATGATTTTTCTTCTTCAGCAACCAGAGGAATAATCTCTTATCCAAAACGCTATGTGGTTGATGATACAGATGGAGATGGTATTAATGATTGGGATGCTCTTTATATCCAACATGATGCTTCAATTAATCCTGGTAATAGTGGTGGACCACTTTTAAACTTAAATGGTGAAGTAATCGGAGTAAACACATTAAAATTTGCTTCATATGATATTGACAATATGGGTTTTAGTATTCCAAGTAATACTGTAGTTGAGTTACTTCCATTCTTAGAAAGATATGCAAATCCTAAGCGTATTACTCTTGGTGTAACACTTGTTAATATAAAAGATTTGTTAATTAATGATTTTCAAAACGCAAACTATCAATATAACATTCCAGAAGGAGTTACTAGTGGATTATACGTTACAAAAGTTTCTATATCTTCTATTTGTAATGGACTGATTTTCCCTGATGATATTATAACAAAGGTTAATGATGTTGAAATTAAAAGATCAACAGAATTACGTATTATACTTAATAATATTTCAATGAGCGATGAAAAAATAATAAATTTTCAGATTATTAGGAATAATGAAATTATAGAAGTAAAAATAACAATATAAAATAAAAAAAACTTTACTCATGTTGGGTAAAGTTTTTTATTGAATTATTTCAGGTAAGTTGTCTTTATCGTAATATAAATATTTTTTATAGAGATGATTATCTACTGATCCATCTATTGGGTCGAGTTTGATTGCCACAACATCATTTGGAATATCATACCAAGAATTTTCTTTGTCATTATTATATTCTTCCATGATAGTTGCCCATATATACCTTATGTACTTTGTTTCAGCGTTTGTTATTTCTTTGTTATCATCTCGTCCTGTCCAAATACCTAAACATACATTTTTATTATAACCAACAATTAAACCATCATAGTCAGTTGAACCAGTTTTACATGCATAAGTAGATGTTAAAAATTGATCAATCATTGCGCAAGTAGGACTAGTATTTATTCTTAGTTTACTATCAAAAGTATTAGTAAGGGCATTTGATAATAAATAGCAACTCATTTCATCATATTTTAATGATGTTTTATCATTATAGGTATATAAAATTTTATCGTTTTCATTTAGTGCTTTAGTAATTATGTTTGCCTTAAGGTTATAACCAAGGCTTGCAAGTTTTGCATAAGCAAAAGTAAGTTCGTATAAAGTTACTTCACTTGTTCCTAAAGCTAAAGAAGCGTTATTATTTAGTTTGCTTGTAAAACCAAAGTCAATTAAAGTGTTATATAGAGCATTTGTTCCTAAGAACAAATGAGTTTTTATTGCATATATATTATCACTCGTTGCAATCGCATAGGCCATTGAGACATTTTGATTTGGATAAATATTACCATAGTTTTCAGGATTGTAAGTTTCCCCATCAATGTTAAAAGAAGTTGGTGCACTCAAAAATGTACTTGTAATGTTAAATCCTTCTTTAAATGCGGTATAATACAAAAAAGGTTTAATGGTAGAACCAGGTTGCCTTAAAGCAAAAGTACGATTGTAACTTGATTTTTCGTAGTCTATTCCTCCAACATTTGCTAAGAGATTTCCTTTAGTGTCAAAACATACTAAAGCAATTTGAAAATTTTCGTTTGTGTAATATTTATTTATTTTATTTTCAATTATTTCATTTAAGCGAAGATCTAAAGTTGTGTATACTTTAACAACTTTATTATTAAGAATATTTAATTTCTTAACTTCAGAAATAACTAAATCAATAAAGTAAGGTGCACTACTTATATTGTTATTATTTTTAATACCATAAATTTCTGGGAAAACATCTATTACACTATTATAATCATTAGTGGAAATTTTATTATCAGTTAGTAACTCGTTTAGAATTAGTTTTCTACGTTCATTATTTCTTTCAACATTTTTAATGGGTGAAAGATTTGCAGGGGATTTAGGGATTGCACAGAGAACACAAGCTTCGTTTAGTGTAAGTTCATCAGGTGTTTTATTAAAATAAAATAGCGAAGCATCATATATTCCAGTAATCCCATGATCAAAATAAATAGTATTTAAATATGCTTCTAATATTTCATCTTTATTGTATTTTGCTTCAATATTAATAGCAATCATCGCTTCATCAAGTTTTCTTTTAAGTGTTTTAGAAGATGATAAGAAAGTATTTTTGACATATTGTTGAGTGATTGTAGATCCACCTTGAACAAATGCTCCTTTCTTTAAATCAACAAGTAACGCGCCAATCATCCTCTTTAGATTTATTCCTTGATGATTATAGAATTCTTTATCTTCAATTGAAATAATTGCTTTAATAACATTTTCACTAATTTGATCAATAGTGACATATGTCCCATTTGATAAAGTACTTGATTTTCTAATTAGATTATCATCTTTATCATATATTTCTATTTGTGAAATCTTTGGCATGTAATAATCAATTTTACGAAAGTATGCAAAAAGGAGAATAAATAGAATTGTAAAAATGCCAAGAAATAATAAGAAAACAACTTTCGTTATTTTTAGAAACAAATTACATCTAGCTTTTTTGTTCATTAGTATTTAAATTAATAACCTCCGTACTCACGTAATAATATTTCTTCGTTATAAGGTTTGATAATTGGCATTTTATCTTCGTATTTCTTTTTAATTATTGTTAAGAAAAAAGGATTCTTCTTATTTGCAATGCGATAAAAGTTATGAACAAAACCAATTGTTTTTCTCTCTTCACTTAGTATTTTGACTTTCGTTGGTACAATAAAGTTAAGTGATGCTTCTAAATGCTTAATTACATACTTTTTCTTATTCTTCTTAATATTGTCAGGATAATATAAATTAGATACAACATCATATCTAATTGATTTATTAATTTTCTGTAAATTTGTTAATACTTTATTACTATTTAAGAATAAATTATATATATCTGTTGAAATAACAGAGACATTATTTTCTATGTCTTTACTAATTACTTCATGAAGATTTTTTCTTTCAGAAACTAAACAAGGATATAAATAACCTTGATGATTTAAATAATAATAATTTTTAGATACGCAATAATCGAGAGTATTATCTCCGTGATATGTAAGAAAATAAAATTTTTTTGTAGAAACCTCACAGGTAACTAGTGGAAATCTTTTACGAAATCTTTTTAATAATTTAAATAACTTTTTAATTTCTTCACTAATTACTACAATTTTATTTTTGTGAATCTTAAAGATAAATGCTTCACATATAAACTTTTTCTTATAAACAAATACCGACGCAAAGCAATCTAAGTCAATAGCTAGAAGATTTCTAGTAGAAAATTGATTTAATAAGTACAATGCATCAGGGCCAGCTAAGGTTATTTTTGAAAGATAACTCAAATTACAAACACCTACATTTTTTTTAGCTTCCAAATAATTATTTGTTGAAAGCATATTTTTAATTTTATTACTCAAAGTATATTCCTCCATTTATTTATATTTTTACCAAAGCGGAGAATTATTATACAAAATCAAAAAAATATTAGACATATAAAAAAAGATAATATATAATAGTATGAGGAGAGATATCATGATAAATAAAAAGAAGAAAAACATATTAATAGGACTTGGCGGCTTTGGTTGCAAGGTTGCATCTATTTGTTCTAACAACTTATCAAGCATTTGTATCGATACATGCGAAAAATCTTTAGAAAAAAATTATGATAACTATATTTGTTTATCTGATAATTTTTCTTTAGAAAGTGTATTTAATAGTCTAAATAAAGAAGTAAAAGAATATTTTAATTATGATAGTTATAAAGATTATGATTTTACATCATTAAAACAAAATGGAACAAACTTTCAGAGAAATGTAGGTTTTCTGCTTTTATATGATTATTTAAACAATAGTGATAAAAAAAATCACCTAAATGATGTATTTGATTCGGTTTTCTATTCAAAGGCAAATATTCAAAAAATATATGTTGTAACTTCACTAGTTGGAGGAACAGGTTCTAGTATTTTTCTTGCTTTATCGCTATACTTAAGAAAATACATAAAAGTAAAATATAATTTAGATATTAAGATTAGTTTATTAGCAATTACTTCGGATGCTCTATATAAAGATAAAATATCAGATGAAAAAATAAAAGCAAATATATATTCTTCATTAAGAGAGTTAAATACAGTGCATCAAGTAACTACTACTAAAATTAGCAAGAAAGAACAAGCTGATTTACCTTTTATAATTAAAATTGGCGATAATGAACTATTTGACTCAACTAATTCACTATTTCAAAAAGAAGAAACATTTCCATTTTCAAGTGTATATTTAATTGATAACACTTCAAATAAAGAGCATATTGTTAATAAAGTTGTAGAACTAATAGATAGCATAAATAATGAAATTATAAAACCAAGTGAAAAAAACCTTTATACAAGTATTTATACATATAAGATTGCATACCCAACAAATAAAATAATCAAATATATTTCATCAAGAAAAGTATATGATGAAATAAAAACACAGTGGATTGCATATACTGATTATATTGAACACCAAGTAAAAGCTGAAAGAGAAGATGTTCTTTATAGTACTAAAGAAGACAGAGTAAATACATTTATTAGTGTTCTTATTAGTAAACTTGAGAAAAAAGTAGAAGATAATCCAAAAAGTTTTCTTGATGACTTTATGCTTTTTAGAAAAAGTAGTAAGTATAATACGTTAGAAGTAGTAAATCATTCTATTAATACTTCAAATTATATTTATGAAAGAATTTTAAATTATAAAGTACTTATTGATATAAAGGAAATAAGAGACTTAGTAGAGGAATCTGAAAAAATAGAAAATATTCACTTTTTTGATTCAAAAGAAGTAAAAACAAGAAAAAGAAAAAATTTAACTAAGCGAATCAATTATTATAATGATGTAATATTAGATTTCTATAAATACATTAAGGAAAATTATTATAACAAACTAAATGAGATTTACAATAAAGACTTATCTGAACATATTAATTCATATTTTACAGATGAACAAGGTAAATACGTTATTCCTAGTATTGCACTCTTGAAATTATGCTTAGGGTTAAAGATGCTTAGAAAATATAAAAATAAATTTGAAAGTGAAAATAAAAAATACTTTGAACAAATAACAAATGATAATATTTTAAATGGTGTTTTGAAATGTGATGATGATTTATTAGAAAAGACTAATAATCTAAATAACATTGATATTAATATGCGAAAAAACACTATTATTATCGTAAATAGTATGATTAATTATTTCTCTTATCAAATGCTTGAAAAAGTAGTTGATTATTTATTTGTAAAAATATCTATATATCGTAATATGTTTAATAGTCTAAATAGTTTACTAGTGCAGTTATCATCTACTGTTAAGAGTGTAATGAGTAAAAGTGAGGATGACATGACAAATGAAATTGAGCTTAATGGGCTTGAAGAGTCATTTTATCGTTTATTTAATAAGAACTACACTTCTTTTGATGATGATACTACTGGAAAAGTAGTTTTTAGTTTTGTTGATAAAGAAGAGGATTATTCTTTAGAAAATATAAAACAACTATTTAATCAATTAACTGATTTAGTATATCAAAAGATAAAAGATACGAAAGAAATTGAAATATGTAAGATTTCAGTTCTTGAAAGCTTACTAAGAAAAGATATAACATCTGATTTAGAAAAGAATAATCAAAAATTAGATAAAATTATTAAAGCACTAGAAGATCCAGTTGCATTAAGATCATATGAAACAATAGAAAATAAGATGATAATATCTAAAAAAACTAGTTTTGAAAAAGAAAATCTAGAATATATTGATAAACAGTTCAATATCTTATTTAATGAAAATGTTTTAGATGATGAAATGATTTTACAAAGAGAAATTAGTTTTCCACTTTCATTTTACAAAAAGATTGCTGAAAACGGTGAATGTTTTGTTTCATATATGAACACAAAAACTCTAACATCAGTAGATATATTTAATAGTAGCATTTTTAAAGAAAACTCTAGTATTGGATTTACAAATCCAATTAATCAAAATGATTATTTACTAGATGTTGTTAAGGCACTAATCTATATTTTATCTTTCAATAAATTAGATGTAAAAATAGAAAAAAATACAAAAAAAGAAAGAACTGGTAAATACTTTTTAGAAAAGTCTATTGTTTGTGGGGAAGAAGGTTATATCATCAAAGATGATTTAAAAAGCATAATCTTTAAATTGATTGCTTCAGAAAAAGATGTACTTACTTTTTCAAAACTCTTTGATGAAGAATATGAAAGCTTAAGAAGCATATCTAAAGAAGATCAAATCAAGAAGTTATTATCTAATAAATTATTTAAATGTATTTTTGGTGATAATATAAAAAATACCAAAACTAGAAATGAAGTACTTAGTAACAATTTACTGATATCTTTATATTTTAATAGAAGAAAGTGCTTTGTAACAAGTATTATAAAAGATAAGATTATTTTGTTAATTAAGTCTTTATCAAATTTTTATGAGTTTGATAGTAAAACAGAAAAAGAAAAATATGAAGAAGATTTAATTAAGAAAGTTGTAAAGAATGGTTTAGGTCAGTTTGATAAACCTACTTTAAAAGAAAAACAAGCTTATCAAAACTTTATTATAAAATAAAAAAATGTTGTGAAATTATTGTTTCACAGCTTTTTTCATTGTTGAAAAAAATAACTAAAAGTAGTATAATAATTAAAAATATATGAGGTGATTATTATGGGATTAACTGCAGGAATTGTTGGTCTTCCAAATGTTGGCAAATCAACGCTATTTAATGCAATAACAAAATCAAAAGCACTTAGTGCTAATTATGCTTTCGCAACCATTGAACCAAACGTTGGATTTGTTGAAATTAAAGATAAAAGATTAACTCATTTAGTTGAAGTAATTCATCCAAAAAGTGTTGTTTATACATCATTTTCATTTACTGATATTGCGGGGCTTGTAAAAGGTGCTAGTTTAGGCGAAGGACTTGGTAACCAGTTTTTATCACATATTCGTGAGTGTGATGCTATTTGTCATGTTGTTCGTTGTTTTGATGATCCTGATATTATTCATGTTAATAATAAAGTCGATCCAATTTTTGATATTGAAACAATAAACTTAGAATTAATCTATGCTGACTTAGATGTTATCGAAAAACGAATTGGTAAAATTGAGAAAAAAGCTCAACTTAAGGTTGATAAAGATGCGATTGTGGAATATAATATGCTAAAAAAAGCTCAAGATGCATTAAAAGAAGGAATTTCAATTCGTGATATTGAATTGTCTGAAGATGAAAAGGAAGCTGTTAAAGGCTATAATTTCTTAACTATCAAACCTATTATTTACGTAATGAATGTTTCTGAAAATGAAATTAATGAAGATAATGATTATGTAAAAAGTGTAAGAGAGTACGCAGCTAAAACAAATACAAAATGTGTTAAGATATGTTCTAAAATTGAAGAAGAATTATCTGAACTTGATGAAGAAGAAAAACAAATGTTTATTGCGGACTTCGGTATTAAGGAGTTAGGATTAGATCAATTAGTAAAAGAGGCTTATGATTTGCTTGGGCTTCAAACTTTCTTTACAGCGGGTGAAAAAGAGTGTCGTGCTTGGACATTTAAAAAAGGAATGAAAGCTCCTGAATGTGCTGGTATTATTCATTCTGATTTTGAAAAAGGATTTATTCGTGCTGAAGTAACTAGCTATAATGATTTTGAAAAGTATGGTTCTTTACAGAAAGCTAAAGAAGCAGGAAGAATGCGTAGCGAAGGAAAAGAGTATGTTTTTCAAGATGGAGATATAACTGTATTTCGTTTTAATGTATAAAAATAAAAAAAGAGAAAGAGAAAAAATAATGAAAGCTTTGTTATTAAGCGTTGGAGATGAAGTATTATGTGGAAAAGTTATTAACACAAATGCTTCATTTTTAGCAATAGAACTTGAAAAAATTGGTATTGAAACAACAAAAGTTGTGACAATTGGTGATGATCGTGATGACTTGAAAAAAGAAGTTCAGTCATTTTTACGAAGTGATGTTGATATTTTAATCACTACTGGTGGTTTGGGACCAACCCATGATGATTTTACAAAAGAAGTACTTTTTGAAACTATTGGACTTGATTTGGTTTTTAGACAAGAGCCTTTAGATTTATTAAACGAATATTTTCATAACAACTTTTCAAAATGTAATATGAAACAAACATATTACCCAAAAGATGCTTATTTAATACCTAACAAAAAAGGGACAGCAATGGGTGCAATCAGTGAAAAAGATGGAAAAATCTATGCTATTTTAGTTGGGCCACCATTTGAGAATAAACCAATGATAAAAGATCATTTAATCCCCTATTTATCAAAGAAAATTAATGTTTCAAAATTAATTAAAGAATACATTGTAATGGGTATTGGTGAATCAAAAGTTGAAGAATTGTTACAAGATTATTATCAAAAGTACCCTAATGTGGAAATTAATCCCTATTGTAGCATTGGCAAAGTAAGATACCAAATTACTGCTTCAAAAGATTATGAAAGTGAATTTGAAGATGCGTGCTCACAGTTTGTAAAGATATTAGACGAATATATAATTACATCTACAAATGAAGAGATAGAAGAAAAAGTATATCAAGAGCTTGTTAGATTAAATAAGAAGATAACTTTTGCGGAGAGTTGCACAGGTGGGATGCTTGCCACAAAACTAATTAATGTTAGTGGGGCTAGCAGTATTATTGATGAAAGTTATATTACATATGCTGAGAACTCTAAAATAAATATTTTAGGGGTAAAGAAAAAAACTATTGATGAATATGATATTGTATCTAAAGAAGTTGCTTATGAAATGGCAAAAGGAGCCAAGGAAAAGGCAAATGCTTTTGTTGGTGTTGGCGTGACTGGTTATGCAGGACCTACAGGTGGATCAGATAAGAAATCAGTTGGTACTGTGTGTTTTTGTATCTACACTTCAGAAAAATCAGAATCTTTTGAGGTAAGATTTACAACAGAAAGAAATATCTTAAGAGAAAAAGTTACAATGTTAATTCTTTATCATGTATATAGATTTCTAAAGAGTATTAAATAATTATGATTGGAACACTACAAGAAAAAAGTTTGCATCAATTTTTAAAGAATTATTATGAGAAAGATAGTTCAAAACATGAAATTAAAATAGGAAATTATTACGCGGATATATATAATGGAAAAGAGATAATTGAAGTACAAACTGGAAACTTAAATAAATTAAAAGATAAAGTAACATACTATCTTGAAAGTTATCAAGTAAGAATCGTATATCCAATTTCTCATATCAAAACAATATATTTGACTAATGATGATGGTGAAGTTAGAGTAAGAAAAAGTCCTAAAAAAGGTAGTGTATTTGACGCTATAAAAGAATTATATAAAATTAAACCAATTCTTAATAATGATAACTTAAAACTTACGATAGTTTTGCTTGACACAAAAGAATATCGAAATGAAAATATTCATAGTAGAAAAAAATATACAAAGATTGAAAACTTTCCATTAGAAATAGTAGATGAAATTAATTTAAATACAAAAAAAGACTATTTACTCTTTCTTGATGGACTAGATAAACAGTTTACAAGTAGTGATTTACATGTTTTAAAGAAGATACCTAAAGATAAAGCATCACTTTTGTTTACTATTTTGAAATCTATTGATGTTATTACCCAAGTTGGAAAGAAAGGTAAGCTTGCAGTTTACGAAAGAGTAGAAAAGTTATGAGAATTGATTATTTACCAAACCACCCAGATATTAAAATATACCAAGATGATAAATGTATTAAGATTAATACTGACACGCAGTTATTAGGGGAGTTTATTGAGGTTTATCGTGAAGATGAAGTTTTAGACATAGGAACAAATACTGGTGCCTTACTACTTTATGCAAGTCTTTTTCATCCAAAAAAGTTAATTGGAATTGATATAAATGAAAATGCACTTGCTTTAGCAAAAGAAAATATGGCTTTAAATAATATTACAAATGCTACTTTATTAAATCAAGATGCTATGACATATCAAGAAAAATTAGTGGATGTAATTATTTGTAATCCACCTTACTTTAAAACAAAGAATGATAATAAAAGTAGTAACGAATATTTGAATATGGCTAAACACGAGGATGGTTTTACGCTTATTGGTCTTTTAAAAACGGCAAAAAGAAACCTAAAACCAGGGGGTACTTTTTACATGCTATTTACTACACAAAGGCTTGTTGAGGTTATTTCACTTCTCAAAGAAAATCATTTAGAGCCTAAAATTATGCAGTTTGTTTATGATGAAAATAGAAATGAATCTAACCTATTTATGGTTAAATGTTCATATTGTGGTAAAACAGGTGTTAAGGTTTTAAAACCAAAAATAATACAAAGAAAAGCTCATGTTTAAGCATGATCTTTTATTTTTTAATAAACGACTATTTCCTAATAATAATACAATTTTTATTTAAATAGTCATTAATAATTTCATTTTATTTTTTTATGCTTTAAAAAATATTGCTCTTATGATATAATTAGTAATATAAATGGGGAGACTGTTATGGGATTTTTTGATTTATTTAAAAGTAAAAAAAAGAAGGAAGAAGCTTCAAAATATAAACAGGGAATGAGTAAAACTAGAAAAAGCGAATCATTTAATCGTTTATCTAATTTACTTAGTGAACACACAAAAATTAGTGATGATATTTTTGATGAATTAGAAGAAATATTTGTAATGGCTGATATCGGTGTTGATACAGTTGTGAAATTTGTTGATGAACTTAGAAATAGTGAGAAAGTTAAAGGCTTAAATGATGCAAAAGAATTACAACCAATTATTATCGACAAGATGTTTGATATTTATTTAAAAGGTGAAGTTGTTAATACTAATCTTTCATTAAATAAGTCTGGTTTATCTGTATTACTTTTTGTTGGAGTAAATGGTGTTGGTAAAACAACTACGATTGCGAAAATAGCTCATAAACTAAAGAAGGAAGGCAAAAAAGTTTTGGTTGCGGCAGGTGATACTTTCAGAGCTGGGGCTAGTGAACAACTAGAAGTATGGGGTAAACGTATTGGCTTTGAAGTTGTTACTAAAGATTATGGTTCTGATCCTTCAAGTGTCATATTCGATGCAATTCATAAAGCTAAAGATGAAGAATATGATGTACTTCTTTGTGATACAGCTGGAAGATTACAAACAAAAGTAAATTTAATGAATGAACTTGCAAAAATTAAAAGAGTGATTTCACGTGAAGTTGAAAATGCTCCACAAGAAACACTACTTGTGATAGACGCAACAACTGGTCAAAATGGATTAAGTCAAGCTAAAGCTTTTATCGAAGCAACTGATGTAAGTGGTGTTGTACTAACAAAACTAGATGGAACCGCAAAAGGTGGTATTGTTCTAGCTATTCGAGATCAATATAATATTCCGATTAAGTTTATAGGCCTTGGTGAAGGAGTAGATGATTTAGAATATTTTGATATCGAAAAATATGTTTATGGATTATTTGCGGAGATAATTGAAGAAGAATAATGTAAAGCATTAAGGGTAATAACATATGAGTGAAGAAAGTAAGATTTATAAATATGAGCATTACAATACTTTATATAGTTATTACGGCTCACTTTTAACAGAAAAACAACAAAATTATTTTAAAAGTTTTTACTTTTATGATTTGTCATTATCAGAAATAGCTCAAAATAATAGTATCAGTCGTGCTGCTGTTTTTGATGCAATTGATAAAATCCATAAAGCATTAGATGAATATGAAGAAAAATTAATGCTTTATAAGAAAGATATAGAGCGTAATAAAATATATGAAGAATATGCTAATATAATAAAAGATAAAGAAAACTATGAAGAATTATTAAATAGATTAAGGGAGATTGAATAACTATGCCTTTTGAAAGTTTATCTGAAAGAATACAAATGGCTGTACGCCGCGTTACTGGAAGAGCGGTTTTAACAGAAAAAGATATAGATGATATGATGCGTGAGGTTCGCCTTTCACTACTTGAAGCTGATGTTAACTATAAAGTAGTTAAGAAATTTACAAATGATGTAAAAGAAAAAGCTTTGGGAGAAAAGATTTTAAAATCACTTACTCCAGGTGATATGGTAGTAAAAGTTGTTCACGATGAATTAAAATCATTAATGGGTGAAGAAGCTAAAGGCATATCATATAAATTAAATGGAATAACTGTTATAATGCTTGTTGGTCTACAAGGTGCTGGTAAAACTACTCATTGTGGTAAATTAGCAAAATATTTACGAGAAAAAGATGCTAAAAAACCATTATTGATTGCTGGTGATATTTATCGTCCAGCCGCAATTAATCAGCTTGTACAAGTCGGTAAGCAAATTGGTGTTGAAGTATTTGAAATGGGTACAGGATATAAAGTTACAGAAATTGTATCTAATGGTTTAGCTTATGCTAAAGAAAAAGGTTACGATTTAGTAATCATTGACACAGCTGGTCGTCTTCACATTAATGAAGAATTAATGCTCGAGTTACAAGAGGTGTCACAAATTGCAAAACCAGATGAAATACTATTAACATTAGACTCAATGATGGGTCAAGATTCTATTAATGTAATTACTACATTTAATGAAAAACTAAAATTAACTGGATGCATTCTAACTAAATTAGATGGTGATACTCGTGGTGGAGCTGCATTATCTATTCGCTATTTAACAAATGTTCCAATTAAGTTCATGGGTGTTGGAGAAAAGATTGATCAAATCGAAGTATTCCATCCTGATCGTATGGCAGGACGTATTCTAGGAATGGGTGACATTGTTTCTTTAGTAGAAAAAGCTACTGATACTATTAAAGAAGAAGAAGCAACAAAACTTATGGAAAGAATGCAAAAAGGCTTGTATGATTATAATGATTATCTAAAACAAATGAAGTGGATTAAGAGAATGGGATCATTAAAAGGATTATTAGGAATGATACCAGGGCTTGGTCAACAAATAAAGAATATGGATATTGATGAAAAGAAATTTAATAATATTTCTGTAATTATTACATCAATGACTAAAGAAGAAAGAAAAAATCCTGATTTAATGGAAATGAGCAAATCACGACGTGAACGTGTAGCTAACGGTTCAGGTAGACCTTATACTGAAGTAAATAATTTAGTTAGATCATTTGGTGAAATGAAAAAACAAATGAAGAAATTTTCTTCACTTTCTGAAGAAGATTTAAATTCAAACCGCTTTAAACAAAGCATGCAAGCACAAGCAAAGAAACCAAAGAAAGGAAAAGGAAAGGGAAAAGGTCAATTCCGTTTCTAATTAAGTAATATGAAACTTGAAACATTTATTACTGAATACAAAGCAATAATTGGTGATTTACAAGAAATACTTAACAAAAGTATTCAAAAAAATGTTTCGAAAGCTGACGAGATTGTTAATAGTTATCTAAAAGAAGCAAAAAATGGTAATTATTCAATAAAGTCATATAAAGCAAAAATAATACGTAATGAACAAGACCATCAACAAAATGATAATCTTGTTAGCATAGATGTTCAAAATAGTCTTGATAAAATTAAAGAATCATTAGAAAAACTTGATGGTAATATTCTTAACATTAACTCTAAAAAGGACAATCATGGCATTGAAGATAATCTATCTACTAATGATAGTGATCTTAATAAAAACTTAGAATTGCAAAAAGAATATTTATTATTAAAAAACAATATTAATACTAAATATGAAGACGATTTAAAAAAAATATTAAAACGAAAAGAAGAGAATGAAAAAACAATTAGAAGTTTACTTCTATCTAAGCTTGAACATGAAAAAGTTGATCTTGAAGATAGAATATATGCTAGTGAATTAGAACTATTGTCTACTGATGATCTAAATAGAATAAAAGAATTAAAAAAACAAATTTCAAAAGAAAGAGAAATTAATATTGATAAAGTATTTGCAATTAAAAAAGATACTTCAAGAAATATTAAAGAAACTGAAGATAGTTTTTATGAGAAAAAATATAAAATATCTACAGATTATATAAATGCAATTTGTGACGTTAATGAAAAATTATTACAAACACAGTACGATATTACATTAAGTAAACTAAAGATAGAAGAAGAGACTATTTTAAATAGTGTTAAAGTGGCTGATGAGTATTTAAAATCTACAAATCTATTAATTGATAGTTTGAAAGAACGAATAGTATCTCAAAATAAATCATTATTAAATGAAGAAATAAAAAAATCTCATTATCCTTTATATATAGTAATAAATCATTTTGATTATTTATATTTAGAATTATTAAGAAAAAATAAGAATTATGAAATATTAAGTTATTTACAAAAAATCAATATTGAAATAAATGATGTTATTACTACATACGACAATTTGTTTAGTAACTTAAATAATAAAAAAGAAATACAAATAGAAAAGCTTAATGATGTATTAAAAGATTTTTATCCTAAAGATCCACGTGACACAAAAGAATCATTTACCACAAACGTAACTTCCTCTCTTGATAGATTCTATCAAAATTTATTCGCACAACTTGAATTTGTATTATCTTTAATTTACAAACTTTACCAAGATTATTATCAAATGATTGTGAATAAAATTAATCACTTTTTAGATGAAAAAGTAAATACAATTTTTGATAATAATAATAAAATAATTAATACTCAAATTGTGTATAATAAATATCATTTAAATGGTTATAATGTGGTTGATAAAACTAATTTTGATGAAAATATTATAGAGAGTATCAATAAAGATTGTATACAATATTATACTGATTATCAAAGAGAAATTGAAAAAAAGAAAGAGGAATTTGAATTAGTTGTCTTTGAAAGAAAAGAGAATAATAAAAGCAAACTTTATGCTATACAAGAAAAGTTTGCACAGGATTTAAAGAAAATAAAAATAAATAATGAACAAAAAATAAAAGAATATAATAATCAACTTACTAGTGAAAAACAACAAAGCCAAGAAAAGATGAATAATTTAATAAAAATTGCTTCAGAGAAAATGACAAATAGCAAAAAATATTTATAAAAAAACTTGAATCTCTCCAGTTTCTTTGGAGTAATTCAAGTTTAATAAAGATTCTTTAAAGCTAATTTTATTAATACACTTACTGACTCGTCTTTGCTATTTTCAAGGATATTAATTACTTTTTTAAGCTCTGCTTGTTTATAGCCTAGATTCTTTAAAGCTTCAAGGGCTTTAGTAACATTTTCACTTTGTACTTTTTCTTTAGTAACTGCTTTTAAGTCTAGTTTCCCCTTTAAATCTAGAATAATTTGTTGGCTTGCTTTTGGACCAACACCAGGAAACTTTTGTAAATACTTCGCATCTGCTTGTTCGATTGAATTGATAATAGATTCTATATCACCAGAAGCTAAAATTGCAAGAGCACTTTTTGGTCCAAGGCCCTTAACGGAAATGAGTTTAAAGAATAAATCTCTTTCCTCTTTAGTAGCAAAACCGTAAAGATCAAATATATCTTCTCTTACGTGAAGATATGTGTAAATAGTTGTTTCAGTGTTTGCTTTAAAAGAAAATGGGTTTGGTGTATAGACTAAATATCCTATTTTGCAACATTCAATTGTAATAGATTTTGCATCTATTTCTGTAATAATTCCTTTGATATATTGATACATATTTTCCCCTTTTTATAGATTATATCATAAAAAGTAACGAAAATAAATAGAAAAGAAATGGAGTTTTAACAATGGAAGAAAAAAACAAAGGTGTTTTTGATGAGTTTGAACAAAGCTTAAGACCACAAACATTAAATGATTATGTGGGCCAAGAACAAATAAAAGAAATGATGAATGTATATGTTAAGACTGCTCTTCATCGTGAAGAAACTTTAGATCATGTTTTGCTTTATGGTCCTCCAGGACTAGGTAAGACAACTTTAGCAAATATAATAGCAAATGAAATGCATGCTACATTCCATTCTGTTACTGCTCCTAGTATAGATAGAGTTGGGGATTTAGCCGCAATTCTTTCAAATCTTGAAGCTGGTGATGTATTATTTATTGATGAAATACATCGACTTCCAAGAGTTATTGAAGAAGTTCTTTACTCCGCAATGGAAGATTTTAAAATAAATATTGTGATTGGAAAAGATTCTCAAGCTAATTCAATCCAAATAGATTTACCTCCTTTTACATTAATTGGTGCAACAACAAGGGCAGGAAGTATCTCAAGTCCGCTTCGTGATCGTTTTGGAATTGTTGAACAATTAAATTACTATTCAGATGAAGAATTACAATCAATCGTTAAAAGAACATCTAAAATATTCAATTACCAAATAGATGATGAAAGTAGTTTTGAGATTGCGAAAAGAAGTCGTGGAACTCCAAGGGTTGCTAATCGTCTTTTTAGACGTGTAAGGGACTTTGCACAATTTTATGATGGAGAAAAAAATATAATTAACTTAGATGTTACACTTTTAGCACTTAAGAAACTTAATGTCGATGAGAAAGGACTTAATGAGTCCGATTATAAATATTTAAAAACTATAATAGAAAGATACAATGGTGGCCCAGTAGGTCTGAATGCGATTGCTGCATCTTTAGGAGAAGAAGTATTAACTTTAGAAGATGTTTGTGAACCGTATTTACTACAAGAAGGATATATTATTCGTTCTAATCGTGGTCGAGTTGCGACTGAAAAAGCTTATAACCATTTAGGAATAAAAAAATGTTAGTAGAAGATTTTAATTATGAATTACCAGAGGAACTTATTGCGCAAGTTCCTTTAAAAAATAGAAGTGAATCAAAACTTTTAGTTGTTGATAAGAAAACTGGAGAGTTATCACATCATCATTTTTATGAAATAGTTGATATGCTTGATGAAAATGATTGTCTTGTTTTAAATGATACAAAAGTTCTCCCTTCACGTATTTATGGGGTGAAAGAAGATACTAAAGCTCATATAGAAATGTTATTACTTAAGGATTTAGGGGATAATATTTATGAAGTTTTAGCAAGACCAGGAAGAAGATTAAAAGTTGGTACAAAAGTAAATTTTCAAGATTTATTCATTGGTGAAGTAGTTGAAAAATTAGAAGATGGAATTTTTCATGTAAAATTTATTTATGAAGGAATATTCTTAGAGTTACTTGATAAATTAGGTGAGATTCCTTTACCACCATATATTCATGAAAAATTAGAAGATTCATCAAGATATCAAACAATTTACGCAAAAAATATTGGTAGTGCTGCTGCACCAACTGCAGGTCTTCATTTTACAGAAGAATTATTGGAAAAAATAAAAGCTAAAGGAGTACAAATCGAATATGTAACTTTACATATTGGTTTAGGTACTTTCAGACCAGTAAGCGTTGATATTGTTGAAAATCACCATATGCACTCTGAAAAATATTCAATGAAAAAAGATGTGGCAGAAAGGCTAAATAAAGCTAAAGAAGAAGGAAAAAGAATTATTTGTGTTGGTACTACTTCCACAAGAACTTTAGAATCAATTTATACAAAATACAATAAATTTGTAGAAGTAGAAGAAAACACAGATATCTTTATTTATCCTGGCTATAAATTTAAAGCAGTAGATGCTTTAATTACTAATTTTCATTTGCCAAAATCAACATTAGTGATGCTTGTAAGTAGCTTAGCTACTAAAGAAATCATTTTACATAGCTACGAAGAAGCTATTAAACATGGCTATCGATTCTTCTCGTTTGGCGATGCACAATTTATAAAATAATGAAATAATTAGGTAAAAAAGTATGGTTATTAAATATGAATTATTAAAAGAAGATAAACAAACAAATGCCCGTTTAGGGCGTGTAACAACTCCTCATGGTTCATTTGAAACACCTGTTTTTATGGCTGTTGGTACTCAGGCCACAGTAAAAACACTTGTAAAAGAAGAATTAGAACAAATTGGCTCCCAAATAATATTAGGAAATACATACCATTTATGGTGCCAACCTGGTAACGAGATAGTAAAGGAAGCTGGAGGATTACATAAGTTTATGAACTGGGATCGTTCAATTCTAACAGATTCTGGTGGATTTCAAGTATTTAGTCTAGCAAAACTTCGTGATATTCAAGAAGAAGGTGTAACATTTAAACATCATAAAAATGGAGCAAAATTATTTTTATCTCCGGAAATATCAATGAAGATTCAAAATGATTTAGGTTCAGATATTATGATGTGTTTTGATGAATGTCCACCATATCCTGCAACTTACGAATATATGAAAAACTCAGTTGATCGCACAATTAGATGGGCTAAAAGATGTTATGATGCTCACGAGAGAAAGAATGATCAAGGACTTTTTGGAATTATTCAAGGTGGTGAATATTTAGATTTACGTGCTCACTGCGTTGAAGAATTAACAAAGATAGACTTTGATGGCTATTCTATTGGCGGTTTATCAGTAGGAGAAAGTAAAGAAATTCAAAATAATGTATTATCTTTTACATGCCCATTACTTCCTAAAGAAAAACCTCGTTATCTAATGGGTGTTGGTTCACCTGGTATGATTCTTGATGCTGTTGAACGTGGAGTGGATATGTTTGACTGTGTTCTTCCAACAAGAATTGCTCGCCATGGCACCGCAATGACAAGCAAGGGTAGAGTCCTAATTAAGAATAAAGAGTTTGAACGTGATTTTACACCACTAGATAGTAAATGCGATTGCTACTGTTGTAAAAACTATACTAAAGCTTATTTAAGACATTTAATGAAAGCAAATGAACTATTGGTATATAGATTACTAAGTATTCATAATATTCAATTTCTAGTTAAATTAACTGAGGGAATTAGAAAAGCAATAAGAGAAGACCGATTCTTAGAATTTAAAGAAAAAGTTTATAAGGAGTATGGACTTAATGAAAATGATAAAGATTTCTAAAAAGTATATATTACTTTTACTTATAACTGTTTTATTATCATTATCTGTTAGTTGTTTTTCAATTAAAGATTTATTTTCTGTTAAAACAGTTGCGAAAGAAAGTGTTACTTTATCAATTAATCAAGAAGTTTTACCATATGTTAGAAGCGAAAACTTACCTACTTATACAATAGATTTTAATACAACATTAAATGTAACTGAAAATAAGCTTGGTGATTTTGAAGTAATATTTTACAACAATGATGATTTTGAAGTATCTAAAATTATCGCAGATTTAATAGAAAAATATGAAAAAAAACAAGCTGTTTCAACTAAGCTTATTGATACACTTTCATCACAAGAAACTTGGATGAATTATAATGATTATGAAACAAAAGAAAGAGAGCAGTATTACATCAAAGTAAAAAATAATACTATTTATAATGAAATATGTTACATTACTTTAGAAAATGGTTTGCAACTTTCTATAATTTACGCAAGATTTTCAGATTATCAAAACACTACATATTACAGATGGCGTAGAGAGGAAAATATTCGTATTATCCTTCATTATCCATTAATGATGTATTATGATGAAAACGAAGCAGAAAATCGTTTTGTAGTTATGGCACTACCAAATGGAGTTATTTACCATCTTGATGTTACAAGTAGAAAAATCGATAAGATTATTAAAAATGAATCATATTTAGAAGAGTCATTTTATACATATTCTTATGTAAATTCCTATGAGGAAGATTATCAAAAATATGTTGATTATTATATTAATAATTTACAAGCAGAGTGGATTGATAGTGAAGATGGAAAACTTCTTACATATGATTACTTAGGACATACTTTTGGAAATTTATTTACAGAAGAAAATTTTGTTATTAAACTATTAAAATAAGGAGTATATTATGAAAATTAAAGTTAGTTTTATAAATTCAGATAATCATACACCACTAGAAATAGGCAAAGATTTATGGGAAAGTAAAAAAGCATTATTTGAATCATTTTATGGAGATTTTTATGATTTTATATTATCTCATGGTGGAAAAGAAGATTTACTAAAAAATAATATTAATTCAAAGAAAGACTTTTATGATTTTGCGAAATGGAATGCTGGGGGAATGGATAGTTGTTATGCTATGGGTTTTGCTTTCCATGATTACTATTTAGATGCTCTTGAAGGTGGAAAATTAACTGATCAAAGTGATAATAAATTTATAGGATATTTAGTTGAAAAAGGAAAGTATGCTGATTTTCTTAATTTCCTACTTACTTTTTTTGCTTGGTGGCGTAATGATGAAGGCTGTACATGCTTTAATCCATATAATCATGCTGACGAGTTTTTCAACTCAAATTGGGCAGCTTTAGTTGACACTTCAAAATTGTTTTATCTAACGAGTGAAACAGTATATCACTGGCAATCTTTTAGAGTAAAATATGCTCTAGACCATATTCCTGGTACTATTTTATCTGATGTAAAAGATGTTATCGAAATTAAAGATGGTGAAGAATTGCCTCGCATTCGTATAAGTGGCTATGAACTATTGTCTTATATAGATGAAAATGGTAATACTGTAACTAATGCAACTTGTGAAAAGATTTTCGCATTAATTAAACGAAAAGATACGTATAATTATTGGGAAAAAGAGGAAAAAACAATCAATAAAGTATATGATCCAAATTATAAAAAGGTGGATCCGGCATAAAATGAATGATGGAAAATTAAATAGAATAATTAGTTTCTTAAATGTAAAGTGTCTTGTGGATGCTATTTATTTAGATAATAATTATCAAAATATAAATATACAAGTTTTGTATGTTTTTGTAAAAAACCAAGAAACAATGGAAGAAACTAAGCAAAAACTAATTACTCAAATTAATGCTATTATGCTTTTTGATTTTTTACATTATGAAGGCAATAATTTATATTTAATTGATAGTTGTAAACAAATTATAAAAATAGTATTTAGTACATCTATTAATATTTCATTAGATGCCTTAGAAGTAGTAAATGATAATCATGAATTAAGTAATGATGATAATACCATTTCAAAATCATTTGCAGTTTGTTTAAATAATATGTTTATTATGATGCATGAATTTTATTTATATTACCAAGGAAGTGATTATGTAAAATCTTTTCTTAAGGTTTGTAGCATCAACGAACTGTTAATTAAGTTTCTTTGTATCAATTATCTTAAAAATGAAAATGGTTTATTAACATCATTATATCAAAAAATGGAAAAGGAAAAACTAAAAGAACTAGAGAATATAGAAAAGATAATATCATTTGAAAATAGTTTAGAATGTATTAAATTAATTATTTGGTTTTTAAATGATTATATAGCTAACATCTCTATTTCAATTCTTTCATTAATTAATATCGATCTATATTATGAAATAAAAAATAAAATAGTTGAATTATAATAATGAAAATAATCTTAGGAGTGAGTACTAATGAAACATGTAATAATAATAAATCCAACAGCAGGAAAAAAGAATGAATTAGAAGATATAATTAAAAAAGTTGATGATGCTTTTGTAGGATTAGATTATCAAATCTATGTTACAAAAGCTCCTAATGATGCAACTAGATTTGTAAAAGAATATCTAGAAAATAATAATGAAAAAGTACGATTCTATTCTTGTGGTGGAGATGGTACACTTAATGAAATAGTAAATGGAGTTATGGAAAATAAAAACGCAGAAATTGCTATCTATCCAATAGGTTCAGGAAATGATTTCTTGAAAGTATATGGTAAAATTGAAGATTTCTTAGATTTTAAGGCTTTGATCAATGGTAAAACTGCTACAAGTGATTTATTAAAACTCCAAGATAAATATGTGGTTAATATTTTTAATATAGGGTTAGATGCTAATGTTGTATATTACCAAAGAAAACTTAAAAAACTTCCTTTAATGTCTCCAAAAGGTGCATATAATCTTGGGGTCTTTTGTTCTCTATTACAAAAGTTAAACCACAAACATCAAATATATGTTGATGATGAACTTATCTACGATGGAAAAGTAACTTTATGTGCGATTTGTAATGGTAAATGTTATGGTGGAGGTTACTATTGTGCACCGATTGCTAAGGTTGATGATGGAATTTTAGATGTTTGCTTTGTAAAAAAGGTTTCTCGTATCACTTTCGCAAAGTTAGTAAAAGTATATAAAGCGGGTAAGCACTTAGAAACAAAAGGATTAGAAAAATACGTTGGATATAAACAAGGGAAAAAAGTTGAAGTTAAAATCGATAAACCGCTTTGGTGTTCTATCGATGGAGAATTAACAAAAACTGATCATTTTGTTGTAGAAATCGTACATAATGCTATTACATTTGTTGTCCCAGAAATTGACAAAAAATAGAAATTATGCTAAAATAATCTATCTTTATTCATGGAGGTAAGATTATGTTAGATAAAATTAAAAAATTAATTGAAGAAAAATTAAACGTAAGTCCTGATAAAATTACATTAGAAACTAGTTTTGTAGATGATTTAGGTGCTGATTCACTTGATGCTGTTGAACTAGTTATGACAGTAGAAGAAGAATTTGATATAACAATTTCTGATGAAGAAGCTCAATCATTACAAACTGTTGGTGATTTAGTTAAA
Organism: uncultured Coprobacillus sp.; assembly: GCA_964385755.1. Lineage (GTDB taxonomy): Bacteria > Bacillota_I > Bacilli_A > ML615J-28 > CAG-698 > CAG-698. The sequence goes on from CAYLPZ010000012.1 coordinate 50,447, forward strand.
ATTATTGAGTCAAAAAAATAATAAAATCATATTGACAAATCATACTATTTATAGTATAATAATATAGTAAAATTCATAGTGGAAAGAAGAAGTACCCACTTCTCACCTGACTGATATTGGTTGGTAGGTTGAATGTCACTTTTAAACAACATTTTGTGATTAGATAGTTAGTGGGTGCAGTTTATGCGCTCACTTTTTTTTGCTATGATTTTCTAAAAATTTATAAGGAGGAGAAATTTATTAGTAAAGAATTTGACAAAAACAAACCGCTAGTTAATTTTGATATCCCTGCATCTACCGTTTTAGTAATTGATCATAATGGTGAGAATAAAGGTGAAATGAGACTAGATGATGCTGTTAGCGCTGCTCAAGCAGAAGAATTAGACCTTGTTTGTGTTGCACCTAATGCGAAAGTTCCTGTTTGCCGATTTATGGATTATCGTAAATTCTGTTACGATATGCAAAGAAAAGCAAAAGAGAACAAGAAAAATCAGAAAATTGTTGTAGTTAAAGAAGTCAGAGTTACTCCTGTTATTGGAGACAATGATTTTGCTGTAAAGGTTAAGAATTGCAAAGAATTTCTTGCTGATGATTGCCGTATAAAAGTTTATTTATACTATCCAAAAGGTAAAAGACGTTTATTACAAATGGACTCATCTTCTAAGATTCTCGATAAATTTGTTGAAGCACTTGCTGATGTTGCAACAGTTGAATCAACAATTATGAATGGTGATAAGAAAACTGGCTATATGCTAGCACCAAAAAAAATTAAATAAGATAGGAGTGTAAATTTTATGCCAAAAATGAGAACACACAGCGGTACAAAGAAACGTTTCAGAATTTCTGGTACTGGTAAAGTTATGAGAAGTCGCCCAGGAACAAGTCATTTAGCACCTGGAAAAACTCAAAAAAGAATTAGACATCTACGTAAAGAATCATCTGTAAAAACTGCAGATTTACATCGTATAAGACAAATGATCGCAAACATTCAATAATTTATAAAGGGAGGAAAAAAATATGCCACGTGTTAAAGGCGGATACGTTTCAAGAAATAGACGTAAAGCAATTTTAAAACTAGCCAAAGGTTATTTTGGTTCTAAACATACATTATATAAAACAGCTAATCAACAAGTAATGAAATCATTATCATACGCTTACAGAGATCGTAAACGTAGAAAACGTGATTTTCGTAGATTATGGATCGCACGTATTAATGCAGCTGCAAGATTAAATGGTTTATCTTATAGCAAATTAATGTACGGCTTAAAAATGGCTAATATTCAAATTAATCGTAAGATGCTTTCTGAATTAGCTATTAACGATGTTGAACAATTCAACGCAATTTGCGCATCTGTTAAAGGTGCTGTTGAAAAACATTATGCAGATATCAAAGTAGTTCAACTTGCTAACCATGCTGCAGCAGTTAAAGCTGAACAAGAAAGAAAAGAAATGGTTGCTAAAGCAAGAGAAGAAAGAAATAAAGATAAATAATAATGTTAAGTTGAAAGTCAAGTTATACTTGACTTTTTATTTATAGTATAATAAAATATACTGAAAAGGCTTTCATAAGAGAAGGGAGATATAATGTTTACTGTAAAAATAAATAATCAAGAATATAAATTTGAAGAAAAAGTTACACTTTTAGAACTTGCGAAAAAACACATGCCTAATGCTATTATTGCGAAAGTTAATAATAGACTTCGCGAGTTATCTTATTATGTTAACTATACTTGTGTTGTTGAGTTCTTAGATTTAACTAGTTTTGATTCAGTAAGAGTTTATGAAACTAGTGTACGCTATTTAATTATTATGGCACTTGAAAAAATAGATCCAAACATTAAGGTACAATTTAATCAATGTGTTTCTAGATCAATCTCATGTACGCTAAAGAATTCAAATATCAAGATTAATCGTAATTTTATTGAAAAACTAGATAGTGAAATGAAAAAACTAATAGCACTTGATTTACCATTTATTAGAAAAACTATTTCAAAAGAAGAAGCAATCAAAGTTTATTCTAAGAGAGGTTATGATGATAAAGTAGAATTAATGAAATATCGTCCTGAAGATCACGTAAACCAACATGAATGTGGAGATTATTCAAACTATATGTATGGATACTTAGTTCCATCTACAGGATATTTAAAAGATTATAAATTACAAATTTATCATCCTGGATTTATTGTGCAAATTCCAAGAGCTGAGTGTAAAGGGCAAATTCCTGCCTTTGAGGAAGCTCCTGTGTTTGATCAAATGATCGATGATGCTAAAGAATGGGCAAAAGTATGTAAATGTGAGACACTTTCAGAATTAAATTATTATTGTGTAAATAATAAAGTATCAGATTTTGTAAATATGTGTGAAACAAAGCATAACAACACTTTAGCATTACTTGGACAAAAAATCAAAGAACGTGGTAAATCACTAAGGCTTGTTTGTATTGCAGGGCCATCATCAAGTGGAAAAACTACATTTAGTCATAGATTACGTATCGAATTATTAAGTATAGGCTTAAAACCAATAAAAATTAGTATGGATGATTATTATAAGCCAAGAAACGAATGTCCAAAAGATGAAAACGGAGATTATGATTTTGAACATGTTAATGCCCTTGATTTAGATTTATTTAATGAAAACCTACTTTCATTAATTGAAGGTGAAGAAATAGTAACACCAATTTTTGATTTTAAACTTGGAAAAAGAGTAGATGGTCCAAAGATGAAAGTTGATAATGATTCAATTATTATAATTGAAGGAATTCATGCATTAAATGAAGAAGTGACAAAACTAATACCTAAATCACAAAAATTTAAAATCTTTATCAGTCCATTTTCACAAATTAATATTGATGATCATAACCCAATCCCATCATCCGAGATTAGATTATTACGTAGAATTGTAAGAGATTTAAAGTATCGTAAAACTGAACCTCAGGATACTTTTGCGATGTGGCCAAGTGTTCGCCGTGGTGAATTTAGATGGATTTACCCTTGCCAAGAGCAAGCAGATTTTGTTTTCAATACTGAATTACATTATGAACTTGCGGTGATGAAAAAATATGCTATTAAAGCATTAAGTCAAATAAAGAGTGATGATGAGTTCTATATTCAAGCTAATAGATTAATTAAATTCTTAAAACTAGTTGAGGAAATAGATGATAGATATGTTCCTTGTAATTCACTTTTGCGTGAATTCATTGGTGGAAGCTGCTTCTATGATTTTGCTGAGGAGTAAAAATGTATTTAATAAGCTGGAATGTAAATGGCTTAAGAGCATGTATTAATCATGGTTTTTTAGATTTCTTGTCTTCAAAAAATCCTGATATCATGTGTATTCAAGAAATAAAAATGACAAAAGAACAAGCTACATTTGAGTTTGATGGTTATGAATCATTTTGGTTTAGTGCAATTAAAAAGGGTTATTCAGGAACATTAATACTTACAAAAAAACATCCACTATCAGTTTCTTACGGAATGAAAGATGATTATCTTGATGAAGGTAGAATAATAACATTAGAATATCAAGATTTTTATTTGGTTAATGTATATGTTCCTAATAGCCAAGATGATTTAAAACGAATTAATTATCGTATGAAATTTGAAGATGATTTTAGATGTTACTTAAATGAATTAAAGAAAATTAAAAACGTAATAGTATGTGGGGATTTAAACGTTGCTCATAAAGAAATAGATATAAAGAATCCTAAAGCAAACGAAAATAATCCTGGTTTTACAATTTATGAAAGAAATAAAATGACAGAACTTTTAGAAAGTGGATTTATAGATACATATAGATATTTATATCCTGAGAATATAAACTATTCTTGGTGGAGTTATCGATTTAATTCTCGACAAAATAATATTGGATGGCGTATCGATTACTTTCTTGTTAGCAGTGATATGCTGGATAAAATTGTTGATGCTCATATATATAGTGAAATATATGGTTCTGATCATTGTCCGGTTGGTTTAATAATTAAATAAATATAAAAACATCTTTTAGCTTACAAAGTTAAAAGATGTTTTTATTTATTATTTATTATTCTTATATTCTTCAACTAAATCAAAGAAAGCTTGAAAGATTATTTTACTTTCTTTCCATTCAAAATTCTTTTCAGGATGCCACTGAATGCCTATGATTGGTAATGATTCATGAATGAATGCTTCATTAGTGCCATCAATATTCTTCGCAACTTCAATAAGCCCTGATGCAAGTTTGTTAACTGCTTGGTGATGATAACTATTAGCAAGAAATAAATCTCCTAGATCTAAAAGTCTATTTTTAGATGCAATAATTTGATGACCTTCTCTAATTCCTGAATGGTTATCAATATGTTGTTTTAAGCTTCCACCTAAGAAGGCATTGATACTTTGATGACCTCTACAAATACCAAGCATTGGTATTTTCTTTTCTTTACAGTATAAAATTACTTTTTGATCTAAAATATCAAGTCTTTCACTAACTTCTTTAGATTGTCCTTTATTTTCTTCACCATAGTATTTAGGATCAATGTCAGACCCACCAGTAACTAATACTCCATCAACTAAGTCTAATACTTCTTCAATATTCGGATTATCTAATGTAAGCATAATGCAATTTGCATCATAATGCAAAATTGCTTTAACATATGTATCATTGACAAATTGTTTTAATGCACCATCTTCAACAAGTAAACGGGGAGTAACAGCAATTATTTTTTTCATATTTACCTCCATTAATCGATATGTATATATTTTACAATAAATCAATCTAAATTTCAATTGCATAATAAGTTATATATTCTATAATTTATTTAAAATATTAATAATATAGAAAAATAAACCCTTAAATGATATAATAGTATTGAGGAATTAAAATATGAGAAAAAAGGAACAAATAATAGATTATAAAATATCTTATCCAAATTATCAAAAATCTACTATAAATATGATGGCATCAATTTTAAAGCATTATAATTATGATAGTGGTTATAGTACACTTAAGAATTTAGACGAGAAATTGCAAGATGCTGATAACATTTGCCTAATTATATTAGATGGACTTGGAAATAATAATTTAAAATATGCATCAAAGAATGGTTTCTTTGAGACAAATAAACTAGATGTCATTAGTTCTGTTTTTCCTTCCACAACGGTTGCGGCGATAACTACTATACAATCAGGTGTTTCACCAATATCTCATGGAATGCTTGGATGGACATTAAGGTTTGATGAGGTTAATAAAAATATTGATGTGTTTAGAAATAAGTATACTTATTTTCAAGAAAATGTAGAAATTGATTATATGAGTATTATGAAATACAAAAATATTTTTACTAAAATTAAAGAAAATAGTAATACAAAATGTTTTTATTATAGACCGGAGTCAATAAAAAATGATTTAATCGATGGCATAAACATTTGCTATAAGGACATTCGTGACGGCTTAAAAAAACTAAGGAATAATTTAAAAAGTAATGCAAATTCATTTACTTACTTTTATTGCGATTACCCAGACAATATTATGCACAAAAAAGGAACACGATCTTTGGCAGTTAAATTAAAGATTAGATCACTACAAAGACTAATAAAAAGATATACAAAAGGTATTACAAATACAACTTTTATTATTTCTGCTGATCATGGATTAATTAATATAGAAAAAAGCATTGACTTATATACAGATAAGAAATACGCTAAGATGCTCTCACACCATGTCTCACTTGAATCAAGGGCAACAGTCTTATATGTTAAAAATAAATATTTAGATGAGTTCAAAGAAACATTTACAAAAGATTATGGAAATGACTTTATACTATTAACAAAAGAAGAAGCATTGAAAGAGAAAATATTTGGTGATGGAGATAAACATTTTAAAGTAGATTCATTTTTAGGAGACTACATTGCAATTGCAAAAAAAGGTGTTTGTATTTCTAAACATACTAATGTAAAAAAAATGAAAGCATCACATGCAGGGATGACAGAAGATGAAATGATAGTCCCACTAATTTTTATTAAAAATGAATAATTTTTGCATTAAATAAACGTTTTCATTTTAATTCATCTTGATTAAAGCAAATATATAATGTATAATACATTTGTATTTAATATATATTTAAAAGATAGGATTATTCCTTGAGCATAATTATACGATTCAGCTGATAGCGTGTAATTATCGGCAAATCGTACTAAAAAATACTAGTACTTTACCATAAGGAGTTTTCCTTATGGTTTTTATTTTACAAATTGAAGGGAGTATTATTCATGAAAAAAATTATTACACTTGTTATGTTATTTGTTGGCTTTTTCACACTTACTTGTTGTGGAGAAGATGCAAAAGAATACGATGGAGAATTAGTTGTTGCAACTAACTGCGAATTTCCACCATTTGAATATACTGATTTTGATGGTAATCCAATTGGTATTGATATGGAACTTGCTTCAGAGATTGCAAAAATTTTAAATTATAAACTGCAAATTAAAGATATGCAATTTAACTCTGTTATTACAGCAGTTGAAACTAAACAATGTAATATTGGTATGGCTGGTTTAACAATATCTGAAAAGAGAAAAGAAAGTGTTGATTTTTGTGATCCATATTTTACAGCAAACCAAGTAATTATTGGCCTTGCTGGAGCTGAAGCTGTTGTATGTGAAACTTATGATGAAGCAATTAAGGCTTTAGAAGGTAAGAAAATTGGCTTCCAAACTGGAACTGTAGGACAATATTTTGTTGAAGGTGATGCTGATTGGGAATTTGATGGTATAGCTAATGCGGAAGCTAAGGGCTTTACAAGTGGTGCAGCTGCTATTTTAGCTTTAAAGAGTGGTATTATTGATTATATAGTTATCGATAAAGTTCCCGCATTACAATTTATTAATAAAAATGCTGATTTAGCACTTAACGATAAAGTAAACTTAACTGAAGAAGAATATGCTTTCATCGTTCAAAAAGGAGATTCTGATTTACAAGAAAAAGTTAATAATGCTTTGAAAACATTAAAAGAAAATGGAAAGTTTGACGAAATTGTCAATAAATATTATAGCGACTAATGAACTACTTAAGCATTGTAAGCAGAATATTTGAACTGTTAATAAATTATAGAACAGTTATTTTTAAGGCAATAGGAAAAACTTTAGCAATTGCTATTGTGGCATTTGTTATTGGTTTATTCTTAGGAACGCTGATTGCAATAATTAGGATAGTTCCTAAGAATAAAAATGTTCCGTTGATTATTCTTGATAAAATCTGTGCAGTTTATGTTACAGTCATTAGAGGTACACCAATTGTAGTACAATTATTATTAATGTATTTTGCAATAATCCCATTAATTATAAAGAATTCTAATGAACTAGTAGTTGCAATGATTGTATTTGGGCTAAACAGTGGTGCTTATATGTCAGAGATAATGCGTGCAGGTTTTATGTCAGTCGATAAAGGACAAACAGAAGCAGGAAGAACTTTAGGCTTAAGCTACAGCAAAACCATGTTTTCAATAGTGTTCCCACAAGCAATAAAGAATATTATTCCTACTATTTTAAATGAACTAATAAGTTTATTAAAAGAAACTAGTGTTGCAGGTTACATTACTGTTATTGATATTACTTTCGCAATTCAAAAGATAATTTCTAATGAATATTCAGCATTAGAACCTTATTTGCTTCTAGCAATAATCTATTTAGTTCTAGTTGGTATTCTTACAATTCCGGTTAAACTTTTAGAAAGGAATATGAGGAAAAATGATCAAAATAACTAATTTACAAAAAAAGTATGGTGATCTTGAAGTACTAAAAGACATCACAGAAACAATTGAAGATGGTGAGATAATCTCAATTATTGGACCTTCTGGAAGTGGTAAAAGTACATTCCTTCGTTGTCTTAATCTAATTGAAGAACCTACAAGTGGTAAAATTGAAGTAGATGGATTAGAAGCATATAAAAATATAAATATAAATGAATATAGAAGACATATGGGAATGGTTTTCCAAAAGTTTAACTTATTTTCTCATATGAATGTGTTAAAAAATGTTACCTATGCACTAGAATATCATTTATTACAAGAACGAAAAGAAAAGCTAAAGGAAATAAGAAAATCAAAAGTTAAACACTTCTTTAATAATAAGGTTGAAGTGATAAAAGAAAAAATAATAAGTAAACAAGAAATAAAAAAACAAGTCCAAGAAAAAGCTTTTGATTATCTACAAAGAATAGGTTTACAAGATAAAGCATATGAGTATCCAAATAATTTATCAGGTGGACAACAACAACGTATTGCTATTATTCGTTCACTAATGCTTGATCCAAAAGTGATGCTTTTTGATGAACCTACTAGTGCATTAGATCCAGAAATGGTAAATGATGTTTTAGATCTAATTAAAAAAGTAACAAAGCAAAACAGAACTGTAATAATCGTAACACATGAAATGGGTTTTGCTAAAGAAATAAGTACAAGGGTTTTATTTATGGATGGAGGGTATATTGTAGAAGAAGGAAATCCAAAAGAGGTCTTTGAGAGTCCTAAAAACCAAAGAACAAAAGATTTCTTAAGTAAGGTATTATAGCTTAATTTAAATTAAGCTATTTTTATTTTTAAAAAAGTTGTATAATACTTTTATAAAGAGGTGTAATAATGAGTAAGATTGGTTTTGTAGGTTTAGATAAAGTATCTATAAATATATTAAATGGAATAATAAATGCTAACCTTTATAAAGTAGATGATATCGTTGTGTATACAAAAGATAATGATAAGAAAGAATTATTACCTAATAATATGATTAATATTTATGATAATTTTGAATTTTTCCTTAACAACTGTGATATTATAGTATTATCGGATACTAATTACTTTAATCAAATTTTAAATAAAACTTATAGTAGCAGGTGTGTTATTTCCCTACTTGAAAATATAAAAATATCAAAGTTAAGTACTATATTTATTGACTCATTAATCATACGTGTATATCAAAATGCTATTTCAAAAATCCCATATTGTCTAAGTTTAGTTTGTACAAATGACCAAGAAAATAAGAGCTTTAAGCGTTCTATGTTTATCTTTAAATGCATGGGAATTGTGGAAATAATTGATGAGCAATTATTTGATGATGCAGTGCCAGTATTAGACTCTTTACAACAACTTTTCTTAGAAAAGATAGAAAGTAATATTAAATTATTAGAAGATATAGGTATTGAAAAAAGTAAAGCTAACAAATTAGCATTTATGATTTTAATGAGTACATCTAAGATTGCTCTAGAAAATAATGTTACAGCAAGCGAATTATCTAGTTTAATAAAAAAATAAAGGCTCTGTAAAAAATTATTGTGATAAATAATTTTTTCAAAATTATTTATGAC
>CAYLPZ010000013.1:0-58418 GCA_964385755.1 uncultured Coprobacillus sp.
AAGTGGGGTTTTTCAATCCCACTTTCAGTTATAGTGCAGGCAAACTTCGGTTATAACTTTCAGACTCCGTTTTTTCAATGGTTTATGGTGTACAAAAATAGGAAAACCTTTTTTTGTGAAAAAGTCCTTAACTATTAACCAAGGACATAAAATATATAAATTTAATTTAAAACAATTATCATTTATTGTTTAATATTTTTCTTAAACTACCGTTTTGAGAAAATTTTTCAAGTAAAACATCTACCATAAATTTATATTTATTTACATCAAAAATTGAAGAATCAAATGATTAAACACATCTTCCTAGATTTTTAAAAAATCATAGGATTTCCTTCCATAAACTCAAAATCATTGAACAGTTTTGCTTTAAGATACATAAAAGCCTGTTCTGAATTTATAAAATGTTTACCATCATAGTCAAATTCAACTTTATACCAATTTGAAACCACCCTAACAACTACTCGATAAATAGGAATCCAACTATTTAATCAATGCTTCAACAACATTTTTTTCGATAAACTCTACTCGATCAAATACCATTGGCTTAAAATATCCAGTTACTGCAACAACAATATTATATTTTCTATTAATATAAATAACATTTCCACCATCACCAATTGCAGCAATAACATCACTACTTCTATGTGGTAACCACCATAAGTATCCATAATCTTGATTACCAAATTTATAATCTAAAGAAACATATGATTTTGCCATTTCATTTAAATAATTTTCACTAATAACTCTTATACCATTATAAACTCCATTATTTAATATAAGCAATCCTATTTGAGCCATTTCATACGCAGATAAGGACAAACCCCAGCCAGCAGTAGGCATTTTTGTAGGATCAAGAAACCATACATTACCATGCGGTCCCCTATTCATTAAATAATTAAAATGTTCTTCCTTAGATTTACAGTTTGCATTAACTCTTGGCTTAATTCCTAATGGTTTAAATAAATATTCATTTGCATAGTCTAAAACATTCATTCCACTTGCTTGCCTTATAATTCCTAATAATATTTGTGTTCCAAGGGTATGATATCTAAATTCATTTGTAATACCATTTCTACCACCCAAAGAATCCAAAATAGATAAAGACCAATCATTAGATGTGCATACCTTTTTCCAAGGTTCACTTTTACCTTTATAAGGAGCTAACATTGTTAGTAAATGTTTAATAGTTACTTCATTAATAGTTTTTTCTCCTCTTTTAGGAGTATAAATATCTTTATAGTATTCCATTACATAATCATCAACACTTTTGATAAAACCTTTATCAATAGCAATACCACTTAATAAAGACGTTATAGATTTAGTAACACTCATCACATTCATTGTATCTTCTTTAGTAAAACCTTCTTTGTATTCTTCAATTTCTAATACATTATCTTTATATGCAACTATTTGTCTAATATTAACATCATTTTTGCTTGAATAATCATTTAAAACTTTCTTCATAATTAATACACCATCCTATCGATAACTTCTAATTTATTTAATTATTGAAGCAAAGTAAAATGCTTCATACGCTTGACTAATATTACACCATAAGCATTCTATTTTTATTTCCACAGACATAAAAGAATCAGCCCTTATGACTGATTCTAAATAATATTTAGTAATTTTATAAACTATCTTTTTAGAGTAAGAAACCCAAGTATAATAACTAACTTATTTTTTTCATTGGTATAGTATCCATCATCTACTTGATACCAAATATAAGTAAATGAATTTTTTCCTGAATATGACTAAGCAGCTCTTTGAAGATAATTATAAGTCTCAGGTATTAATTCTTGAGCATAATACTTAATCTTGTTTGGATCATTCGTCAATTACTTCTATTTCTTTAATATTTATTTCATTTCCTGTTTTCAAGAATGTGTGATCACTACCACAATGAGGGCAAATTTTTGCATATTTTAGTGTAGGATATTCTTTTTTACAATCTTCACAAAATGTAATTGCTTCAATTTTTTCAATATGCAAAATGGCATTCTTTAAAATATCCTCTTTTTTTACCGCCCAGTTCCAACAATCCTCAACCAAATACGGAACTGCTGTACTTACTTCTCCTATTTGAAGTGTAACTGAATTTATATGATGTACATTATTCTCTACAGCAATTTTATTAATACTTTTTATTATGTGAAAAACAACACCTAATTCATGCATTTATTAATTTTCCTTTTTATCCTTTGGTTTTCTTACAATTTTAAATTGATTTTTCAAAAAATAAGGTAAAATATGCTTAAATTTATCTTCTGCCTTAACCATCTTTGAAGCTTCTGGATGATCTCTATGTAATTTAATAGCATCAAATGCACATTTTGTAGTACAAATACCACAGCCAATACAACGATTTTCGTCCACAATTGTTACACCACAGCCTAAGCAACGAGATGTTTCCTTTTTGATTTGCTCTTCTGTTAATGTTTTATGTGCATCCTTAAATTTATCTTCAACATTTTCATCCATTCCAGCTTCTTGTCTAGAAGAATTATTATAGCTTTCTACTAAAATATCATCCGTATTCAATTGAACGAATTCTCTTCTATTTCTACCAATTGTCATATGACCATGCTGAACATAACGATGTAATGATTCTGCAGCCTCATGTCCTTGTGCAATTGCGTCAATCGCAAATTTAGGACCTGTAAAAACATCTCCACCAACAAAAATATCTTCTTCTGCTGTTTGGTATGTTAATGTATCAGCAATTGGACTATTGCCACGACCAAATTCAACCTTAGTGCCCTTTAATAGTTCGCCCCATTTTATAGATTGACCAATAGCAAAAATAACCTTATCTGCTGGTAATGTAATTGTATCCTTTTCATCATAGATTGGGGCAAATTTCTTATTTTCATCAAATACTCTACTACATTTTTTGAAAACAATTGATTTAACCTTACCATTTTCACTGATAATCTCCTTTGGACCCCAACCACAATTAATGATAACACCATCCTCTAAAGCCTCATTAATTTCTTCTTTAGAAGCAGGCATAATATCACGTGATTCAAGACAAAGCATTGTTACCTTTTTAGCACCACTTCTTGTAGATACTCTTGCGGCATCAATTGCAACATTTCCACCACCTACAACAACAACTTCTCCAGTAACTGTTTCTTCTCCACAATTAGCAACCCTTAAGAAATCAACTGCTGTAGTAACACCTAAACTATCTTCACCAGGAATTTTTGGTAATTTTCCTCCTTGACATCCTATCGCGATATAGAATGCCTTATATCCTTGTTCTTTAAGCTCAGAAATTGTAATATCTTTTCCAACCTCAACACCAAGCTTAATTTCAACTCCCATTTCCTTCATAATATCTATTTCTGCTTGAATAACATCCTTTTCAAGCTTATAAGAAGGAATTCCATAGGTTAGCATTCCACCTGGCTTTTCATTTTTTTCAAAAACAGTTGGATAATACCCCATTTGTGCCAAATAGAATGCACAGGATAAACCTGCAGGTCCAGCACCAATAATAGCAATCTTTTCCTTCCATCTTCCTCTATTTGAAGCAACTACAATTTCTGGAACATAACGAGTTTCAGCATTTAAGTCCTGTTCTGCAATAAATTTTTTAATTGCATCTATAGAAACAGCTTGATCAATTGTACCTCTTGTACAAGCATCCTCACATTTTCTATTACAAATTCTACCACATACGGCAGGAAATGGATTTTCTTTTTTTATAACAGCTAAAGCATCACGGTATTTACCCTGTGCAGCCTTTTTAATATAGCCCTGTACAGCAATATGAGCAGGACATGCTGTTTTACAAGGAGCTGTACCTGTAGTATGACAATTAATTCTATTTTTATCTCTATAATCTTCATTCCATTTTGTTTTATCCCACTTCAATGGTCGAGTTGGTAATTCTTGCTTTGGATACTCTACCTCTTCTCCATTTTTCTTACAAAGCTTTTGTCCTAATTTCAAAGCTCCTGCAGGACAATACTCAACACATCTACCACACGCAACACATTTTTCCTTATCAACATGAGCACGATATGCAGATGCAGACATATTAGGAGTATTAAACAGCTGAGATGTACGTAATGCATTACATATTTTCACATTACAATTACAGATAGCAAAAATTTTATCCTCACCATCAATATTTGTAATTTGGTGTACAAATCCATTATCCTCTGCACGCTTTAATATTTCCATAGCTTGTTCATAGGTAATATCATAGCCACGGCCTGTTTCACGACAATAATCTGCCATATCACCTACACCAATACACCAGCCCTCATAATCATCTGCACAGCCCTCATCTAGCTTTTTTCTTCCGTATCTACAAGAACAAATTGATGCACCAATATGACCCTCATATCTTTTCAACCAATATGAGATTTTTTCAATATCGATAGCCTTATTTTCCATAGAAATAGCTTTTTCAACTGGAATAACATGCATACCAATACCACTCCCTCCAGGAGGAACCATAGCTGTAACATGCTCTAATGGTAAAAAAGTCATTCTTTCAAAAAACATAGCTAATTCAGGATGCTTATCCATTAGGGTAATAGACATATTTGTATATTCTGCTGAACCAGGAACAAATAAAGGAATCCAATAAAATCTATCCTCTAAATTATATGTTGTACCAAGAATAGGTCCATCTTTTGTATATTTATCTCCATAATCATATTCTAGCATTCCAATTTTAGATAGAATAGTTAATACTCTTTGAAGCTCTTCTTTCTTTTCTATTGAATCAGCATTCATCTTTTTTTGTAATTCAGCAAGTGAATATTTTTTACGAAGCTTCATTTTTTCTAATAAATCAAATGAATATTCTCTTGTAGCCTCATCCATCTCATCCTCAAATATACAAGCAAAGCCCCAATATTCAGGATCATTTGTTGTTACTCCCTTGATTTTTGCAGGTAAGCGGTCTGTAACTCTTCTAACAAATTTTAATAGTCTAGGATTGGGATTCTTATCTCCCATATGCTTTGGAACATATTTAGTACTCATTTCAGGCATTATTTATTTCCTCCAATCTAATATTTGTTTTTTTATCCATTTTGCAAATTGATCAATTCCTTCACCTGTTTTTGCACAAATAGGAATAACTTCCGCCTTAGGATTTCTTTGCCTAATAAATGCTTTACATTTATCAATATCAAAATCAAAATATGGTAAAACATCAATTTTATTAATTAAAACTAAATCACAAATTGAAAACATAAGTGGATATTTTAAAGGCTTATCATGTCCCTCAGGCACAGATAAAATCATACAATTTTTTGATGATCCTGTATCAAACTCTGCAGGACAAACTAAATTACCCACATTTTCTAGAATTACAAGATCAACCTTATTCATATCCAATCCATCAAGACCCTGCTTAGTCATTTCAGCATCTAAATGACACATGCCACCGGTATGTAACTGTATTGATTGCACACCTGTAGCATCAAATATTTTTTTCGCATCAACATCAGAATCAATATCTGCTTCCATAACAGCAATATTTATATCATTTTTTAATGCATTAATTGTTTGAATTAAAGTTGTAGTTTTTCCACTTCCGGGTGATGACATTAAATTAAGTAAAAAGACACCCTTTCCCTGTAATTCATTTCTAAGTTCATTTGCCTCAATATCATTATCAGCAAATACGCTTTTTTTAATTTCTATTATTTTTATATTATCCATACGTAAATCCTTCCTTGATTTAAGTATATCATATAAATATTTTTTTTGAATAGTATTTTTAGAAAGAAAAAGAAAAAATGTTAAATTCAAGGTTTGAACTGACTCTAAAAAAGTAGACAATCAAGAAAAAAGGGGGACAATGATACCAAATTGGTATTATTAGCCCTCTTTTATGCTATTATATTAAATATACGTTGGTCTGTTTTTTCTGATTTTTCTATCGCCAAGCTCATAGTGTGTTTTCGTGTGGCAGCTCTGGCAAAGGGACATCAGGTTCGAGAACTGGTTAGTTGCGCCACGAGAAAGAAGTACGATGTGATGGACCTCTTCAACAGGTGTAATTCTTCCTTCTTTAAGATAACGCTCGCACAATGGATGCTGCTTAACATACAAAGCTCGGATCCTTCGCCAGTTATTCCCATACTTCTTATCGTGATTAGGAGCTCGGCTAAATTTGTCATACTGCTTATGCCTTAGTGCCTGATACTCCTCGCAATATGTATCATGCGTAAGATTTGGTCAACCTGGATAAGCACATGGTTTCTTTGCTTTACTTGGCATAACCACTACCTCCTTCTACCCATGAAAAAAACCCACGGATATTACTCCATGAGTTCTAATTTATTACGCTTTTAAATATTAAAAATTTCATTAATTATTTGGATATACTGTTTTACCTTTTTGAAACTTATTTTCATCAATGAAATTTATATCTTTTCCAATTGATGCAGCTATAGCACGACTTGATAGAAAATATCCCCAGTACCATGATTTATTAATCAAAGTAAATTTACTCTTAGAAATACCATTACTTACTAGAACATAATTTTTTCCATTTAAAATAACTGTTAAATTTTTTAGTTTAATATTTTTTAACCTAACTTTTCTTTTAAAAATATAAATTAGTGGTCTTTTTTTAGATACTTCTAAAAATCGTATATTTCTAACTATATATGAAAAAAACATTTGATTTCCAAATAATCTTTCACTAGTTCTAAATTCAATTTCTTTACCATTATATTCTAAAAAATATGATGTTTGTACTTTTTTACAATTTATAATAACATTTTCTTTCCTTGATATAGCAAAAAAACGATAATCACTTATATATAAATCACAAGTTTTTATATAATTTGAGAATAAAATGTATAAAACCAGTGTGTTTATAATAATAAATAACAATAGAAATCCAAAAATATCATATTCAGAATAAATAATGCCATAAATTAAAAATATTACCATCAATATAATTGCTAAAATTTCTATAATAAAATCAACAATAAACCATTTCTTCATTAATTATCTCCTCTCATAAATTTAGAATAGGCTTGTTATAAAATCGTAAATATTTGTTATTCTTTCCCCAAGTGACTTATAGCCACAATCATTATAAATAGAACAAAAAATATTTCACCAATTACTTTTGAAGCTTTGTCCCTATTATCTTCAGGACCAATATATCCTATTGAACCACTCAAAACTAGATGATCTTCAAATTCTTCAATAGCAGGAATATACCAATATCCACCAAAATGTCCGCCACGTTATATACCAAATTCGATTTTATCACTAGTTACATAAATTATATATTCACCTATATAAAAAGTATTAGGATTAGAAAAATTGTTATCTAGAATGTTTGATGATATTTTATCCAATAATTGTTGTTTTGTTCCATAAAATTCAAAAGTATACTCTTTTTCCATAATCTACCTCAAAATCCCGTCATATTTTTCTTTAATTAATTCATAAATCTTCTTGTCATTTTTTGACTTATGTAAAGTGTATTTTTTATCATTTACATAAAAAGAAATTTTATCTTCATATGTTAAATCAGAAATGCCTTCAAAATAAGTTTCTATAGCACGATAGCCATTAACATATACTATTCCTTTTTCTCTAATCTCAAAACAAGAATCAAATGAAGATTTTTTTGATAATAATTCCTTTAAAAAAGAAACTAATATAATAAGTAAAGTAAATACTGGGATTCCTATACCAAATATTAAATAGAATGCCCATTTCATTTCTGGATTTAAAAGTTGAACAATTAGGCATAAAATATTACATCCAAGTGGAACAATCATTATATATTTAATCATGTTTAGTAAGACATAAATTCTACTATATTTTTGACAAAATATTAATTCACCTAATCTTTCTTCTATTGGAGCACAAAAATAATCATAGTAAGGAAAATCATCAAAATACAAATTATGTAGTCTGCAATCGTTTATAAACTTATTGACTTTATTAATTAACAAAGTTCTTTTTGCTTTTTCTTTATTAGATATATTATATGAGTAAAAACTTAAAACATAATTTTCTAATAAGATAAAACATTTTACTATGTCATTATCGTTATCAATATATCCAATAACATTTCTTTCTTTTAAATCTAAAAAATCATTATGAATATCTCTATAAGAAATAGAATAATCAATATTATTTAATTTTATATATATCCCGTCATCATTAATACTATAATCAAAATTTTTTAATACTGTTTGCTTTTCGAAAAGGAAATATAATGACATATTTTTTACTTTTAAAACTCTTTCTTCGTTATATTTTGGAGAATCAAAATTGAATTCTATATATTGTTCATTTTCATCAATCCTCATATCACAATGGAAGAAAGTATCACCAACATTTAAAGTATTTTCTATTATTTCACTGCATTTCAAGATAACAAGTGATCCCCATGTTGTATCAAACACTATTTCAAGTTCATCATCATCTTGCTTCATTGATAATATATATGCATCATGAAATGATCCGGTATTAAGTTCTAACATTTCTAAATCTTTATTTGATTTGACATCAATATATTTAGAGTCGTTAAAATTATCTAAAATATTTTTTGCTTCATTTAACATTTCTAAAGTATATTTTTTATTCTTTACAATTTTAAAAATATTTCGTTTATTCCAATATGATTTAAAATTATTTTCTACTATTTCAAAATTGTCATAATTATAATCTATTAGTAAAAACTGATTACTTGAGTTACTTCTATATAAATCAATAACTATTAGTTTAGAAGAATCAGCATTTAAAACTACAGCTTTACTATTCCATCCAGATAATGTAAGAGCCATAACTGGAGAAATATATACTTCATTTCCTACCATTATTTTAGCAAACATAATAATCACAAATCCTTTGTAATATTATACCATACATTGTTAAGTATTCCTAATAATTAGTAAATCGTTAAATTATTAAAAATGCATACCCTTAATAAAATTTTGCATACCTTATAATGGTAATCGTTAAAAGGTTAAGTATAAGGATGAATAATTTTGATACAATTTCATTAATTATCTAATTAAATACTTAAGGTTATATCACAAACATTATTGTTTGTCACCAATTTTGTCACCAATTTTGTCACCAATTAATACATTTTCACAATTATAACATTAAGATCTTGAGCATTTCGAATCCAACCATTTATTTTATTTTGTTGTCGAGACCCAAGTCATAATAACAGCTTTGATACACAACCAAATTTGAGGAATGTCACTAAAACTGAAAAGTAACGTAAAAATATAGATAAAAATGCCTCAAATAACGAAAAAAGACCGATAATAGTGTATCGGTCTTACTACTTTAATATGGCGGAGTAGAAGGGATTTGAACCCTTGCGCCAGTTTCCCAGCCTATGCCCTTAGCAGGGGCACCTCTTCGGCCTCTTGAGTACTACTCCAAATGCTCTATTATAATACTAGAAAAGTACTCATTTGTCAAGTACTTTTCATTTTTATAATAGAATATTGTTATTTTTATTTTTCCATTATTCCTTTTAAATAAGATAAAATAGCATTTTCACCTGATTTATAATCAGATACTTTGTCTCCTGACATAATTAATAATATAGGACAATTACCTTCATATACTTTTAATACGCCACTTTCTCCAGTGTTATAAGCATGTGGAAATTGTGTTGCGTTTTTAATACTTTCTGCGCTTTGGCTTGTTACAAAGCAAATTCTATTACTTTCTTGATCTGTATCCATACCAAAGAAAGCTTGAGTTCCTTTTGTATCTCTTAAAAATGTTAAATAACGATACACACCTTTATCAAATTCTTCATATGCTTTTTCACCATTGAAGTTATAGAATAATACTAAGTATTCTTCTTCATCTTGGTTAAATAGTTCTTGACCTGTAATCATTTCAACTTTTCCATAACTAGAAACATCTTGTATTTTCGCAAGTCTAATAATTAACATTGTAATAATTACAATTAGACATACTCCAACTACAGACCAAAAGATGATTGGTTTTTTTGATGTATTTTTTTTGCTTTTGTATTTACTATTCATTGTATTTCTCCTTTTGTATTATTTACTTTATGATTTTATTGTTTATATTATTATACCAAAAGAAGAATACTTTATCAAGTATATTTAAATTTGTTTTATTTTTCTTCAAATTCTACAAAATAACTACCAATTATTTTTTTCATTTCTTCAACAGTCAAATCACTAGATGCAACAGTATATTTAACACCTTTATAATATCCTTCCACTGCTTGTGTTTTAATTACAAGTGGAACACCAAAAATTTGATCAATTGTTCCATATTCTTGAACTGATGAAACTGTTTTAGAATCATTAACATACTCTTGTACTATTGTATAACAATTTTCCCCAGTGTACATCATTATACTTATTACAGTAGTTTCATCTTCACTTCTCTCAGTATATTCTTTAGATAATTTTGATCCTTCTGGCACATATTTTGGATATCTAATTGATCTAATATATTGATTATCATCATCTTTTTCTTCCTTCATAGTAGCTCTTACATCATTTATTGTATCGTCAACTATAAATTCTTTATCATCTATTTTAGTGTTTAAATCAATTTTAGTAAACACTACTCTGATAAACACTTCGTTTTTATCATTTAAAAGCATTACTTCTTTTGGAAGATCAGTTTCTTTATCAAATATTATTTTTTCTTTTGTTACCTTTTGATTATTTGGTAAATTAACATTAAATTCTATTGTTTTTTGATTTTCATCCTCAGTTTCAATTATTTCCCCTGCATTCACAATATCTTTCGCAAGCGAAGTTAATAGGTAAGGGTAATTTCCACTTTCAGGAAAATCACTTTTTATTTTATAATTCTTATTGACTTGTGGGACAACAATATATACTCCGTCAGAATTCTTTACTATAATTTGTGTTTCGCTACCTTGTGCATCTTTTAGTATAACTTTAATCTTATCATCACCAGAATATAATGTTTCAAATTTACATTCTTTACTAACTTCTAATAAATTTGTTTCCATTACTCCCTCTGCAGTGTAACAATCACTTTTCGAAAGCATTTCCACAAACTTCTCTTCTGACTTTTCATTTACTCCAATACAACCAAACAAACATAAAACCACTACTTGTAATAGTAAAAATAGTATACTTTTTTTCATTTTTATCCTTTCCTTATATTTATCTATAAAATTAATCTTTCATATATTAATATGATTTTAATTGTATAATTATACCTTTTTTGGACAAAATATAAAAAAGGAGGATGTTTATGAATATCTTACAAAAAATAGCTTTCGTGCTAATTATTATTGGCGCAATCAATTGGCTTTTAATTGGAATATTTGATTTCAACTTAGTAAGCACAATTTTTGATATGATTACTCCAATTGTTACACGTATTATCTACGCAATAGTTGGTGTTGCTGGGCTTATATCTATTTCTGTATTCTTTACAAACCATGAAGATAATTTAATGTAATTAAAAAAAGAGAAATGATGTAATATCATTAACTCTTTTTTATTTTTTCTTATTAATATTTATTAAATCTTCATAAATTTTATGTAAATCGCTAAAACAATGTCCTAAACCAGATTTACTGATTTTCTTACCAACAACATCTAAAGATACTTCACTTAATTCTGAAAGTGAATATTCTGGGTACTCAGTACGTAAAGTGATAGCATCTAATAGCCTTTTAGTAAGTTTACTATTGCCTAATTTCTTAAGAATATATTCAATTTCTTCAATTTGTTTCATTGCAGCTTTTAGGCTTTTTTCTTCATTGTGGATATCACAATTAAGAACGCGATTATAGTTGTTTGAATAGTCATTACTTATCCTAACATCTTCAAATTCAAATAAACTATTAACAGCACCAATTAGTTTTAGAAAATCTCCAATTTGTTCAGCTTTCTTAAGATAAATAACATTACCTTTTTTGCGCATAATTACCTTTGGTGTCATACCATATTTACCTAAGATTTTTAGTAATATATCAATATCTTCACTATTTTCAACTGTCAATTCTAAATGATAACCTTTGCTTCTTGGATCATTAATTGAACCTTGACATATAAATAGTCCACGCATCAAACTACCAGCACAATTAGGACATTTTATAATATCATTATTAAATTCTTCACAAATTGTATTATCACTATTTAATATTCCTAAATCTTTTAAGAATTCTTTTTCTTCTTCATTGAATGTTAAAACATATTTAGTTTTAAAGTCTAATTTTTGTCTTTGATAAGCTTCAATTTCTGATTTTACGCTATAGATTTTTTTAAACAAAAAGATTATTCTTCTCGCAACAAAATTATGTGTTGTGGAGAGTGTAACACCAAAATGATGATTTGAAATTACCAAACTAGCTTTGTTACGTAAAATCCCATAAAGTTCAGCCTTCTGGCAGCATTTCTTTGATTCGATATTTGTTATTTCTTTTTTTACTTCACTTGAAAATGACATATACCATTACCTAATACGTTTGAAATTTTTCTTGCCTAAAATCATAAAGAATAATTTTCGCACCTCAGCATAGATTAATGCTACTAATATAATTTTCCATATGCTCGAAAAAGTTACATTATAGGCGAAAATATAAGCCAAAACAAGTGAAATAATAAATGGTAACACCTTTATTAACCCTAGCGTGTAAAAAACTAATTTTGTAAAATAGGCATCAATAAAGAAACATAAAACTCCTTCTAATATGACTATAAAACCTATTGTCAATAAAGCATTAAAGATATTTGTAAATTCCATCCATTTTATTAAACCTGTTAATGAGGTTAAAAGGACAAACGAAAATAACGTTGATATTAATACTTGAAAGAAAACATCTTTTAAACTGGGTTTTGTAAAAGCAATAATATGTTTTCGATCAACTTTTTCTCCAGTCATTGTTTCCATGTTATCAATTAATTTATTAATTTCATCTAAGAATTCATCATTCTTTAAATTTTGCTTTTCCTTCTTTTTTTTATTGATTTTTTCTTGATTTCTTTTTTTGCACATTTCTATATCCTCTTAGTGACATATACATTAAACACCCGAAAATGTTTAATATAATATCTTTTATATCAAATACTCCGACTTGTAATATTCTTTGTAAAAACTCAAAGAATATTATTATTATAAAAAGTAGAATTAGTTTCAGTAATAAATATTTATTTTTATCTAAATAGAATAAAAGTGGTATATAAAGTATGATGTTTCCAATTACATTAATAAGTATAACTCTGTATTTAAAAGCTAAAACAAGATATTTAAATATAGATATATCATCGATTTTTTCAACTTGTTTTTCTCTAAAGAAAAGAATTATAACAATTACAAAAAAGTAAATGCACAATTTAACTTTATCATTATTATAGTTTATAGTAAACATAATAAGTAGTATTAATAACAAAATTGTACTAAAGAACAAATAATAATTACTATAAACGAAAGAAAAGATTATCATCATAATAATAACTAAAACGGTGAATAAATCTTTTCTATACTTTGCAATACCATTAATTATTTTTTTAAATATTTTCAATTATAAATTTAATACCTTTCTTAGAAATTTACCCGTATAGGATGCCTCACACATAGCCACTTCTTCTGGTGTACCTGTTGTTACAACATTTCCTCCGTTATTTCCTCCTTCTGGTCCTAAATCTATTATATAATCTGCGCTTTTAATTACATCTAAATTATGTTCTATTATTACTACAGTTGCTCCTTGACTTACAATATACTTGATTACTTCAAGAAGTCTATTTACATCATCAGCGTGAAGACCTGTTGTTGGTTCATCTAATAAATATAATGTTTTTGATGTTATACGTTTATATAATTCACTTGCGAGTTTTACTCTTTGTGCTTCACCACCTGATAATGTTGTTGCACTTTGGCCAAGTTTAATATATCCTAGTCCTACTTCTTTCATTGTTTTAAGTTTTGGATAAATGGTTGGAATGTTTTTGAAAAATTCACAAGCTTCATCAACAGTCATATCTAAAACATCTGAGATTGATTTATCTTTATACTTAACAGATAAAGTTTCTTGATTATATCTTTTTCCATGACACTCCTCACAAGGAACATAGACATCCGGTAAAAAGTGCATCTCAATACGAATAACACCATCACCCCAACATCTTTCACATCTTCCTCCTTTTACATTAAATGAAAATCTACCTTTGTTGTAGCCTTTCATTTTCGCATCAACCGTCTCCGCAAACAAGTCTCTAATATTATCAAACACTTTGGTGTAGGTAGCAGGATTACTACGTGGAGTACGACCAATAGGTGACTGATTAATATCAATAACTCTATCGAAAGCTTCAATTCCCTCAATCTTATCAAACTTGCCGGGATTAGTTTTGCTTTTATATAACCTTTTATTAACCTCTTTTAATAATATCTCATTAACAAGCGAACTTTTACCAGAACCTGATACACCAGTTACAACATTAAGGCAACCACCTTTTATTGTGACATTAATGTTTTTTAAATTATTTTCTTTTGCGCCGAAAATAGTTATATCATTACCATTACTAGTCCTTCTTACAGTTGGAACTTCTATTTTCTTCCTACCAGACAAATAATCACCAGTAATGCTATTTAAATTTTCACAAACTTCCTCTGGTGTCCCCTGCGCAACAACCCATCCACCGTTTACTCCTGCACCAGGACCTATATCAATTAAATGATCAGCTCTTTTCATAATTTCATCATCATGTTCAACGACAATCATTGTATTACCTAAATTCTTCATGTCAATTAAAGTATTAATTAGCTTCTCATTGTCACGTTGATGAAGGCCAATACTTGGCTCATCTAAAACATATAATACCCCAGTTAAATGTGATCCAATTTGTGTTGCAAGACGAATTCGTTGTGACTCACCACCAGATAATGTTGAAGCACTTCTTGCTAATGTTAGATATTCTAAACCAACATTAACGAGAAAATCAAGTCTGGACTTTATTTCTTTTAAAACAAGGCGCGCAACATTTTCATCGTGTGAAGAAAGATTCAAATTATTAATAAATTCTTTTGCTTCGAGTATACTCATTTCGGTAAATTCTATAATATTTTTACCACCTATTTTAACACTTAAAGCCACTTCATTAAGTCTTTTTCCATTACAAGTAGGACATGTGTCTTCTTTTAAATATGAGTCATAATACTCACGGGAAAAACTTGAACTAGTTTCATTATATCTACGAAGTATTAAACTTGCAACTCCTTCTATTTCCTTTTCTTTGTGGTAAGTGTTATTACCTGATGTTTTAATTGTATAGTTAATTGCTTTGTCTGAACCATGATAAATAATATTTTTATCCTCTTCTTTTAATTTATAAAAAGGAATATTACGATCAATATTATAATGTTTAAGTAAAATATCAAATGTTTGCCATTCAATATTTTCAGTGTTCATAATATTTTTATAGTATCTTATTGCACCTTCGTTAATAGATAGTTCTGGATTAGGAACAATTTGTTCATAATCAATTTGTTTAAGAAATCCCAAACCTTTACATGTATCGCAAGCACCAAATGGAGCATTAAAAGAAAACAATCTTGGTTCTAAGTTTGGTATCGAGAAATTACAGTGTGGACAAGATAAATGCTCACTATAGATATTTTCTTCTCCTTCAACATCTATTTTTACTTTACCATCACCATACTTTAAAGCAGTTTCTACAGAGGCAAATATTCTGCTTCTAGATTCCTCTTTAATCTTTATACGATCAACTACTATATCAATATTATGTTTAATATTTTTATCAAGATTAAACTCTTCATCAATATCATATAAGTAGCCATCAATACGCACACGACTAAAACCATCTTTTTTAATTAAATCAATTGTTTTCTCATGGGTTCCTTTTTGTGCGTAAACAATAGGACTATAAATAATTAGTTTACTATTTTCTTCATTTTCAAATATTTTATCAACTATTTGTGTTACTGTTTGTGCTTGGATTGGCACATTATGATTAGGGCAAAAAGCTTTTCCAATTCTTGCGTAAAGTAAACGTAGATAATCAAATATCTCTGTTACAGTACCAACAGTACTACGTGGATTTTTGTTAGTTGTTTTTTGATCAATAGAAATAGAAGGGGATAATCCTTCTATCGAATCAACATCTGGTTTTTCAGTATTATCAAGAAACATTCTCGCATAGGTAGATAAACTCTCAACATATCTCCTTTGTCCTTCTGCGTATATTGTATCAAAAGCTAAAGAAGATTTACCTGAACCTGATAATCCTGTCATAACAACTAATTTATTTTTAGGAATTTTGATATCAATATTTTTTAAGTTATTTTCTCTTGCGCCTTTAATAACAATATATTTCTGACTTTCTTGCATATTTTGCATTTTATTCACCTAACATTTTTATAAAATCTTCTTCAGAGATTATTGTAACATTTAGTTTTTTTGCTTTTTCATATTTACTACCAGGATCCTTACCTAGTAAAACAAACGATGTATTTTTACTAACACTTGAAGATACATTCCCACCATTTTGTTCAATTAATTCAGTTGCTTTTTCTCGTGTTAGTGTCTCAAGCTTTCCTGTTAATACAAATGTCTTATTACTAAACAATAACTCATCACGGTTAATTTTTTCAGCTTTTGGATTAATGCCTAAGTTAATTAACTCTTCAACTAATGCTTTGTTTTCACTAAAGAAGTCAGTTAAACTTTGAGCAGTTGCAATCCCAATATCTCTAATTTTCAAATAATCCTCAAGTTTCGCATTCATTAGTTCTTCTAAAGATGAAAACTCTTTTTCTAAGTTCTTCGCAGCTTTTGTGCCTACGAAACGAATGCCTAAAGAGACAATCACTTTGTAAAGTGGATTAGCTTTACTTTTTTCAATATTATCAAGTAATACTTTAACGCTTTTTTCACCTAAGCCTTCAATTGACTCAAGTTCTGTTTGATAAAACTTAAGTCTATATATATCAGTTATAGTCTTTAAGAAACCTAAATCATATAACATAATTACAAGTTTCTCTCCTAATGTTTCAATATCCATTGCTACTTTCGAAGCAAAATAAATTATTCCTGCTTTTTTTCTTCCTTCGCAATCTTTATTTACACAATAGTGGACAGCTTCATCTTTTTCTCTAACTAAAGCGCTCCCACAAATAGGGCATCTTTCTATCATCTTAAATGGTTCTAATCCTTTTGGTCTTTTCAAAAGATTTACTTTTACAACCTCAGGAATGATTTCTCCTGCTTTTCTAACACTAACAGTATCGCCAATTCTAATATCTTTATTAATACAAAAATCTTCATTATTAAGTGTTGCTCTTTGGACTAATGAGCCATCAATCATTATTGGCTCTAAAATTGCATTAGGAGTAATATTTCCTGTTCTACCAACAGTAAATTTAATATCTAAAAGTTTTGTTTCTACTAAAGTTGCGGGGAACTTATACGCAATTGCCCACCTTGGTGATTTACTTGTAGATCCAATTTTATCTTGCACTTCAAAATCATTAACTTTAATAACAACACCATCAGTTTCATAATCTAACTGTTTTCTTTTATCTTTCCAAGTTTCAAGATAATTAATTACTTCATCAATCGAATTACAAAATGCATAATGTGGGTTAACCGTAAAACCAAGACTTTTTATAAACTCTAATGCTTCTTTTTGGCTTTTAACGCCATATTTTTTCGCATCAACTAAAGTATATGCAAATAAATCAAGTTTTCTTTCTTTTGTGATGTTAGCATCAAGTTGTCTTAAACTACCTCCACAAGCATTTCGTGGATTCTTAAATGGTTCTTCTCCATTTTCTTTTTTTATTTCATTTAAAGAATTAAAGATTGATTTAGTCATATACACTTCGCCACGAACTTCCACATCAATATCACTTGAAAGATGTTTTGGTAAGGAATTAATTGTTTTCATATTCTCTGTAATATTTTCACCAACTAATCCATTTCCTCTTGTAGCACCAAGGAAAAACTTTCCTTTTTTGAAATGACTACTACTAGATATTCCATCTATTTTTAGTTCACAAATGTATTTTGGGGTAAATCCCATTTGCGTAATTCTGTTGTCAAATTCTCTTAATTCATCGTATGAAAAAGCATTTGCTAAAGAAAGCATTGGTACCTTGTATGTGATTTGTTCTAAACTGCCAAAAGAGTCATCACCTACTTTTTTAGTTGGTGAATTAGCTAATGCATACATTGGATACTCTTTTTCAAGATTTTCAAGTTCACGCATTAATTGGTCATACTCAAAATCACTAACTGAAGGTGAATTATACAAGTAATATTCTTCATTATAACGATTTAGTAACTCAGTTAATTCTTCAATTCTATCTTTTGGATTCATATTTTTACTTCCTTATATTTTCTTTAATGCTGGGTGATTTAGCAAGATTGTTTTTGAACATTTTTGTTTATCAAAAAATATAGTACCAATATCTCCCTTTATACTTAAAATAATACCCGGGCCAAACTTATCATGATTAACACTATCACCAACTGAATAACTTGTATCAGTTAATTTTAGTTCTGTTTTTGTTTCCAAAGTCTTTACCGGCTTAGTTTCAACAACTTGACAAAAATCATCATAATCATCATAAGTATTTTTCTTAAAAATCTTAATGCCTAAAGCTTCGTTTAAAAATATTGAAGGTTTGTTTCTAAAAACTCTACCAAAAAGCAATCTACTCTTATCATGCATCAAGAATAATTTATCCATTGCTCTTGTAATTGCAACATAACATATTCTTCTTTCTTCCTCAATATCTTCATCATTTACGTGTATATTGTTTTTAGGAAAGATACTTTCTTCAAGACCAATTAAGAAGACATATTTAAACTCTAAGCCTTTAACAGAGTGAATAGTAGATAGTGTTACCCCATCTTCATCTTGTTTTCGACTTTGTAATTGATTATCTGCTAAAACAATATCATCAAAAGCTTCTTTTAAAAGCTCAATCCTATTATTCCCAGTTATTTTACCTTCAACCTCTTTTAATATACTTTTAAATTCTAAAACATTAAGGAAGCGGTCATCAGCTTCTTCTTCTTCATATATATCTTTTAGATATTCCTTATAATTTAATTTTGCTATTAGTCTATCAAAAGTAATCAAAAGATTTTCATCTTCAATCATTTGTGATTGTTTTTCAATCAAATCTTTTAACTCTTCTAGTTTTTCGAATCTTTTATGTGTTAATACAGGTTCAGATAGTGCAATAGCTTCAATAACATTTACTTTATTTGCTTTTCTTACTTCTAATACTTTCTCAAGTGTTGCTTCACCAATACCTCTTGAAGGAACATTATATATTCTTTTAAAGCTATTTACATCATCATGATTAATGATTAAACGTAAATACGCAATAATATCTTTAATTTCTTTTCTACGTAAATATGAAAGGCCACCATATATCTTATATGGGATTCCCATTTTAATAAATTCAAGTTCAATATTTCTATTTAAAGCACTAGAGCGATATAATATTGCAAAATCTTTATATCTATCAACAGATCCTTTAATATGTAGTATTTTATTAGCTATATATCTTGCTTCTTCTTTTTCGTCTTCGGGATTAACATATTCGCAATCACTTTCAATGCCATCACGAACTGCCTCCATATTTTTTACTTCTCTATTTTTGTTATGAGAAATCAGTCTATTTGCATATTCAATTATTTTCTTCGAAGATCTATAATTTTTTGAAAGAATATATGATGTATATTCAGAAAAATCTTCTTTGAAAAGATTAATATTTTCATAGTTAGTTCCTCTAAAAGAATAAATACTTTGATCATCATCACCAACAACAAACAAGTTTCGATGTTTATAAGCTAATAATCTTAGGATTTTATATTGTACTAGATTTGTATCTTGAAATTCATCAACTAAAATATATTTAAATTTATTTTGATATTTTTCTAATACTTCAGGGAATTTTTCAAAAAGTTCTAATACTTTTAATAATAAATCTTCAAAATCAAGAAGATTTTGATCTTTCATTTCTTCTTGATATTTTTCATAAACTCTTACCAAATCTTTATCAAATGAATTTATTACCTTGATATCAAAACATTTATTGTTATTGATTTGTTTTTGATATTTCTTTACATAAGTTTTATCAATATTTAGCTCTTTACAAATATCACTGATAAATTTTTGCTGGTCTTCCTCATCTAAAACAGTAAAATCTTTACGATAACCTAGAAGCCCTATCTCTACTCGCAAAATTTTTGCACAGAGAGCATGAAATGTACTGATATTTAATAATGTAGTATCAATATCTAAGAATCTTTGAATTCTTTCTTTCATTTCATTTGTCGCTTTTTTGGTAAAAGTGATTGCGAGAATATTGTATGGAGGAATATTATGATTCTTTATCATGTTGATAATTCGATATGTCAATGTACGTGTTTTTCCGCTTCCCGCCCCCGCAAATACTAAGACTGGTCCACTGATCTTCATCACTGCCAATAACTGCTCTTTATTTAATTCTTCCATTACTTTTTCTCCTTACAACAATTTAGTAAAATACTATTTGTTAAGTAATTCTATTTAATAGATGATTTAAGTTCAACTGTACAATTAAATACTACTTCATCATCGTTTGATTCTTTATCAACACAATAGTATCCATCACGAATAAATTGGAATTTATCTAAAGGAACAAATTCTTTATAATTTTCAATGTATCCTTCTAAAACATTCCAAGAGTTTTTATTTACTCTTTCACAAATTGGTTTTGTATCATCTGGATCATTAATTAATACATCAAACATATTAAATTTTGCTTTTTTAGCTGTACTTGCTTCCACAAATTGAATAGTTCCGTTTGGTTTACGTTCATTAAAGCCTGTGCCACTCTTTGTTTGTGGATCATATGTACATAGTACTTCGCAAATATTACCATTTTCATCATATTTAACTTCATTTGCTTTAATAAAATATGCATAGAATAAACGTACTTCAATTCCTAAAGCTAGGCGTTTGTAATGTTTATTTGGTTTTTCTAACACGAAATCATCACGATCAATATATAAATTACGAGAAAAGGCAATTTTACGTGTTCCCATTTCTTCATTTTCAGTGTTATTCACTGCATCTAAATATTCAAGTCTGCCTTCTTCGTAGTTTGTAATAGTCACTTTTAATGGCTTCTTAACTGCCATAAGTCTATTAGTTTTAAGTTTTAAATCTTCACGAATATAGTTTTCAAGTTGTGAATAATCAATAGTAATATTTGTTCTACTTAAACCTGCATCAATAATAAAATTCTTAATCGCATCAGGAGTATATCCTCTTCTTCTTAGACCTGCTAAAGTAGGCATACGTGGATCATCATAACCTACAACTGCTTTCTTTTCCACAAGTTCTTTAAGATATCTTTTACTCATGATTGTATTAGTTAAATTTAAACGACCAAATTCATATTGATGTGGAACATGCTTAAGTTCACATTTTTCCACAACCCAATTATATAAAGGACGATGATCAGCATATTCTAAGCTACAACAAGAATGAGTAATACCTTCAAGTGAATCCTGGATTGGATGAGCAAAGTCATACATTGGATAAATGCACCATTTATTACCTTGGCGGTGGTGACTCATCTTTAATATACGATAAATAACTGGATCACGCATATTAATGTTAGGACTTGCCATATCAATTTTAGCACGAAGAACTTTTTCTCCTTCGCCATACATTCCATTTTTCATATTCTCAAATAACTCTAAGTTTTCTTCAACACTACGATTACGATATGGTGAAGGAGTACCTGGTGTATTAAAATCACCACGATATTTACTTATTTCTTCTTGAGATAAATCACATACATATGCTAATCCTTTTTTGATTAAACTTATTGCGATTTCATATGTTTTTTCAAAATAGTCACTGCCATAATAAACAGCTTTAGGAGTATATCCAAGCCAGTTTAAATCGTATTTAATACCTTCCACAAACTCTTTATCTTCTTTTGCGGGGTTGGTATCATCAAAACGAAGGTTAGTGTAGCCATTAAAATGTTTTGCAAGCTCAAAATTTGTTACTATAGCTCTTGCATGTCCAATATGTAAATATGCATTTGGTTCCGGTGGAAAACGAGTAACAATTTCCTTAACATTTCCATTTTCCAAATCATTTTGCATTATATCTTTAATAAAATTTGTTGATTCATTCATATAATTTCCTTCCCATGTGAACTAATCTAATTCATTTTCAACATTTATTTCTATAACATTTTTACATTTTCCATATTTAGTAAAAAGCATAATTGCTTTTTCTTTGTCACTATTAATATTTGTCTTTGAAAAACATACAATAAACACTAATAAATGTTTAGTATTTAAAGTAATTGATGTACGAGGTGTATCAGATGTAGTAGAGCCAAATGGACCTATTTCATCTTCGTAAAGAGGTATATTTTCAACATTTATTAAACCTCTTCCAATTCCTTCGTAAACATCAGTATCTTTACCAAGACGAATATAAATATCTCCATTAATCTTATCTAAGTCCAGTGCCGCAACACTTCTTTTAGTCTCAATTGATAAAACATTACCTAGATCAACTAAACTATTAATTCGATAAAGACTATTACCTTTAACTATTCTACGATAAAGCGATTCAACAGCTAAACGATATCTACTAGGATCCTTTTTCAAAATTTTATAACCATCACGTGCTTCTTTAATAAGAGGAATATTCAAAACATCCTCTAATGAATATTCCCCGCGTATCTTTTCTTCAGTTGTTTTAATTAAACTATCTATCTTTTCACTACTATCAAAGCATTCACAATCAAAAGAAAGAGCGATAATATTAAAGTTAGGTAGTTTTTCTGTTATGCTTTTTCCAATTGTTATTTTCATTTTTATATCTTCTTATATTAATTATTCTTGTTCCTTTAAAGAATCAATTTTTTCTTTTAATACTTCCTCTTTATGCTTTAATTCATTTAAAGCAACTTCAAGCTCAGAAATACTATTAATTAACTTAATATAATAAATAGTCTTTTCATTTTTAGCTGTGTCATTAATTATTTTACTATAATAATCTACTTTTTCTTCATCATCTTCTACTAATATCTCAAGACGCATTTTCTTTTCATTAGCCATTTCATCATCTTTTAAAGAAGCTAATCTTTGTTTATTTTCGTTAATATTGAGAATTGCAATTTCACGTTTCTTAAAAGCATCATAATATTTTTGAATTACTTCTTCATTTTTAAGTAATACGTACTCAATATTTTTTCTTTCTTTTAATTTTTCATTAGCAAGATTAATTTTACTTAGCACTAAAGAATACTGCATAGTTAAAGTGTTAATATCAAAGTCATCAAATTTATATTCAGACTTTTCAACTATTAACTTACTTGATAACTGTTCAAGTTCTAAAAGTAAAGCATCTTTTTCTTCTTTTGTTAATAGATAATCTTCATTTTGTTTAATCTTAGCTTCTTTTAGTTCTTCTAAGTATTTATTAATAAGATTTGCTTCAGCTTCATTTAAAAGTTTCATGCGATCTTCTGCTTGGATAAGTCTATTTTTATAACGATTAACTAGCTTACGATAACTAACTTCTAATCCTTCAACATCGACATAAAGTGAATCTTTCTCAGCAATAATTTTAGATTTAATCTTTAAAACATTTTCTTTTTCTGTGAAGTTCAAATGTTTTTCAGCATACGACTGTTCAAACTCCTCAAGCTCTTTACACTTTTCACTATATGCCTCACGCTTAGCAATCATCTTAGTTTCCGCTTGTTTAACTAAGCTTGCTAAACTTTCTAAGTCATTATTAGCAAAATTGATGCTATCTTTACGTTCTTTTCTTATTTCTTTTATTTGAGAAGTAAATGCCTCCGCAACAATATCTTTCTCTGATAACTTGTCAAGATCAGACTCAACTTCTTCTAGAGCTTTTTCCTTTTCAGAAATGCATTCATTTAATACTCTAATACGAATTAACAATTCACCTTTTTCACGAACATCACTAGAAATCTTTTCTAAAGCAGAAGCTTCATCATCTTCTAAAACATCATTTTGTTTTTCTTTTTCTTCTTTTATCTCTTTACGTATTCTAATACTTTCTTTTAGTTTAGCATTTTCACTACGTAGTGATTCAAGTTCTAAAGTGTTTTCTTCGTTAATTTTATTTTCAGTAATAGAATTTGTTAAATATATTATTCTTTCATCTTTAACATTATTATCATCAGTTAATAGATTAATTTTATTTAAAAGTTCTTTATTTTCTTCTCTTAACTTCTCAAGTTCCTGCGCAAGATTTTTATTTTCAATAACAAAATCTTCCTCTTTTGCATCATCATCAAGATTATCAAAACTAATCTTAGGAATAGGTTTTGTTTGTGGAACATCATCAAGACCTTTTTCATTTAATTTCTTTTGGGCTTCCATTTTTTTCTTTAAAATGGCAACATGATCAATTTTTTGTTCATCAATTAAAACAGGAGTATACCCATTATCTAAAGATAAAGTGTCCTTTTTTTGATCTTCATTTTCTTTTTTCTCTAGTGGTTTATTAGGAATAGGTTTTTTCACATCATTTGTAGACTTACTATCACCTTTTTTTACCTGTTTTTTGCTAGAAGATTTATCACTTGACGTTTTCTTTAATGGTTTTTTACTAGCTGCACTCTTATCTTTTGTAGATTTTTTTGCGGTAACTGTTTTTTTCGCAGTAACAGGCTTTTTATTATTTGTAACAGTAGTTTGTAAGTTAAGATCTTTTGTCTCTTCCATTTTTATATCCTTCCTATTTTTATTAGTATAAAGTAATATTTACTACTTATTAAATAATTTATTTATAATTAATATAATAAATATAATAATTATTAACAAATTAATTATAAGATTTAAATTACTGATAAAATTAAATATTTTTCTTTTTGAATTAATTTCTTGTATTTTTTCTATTGCATCACTTTCAAAATTTTCATATATCTTATCTATTTTCTTTAGTGTCCAAGTTTTATATAAACCAATTGGCTCAAAAGTATAATCATTTTTCTTAATATTTTTTAGATAATACTTATAGACAATCCTCATTTCTTTATTCGCTACTTTTTTATGCTTATTAAGTAATGCTAAATATTTAACTTTGACTGTTCTTTTACATTTTTCTCGATTATCATACAAAAGCAAAAATTTAAATATTATTGCAATAACAAGCAATACTACAAAACAAACAAACACAAACCTATATAATGTGTTATTAACAAATGATTCAAAAAATGAAATTTTCTTAATAAATAAAATAATGAATAGAAATACTAAAACTTCAAAATAAATTAAAGAATACATTTTAAGTGACTTTTTATACAGGTTTTTTTCAACATCTATGTCAATTTTTTCTATACTCTTCTTATTTTTATTAAAATTTTTCTTGTAATCCTTTTTAATAAAACGACAATATTTTTTTAGTTCTTTACACTTTTTTCTTGTTGTTAGAGTATCAGTTCTAACAAGCCATTCAACGCTTTTTAATTTTATTCTATTTAATAACGCAAAGTTTTCAATTGATATGTCTTCATTATCATTATTTGATTTTTGATAACTATAAAGCATTGGGTTTTCTTCAAGAATTTTTTTTGTATAAAAAATATATTCCTCTTTATTTATTTCATTTTGATTATCGATATTATCTACATTGTCGAAATTTTCCATGTTTTTTCATTACTTTCTATGTTTAGTTTGTTTAATTTCTGCTTTAATATTTTCATTAAAGATTTATATATTTGCCCACTAAAGATAAAAGTCAAGAGTACTCTCTTGACTTATTCCATTTCGCGCAATTGACTAGCATAGCCAGACCAATATTTATTTTGAGAATACATTTTTAGTGAACCTTTTGGAACATAAATAAGTACTTTGCTACTTAAATTTAATTGTGTTTTTCCAGTTCCACCAATTTTAAACGTATTTGGATTATATGCACTAATATAAATAGCCTCAAGATCATGACATCTATTAAATGCATCGTTATTAATTTCAATTCTAGAAGTCATAGCTTCAACGTTAATTGAAACTGTTGCGTAGATTTGTGGATTATCTTTATATTCAACACGAATAATTGCTGTACCAGATGATAATGCAGTTATTTCACCAGTATCCGCATTTACACTTACTTTATCACTTGTAGAAGACCATCTAACTGTTTTAATAGTTTCTTCATCATCATATTTTAAAATTGATAATGTGATTATTTCGCCTTCTAACATATCATAAGCGTTCTTAATTACTAAAGGATGATCTCCACCACCTACAGAAACAGAAGTAAGTTCATTTCTGTCAGGTGTTTCTTCAGTTTCTTTTAAGAAATGTATTTCTTTCAATCCAGAGCAACCAGTAAATGCCATCGCTGAAATCTTATTCACACTTTGTGGAATTGAAATAGTTTTTAATTTTGTACATTGGAAAAATGCATATTCATCAATTAACTCAATTCCTTCAGGAATAACAACTTCTGAAAGCTTTGATTTAGGATATGTAAAGCATAAAATCTTACCAAAACGATAGAATGCATATTTACTTATTGTTGTAACTTTCTTGCCATCAATTTCAGATGGAATAACTACTTTTTTATTATTAGCATTGCTACGTAAAATTTTTATTTCTTCATCACCTGAATAAAGTAAACTTCCATCTTCAGTTGTGTAATATACTTGGGAAAGCCATAATTCAGAAGGAGTATTACCTTCTTTAGTTACTGGAGAGCAGAAAAAGATTCCATTATTATTTGTATACATATATAATTCTATTTCTTTTTCATTACCATCAAAAGATGCATTTACTATAGCTTTATAGTAAATTTGTCTTTCAATACTTGATGAGAAATCACATGAAATATCCACAGTAAATTTATTTGTTTTGATTGTAGAAACACCTAATTCACTTAGATAATTAGATGATAAGAATTCTTCTCTTCCACTATCCTCTTCACTATATAAAGTATCACATATTAAATTAATATCTTGATTATTTACACCTTTTACAAATTTGTTCCACAATGCCTTTGCTTCATTTGATGTACAACCAAACATTGCAAAGAGACATATAATTAATAAGAATGATAGAAAAAGTTTTTTATAATTATTATATTTCATATAGCCTCCATGTTTTCTCAACTCTATATACTTATATATATCTTATTATATAATAAAAACGTTTTTAATGCAATAAAATTTTTGTTTCAGCTTTCAATATTTTGTTTTTAAGTAACAATATTCTTTATTATTATTTTATTTTATTCAAAAAAGATTTATCTTTTAAACATTTTTATATAAAAATAACTAGGAGTTTTATCCTAGTTAATATTTTTTTATAATAATCCATTTTCATGTTTGTATTTAAAATATCCTGCAACTGCAATCATCGCCGCATTATCAGTGCAATACACCATTTTAGGATAACTGAAGATTATATCAGTGTTTTCAAGTGCTTCAGTTAGTGATTCACGTAAACCCCTGTTTGCGGCAACGCCCCCCGCAAGTACAACTTGTTTAACATTATATTCTTTGCATGCTTTAATAGCTTTATCTGTTAATACTTTAGTAACACAGTGCTGAAATGATGCTGCTAGATTTGGAATATTAATTTCTTCATTTTTCATTTTTGCTTTGTTTACTAAATTTAATACAGCACTTTTTAATCCTGATAATGAAAAATTATAACTATCTTTATCAACATACACTAAAGGAAGTTGATAAGATGGTGTACCTTCATGTGCGAGTTTGTCTACCTTTGCCCCCGCAGGATATTCAAGGTTCATTACACGTCCTACTTTATCATAAGCTTCTCCCACTGCATCATCTAGTGTTTCACCAAGGACTTCAAAATCATAATGTTTTTTCATATAAACAAGCTCAGTATGTCCACCACTTACAACTAAAGCAAGCATTGGAAAGTGAAAATCACTTTCAATATGGTTTGCGTAAATATGTCCAACTATATGGTCTACTTCAATATATTTAATATTATGGCACAAAGCAAATGTTTTAGCAGCATTTATCCCCACTAATAGTGAACCTATTAATCCTGGTTTTGCTGTTACAGCTACCAAATCTATGTCTTTTGGTTCGACTTTAGCTTCTTTTAAGGCCTCATCAAAAACATATGTAATCTTTCTTAAATGGTGCCTACTAGCAACCTCAGGAACTACTCCACCATATAATCTATGGATATCTATTTGTGTATATATAACGTTAGATAAAACTTCTTTACCATCCTTCACAATGCTAACGCTAGTTTCATCACAACTTGTTTCAACTCCAAGTACAATCATTTTTATTTCTCCTATTTATTATCTTTTATATAAACTAAAGCATTTTCACCATTACTATAATAATTTTTTCTTGTATGTGAATATTTAAAATTATATTTTTCATAAAGATTTCTTGCTATATAGTTGCTTTCACGTACCTCTAAAGAAACTGAAGGAACATTAGCCATTTTCACAACATCTAAAAAAGTTTCAAGTAATAGTTTCCCATAACCTTTCCCTTGATGATTCTTTAGTACAAAGAAGTTTAAAATCTCAGCTCTATCTTCATACACCCAAGTACTTATATAACCAGAAAACTCTTTATTAATTTCTAGTACAAAGTAACAAGCATAAGGATTAAGAGAAAGTTCTCCTTTTAACATATCGTATCCTAAGCTTTCACCAAATATTTCTTCTTCACCCTTAACCACCAAAGGAATATCTGCTTCTGTCATTAATCTTATATTAACTTTTTCTTTTTTCATATTTATTTTTCTTTATGAATTCGCTTTTCGCAAATAATTAGGAACAAAATCATGAATATTATCAACCTTAGTTGCAAAATTACAAACTATTTTGTCGTTTATTTGATAATTGCCTTCACAAATTTTTTTCGCATTATTATTTGCTATTTTTTCTTCTGCTAAAGAAGTTTCTAAAAATTCATCTTCACTTTGAACAAAAATATTATTATTTTCTACTTTTACAATTTGCATATATGAATAATTTTTCTTAGCAACACTTGTCACAGCATATATACCATCATTAGTAAAATAACCACTTCCGCACAAAAATAATGAACTAATGTGAAACAAAGGAATGTTAAGTGAATAACTAATCATTTTCGCAACCACTAAACCAATACGTAGTCCTGTATATGATCCAGGACCTGAACCAACTATTATCTTATCAAAATCTTGAAGTTTAAAACCTGTTTTATTTAATCCTTCTTCGATTGATGGTAATAAGTTTTCAGAATGATTATTATGACTAATCATAGTTTTTTCAAAATATAATTTATCTATTCTTTCGTCATAAAATCGACAAGTTAAGTATTCTGTTGATGAATCAATAATTAATACTTTCATTAGTTTTCTCCTACAAATTCGCAATTAAATTTTCATATTCTGTACTATTTGAACTAATAGTTATATGACGATTAAAACTATCATCAACCAATATTTTAATATCTAGTCTACTATCAGGAAGCATTGATTTAATGTTGTCTGCCCACTCAATTACACAAACACCATTTTGTTCAAAATATTCTTCTAGATAGTCATCACCACTATCATCAGATATACGATAAACATCCATATGAAAAAGTGGCATTTTCCCCTCATATACTTTCATAATAGTAAATGTTGGGCTATTTATTGCTTTAGTGACTCCTAAAGCCTTACCAATACCTTTTGTCATTGTAGTTTTTCCAGCCCCTAAATCTCCTTCTAAAGTAATAACCATATTAGGAAAGGCTAAAAAACCAATCTTCATTCCAAAATCTATCATTTCTTTTTCGTTATTTATTATAAATTCTTTTTCCATTTTAAAACGCCTCTAGTTATTTATTATATACTATTTTTGTGTTTTTTTAAAGCATTTTAAACATTTTCATTAATATATTGTTCTACTCCATTAAAAATAGCATAAGCAATTTGCATTTGATAATCATCAGTGACTAGTTTACTTCTTTCTTCATCATTTGATAAAAAACCAGTCTCAATAATACAGCCAATACTATTGCTATTAACAAGTAAATATTTCTCATTATCAAGCAATAATTTCCTTTTTGAATTTGTTACTTTTACTAAAAAATAATTAATACTTTCTCCTAATTTTAATCCTTTTTTATTTGTTAATATTTGTGAACCTTTTACTTTTTTTTGCGCATATTTATCTTGATGAATTGAAATAAAAATATCACATGAATT
Source organism: uncultured Coprobacillus sp. (assembly GCA_964385755.1). Taxonomy (GTDB): domain Bacteria; phylum Bacillota_I; class Bacilli_A; order ML615J-28; family CAG-698; genus CAG-698. The sequence goes on from CAYLPZ010000013.1 coordinate 30,206, forward strand.
AATAATATCAACTCTTTTTTTCATATCATCTTGTTTTCTATTTTTACTATAATCTTCTGCTAAATCATAGTCATCATTTCTTGTTAAAATAACTTTATAACCACCTTCTTCAAGTAATAGTTTTAGTTTATTAACTATCTTCATATTTATTTCTTTTTCTTTTATATCATTAACTTCACATCCACCATCTAATCCACCATGCCCTGCATCTAAACATATAGATACAATTTCTTCTTTTCTTATTGAAACAAAGGAGATTCCAAAAAGCATCATACAAATAACTTCAACTAATTTTTTCAAGTATTTATCACCTTTTTAATTTTATTACATATTAAAAATAATAGAATTAATCGAGTAGGAGAAAATAAATAAATTTCTTTATTTATTTTCGACCTCTCACACCACCAAACAAGCGGGCCCGCATTTGGCGGTTTGGTATGCTTCAATCAAATAGTTTATATAGTATTCTTTTATAGATATAAGTCCCTTGATTTCAAGGGACTTATTTGGTATCACTGAACTTAGACTATTTTCTCCTAACCTCGCATAACTATTCCTTGTGTATGCTATCTTTCTTATTAACTCTATAGGTGTTTTAAGACTAAACATCTCTTTTAATTTTCTCATTGCTTTTAACCTTCTTTGAGGAGTTTTCCAAGATTTCCATATACACACTCTCAGTCTTCTTCTAATCATTTGGTCTAATTCCATTGATAATCCTTTCATATCAGCTATTCGATAATAATTGGTCCATCCAATTATTATTTGCTTTATTTTAAGTAACCTATATTTCATATCTATACTATAACTACGTGAAGTTATTGTTCTTATTTTGTCTTTAATCCTTTTAACTGATTTATGGTGAACTTTGACTCGTATTTCATTGTGCCGGGTAGAGTAGTAAAAGCCAAATCCTAGAAATTTGATATCGTTTGTTACGATATCTACTTTGCTTTTACTTTCATTTACTTTTAAGTATAATTTGTTCTCTATAAAACTTTTAATACTTTCATAAACTCTTTGTGCAGATCTTATTGACTTAACATATATATTACAGTCATCAGCATATCTCACAAATCTTAGTTCTCTCTTTTCAAGTTCTTTATCTAGTTCATTTAGGATTATGTTAGATAGTAGAGGTGATAAAGGTCCACCTTGTGGTGTTCCTTCTAGTGTTTCTATTAGCACACCATTTACCATAACTCCTGACACTAAGAACTTTCTTATTATTGATAAAACATCTCCGTCTTTAATTGTGTTGTTTAGAACTTGCATTAATTTATCGTGGTTTACCTTATCAAAGAATTTTTCTAGGTCCATATCTACTACATATTTATACCCATCATTTATATATTCTAGACTTTTCTTTATTGCCATATGACAATCTCTATTTGGTCTAAATCCATATGATGAATTACTGAATTGTTCTTCATAAATAGGCGTTAATACTTGTGCTATTGCTTGTTGTATTATTCTATCTACTACTATAGGGATACCCAATTTTCTATTTCCACCATCGGGTTTAGGTATTTCTACTCTTCTTATTGGACTAGGCTTGTATTCTCTATTTCTTAAAGCATTCTTAATTTCTTCCTTATGTTTTTGAAAATAGTCTCTACCTTCAAAGACACTCATTTTATCAATGCCTCCACTACCTTCATTTCTAACAACTCTACTTATTGCGTTATTGAGATTGTTATCATCTAATATTAACTCTAGTAATTCCATTTGTAACTTCCTCCTTTCATTGTAATATTGCACTGTTTGCACTCTTCCTATGTTCCTTACAATACAATCGGTTAAGCATAGTATATTCTAACTTTTCAGCTCTAAGTACAATATCTAATTTACATTCTTAAGCCAAACATACCATTCGGTCCTTCAGTACTTTCTAGTATACCTACTATGACCTCTGCTGACTCCTCATAGTTCGTTGTTACTAGTTATTCCTCTATGAGGCCTCTTAGGGTAAGTATAACAACCTTCCTCTTTATACCTACTAAATTTACTTCCTATAATTGCTTGGTGTCTAAGGGCTTTAACTCTTTTTGCAGTCTTACCCATTATAGTAGCCTGATTTAGTTCGTGTTCCTTAGGTCAAGATTTTGTCTAGGACTTCCTTCAGATTCCACCTCGCGATGGACACCCTTGTCTTCGACTAACACTTCGTTTGACACCTTCCCGTGTAGAGAACTTTCATCTCCGAGTTGTTATACATGCCTAACGCACAAAAAGGATAACAAAAGTTGTTATCCTAATTATTTTATATCAAATGTAAATTTTTCATCTTTGTTTTCACTTTTTAGTTTAAATACCATAGTGTCTTTAAAACTTGAAAAGCTCACTTATGCACTTTTTTTCGTATTATTATAAACCATTGTTAAAGCACTATAATGTGAAGTATATGAACTACAACCAACTAATGTAAGTGAAAGTAATAATAAATTAAGAATTTACAAAAAATATATTTTTCATATTTTTATTTCTTTAAAAGTGCAAACATATTCTTTTTATATGATTCTACTCCTTCTTGATTAAATGGATTAACATCTAGAATATATCCACTAACCCCACAAGAGAACATGAAAAAGTACATTAAATACCCTAAATTATATTCATCTAACTCTTTTACGTTTAAGAATATATTTGGTACTTGTCCATCATTATGAGCAATTTGCACTCCTTTTTTTATTTGCTCTCTAATATATTCAAACTCTTTACCAGCTAAATAATTTAACTGATCGGAATTTTCTTCTTGTTTATTTACTACAATAGAAGGATTATTACCTAATGAAACAACAGTTTCAAATAAATTTCTAATGCCATCTTGAACGTATTGTCCTAAAGAATGTAAATCAGTTGAAAATGTCATGGAAATCGGTAAAATTCCTTTTCCTTCTTTCCCTTCACTTTCACCATATAATTGTTTCCACCACTCACCAAGACTTGAACACTTTGGTTCATATGTTACAAATGATTCAATCACTTTTCCTTCATTATATAGTTTGTTACGCATTGCCGCATACTTCATGCAATCATTTTCATCGAATGGCAAAGACTTACATTCATTTTCACAAGTTCTAGCACCTTCGATAATTTCAATGATATCATAGCCACAATAGCTAATTGGCAAAAGTCCAACTGCAGTAAATACAGAGTATCTACCACCTATACTATTAGGAATATAGAACTCATCATAACCTTTTTGCACTGCTTCATCATGAATTATACTATTACTATCTGATGTTGTAACACATACTCTTTTTACATATTCATCTTTGTATTTTTCAATTAATAATTCCTTAACAAAGTGAAATGCTAAAGCAGGTTCTAATGTTTTCCCTGATTTAGAAATAACATTAACTGTAAAATCAACATCTTTTAAGAATTCTAATGTTTCTTTCAAATAACTTGGAGAAACATTATTTCCTAAAAAGATAATTTTACTTTTTACATCATTATAATATTTTCCAAGCATATCTAGAGATGCTTTTGCGCCGAGATATGAACCTCCAATACCAATTACAACTAAATATTCACTAATTTTTCTTAGTTCTTGAGCTTTTTTCTCAATTTTCTTTAGTTCATAAAAGTTATCATTAAGAAGACTTGATGGATATGATACCCAGCCAATATAATCATTTCCACGACCAGTTCCATCCATTAGTGTTTTTCTTGCTTCTATAGCTTTTTGCTTATAAATTCCATAATTTTCTTTGTTTTCATTTTTTTCAAAATAATTAAAATTAATATTCTTCATATTTTTATTCCTTGTTTTATTTTTTATTATTTTTTGTATTATCAGTTGGGATAGTAGGAACACCAACAAACATAATCAATCCAAATCCTAAAAATACCATTGCTAGAGTTACAAGTGTATTATTAAGTGTAAAGATTAAAACAGAACCAACAATTAAACAAGCAATAGTTACAACTATTTTTATGATCATCTTTTTAGCTACATATTTTCCAAGACAATATTCTCTAACAATGAGTCCAAGCGGTAATAAGAACGAAAAAGCATAAAAACAACAAATGTATCTAACATTTGATTGCAAATTTTTATCTTCATATTTAATTAAAATTAGTACCGCAAGTAAGAAAACAGTGGTTAAAATTAAAATGAACTTATAAAATAATTGGCCAAATCTCTCTTTATCCACTGATTATCACCTCAACACCAACAACGCCTTCAACTTCTTCTAAAAGCATAGCTTCAATACACTCGGTAATTGTCTCATCTATGCTACCACATCCAACACATGCCCCAAGCATTTTAACATATACAATTCCCGTGTTATCATCATAGGAAACAAATTCAGTGTCTCCACCATCTTGTTGTAAATATGGTCGAATACGATTTAATACGTTTTGGATTTTTGTTTCTGTTGCTTTTTTATCCATTATTTCATCTCCTAATTATATTTTATTATACCACAATATCTATTTTTTGTATATACAAATATATAGCGGATATTATTTTTTTGTTAATAATTATAACGACTTATCTAATGAAAACATTGATGTGCTAGTTAACAAATAATAATTATTTTTCATTAATTTTGTGTATATATTATCCCATTAGGAACCTTTCCTTCCAGAACTAATATTACAGCAGGTATATTCATATCTATTTTTACTGTTTCATTTTCATAGGGAATTAAAACTAAAATCTCAAATGATACTTTTAAATCAATTTGTAAAACACTATTATTAATGCCATACTCAGTAACAGTTGTAACCATATCTACTATATAACTTGATGTCCTTCTAATTTTCGCATCAATTGTTAAATTACTTCCAGAGAATAATACTTCACTAATTATAATACCATATGGGATGCTTACTGTTTGGTAAGTATCAGTACTATTTTCGTCCAATATATTCATTACATTTAATCTTAATTTATTTAATTTGCTTACATCAAGTTCCTTATTATCTCTTAAGAAATTGTTTGTATCATTTTCTTTAAGCATCTCATTGATAGCTAGCGTTAATTTCTCTTGTGTGACTTCTTTAGCCTTCACAAATGCATAACTTGCTATTCTAGTTTTATAAAAACTAATTGAAACATAAGTTAAAAATATTAAAAGTAAAATAATAGTTACAAATACTATTATTACTTTCTTCTTTACTTTTTTCGATAAATCATAGTTATTTAAGTTTTTAATAATTTTCTTCATATCCACTATATATTAATCTATTTTTTATTATTTATGCATTAATTATATTTTTTTGTTAAAACTATTTACGAGGTGATTAAATTGTATAATTTAAATAACACTAATTATATGCTTTGTAAAGATTTAATGAAATCAGAAATTGTTAAAGCTTATAAACATTCATCGATTTTAGAATGTGCAAAACTAATGAAAACACATAACATTGGTTTTTTACCAATTGTTTATAAAGATACTGATTTTATAATTGGAGTTATAACAGACCGTGATTTAGTTGTGCGTGGCATAGCTAAAGAAAAAAGTATTAACGAACCAATTTTCACTATTTGTACATCTGACTTTGTTTCGTGCTTTGAAGATGATGATGTTTCTTTCGCAATTTCAAAAATGGCAGATCATCAAATTAAAAGAATCTTAGTCACAAACAAACAAAAACAACTTAGTGGTATTATAAGCCTTAAAGATATTGCAACATGTGATAAAACAAATGGATATTTAAATGACTTATTAAAAGAAACATGTGACCAGCAATCATACTATTAATAATAAAAACAGGCCATTTGGAGCACTAACGATTGCGAGGGTGAATTCAACTAAAAATGGCATGGCATACCGATGAAACAATTTCGGTTTAGACCTAAACCAAAAAGAAATAGTCAATTTTAAGCAATAATTGTATTTCTATATACTTATTTTTCACCTGTATATGCATATAAATGATGAAAAAATATGCATGAATGAATTGTCAATATGCATAAAAAATGATAAAATATATGCATAAGAGAGGCAGAGATAATGAGAAAATTTGATTATTCATTTTTAGAATTTAATAAAATTCCTGGAAATTTAATAAATGTACTAACGAGTATATATTCGATGAAAAGTAGCAATGATTATAGAAAAGAAAACTTTCCCAATATCTTTACTGAATTAGAGAAAATTGCTATTGTTCAATCTGTAAAAGGGTCAAATGCTATTGAAGGTATTTTAACCACTGATGAAAGAATTAATGAAATTGTTAATAAAAGTAGTGCTCCTTTAAATCATAATGAAGAAGAAATTGCAGGATATCGTGATGTGTTGAATATGATTCATACTACGCACGATAGTTTAAATATATCAGAAGCAAATATTATATCTTTTCATGAAATATTACTAAGAACTGCAAAACCCAATGTAGCTGGAAAGTATAAAACAAGTGATAATGTCATTATGGAAATAAAACAAGATGGAACTCGTAGTGTTATATTTTCGCCAGTTCCAGCTATTGATACTAAAGCCTCAATGGAACAATTATTACTTGCTTATATAGATGCTAGAGATAATCCTAATATCAATCAGCTATTATTAATACCATGCGTAATTTTAGATTTTTTATGTATTCATCCATTTTCTGATGGTAATGGTAGAATGTCTAGACTTTTAACTCTTTTATTATTGTATAAGACGGGCTTTGATGCTGGTAAATATATTTCCTTTGAAGAACAAATTAATAAGACAAAAGGATATTATTATGAAGCGTTAAGGAAATCATCTATTTCATGGCATGAAAATCAAAATGACTACTTTTTCTTCGTTGAAAACTTTTTAATGACTTTATTTACATGTTACAAGGAACTTGATAAGAGATTTGCAACAGTAAATAGTAAAAAAATCAATAAAACATCACGAATTGAAGCCACAATCTTAAACAGTATATTACCTATTTCGAAAAAAGAGATTAGTGACATTTTACCAGATGTGTCTGTGACTACAATTGAAAGTGTTTTATCTAAAATGATTAAGGAAAATAAGATTGTTAAAATTGGCGAAGGTAGAAATACTCGTTATATCAGAAATATATAATTTATTACAATTCCATTCGACTAATTAAACACATTTGTTTGACTGAAATTATAACATTTGAAACCATCACGTCTCCATGTTTTCAAATAATCATTGTACTTTTCATCTAAAAATAATATGAATTTAGGAGATTTGCCTGTTGGTAGGAGATAAAATGAATGATTGCTTCTAAATAACCTAATAAAACTCCCCATTTGAGCACTTTATTAAGAAATTTTTCATAACAAATCAATATATAAATTTTATGATAGCAAGTTGAATAATAAATGCATTTATGCTATTATAAATTATGGAGGTGCACTATGCAAAATAGTATAATGGATGTTGATTTTAAAAAGTGGGTTGGCGAGATTAGTAAAAAATATAAACAAGCACAGATTAAAGCAGCAATCAGTGTTAATAGCGAAATGCTTAAATTCTATTTTGAACTTGGAAAAGAAATTGCAAACAATTCATTTAAAGCTACATATGGTTCAAAATTTTATGATTCATTAAGTAAGGAACTTATTTTCAATTTACCTAATATTAAAGGTTTGTCATCACGTAATTTAAGATATATTGAAACCTTTTATAATCTTTATTCTGATGAGGTTAAGAAAATGCCACAACTTGTGGCAATATTGTTTTCTATTCCGTGGGGACATCATAGATATATTATTGATAAATGTAAAGATGTTGATAAGGCATTGTTTTTTGTAAGAAAAATTTATGAAAACAATTGGTCTAGAGATGTCTTATTAAATTTTATATCTACTGATTTATACGAACGAGAAGGAAAAGCAATTAATAATTTTGAGTTAGCATTACCTGATGTAAACAAAGATTTGGCAAAGCAAATAACAAAAGATCCATATAATTTCGATTTTTTGACTATAACTAATGAATATAATGAAAAAGAACTAAAGGATGCTTTGATTGATAATATACAGAAGTTTTTATTAGAACTAGGAGAAGGATTTGCTTTTGTTGGAAGAGAATCTAGATTATTAGTTGGAGAAACAGAGTTCTTTACAGATCTATTATTTTACAATATCAAACTACATGCCTACGTTGTTATTGAAGTAAAAATAACAAAATTTAATCCTGGTGATTTAGGTCAATTAAGTACTTATGTTTCCTCTGTAAATCATTTGTTAAAAGGAAAAAATGATAATCCAACAATTGGAATTCTTATTTGTAAAGATAAAGACAGAATTGTTGCGGAATATTCATTAGAAAACTATAACATTCCATTAGGGATATCATCTTATGAACTTAATAGACTATTACCAAAAGAATTAAAAGAGTCTTTACCTTCAATTGAAGAACTTGAAAGAAAGTTGGGAGAATGATTATTATGAATTCTCAACATGAAGTAATTACTAAAATAATTAAAAAAAGAAAAGAAAAAGGCATTTCACAACAAAAACTAGCTAATTTAATAATGATGCCTCAGTCAACGATAGCTAGAATAGAAGCTGAAATAGTATCACCTAGACTTGAAACAATAGTTTTAATAGCAAATGTTCTTGGTCTGACTATTGATTTCAAATAAGGCGAATTAATAATGAATTTTATCCGGCTCTAGCAAAAAAACAACCTCACCCTTGAGTTATAAACTCTTTGATGGGGTTTTACTTTACCCTCGCTTACAGCACTGCACATTGGAGCACATTAATTAGGAATTTTTAAACATAGAGATTATATTTTATCTCTATGTTTTTCATTTGTTTATTTGATGATTTTTAAGATACAATATGTTATAATTTTGTTAACTAGATGGAGGATGCACTGTGGACAAATATGAAATCGTAAAATTTGTAGATGATGAATTTGAAATTGACGTAAGAGCAGATAAAGAAAATGATACTGTTTGGTTAACTCAAGAACAAATTGCCAAACTTTTTGGCAAAGCAAGATCTACAATAACAGAACACATAAACAACATTTTTAGTGACAAAGAATTGGACGAAAATACTTCAGTCGGTTTTTCCGACGAAAGTGTAAATCATAGGCCAGCAAAATATTACAACCTTGATGTCATTTTATCAGTTGGGTATAGAGTTAATTCCAAAAGAGGCGTTCATTTTAGAAGATGGGCAAATAAAGTGCTTAAAGATTATTTAGTAAAAGGTTATGCAATTAATGAAAAAAGAATTGCTGCTTTAAATAAGACTATTGAAATACAAAGTAAGATGCTTTCATCATCATTAAATATTGACGAAACTTCATTGGTAAGTGTTATTAATGAATATACAAAAGCTTTAGATTTACTTGATGATTATGACCATCAATGTATCTTAAAGCCTAATGGAAGAAAAACTGTTTATCGACTAGAATATCATGAATGTAGAAAAATTATTAATTCGATGAAATTTGCTGATAAATCTAAAGTATTTGGAGTTGAAAAAGAAAAAGGGAAATTAAATGGTATTTTAGCATCTGTTTATCAAGATGTCTTTGGGCAAGAAGTTTATCCTACTTTAGAAGAAAAAGCTGCACATTTATTATATTTCTTAGTAAAAGATCATCCATTTATTGATGGATGCAAGAGAATTGCCGCAACATTATTTCTAGAATTTTTAAATAAAAATAATGCGTTAGTAAGAGCAAGGAAAATGATTCTTGCAAATGATACATTAGTTGCTATAGCGATACTAACTGCAGAATCGAAACCGGAAGAAATGGATGTAATAATTAAGTTAATTATGAACTTCTTAGTTGGAGAAAAATAATATGAAAAAGACAATAGGTGAAAAAATAAAAGAAATTAGAATTCAAAACAATCTTACGATGGATGAACTTGCAAAAGAATTAGGATATTCTTCGCGTTCAACAATTAACAAAATAGAAAAAGGATTAACGATATTAGTTATGAAAAACTCCTTTTGCTTTAAAAAAAATATGACATTAGTATGAGTTAATTCGTTGAAGAAAAAGATGAATCATCTTTTTAATGCTCTAGCAAAGATAGCAACATATTTATTTCTTTTAGTGCAAGAGATTCTGGTAATTGCTACGATATTGCTCATCATAAAATGAATGAGAATGATAGGTATGTAGCTTTTAAAGATTTATCATTTCATTCTTGTTGTAAATGTGATTATGAGTGTTTTAAGAAACAATGCAAATATAGAAATGATGATATTTATAAATTAATTAACGCTTCCTTTCAGTATAAAAATATTATTTTATTAGTCCCTATGTATTGTTCAAATCCATCTTCTTTATATTTCGTTTTTACTGAAAGGATGCAAGATTATTTCAACGGAAATAGTGAAAAATGGGATGAGTTTGTGAATAAAATTTATATTATAGCTATTTTTGGAAGTGAAGAAGAAACACCTCAATTTATTCCAACATTATTAAATTTAATTAATGGGAACAAAAACAAACTATTAAAAATTGAAAGACACAAATATAAATTAAAACTTCACAATAAAGTTATTGTCAATAAGCAATTATTAAAAGAAATTGATGACTTTTCAATTTAAATTTCTTTACAAATAGATAAAAGTGCTACTTCTTTTAAATAAATAGAAAAGCCTCATCCTTGAGCTATTAACTCTTGGATGAGTTTTTTCTTTACCCTCGCTTATATCACTGCCTATTAGAGCACTTTAATTATGGAAAAAGAATATTAATCTATACTAATAATTACAATGATTGCGCTTTTTAAATATTATTGCAACAACTTGTTTGCGCTTTTAAAATATTTTTGATATAATATAATTGCGTAAAAAGGAGATTAAATATGTTTAAAAGAAAAATATATAATAAATTGCTAAAATGGAAAAATGAGTCTAAAGGCGAAACAGCAATGTTAGTGGAAGGCGCACGAAGAATTGGAAAATCTACTATTGTAGAAGAATTCGCAAAAGAAAATTATAAAAGTTATATTCTTATTGATTTTTCCAAAGTTACAAATTCTATTAAAGAAGCTTTTAATAACCTTCTTAATAGTTTAGATTCTCTATTTATGGTGCTATCACTAGAATTTGATACTCCATTATATCCACGAGAATCATTGATTATTTTTGACGAGGTACAAAAATTTCCTCGAGCTAGGGAGGCTATTAAGCATTTAGTTAAAGATGGTAGATATGATTATATCGAAACTGGTTCCTTAATATCAATAAAGGAAAATGTAAAAGATATTCTTATTCCTTCAGAAGAACAAAGCATAAAGATGTTCCCTATGGATTTTGAAGAATTTGCCTGGGCACTAGGAGAAGGAATGATAATTGAATACATTAGAGATTGTTTTGAGAAGAGAGTCCCATTACATGATTCAATTCACAAAAAAGCAATGTTTTTGTTTAAACAATACATGCTTGTAGGTGGAATGCCTAGAGCAATAGATAAATTTATTTCTCACAATAAACAATTTGTTGAATGCGAAAAAGAAAAAAGAAATATAATAAAAACATATCGTGATGATATTCATAAAATAGATAGAGCATATAAATCTAAAGTTCTATCAATTTTCGACCAAATCCCTTCTTTTCTTTCTCAACATGAGAAACGAGTAAAAATTAAATCTATTTCTACTGATACAACCGCAATTGACTACGAAGAAACATTCTTTTGGTTAAGCGATTCTATGATTTGTAATGAATGCTTCTTATGTACAGATCCTAACTTAGGATTATCACTAAATGAAAAAAGAAATTTTGTAAAGTGTTATATGGGAGATACTGGTTTACTTTTGACACATACATTTGATGAAAATAATGAAGAACAAACCAGTTATCATAAAGAATTATTATCAGATAAATTATCAATTAATAAAGGTATGTTTTTTGAAAACATAATCGCTCAAATGCTTGTTTCGAATGGACATAAATTATATTTTTATACTAGATATAATGAAGAAAAGCATAGAAATGATATAGAAATAGATTTTTTACTAACAACTGGGAATAAAGTATCTCAAAAGTTAATCCCATTAGAAGTCAAATCATCAAAATCATATAAAGTAGAATCAATGAAAAAATTTATTGAAAAATTTGAAGATAGAATTGATAAGGCATATATAATTCATCCAAAGAATTTATCGATTAGAGAAGATGGAATTATATGTATTCCAGCATATATGACATTTTGCTTATAGATATTAAAAATTTAAATGGATAGTCACCTATATAAAGTGTCTATCCATTTTTAAGTTGTAAATAATCCCTAATTTAAACTCACATTTAAATCTCTTTTTTATTTATAAAGTATTTTCATCTCTTGTACTTTGAAAATTCTTTTCATTAACTTTTTTGTAAAGAAAATCATTATCTAGTAAATCTAGTTTTTTAATTTAATAAGAACGCTTGCCCTTGCTTCAATGCCTTCACCCTTACCAATAAAACCAAGTCCTTCTCCTCTTGTTGCTTTGATATTTATTATTGATGGACTGATTTGTAAATAAAAAGCAATGTTTTCTTTCATTTGGTTAATATATTTTGCAAGCATTGGCTTTTCTAGCATAACTAATGAATCAATATTGACAATTTCATAATTATGATCATCAAGCAATTTCTTGACTTCTTTTAGAAAATAGTTTGAAGAAATATCTTTATATTTTGGATCTTTATCTGGGAAATGTTTTCCAAGATCTCCAAGACCTAAAGCTCCAATAATTGCTTCACAAATTGCATGAACAAGACAGTCTCCATCTGAATGAGCAAGCAAACCTCTTTCGTAATCAATATGTGTACAACCCAAAACTAATTCTTTGTTGTCACAAAATGCATGAATATCAGAAGAAAATCCTATTTTGAACTGTGGTTTTTGACTATTAAGATAATAAGATACAAGCTCAATATCATCTTTAGTTGTAACTTTTATGTTCTTTTTATCTCCTGAAACCAATAAACACTTACCATTTATTTTTTCAATGGCTTGCAAGTCGTCATAATAGCTTTCACAACTTTCTAATGCTTTTAACAAAAGCGATCTTTTGACGCCTTGTGGAGTTTGAATCTGATAGAGTTTACTGCGGTCTAAAGTTTGATATGATTTATTATTTTCTTCCTTTATGGTATCAGTACATTTGCATGAAGTTGATACAGCATCATATTCACCTAATTTTTCTTTAACATTATTAATTACTTCCATAGACACTAAAGGTCTTGCGCCATCATGTATTAACACATATTCATTTAATGCTTTCTTTAATCCATTTTCAACACTTTTACTGCGATATGGTCCTCCTTCTACGTAAATAATAATATTAGTTTGATATTTGTTTTTAAGATATGCTATTTTTTCAACATCTTCACTATTATATACTATTATTATCTCTTTACATTCATCATCAGAAAGAAATACATCAAGAGAATATTCAATAAGCATTTTGTTATTTATCTTATAAAATACTTTGTTAATATTACTATTAAATCTTTCACTTTTACCTGCAGCTAATAAAATCAGAGAATAGTTCATTTATTCTTCCTCATTTAAGAAACTGTTATCTAAATCAACGATTATTTTTTCAAAAGAATACTCTAAAGTTTCTTCTTTCTTTGGTGAGAAAATACTATAACATTTCTCATAGCCATCACTATCTGCTAAAGCAAGAGATTGATTAAGCGCATCTTGTAATTCTTCTTTTGTTTTAATGTCAGATGAATAAACAATTCCAATGGTATTTTCAATTTGATATTCTTGTTCATTTACAGATATCACATTTTTAACAAGAATAGATTTATCTTGCTTAATGCATTGAATTATTTCACTAAAACGATTTATGTCTAAAATATAAAGGACATACTTATTATCATCTGCTTCTATTAGATAATCATTTTCTTTTAGTAATTCTGTTTTAACATTTTGTAAATAATTATTTTTCACATCATAATTATCTTTATTCTTAAAATTTAATAATATTGCGCCAAATTCATCTTCTTTTAATAGTTTTTCAGTTATTGCTTCTAGCTTTGTGAAATCTAAATATGGTTTTTCGAAAGCTTCGCTCTTTTTATCATTTTCCATATTTTCTGCTTTACTTTTAATAATTTTATTATCCTCATTTTCTTCCTTTGCAACAACTGTATATCCATATAATTTTCCCTTATCATCTAAAAGTGTGTATTTTATTAGTGTTAATGGTAAAGATTTACCATTGATTTCTAAAACTACACTTACTTTGTCATTTTCTTTCAAATAATTAATAAACTCTTCAAAAGATAAATTATTTTCACTAACAATAATACCATCAATTTCATCTTGCCAATTATTTTCAGTATAAACTGAAACTAAATTTACAAAATGTTCAGTTAAGCCAATAAACTTATTTTTCTTATTAAAAAATAGTAATGGCTTAAGATTAAAAGCTTTAATAATTGCTTTAGGAAGTTTCTTTTCATTATTTACCACAGCTAATAATACAAAGCATCCAATTAAAACTAGTAATAAGCATCCAATAATTACTAAATAGTCTTTTACTTCTAAAATAGATTCTAATATCATATTACTCCTCCTCTTAAGCTCCAAGATATCCATCTAATAGACTTGCAACACGTTCTGTTGTTAGTTCCAAACTGATATTTCCAGCTACAGTCAAACTGATATTTCCTGTTTCTTCAGATACTACAATTGTAACAGCATCAAAACGTTCACTGATACCGATTGCGGCACGGTGTCTTGTGCCTAAAATCTTAGGAATGTCATAATTATCACTAAGTGGATAATAAGCTCCTGCACAAGCAATTTTATTATTTCTAATTATTACACCACCATCATGACAAGCCGTTCCAACTGTAAAAATAGTTGTTAATATTTCTTGTGTTATATCCGCATTAATTGGTATAGCTTTATTAATTAATTGATCTAAGTTATCTTTTCTTTCAAAAGTAATTAGTGCACCAATTCTTCTTTTTGATAAATACTCAATTGTTTGACAAATCACGCTAATAGTTTCTTCTTTTTCTTTCTTTTGTTTATAAATACTATCTCCACGATCTTTTTTACTTTTACCTTCAAACAAAGCTTTAATCTCACTATTATAAAGCAAAATATAGAGTCCAAATAACCAGAAACCAATATATTTTACAAAAGCATTTAATAGTGGAAGATTAAAAAGCATAGAAAGAACAAATAATGCCACTAATCCTGCTATAGTCATTAATAATATATGTATTTTTATTTTACTTCTAATAAATAAAATAAGTAAAATTATTATTCCGATTACAATAATAATATCACAAATCAATCTAAAAATACCCAAATTTTGATTCAAATAATAGGTATATAATAGTTCTTCTATTTTATCTATCATTATTTTTCACCTCTTTATTGATTTAGTATTTCATTAATTTTTTCTTCGATTCGCTCATCTACTTTTTGCTTAGATAAAAAATACTTAATTAGTTTTACATCTTTTTCATCTATTGCGTAATCAATTGCCTGCTCATTTTTTTCATCCACTTGATAAATATCTGCACCATTTGTTACTAAGAAATCTACCATCTCTAAATTACCATGCATTGTAGCTAAATGTAATGGTGTTTGTTCAAACTCCCTAGTTGCATTAATATCTGCACCATACTTAATAAGTATTTTCGCAAGTTTTACATTTCCTTTTGTTACTGCTTTATGAATTGGTGCATCTGATTGATCGCTTGCAAGATCAATTCTTACTCCAGCTTTCACGAACATCAAAAGCAGTTTTTCACTTTGCAGACTAATTGCAAGATGAAGAAGAGTCCCTCCTTTGGATCCTTTAGTACTCAAATCTACTCCTTCGCTTAAAAGCATATTAAGACGCGATTGAATATTATCATAGTTCTTAGGATCACTTTTCACAAAGTGCATAAAATCATTCATTTTTTTCTTACTCATCGATTTCCTCGCATAGCACTTTAACAAATTTTTCTGGGCCCTCAATTAAGTCAAGCATTGTTTTTAGAATTACTTTATGACCTTGGCATATATATGATGAATAGATATCTTTATAATTATTATACACGTCATAAACAAAACCATTAGAAAACAAAATGATTAATGAAACAAGTTCATCACTATTTTTTTTCTTTATAACAAGATTAACACCATTGCCAAAATAATAAACATCATAGCCTTTTTCAATTAAAATATCTTTGATTACTTGTGTTACTCTATCTATATTATAATGTCTATAATTTTGATTTTCGTTAATCCATTTTTTAATTTCTAGATAGAAAAATGTATCAATATTTTCATTATCAAGTAATGATTGTTCGTCATAGATTATTACTTTTTGTCTTGCTAGGGCCAATGTTTCAATGTAATTACTTGTAACAATCTCTGAGCGTTCATAAGCATAGTCTTTAAATACTAAAATATTCACGTCCGCATGTATATAATAATCATCTTTAAGATTACTAATACTTAAATTATTGTTTAAGAAATTAATTATATCTTCTCGAATTACATCTTTTTGTAATAGAAATTCCGATACCGCATAAATAACCTTTTGTTGCCTTTCAACATCATCCATAAACAAATTAATCTTAATACTCGGATTTGCAAAATACATTTCTGCTATTTTTCTACTTAATTGTTCCTTTTCCACAGCTATACCATCATTAGCGTTAAGGGATCTTAAGTAAGGACAAGTACTATTATGTAAAGCATAAGTAATCTTTCTTGGACCTATTTCAACCCTTTTACGTAAAACAACTGCTTTAGTGTTACTAATCATTGATATTAAATCTTCATTAGCAAATTTATTAGAATGATAATCACCACAAATAATAGTTTGTTTATCTTTCAAGAAATTAATCTTATCGCCGCTAACAACCAAATGAGCATCATCTAATATAATTGTATTATATGCTTTTTCATTAACTAAATCTAAAGAATTATTCATATTAACAATACAAATTGCATTCTTTAGGGTATAATCACCTTTTATATTATTAATAATTTGCATGTTTACATCTTCAATTAATGATTTTTGTAAACTATACATATCTCTAAGAAGAGTAAGATAATCATTCGTGTTATTAACAGTAGTAAATGAAGAAAGTATCTCTTTTATTATATTTGCAAAATATGTATAACTAAAACGACTAGTAATATACAAACTATCATTTGTACTAACCAAATAATCAATTAAATGTTTTAAATTATAATTATTTAACACACTTAGCGCAGAAGTAATATTTAAATAATACACAAGTTCTTCTTTAGCGTTAAGTAATGTACTTAATGACTCAATATTTGAATTAATACTACTAAAATAATATCTACTTGTACCATCTTTAAATATTCTTGCATAACTATTTAAAGTAACCCCTGTAGTATTTAATAATTCATGTATCTCTTCAGAATAATTTTTTAATTCATAAAGTTTCTTGAAAGAAGCTTCAGCGTTTTCTTTAGTCGTGAAAAGTGAAATATACTTTTCAAATTTTTGAATATTATTTTTAATATGTGCAACATTTGTCTCAACACCATGATAAAGAAAATCGAATAATTCTGAATATTCATTATTATTATTCATATAATAAATGATTGCATTTAACTGATCTTTCCTTGTCTTGAATTGATAATAATCATCTAATGTTACAAAACCTTTATTGTCGATTATTTCATGTAATAGTTTTTCTTTTGAGTTATTAACATTTATTATATAATTACAAAAACTTTCAACATAACTTACTTTCTTTAAGAATTGATGACCCTCTAGTGATACAATATATTTATTTAGTTCTTCACTAAACTCATTAATACGCATAATTAATGTTATTATTCTTCTTATCAAACGAAGTTTATCTTTACGATCAATTCTCTTAATAGAAAACAAATAATCAAATATTTTCTTTCTGAAAGAACATTTTTTGATACTATTAAAAGCTTCTTCAAAAATCTTTATACGTTTTACTACTTTATCATTTTCTAAGTAACTTCCATTTGTTAGTTCTTGATACTCTTTTTCAATTTTATTTATTTTTTTACTATCAATGTTTTCATCTAAGTTTTTTGCTTCATTTGTTAATATGTATAATCTATCAATTAATGTTTTTTCGTTGCCATTTAAATAGAAGTTTAAAACTTTATTACTGATGTTATTTTCATAATAAGTACTTAAAAAAGATAATACTTCTTTTAATTCATTATCACTATTAAAGAAATCATAGTTGATATCTTTTATAAAGGTTTCTTTTAATGCATTAAACTCATTAATACAATCTATTAATTTAGTAGCATGATAAACTAAAAATGATAAATCTTCAAATATTTTGTCAACATCTTTTCTATCTTTTTTTTGATAAAAAGAAAAAATTATTTCTATTTCTTTATCAATATCAATATTATTGATATTATAATAATTTTGATTAATTTCATTTAATACGTCATTATACTCTTTAACTTTATTTTCAATTTCATTAAATACAGCTTTAACACGATCAAATAAGCTTACATTTAATTCCCATGAACGTGGAACACTAAACTCATTCATTTTTTCAATCGCATCTACAGTTCTTTTCATTCCCGAAAAACTAAAAACTGGTTTAATTCCATAATCATTTAAAATATTATCATATTCCTGTAATTTCTTAAATGACTTATTTAATTCAAATACATTTGTTATTACATGATTTACATATTTTATATTATTTAGTATTGGTATTTGATTCCAAACACTATCTTTAAAACTACCAATTTTTTGAAAATAGAATTCTATTGATATAAGAGCACTAGCTATTTCTTGATATTCATGTTTATAAATGTAAGCAAGATCATCTCCCACAGGAAAACCTAATTCTTTTGCCTTCTCAAAATTTGGAATTAAGAAAAATCTTTTAATTAAATCAATAAATTTAAAATCAGAATGAGGAGTACTCATCTCTTGTTCAAATTCACTTGAGATGCTTTGTTTTTTTCTAAGTTCCTCTTTAATCTGTTGATTATCTTTTCGCTGTTCATATATAACACTACTTGTTTCAGTTCTTTTCTTTAATCCTTCTGGAGTAGTAATAGTATTTGAAAGACCTAAAACATAAAAATAGTTAATTACATCATTGATCGTCTCTTCGTTGTATGTCAAAAATACTGTCTTTTTACGTTTAAGTAATTGATTAACTAAGATATTTTTTAGAATTGTAGTTTTACCAGTTCCTTGATATCCACTTAATACTATATTTTCGCCATCATAAGCTTTTTTCACAAGCTTTCGTTGATCTTTGTTTAAGAAACAATCGTAATAAAGTTTGTCTTCACTTTTTCGAAAAAGAAATGAATAAATAGAACTAATTTGTCTTTCTTGTGGAATGATAATATCTTTTTTCTTCTGTTCCACAAAAGTTAAATAACTATCAATTCTCACTGATTTTTCTTTTAACTTACTTAAAAGTAAAAGAGTCTTATCCATCTGACTTATTTCTTTGTACTCATTTCCATGAACAAATATTTTAGATCCACCTTTTATAATCTTAGTTAGTGCCGGATTTACAAAAGGGTAATGTGTCATACGCAAATACGTTTTGTTATTTTCGTAATACATTGTTACCGGAATTAAAAATACCGGCGCAAAAGTATCTTTTTTCGCATTTTGGTAATAATACAAACCATATGTTAATGCTAAAGTATAAAGTGAGTTTGAACTAATAAATTTACGATAGAATATAAAAGGAAGATTTTTTTTCATTAACGGATCTGTTGAGATTCCATGTCCTAAACCTTTATTTTGTATATCATAATATGTAATCTCATCGATATCTACTTTTTCACATTTTAGAATTCTTTCAAAAACATGAATATCAATTATTCCTAGCTCAAGGTAATAATTATTTTTAAAGATATCATAAAGATGTTGTTTTTCCTCTATGTTAATTGCTGTTCTAATGTACTTTTCCATTTTTGTTCTCTCATTTATACTCTATTTTTATAATTATATCACTTTTTATTGTTTTTGTGAATTGCTACTTCTTTTATTTTTTTTACTAAATGTAAACATCACAATTATTTAGAATTTTTGCTTTACTCTCATATCCTATTTGAAAATTTATATTTTCATTAAGCATTATAAAAATTGTATTTTGAAATGATACTTTAATTAGTTCATCTAATAAATCATAGCCACTTCTTAGTATCCTATTTATTCTTCTTATATTTATATTATTTGCTTTGTCATAATTTTCTAGTACTAAAACTGATGCTTTCGCATGTTTAATACTTTTAAGCATATTTATATAATATTTTTCATCTTCTTCTGAAGTGTCAAAATAAATTATATCTCTTTTATCAATTTCAAACATATTTGCTATTTTCTTTATTTTTTCATATTTATTACAATTTTTATCTACTAAACATACACTTGCTATTCTTTTATCACAATCACCATTTAAATATTTTTCTTTATAAAATGATAGTTCATTAATTTCATTTTTTAAACTTTTCACTCTACCTAGAACTACTTTTTGAATATCTTTTTTAGTAACAATTTTTCTTTTATGAAAAGCTACTAAACTTCCTGTTTCATCTAAAATATCAATTGATTTATCTGGGTTATGACGATCTTTTAATAATTTACTATAATGAACTATATCTTTCAAAATATTTTTCGAGTATTTTATATTGTAATATGTTTCAAAAGTATCTTTAATTTGTCTTAAAATATCATAGGTTTCTTCTTCAGTTGGCTCTGTTATATAAACATTTTCAAATCTTCTTTGAAAAGCACGATCATTCTCTATGAATTTTGTATATTCTTCTTGGGTAGTTGCGCCGATGCACTTAATTTCTCCACTAGATAAAATTGGCTTAAGTAAATTAGCAATGTTAAATGTATCTTCTTTACTTTGATCACCTAAAAGCATATGGATTTCATCTATGAACAAGATCCATTTTTTCTTTTTTACTTGATTAATCACTTTTTCAATTCTTTCTTCTAAATCACCACGATATCTCGTTCCAGCTATTAAAAGTCCTAAATCTAATCTTACAATTTCTTCGTTTCTATTTTGATTTATTAATTCTCTTGCTACCTCATATACAATTGAACTTTTTCCTACTCCAGCTGGTCCTATTAAAATTAAATTACTTTTTTTACGTTTATAAAGAATAAGAATTATTTTAGTAATAATATCCTTCATCCCAATAAATTTATCCACTTCATTTTCTCTAACTTTTGAAGTTATATTAACAAGGTAATCATCTTCATCATTAAAATACTCTTTTAATGTTGATAACAAATCAGTTGTGTTTATCCCTATGCTTTCTAAAATATCGTAAGCATTATAATTTTTATGATTTATTATGGCGTAAAGCATATGTTCATCAGTGATTAAATCAGTTCTATCTTCTTTTGCTATTTTTAAAGCATAAGAAATTAATTTTTCTATATTTTCTTCTTCTTTATATGTACAATATTTTTCTTTTATTTTATTATATAGTTCATCTTTCTTAAGTTTACAAACACATTTTAAAAGTGAATCTGGTATATCAAGCATTGAAAGTAAATAAATAAGTGAAGTGTTTTTATGGCCAAACATTGTATTAAATAAATCTTCATATTCTACTATCTTTAAATAATATTCCTCTACAAATATGCTTTCGTAATCTATCATCATAAACCTCCCTAACTAAATTCATTTCATTATATGATTATTATTTTGTTTTATCCGTTTTATCCTAAAAGACTAGCTATAATTATTCAATACTTTTTAATAATGTAAATAATACATTATTATTCTTTTTCAATAACTATTTTCCTTCTATAAAAATACTTTTATTATGATAAAGTAATTATTTAAAGTTTTATTTTTAAATAATATATAAATGTAATTACATAATAAACATTAGTGGTATTTACACTAAATATAAATAAGTAATACTTAAGCTTTAAACTATAAAAATGTAATGAGTTATTTTACTATTAAAGTTATTTGTTTTACTTTTTCTCATACTCACCTTGCTTAGGATATATCTATCTATTTAAAAAATAAAATATAATTGTAGTTAATTATTATTAAAGCTTTGTTTTTTATATTGATATATTTTATTTGACTAAACACTATTTCTTGTGATACTATATAATTAATAGGAAAGGTTTAGACATATTTATTTTTATGTCTTCATAACACAAATGAATGTATACGAAATGAATTTTAAGGAGTTTTCGTCGTATGTCAAAAACATTAATTTTGGATTTATTGATAAATCAAATAACAAACACTTTGATATATTCGCTAATCCAGATAGCTCATATAAACTCCAAACACCAGAGCAACTACTTGAAAGTAATGTAGGACTATGTTTTGACATTGTTGAGCTATATCGTAAGTATTTAAAAGGGAAATCTATACCTTGTGAGTCTTACTTTATAGCGTACAAACATGATGGAATACTTGAATGCCATGCGTTTATTATCGAACAAGGATTAAATAAGCTCTGGTATGAATGTATTGACAATTCATGGATTAATGATATTAATCCTCGTGGTTATTATGATAAGGACTTACTTGTTAAAAATATTTATGAATGGTTTCAATCATATATCACTGAACAATATGGTCAGGTAGATAAATCTTACTTTTACCTAAATAAATATGATTTCCCACAAACATGCTACCAAAATAATATTTCATTACTTGATTTCTGTATGAATAGAAATTACTTAACAACTAAGCGAACAGAGCATAGTGGTATGAGTATTGTATTTTGTAAGGAAAAAGTATTAGTGCTTGAAACTAGACATAACGAATTTGTTTTCCCAAAAGGACATATTGAACTTGGAGAAACAAGCAAAGATGCATCAATTCGTGAATGTCTAGAAGAAAGTGGTGTAAAAATATCTAACGCAAAATATTATGGTGAATGTGGGACCTATTCATACACTTTCACTGCAGGGCACCTAAGAATTACTAATGATGATTATTTTAAAACTTTTGGTGTTAATTCAATCACTAAAAATATTTATGTTCATGTATTTGAAATAAATGACTTTCAATCATTTTCTATTGAATCTATATTTATCAAAGGATTATGGATTGATATGAATGAAATAAATAATACAATTAGTCATGAAAACACAAGGTTAATATTCAAAGAAGCTTTAAAACTGTACAATGAAAATCACAAATAAAAGTGGCCAAGACTCGTTTGAGTTTGACCACTTTTTTATTTAAATTAATTAACAATATAATTTTCTAATTCCTTTTCAAAACCTTTTCTTATTTTTAGTTTAAAGTTATATCCTTCTTCTGTCGTAGTTTCGTTTATAAATATTCCATTATTGTAAATATATTTCTTTATTTTTTCAAAGCCAAAAGGAATAAAAACTTTAATGTTTATATAATCTTTATAAATTGCATCAAATATTAAATTTACAAGTAAATCAATATTTTCTTTATTTTTTGCACTTAAATAAACAGAATTTGGAATTGAAAAAGGAACATCTAATATTTCATCACTTACCTTATCAATCTTATTAAAACAATAAATAGTAGGAATATCTTTTACTTCTAATGATTCTAAGACTTCATTAGTTGCAAGATATTGCTTTTGATAATCTCTATTTGATATATCAATAACATGGATAATTAGATCTGATTCTTTAATTTCTTCTAATGTAGATTTGAAAGCCTCAACTAGATTATGTGGAAGTTTATCGATAAAACCTACAGTGTCAGTCAGAATGAATGGAACATTATTAATCTCTATTTTCCTAGATTGTGTTTCTAATGTTGCAAAGAGCATATCTTTTTCAAAAACTTTTTTGGCATCTTTCGCACTTGACTCTTCTAAAAGTCTATTCATGATTGTACTTTTTCCTGCGTTTGTGTAACCAACTAAAGATACTACTGGAATACTACTTTTTTTGCGTTTTTCTCTTTGTAGTTTTCTCGTTTTAGTAAGTTCTTTAAGTTCTCTTTTCAAAGCAAGAATAGTTTGAGTATTTATTCTTTTTTCAAGTTCTGCCTTTGATTCACCAGCACCTTTACCATGTGCAAAACCCCCACCTGCTCCTCTTTGTCGTGAAAGACCTGAGTTCATTCCTTGAATCCTTGGAAAAAGATATGAAAGTCTAGCAATTTCAACTTGAAGTTGTGCTTCTTTTGTTCGAGCTCGACTTCTAAATATTTCTAAGATGAGATATGTTCTATCATATACTTCACACTTTAGTTTTTCACTTAAATTAGAAATTTGCAAACTACTTAACTCATCATTACAAATTACCACATCAGCATCTATTGCATCAACCATTATTTTTAGTTCATCTAGTTTTCCTGTTCCAAAATATGTATTAGTATAAGGAAAGGATAGACTTTGAAAAATATCACTTACTACATCGATGTTACACGCGTATGCTAAGTTTTTTAGTTCGTCTATTTCATTTTGAAAAGATTCTTCATCTTGTTTATCATATTTGATTGCGAAAACAATAGCTTTCATTAATAATTTTATTCCTTTCGTTACTTTTTATTTTCAGATAATATTTTAACTACATCATCATAAGTTGGAAGAGAATTTACCACACCATCATGACATACTTTATATGCACTTGCGCAAATAGCAAAATTAATTGCATCTTCATCAGACATATCTAAACTTTTACAAAAGGCAAAAGAACCATTAAATACATCACCAGCGCCAGTAGTATCTATAGCATTTACTTTTACAGCTTCAAATATTTTTCTATTATTTTGATACTCTAAACTTGCCCCTTTATCTCCCAAAGTAGTGATGATTTTACAATTATCTAACTTTGGTAGTAGTGTCTTTTCAAATTCATTAGGCGTTAAATATGTTACTTGTTCTAACACTTCTTTTGATAAATTACATTTAGGTGCAGGATTTAATATAATTAATTTATTTTTACTTGATGCGTATTTTATTACTTCTTCTATAACATCACTTGAGTATTCAAGCTGCAATAAAATAATATCTGCTTTATCTATTTCATCTCTAAAACTTAAAATATCTAAAAAAGTAACAAGAGTGCTTGCACCACTATCAACTATTACTTTATTATTACCATCTTTATCTACTATTATTACAGCATAAGATCCGTATGCTTCTTTCTTAATCTCTAAAAGTTTAACATTATTTTTCTTAAGAACTTCTTTACATTCTTCATTATATGTTAAGCCAAAAGTAGTAATAAAAGAAACATCACCTCCTAAAGCACCAATAGCAATAGCTTGGTTGTATCCTTTTCCTCCTGGTTCAACTTTTCTTGGAGTTGTATTTAATGTTTGTCCATCATTTGCTAATCTTTCAACATTTAAAAATACAGACTCACCAGAAAGTCCAATTACTAATATTTTTTTCATATGCATTTTCTCTTTTCTATTCTATTGTTATTATACTAATAATATCACAATTATTAAATAACATAAATGTTTTATATAAAATATTTTTTATTACTTTTAAAATATACTAAAATTGATATTATAAATAAAAAAATCCTTTATGTTATAATTTATTTGTCACAAAAATTATACAGAAAGGATTAATAATATTATAGCATGTTAGATGTATTTTTTAAACAATCAAATTTAGATTTTAATAAATCATCATTTGTGAGATGTAAAGATTATATCTTTGTAAAAGCGTACTTTACCAGTTTTCCATCTGTTAATTGTAGAAAAAGAGGCAACTATCATTAAGACAGCCACACTCTTACAAGTTTGTGTTAGATACAATTATTTTATTATTTTATTTTGTGAATATATTTCAATTGCTATAACAATTTGTTTTCTTTTATCTAAATGAATTTCTGTTCCATCAAAAGCCTTAATTTTAAGTGCTGGATTTCTCATTATATTTGCTTCTTCTATTGTATCTATTTCTTCCCATTTAAGTTGTTTAACAATTCTACTTTTGAATAATATTTTAATGCCACTTTCATCAATATATACAATTTGGAAAATCCAATAAAATCCTATTAGAAAGAATAATATGATTAAAGATATAGATATTATCAATAGTATCCAACCAAAATTTTGTCCATAACTTAAACTTTCAAAAAAGCCTATAAGTAACAATATCTCGAAAAACATTATCACAGCAAAATATGATATCGTTTGGAATAGATTTTTATAAAATTTATGTTTGTACATAATCTTTCCTCCTAATGACTAAAAAGCTGAAATTAATTTACCAATTAAATACGATGTTAAATCATAAACAGCTTCTGTAGCACCAGCAATTAAGCCAGCTAAAAATCTTAAGGCAAATTTAGAATTTACATCCGTTGCCACTCTACCCGCAGAGCCAGCAATTGAAGAGATAGCAGACCCCATACCAGCCAAAATATTTAATGACCCCATAATTGCAGATGTTACTAATGTTTCTCCCCAGCCAATATCTACACTTTTAAAACCAGAGTGATGCCAGTTAGTATAAACTGTTCCTGCTAAATTTCCAGCAAAACCTCCTGCAAAAGAAGCGGTAAACCCTAGAACCACATAACCTATACATGCGAGATTAGCTACTTCAGATGCCGCCGCAAAGGCCATTCCTCCTAATTCGGCGCCTACTCCACATAACACACCAGAAATAGCACCACCAATATAACCGGCAGTAAAATCGCCTCCATTAGCTTCAGTAACATAACCATTAATTAAAGATCCAGCGCCAGCACCAATTAATAAACCACCAAGAATACCACCTACAATAGCAGCTCCACTGATCAACCATGCTGCCCATTCAGGCATACGCCCACTAGGATCGCATACATGATCGGATTATTCAAGCAGTAGCAGTATAGGTTCAATCCATTAATACTTTCATAATCTAAATACCCAAGACTATCTGGACTTATAAAGATACAAAGCTTAGGTGAATAATATCTAGACTTACAATAGTATAATCCACTCTCGACTGGACTATCCTATTGCAACTTTCCTTTAAAAAATCAATTTGTGAAAATTTAAGTGTTTTGAGGAAACACAACCTTAATTACGAAAATATTTCCCTAATTTCTTCATTTTCGAACAACTATAAAGAATGTGTTCGAACATAATCTAACGCTTTTATGAATTGGGCAGACGACGGCTGCACAATTATTTGTTAGAAATTTTATATTCTTCAATTAATCTTTTTTCTTCGTTAATAACTCTCTTTAGCTCTTCTTCTGTTGGCATATAAGTCATATATTTAGATACAAAAATATTTTGGTCTTTATAAATGCTTGAGTACTTTGCCACTAATGTATCTTGTTCAGTAACTAGTAATAATCCAATAGTTGGATTGTCATCGGGCATCTTTACTTCTTGGTCATAATAATTTCTATATAAATCAATCTGCCCTAACGCTTCATGAGATAATTTATCAGTTTTTAAATCAATAACAACATAACACTTTAAAATTGCATTATAAAATACTAAATCAATAAAATAATGTTCATTA
The DNA here is from genome assembly GCA_964385755.1 of uncultured Coprobacillus sp. Taxonomy (GTDB): domain Bacteria; phylum Bacillota_I; class Bacilli_A; order ML615J-28; family CAG-698; genus CAG-698. The sequence goes on from CAYLPZ010000013.1 coordinate 57,544, forward strand.
TCAAAAGTAATTCTCTTTTGTCTCGCAACAAAACAAAAACCTCTACCAAGTTCTAATAAAAATTTTTGCAAATGATTAATTAGAGCATCTTCTAATTCTTTTTCTAAATAATTAACATTATTATCAAGTCCTAAAAATTCTAACATATATGGATCTTTAATAACTGTATTAGGTTCATATTTTACTAATGCTGTGGTCTCATCAACATTATTAAGCTTTTCTACTTCGCTACTATTAGCAATAACTCTACTATAGGCACATGTAGAAATTTGTCTTTCTAGTTGCCTTACACTCCAGCCACCTTTAATTGCTTCTTCAATATAAAAGTCTCTTATATGTTGTTCTTCAATTTTAATAAGCGTACGATAATGAGACCAACTTAATTCGGAACACACTGTGTTCCAATTTGGAAAAGACAAATAAAATTGACGCATATATCTAAGATTTCTTTCATCAAAACCTTTTCCAAAATCAAAGGTCATTTGCTTTGATAATTCAGCAATAAGTTTATCACCATATTTAGCTTTAGAACTACCACCTTGTTCATCAACTATCATTTTTCCAATATTCCAATAGGTAAATAACATTGTTGTATTCACATAAGTTTCAACATGTTTTCTAGAATCGTTCATTAATTTCTTAATATTTTCATAAAAATTCACACTGATCACTTCAAACATTATTATTTCCTCCTTTTGGCAATTCTATTATACCATAAAACGCCTTAAATCCATATTAATTTGATATAGAATCATCGATGAACTTGTAATATATTTTGATAGTTCTTGGATTATCTCTATATCCAACTTCTATTCTAGATACCCGAGTTTGCCTCGGCTAATTGTAAAAGACCCTTTTATTTTGGGTCTTTTTTT